>JAJYOU010000005.1 GCA_021795965.1 Chloroflexota bacterium
TGCCAGACCAGAATTCAAATATTCAAGATCTTGCCAACTGGGCGCTGCCCATTTGGAAATTGACAGGCAGCATCCTGGTCCTGCTGGCTGTCTCTCATGGTTCGCATGGGCTGGTTACCGTTGCGGATGACTATATTACAAATACTCAAGGCCGCAAAATTGTACGCGTACTCAGTGTTATCTTTATGCTGGCCATGATGGTTGTGGGTATGAAAATTGTCTGGAGTCTTTAGAATGAACATTCATCAATTTGATGTCATTATTGTTGGAGCAGGCGGCTCTGGCTTGATGGCTGGGCTGTATGCCTCTCGAAACGCCAAGACAGCCGTCATCAGTAAACTGTATCCCACCCGCTCACATACCGGCGCAGCCCAGGGAGGAATCAGCGCAGCCCTCGGGAACGTGGAAGAAGACCGGATTGAGTGGCATACGTACGATACTGTCAAAGGTTCAGATTATCTCGGCGACCAGGAAGCCATTGAATTCATGTGCCAGGAAGCTCCCGAAGCCGTGCTTGAATTGGAACATATGGGTCTGCCCTTCGACCGCACACCTGAGGGAAAAATTTCCCAGCGTCCCTTCGGCGGGCATACGAACAATGTCACCGGGAAACCGGTGAGCCGGGCTTGCCATGCGGCTGACCGCACCGGTCACATGATTTTACAAACACTTTACCAACAGTGCCTGAAGAACAACGTAAATTTTTTCGATGAATTTCAAGTCATTGAATTATTGACTTCGAATGGAAAAGCAAGCGGCGTGGTTGCAATCGAGCTCGCCACTGGCGAGCTGCATGTTTTCCAGGCGAAGGCAGTTATCATGGCAACGGGCGGACATGGCCGCATTTTTGAGGTCACGTCCAATGCGTATGCCTACACAGGCGACGGCGCTGCCTTGGTCCTGCGCAAAGGCATCCCTCTCGAAGATATGGAATTCTTCCAATTCCACCCGACTGGTATTTATAAACTGGGTATTTTGATTACAGAAGGCGTGCGCGGTGATGGGGGTGTTTTGATTAACGGCAAGGGCGAAAGGTTCATGCCGAAATACGCTCCATCCGTGAAAGATCTCGCTTCACGCGATGTTGTCAGCCGCGCAATTTACACCGAAATTCGTGCCGGTCGCGGTGTGGAT
This sequence comes from Chloroflexota bacterium, assembly GCA_021795965.1. Taxonomy (GTDB): domain Bacteria; phylum Chloroflexota; class Anaerolineae; order Anaerolineales; family Villigracilaceae; genus UBA5195. The sequence goes on from JAJYOU010000005.1 coordinate 1,135, forward strand.
GGATCAAACTTTGTTTATTTGGATGTTCGACCAGAGACAGTCAATAAATTCGCAGAGATAGACGGTCGAACCAACCCGGATGGAACAAAATATACTGTAACGGGTGAACAGATTTTGAAGAAATTACCCGACATCATTGATTTTTGCCGCGTTTACCTGGGTGTTGACCCGGTCACACAGATGATGCCCATCCAGCCCACCGCCCATTACTCCATGGGTGGAATTCCCACCAACAAGTACGGCGAAGTGATCGTGGATGATCACAATACCACTTACCCCGGCTTGTATGCGGTTGGAGAGTGTGCCTGTGTTTCCGTGCATGGAGGCAACCGCCTCGGGACAAATTCACTGCTCGACCTGATCGTTTTTGGCAAGCATGCCGGGCTAAAAGCAGCCGAATATTCCTCCAGGGTTCCTTTTGAGGATTTGCCTCAAAATCCGGAAGCGAATGTTAAAAACGAGCTGGATGGTTTACGTCAGGGTTCAGGCAAGGAAAGCGTCTATGACATCGCCACGGATATGAAGAAAGTGATGTTCGACCTTGTCGGGATCTACCGGAACGAAAAAGACATGCAGACCGCCATCGACAAGATCCATGAACTTCAGCAGCGATATTCCCAGGTCAAAATTGTGGATACAGGCAGGATCTTTAATACTGAACTGATCAATGCCTGGGAGTTGGGGAACATGCTTCAAATTGCTGAAGTCATCGCGATATCCGCATTGAACCGGCAGGAATCCCGCGGTGGTCATTCACGCGAGGATTTCCCAAAACGGGATGATCAAAACTGGCTGAAACACACCCTCGTCACAAAGCAGGGGAAGGAACTCAAGATCAGCTACAAGCCAGTCTCGATCACAAAATATCAGCCTAAAGAACGCGTTTATTAGTTGAGGCGCACATGTTAGTCACTTTGAAAGTATTCCGTTTCAATCCTGATGTCGATAAAAAATGGCATTACGAGACCTATAAAATCGAAGCACCTGAAACAGATCGTATTTTGGACCTGTTGGAAAAAGTAAAAGGTCATTTCGATGGCACGTTGTCTTTTCGCCGATCGTGCGCGCATGGTGTTTGCGGTTCGGATGCGATGCGGATTAATGGTCGAAACCAACTGGCTTGCAAGACCCTGGTCCGCGACCTCGGAGATAAAATCACCGTCGAACCCATCCTTGGCTTAAAAGTAATCAAGGATTTGATCGTGGACATGGAACCATTTTTTGATCACTATAAGACGGTCCTGCCCTTCTTCATCAACAATGACCCCCTTCCCGAAAATGGCAAGGAGCGCCTTCAAAGTCCCGAGGAGCGGGCAAGGTTTGACGAAACAACCAAGTGCATCTTATGCGCTTGCTGCACAACCTCGTGCCCGTCCTTTTGGGCAGGCGAAACTTACCTCGGACCCGCAGCCCTGGTGACTGCTCATCGCTTTATTTTCGACAGTCGCGACCAGGCGGCATCTGAACGGTTGAAGATCATCAGTGAAACAGACGGGGTTTCCCGCTGCCACACGGTTTTCAACTGCACCATGGCTTGCCCACGCGAGATTCAAATCACCAAGGCGATTGGGGAATTGAAGCTGGCGATGATCACCGGCAAACTGGATTAATTTTTTTCGCAGACCCCGCCGGCAACCCGCAAGCGGGATTTGTTCGTCGAAGACAATTACGGGTTCTTAAATATCAATCAAAAACAAACTGGTGGGAAATTCCACCAGTTTGTTTTTATTCCACGATGGCCGCTTTACGCGTCACAAATCCCTATTCAATGGAATCCTTCAGCTCGCGTGCCAGGGCTCCAAAATGTTTTGTGTATCGGATTTCTTCCAGGCGCGGGTGGGGAAAATTAACTGGCAGATCAAGTTTGATCCTGCCGGGGCGCGCAGTAAGAACCAGAACCCGGTCAGCCAGGAAAAGAGATTCGCTGATGGAATGGGTCACCATGATGACCGTTTTCTGACTGACCTGCCAGATGCGGGATAGTTCGGTCCACATGCGTTCACGGGTCAGTGCGTCCAACATGCCGAAGGGTTCATCCAGCAGAAGAACATCCGGATCATGTGCCAGGGCGCGTGCAAGCGCCACACGTTGCGCCATTCCGCCTGAAAGATCACGAGGCAGGGAGGATTCAAATCCGTTTAATCCAATCAGATCAATTAATTCCTGCGCCTTCCGGCGCGCAACATCTGCAGGGATATTTTCCAGCTCTAGCGGCAAGGTGATATTTTGCAGGGTTGTCCGCCAGGGCATCAGGTTGGCTTGTTGAAAGACAAAGCCAATCCGGGGCTGCTTGTGGTTTTGAAAAACAATCTCACCGCTGGTGGGGGGTAATAACCCGGCCAGGATTCGAAGCAAGGTGCTTTTTCCGCTCCCGGAGGGACCCAAAACACAGACGAATTCTTGCGGATAAACCGAAAAACTGATTGATTTAAGAACCTGGAGACCCCCATTCCCATCTGGAAAAGTTGCATCCAGATCATTAATCGATAAAAAGGGAGGGGTGTGTGTTTTGACCATCTTTATTGAATAAATTCGTTCGTGAATGCTTTTTTCAGATCCAATGGATCGGTGTAAAGTTTCATGTCCAGCAGCACTTTTTGCATGTTTTCCCAGGCGGTTGCGTCAGATTGACCCAAAACAGGAGCCCGCCAAAGTTCAATCGATGTTCCAAGAATCTGCTTTTGAACGATCGGATCTGCTTGTTTGAGATTATCCACATATTTCGTGCTGATGTCATAGGCTGTATCCGGATCGTTGATCGTATCCTGCAGACCTTGCCGGAAGGCTGACACAAAGTTGCGGACCAGGTCAGGATTTTGGGCGATCGTGGTTTCATTGGTGATAATGCCATTCGAAGCCAGTTGAACAAAATCGGACACTCTCATTTCATTAATGGCATAACCTTTGGAACGCAACAGGACTGGTTCGTTTGCCGCATAACCGACCACCGCATCTTCGTGCCCGGTGGCAAGAATTTCCACCTGGTTATAACCGATGGAATCAAGGGTGGTATCTTTTTCCTGAATTCCGGCAGCATAAAGCAGGGCTCGCAGCCCAATGTAACTTGCTCCATACAAACCGGGGAGACCGATCTTTTTCCCTCGCAGGTCCATTGGGGATTTAATATTGTTTGCTGCCATTGAAATAATGGAAACAGGGTATTTTTGATACCAGGCAGCCACATAAACCACCGGTAAATTTTGTGCGCGTGCCAGCAGGACCTGTTCACCTGAAACAACAGCAAACTGAAGCTTGTTTGCGCCGACAAGTGAAACTCCATCCGTTTCGGAGGAGTAATCAAATTCAATTTCAATCCCTTTTTCTTTAAAATAGCCTCTTTCAATGGCGACGTAAAATGGGGCGTATTGCACATTCGGGATATAACCCATGGGTAGTTTTACATGCACCAGGGGGGTGGCGGTAGGCGGATTGGTGGGGGTGACAGGCGCAGAACAACCTGTTAATATGAACAGAACCATCGCCACTATAAAGATTTTCCGAAACATTCAACCTCCAAACTAATGGTTATTTTGCCAGGCTAAAAGCTGGCGCTCAAGGTAAAGCACACTGCCGTAAAGAGAAAGCGCCAAAAAGACCAGAGTGAAAACAGCAACGAAAACCAGGGCGGTATCATATTGTCCCCGGCCGATATTAATCAAAAAACCGAGACCCTTATCAGAACCGACAAATTCACCCACCACTGCTCCAATGACCGAGAGGGTTGCGCCAATTTTCAAGCCGCCCAAAAATATGGGTAGAGCGGATGGAATTTCCAGTAGTTGGAGCATTTGCCGGCGGGTGGCATGCAGAGACCGCATCAGTTCATCCAACGAATGCGGCACGTTGCGCAAGCCGACCACGGTATTGACCAGGACCGGGAAGAAAACAATCAATGCACAGATCAATACCTTGGATAGCAGACCGGGTCCGAACCAGATGATCATCAAAGGCGCAATTGCAACAATGGGTATGGCCTGGCTTGCCACCAAAAAAGGTGAAACCAGATGCTCAAACCCTTTGGATTTTGCAATGGTGTAACCAACCAACACGGCACTGCAGGTGCCTGTCAGAAGTCCCAGCAACACTTCGAGAAAAGTCACCAGCGTGTTTTGCAAAAGACTGCCGTCAAGCAAGGCGATCTCAAAGCGTTTGGCAACCAGGCTGGGTGGGGGGATGATAAAAGCAGGCAGGCCACTTAAGCGCGCAAAAGCTTCCCATAACGCAATGCCCAATACAAACGTGAATAAAGGGATCCAGATGTTCTGTGTGCGGTGAATAAATCGAAACATTTCCCTCAATTTGCGGTTTAGGCTAACCCACGGATTGGCTTGAATCGAATTATTTCGGACGGGAGACTCGATCCTATAATCGATCGGAATGAGAGGATCACGAATATCTTTTTTAATTGAATGGTTCATGTTTTTTATATATAAAATGATCAGGATCGGTTCGCGGGCAACAAAAAACCCCGCAGAAAAATATCGGGGCATGAATTTAATCGCTCTTTGTAAAAACCCCGAAAACATAAATGTTTTCGAGGTATACACGGCAATTTAAACCCTGGATGGGTTTAACCTTCTTTATATCCGGACTTTAACCGTCGGCTGCGGAATTTCACTGCATCATGCGCGAGAATGCGCTCGTGGGCTTTACCACCGATCGGGAATTTCACCCTGCCCCGAAGGTTTGAATATTCAATTTTGTTCATTATATTTTATAAACCGGCGTGTGTCAAATCAACCAGTTATTATTCATCAACCAGCCGATCATCATACGTAAAAGTCGGTATCCCCGCCACACCACGCTTCAGACAAAAAAGGCCACCAGAGAGCGGATATTCCACAAGCTCCTGCGTCGATAGACCTTTCCTGGCTGATGTGATATAGACCTCATCCAGGTTTGCTCCGCCAAAACAGCAGGCGGTCACATTTTTTGCCGGGAGCGTTATTTTTTCCAGCAAAGAGCCGTCCGAAGGCTTCCAGATGGAAACAGCCGCCCCGCCCCATAAGGCGATCCAAAGATTTCCATGCTCATCCGAGGTCATGCCATCTGGCCAGCCCATACTTTCCGGGATCGCAACGACCGTGCGGGGATTTTCGATATTCCCCTCAGCCAGGTCGTAATCAAAAGCGAGCACCTGGCGGGTTGGAGTATCAATAAAATAAAAAGTTTGGTAATCGGGGCTCCATGTCAGGCCGTTGGAAATTCGCAGACCCCGCAGCAAAATTTTCACATCCCCGGCTTTTCCCAGGGAATAAAGTGAACCGGAGGCTGCCAGCTCCGCCTCATCCACCGTCCCGGCGATAAACCGTCCATCGGGTGAACACTTGCCGTCGTTGAAACGATTCCCGGGGTAATCGGGTTCAGGTTTCAGGATAAAGGTAAGCTGCCGGGTGGAAGGGTCAAATTTCGAGAAGCCGTCTTTTAACCCGAGGATCAAACCATTCGAGGATGTGGGGGCTACGCAGCCGAGAACTTGTCCCACGTTGTAAACGTCATCCCGCTTCTCCAGGGGATCAAAGCTGTGCAGCAGACCTGCATGAATATCCACCCAGTAAAGGCATTGATGGGCAGAATCCCAGGCTGGTCCCTCGCCCAGAAAAGCGCGGGAATCGAGCATAAGTTCAAGCGAAGACGTTTTCATGGAAGTTATCCCGGAGCAAAAAAGGTTTGGGCAGGAACGAAGTCATGGTTCGGGTGAATTATATGCCTGTAACAGATCCGTTCACAAGGATATATCCTGTTTTTTGGAGTTCCAAGATTGTTCGAACAAAGGTATTGACAAAATAGAATTTTTGTTCTATTATGGATACATATTCACAAATCAACCGGATCGCAGTTTATTCAGCAAGATAATTGGCAAAACCATCGAGTTGAACCCGTTTTTCTTCGTTGTGATCCTCAGCAAGACCAGAAGGAGAAATCATGAACAACGCACTGTCTCCAAAATTTGTAGAAGTTTTCCACACTACCTCTCTCAAACGGGGAGCAGTATTTGGTGGAATCATCGTGGTGGCTTTGATCGCTTTTGAATTGTTTAACTTTTCCACGACTGATTTTGCGCTGACCGACTTGCTGGGAAATGAGGTCACTTTCCTGGGTCTGCGCTGGGCAACCATCCTCTCCATCGCTTTCTGCGGCATTGACTTCGCCGGGATCGCCCGCCTCTTCACTCCCGAACAGGAAAATGGAGAGGAACATGCCGAAGCCTGGTATCTCTTCGGAGCCTGGGCGCTTGCCGCAGCCATGAACGCAACCCTGACGTGGTGGAGCGTGATGGTGGCGATCAGCGACCATACCTCCCTCGGTTCCGCCATTTTGGGTCGAGAGCTGCTGACACAGGTCGTGCCGGTCTTTGTGGCAGTCATGGTTTGGTTGATCCGACTCCTGATCATTGGTTCATTTTCAATGACCGGCGACCGGCTTTTCTCAAATGGCGAACAGAAACCCTCTTCCAGGGCTGAAACCAGCCGGCGCGAAGCCCTCAAACAACCTTTCAGTCAGCCGGTCCAAGCCAAACCTGCCTTTAAACCCATGCCGCAGTCCATTCCTCAATATTCATCGCGACCAGAACCAACCTATCAGCCCACGACATTATCAGCGCGGACCAACGGGAAGGATAAAGGTAGCTGGGAGTAATTTCCCCCCCCCCCCGCAAACAGGAACTGTCCTGCTTCCCGCCAAACCCTTTCAACTAAAAAGATCACAGAAACTTGTGATCTTTTTAGTTCTTCCTGGAAAAACTTAAAATAAATCATGCAGGCTTTTCAGGAACCATGCTCATTCCTGTCTGCCCCAAACCCAGATGTTCCAATTATGACTCATTCCACCACAATGTTTGCAGTATTTAAATTTCGATTGAGTCTATTATCCAAAAATAAATAAATTGTGACCGGGATAAGATAAGCAAAGTAAAACAGAACAACGGTCAGGGATGGAGCGGAATGGTAGCCCACCAATGCCTTGAGCAGCAGCCCTAGCTGACTGGTATCGGGTAATAAGCCATTCAAATTCCAGATTGAATTACTGATCGCAGGAATCAAGCCGCTCTCAATGAACTCACTGGCACTGTTGGCAATCAAACCGGCAGTAAAAACAACCACCAGTATATTGGTAATACGAAAATAACCGCGCAAACTCATGCGGTGCGAAGATGAGAAAACCAGCCAGCCTAAAATTGCTGCACCGCCCAAGCCAATCAATTCTCCCGAAAGTAGCGTTGCAGGCTTGGAGGTTTGCCCAATCGCAAGCAGGAAAAGGGCCAGCTCGACGCCCTCGCGCAAGACCGTAAAAAAGGATAAAGCCAGCAGACCACCCCCGCCAGTTTTCAGGGCATTTTTAGCTTTGTGTTCAATATTCCTGCTGAGAGTTTTTCCGGCAGTTTTCATCCAGAACAACATCCAGGTCAGCACAGAAGCAGCCAGAAGCATGACTGTGCCCTCAAAAATTTGCTCACCAGTTCCTTCAAATTCCAGACCCAGTCCCAAAAGAAGCGAGGCTAGCAGCAGGCTCAATCCACCTGCCAGCGCTGCACCCAGCCAAATATAGCGATTTAACTGAGTCTGCCCAATCCGGTTGAGAACTCCCAAAATGATACCTATAATGAGGGCAGCTTCCACCCCTTCGCGAAAAGCCAGAAGAATAGCAGCGATCATTTTTTACTCCCTTTCAATCATTTGATTTTTGTTATTTCATGTTTACCAAATTTGCACATTCTCAATCGAACGCATCTGATATTGGTTTTTCTCCATCTCAACAGCAGCAAGAACACTTTGCGTCGTGAAAGGAGGAACATTTTCTTGACAACCAATTCGGGCATGTTAGAATTGAATCAATAGCGCACGAACATCATATATGTTAGTATATAATAACTTTTATTATTAATCAATGGTAATTTTTCAACGGTGACGAATGCCACATATTCCCAGCACTTTAGAAACGAACAGACCAACCAAGACGGTTGAGAATTATTTAATGTCCATGCTGGTGATGGAAAGAGATCAAGGCGAGATCATCGCGGCTCGCCTGGCAGAAATGCTGGCGGTGGCGCCGGCAACGGTTGCCATGACTCTCAAGCGCATGGAAAGGGATAACTGGATCATCGGCACAGGTCGCAAAGCCATCCACCTGACTGAAACAGGTCGACAGGCGGCATTTTCCATCACCCGCCGCCACATGCTGACTGAGTGGCTCCTGATCCGGATACTCAAGGTGCCGCTGCCAATGGTTCACGACGAAGCGCATGGTATTGAGCATGCCATTTCCCCCCAGCTTGAAGAACGAATGCGCGAGATACTGGACGACCCCAAGGTTTGCCCGCATGGAAATCCGTTCCCCGGATTTGAATCGTTCACGAGTAATTGGATTCCGCTGGTCGATATCCCCGCAGGTGAAAAAGTCATCATCCGCCGCATTCATGAATTTGCGGAAGATAACCCCGAGTTGTTAGAGTTCCTGATTAATAATAAGATTTTGCCGGGATCCCACGCAAAAATCCTGACCATCCTGCCCTTCAATCAGACCATTGCCATTGAAGTGGGAGGTGCTATCATCACCCTCGGGTTTGCGACAGCCAGATATATTTTTGCCGAAAGATCTGAAAGAGATGATCTCATTTCGGCAGATCAGGGTGATTCCCAATTTTCGCCTGATCTTTAAAACGTAGCTTCCCCGTTGGTTAATACATAAAAACTGCGGGGATGATCACCCGTCTTTTCATAGACGAAATCGGTCACGATATAGCCCGCCTCGAAAGCTTTCTCGAAAAGTTCGCGGCTGTAATGCCGCCATTCCAGACCCAATTTGAGTTCCCGTGACTTGAGGGTCATAAAATCATCCGGGATTTCAGCCAAAGCCAAATTACCCGTCGGGATTTGGAAGTTTCCCGCCGGCGCAACCAGACCTGCATGATATTCGACCGGGTAGAGATTCTGAATGTCTGCGGCCTCATAATCCGCCAGCGTCAGCCTGGGACGGGGATTTGAGCTCAGGCAGCCCTCAACCCGCCTGGAATTGACCCACCAGTCGACCTGAAATCGATCAGATGGCAAACCAGCATTTAATCCATCCCGCATATCTCCATAAATATTGCGCAGGTAAGTATTGCAGACCGCACCCAGGCGGGCAATATTCAAATGGGCATTCCGGCTGAGCAATGGATCAAAGGTCCAGGTGATGCGGTCGAGACCCTGGTTGCGCACGAACTGCCATTGAGCGCGCTTGAGGGCGAACCCGATCCCCAAATTGATGTAATCAGGATGCGTGCCGAGTTCATGGGAACAGTGTTTTGGACGGGGACCATCCGCAGTGAAGTAAAGACCCGGAAAACCGATTGACAGCCCCACCAACTTTTCCGCCTGGTAGGCGCCAAGGACCATTCCCCCGTTATGCGCCAGGGTGACGAGCACATGGGCGGGGATGATATCTGTTTCGCTATCTGGCCAAACAATACGTTGGAGATCTTCTATCTCCGTCATTTCTTCGGGGGTTTCGAGAATTTTGATGGTGATCATGTTAGTTTTTCCGAATTCTTTTAAATAAAGTTTGACGAGCAATGCGGTTCCAATTGACACCTTTTAAATAATCCAAGCGATAACTGAACCGGGCGGGTAAAAATCCAAAGAGGCGTGAAACCGAATCCACAGCACAGGTGCGATTATACGCAAAATAATCGACCCAGAAGGTGGAAAATGGAAAAGACGGCATGAAACTTTCTGCCATCACGGTCATCGTGCGCAGGTAAGGCAGCCCAAGTGAGAATAACCAGCGCCTGATCCCGAGAGTCTGCTGAATAATTTCGATGGTTTGTCGCAGCGGAAAATATTCAGCACCCCCCACGTCCAGGGTGCGGTTGATTGTATCGGGATTGTCGATGGACCACAGCAGGCAGGTCACAAGGTCTTCAATCCAGAAGGGTTGAATGAGCACTTGCCCATCGCGCGGTAAAGCTGCCAACGGGAATAAATTTAATATTTTTGCAAATGCAGTGGTGAAGTGATCTTCAGGACCATAAAGTAAAGCTGAACGGAATATCGTGTACTGGAGACCGCTTTGCCGAATGTGTTCTTCCGCAATCCCCTTGACTTTGAAAAGAGGAAAATATGAAGACCGGTCCGCCCCCAGGTGACTCAGGTAAAAAAAACGCCGCACTTTCAATTCAGCAGCAGCTTGGGAAAGATTATAGGTGCCCCTGGCGTCCACCTCGAGAATGTTGGCGTGCGCCCCCTGGTGTTCAGCGCTGGCAAGGTGGTAAACCATATCCACTCCGCGCAGGGCAGCCCGCAAACCGCGCTCATCATTCAGGCTTGAAACTGCCACTTCCACCGCCACCCCTTTGGGCAGGTTGGGAGTGATGGAGGATGGGCGGATCAAGGTGCGCACTTCATGCCCATACGCAACCAGTTGGCGAATGAGCGCCCGTCCGACAAAACCGGTTCCACCGGTTACCAAAATCATGTTTTAGATTATAACGTAAACCCAAAGCTCAAATTTCGTGCGGGGGATTGAGCAGTTTATCCGCCAAAACCTGAGCCTGCTGGATCAGATCGGCATCATTGGGAAGGCGAAACTCCTCGGTCACCCGCATCGTCAAGTTTCGAGACGCTTCAAGGATTACCGGGTCCAAATCCGTGAGAGTCAATAACTCCTTTAACAAGTCAATCGCGCTGACCAGGCTCACCGCAAAACCACGGCGGTGCAGGTATTCTCCGGCAGCAATCCCGGCAGCCCTGCGGGCGCAAACCCGCGCCTGACCCTCATTTCCCCTGGTCCGCGCTTGAATTGCCCGTTTGATTTCCTCTTCAAAGCCCTGTTCCCAGCCCATTTGGTTTCATCCGTTCGTTTTTATGATCTGGCTAAGTATAATACGATCATCCAGGGTTCAGGAGCCGGCAAAATTCTGGACAAAATCGTGGACCGGGAAATGCATTGCCAGGAATGGAAAAAGAATGAAAGCAAAATATCGCGTCGCAATTGTGGTTTTGGTGCTTGTATTGGCATTGTTGAGCTGCAGCAAATTATTGGGAATCAAGGTTCCTAATTTTCAAATTCCTGCACTTCAGCCCAGGGCTTCTGAACAAAAACCCACAGCCGCCCCAACCCTCCTGGCTCCCATCATTTCCTCCCAACCTTTTCTCTTAAGAGGAAACTTTAAGTCCACCGCTGAAATTGGCGGAAAATTATCCGATGATATTCTCTATTCCGAGCGCCAGGTCATCCTGATCGATATGCATGGATTTATCACCCGCAACCTGGATTGGGAAATTCCTGTTGAATCCCAGGTTTTGGGACATGTCCAGTTTAACCCGCAGGATGCCAGCGGCACTTATACACTTTATCTCCCCGAAATTCCCCAGGGCACACTCAATGATGTTGATCACAATGGAAAACAGGATATCGGGGTGGAAGTATTTGCAGTGGATTATGAACCCAATATTAGCGGGGACGCCTTTATGACCGGAGATGACAGCCTCAGGGGTTGGCCAGGAGACATGGCATCTGTAAAAACCTCGACCGATCGAAATAATGAAGTCACCGGCGGGAAACTGGTCGTTTATGCCCCTGACAATCATCAAGGCTTCCCAAGCAGCTTCGGACCGGATGGCAAGCTCTTCACCTCGGATGATCCAATCAGCACTTTGCCAGCCGGATACTCGATTGTCGATCTCGACACCTCGCCTTTCAGCTTTTCCCAACCCGCTCAAGCCGATCTACCGCTTTACGAATCTCCGGATACCAATCCAAAGGATTACTCATCCGAACCTTACACCCAGGCTTTTGATGATCTGCTCAAATTCCTGCGGACTAATTACGCCTTTAATGGCATTCCCGGGAAGCAACCTGACTGGGACAAACTCTCGGCGCAAATTCGACCACGAATTGAACAGGCTCAGCAGGCAAAGGATCCACAGTCCTTTTACTCAGCCCTGCGCGACTTTACCTATGCCTTCAAAGATGGACATGTAGGCCTGGATGGCGGGGATTTCACCACCCAGGACTTTAATGACCATTATTCAGGCGGTTTCGGTTTTACGGTTCGAGTCCTCGATAACCAGGAAGTCCTGGTCAATTCAGTCCTTAAAGATTCCCAGGCACAGGCGGCGGGAATAAAAGCGGGGGCAATCCTCACCCTTTTCAACGGACAACCGGTACTGGATGTGATCAAAGCCCAGCCGCTCGTCTTCGGCAACCAATCTTCAGATACCAGTATCCTCTATAACCAGGCAATTGTTTTAACGCGATCCAAACCCGGCAGCCAGGTGCAAGTTGAATTTACCAACCCTGGTGAACCAGCGAAAAGTGCCAGCCTGACCGCCGTTCCTGAGGTGGATAGCCTGCTGAGCGAGCTTGATTACAACAAAAACGATGCCCTTGTTCCCGTGGAACTTCGTGAATTGAGCGGGGGTGGAAAAGACATTGGTTACATCAGGATCAATTCGAATCTCGATGATCTCAACCTGATCATTCATTTGTTTGAGCGCGGGTTGAAAGATTTTTCAGATCAAAAAGTGACCGGTCTCATCATCGATTTGCGGAATAATTCCGGTGGTGTGCCCCTGGGTCTGGCGGGATTCCTCACCAACCAGGATATTCCGCTGGGGCAAATGGAGTATTACGATCAAAGCCTGGGGAAATTCACCCCCTTTGGCGAACGCGATAAATTCACTGCCAATCAAACCCAGTACCGTTTTAATCGAATCGCCGTTCTGGTGGGTCTGAATTGCGCCAGCGCCTGTGAACTCGAAGCCTACGGATTCAGCCAGGTGCCAGGGGCAATGGTGCTGGGAGAATACCCTTCGGCTGGCATTGAGGCAGAAGTTTCAAAGGGTCAAATAAAAATGCCGGAAAAGATTAATATGCAGTTCCCAACTGGGCGAATTGTGGATGCCAACGGCGGGCTATTCCTGGAAGGCAGCGGCGTCCAACCCACCATTCGAATACCTGTCAACGCCGAAAATGTTCTTTCTGACCAGGACGTCATCCTCCAGGCTGCCATTAAAGCCCTCAGCGGGAATTGATCGCTCAGTAATTATCAATAATGGGATAATTGAACCGATCCTCATAAACACCGGGGATATTGGGTGAAAATGATCGGAAATTCAAAAAATAAAGATGCAACCGCACTCACGGCAAAACTATAAGGGCACAAAACCTGTGCCCAAGATCGCTGCTGCTGGGGGATTCTGTTGAGATCAACCGCATTATCATTTGAACATTGGCTTTTCCATGCCGCAAGCGGGCAGGTAGTGCGGATTTTCTCGATCCCGGCTGAGAGTCGATGATAAAATATATTGATAGAATAAGATTATCCCGAAAATTGATTTATACCAGGCGGGACAGAATCCCCCGCGATTTTTTTCGGAACAATCTAAAACATTTTACATCGCAGAAGATATTCTGGAACCAGGAGATGTTATGAATAAATTTCTCGAACGCCTCGCAGCAGGTGAAATATTGGTGGCGGATGGTGCCACCGGGACAAACCTGATGAAAATGGGGTTAAAAAGTGGAACAATTCCCGAAGACCTGGTCCTCGATGATCCCGATATCCTGCTGTCCCTCGCCACCAGTTTCGTCGATGCTGGTTCGGATCTCATCCTGACCTGCACCTTTGGTGGGACAAGACTGCGAATGAAGGAATCAAAATACGTAAATCGCTCTGCGGAAATCAACACCCGTGCGGCAGAACTGGCGCGAAAAGCAGCATCAAAACGTGATGGCGTCCTGGTTGGCGGGTCGATGGGACCCACTTCCATGCTGATGAAACCCTTCGGTCCAATGACCCCTGAGGAAGCCTTCAGCGCCTATGCTGAACAGGCAAAAGCGCTAGATGAAGGCGGGGTGGATTTACTGATTATTGAAACGATGTTCGCGCTTGAAGAATCCAATGCCGCTTTTGACGGTGCCCGCTCGGTCAGCAGCCTGCCGATCGTGGTTTCTTTCAGCTATGATCGGGGTGTGCGCACCATGATGGGGGTTAAGCCTTCCCAGGTGATGAACACTTTCAAAGAAAAAGGCGCCGTGGCGGTTGGGGCAAACTGCGGAACCACGCTGGAGAATATGGAAAAAATTGTCCAGGAGTATGCCGCAATCGCCCCAGGATTTCCAATCTGGGCCAAACCAAACGCAGGTTTGCCGCGCATGGACGAAAATAATCAGGCAGTTTACGACGTTACTCCTGAACAAATGGGTGCTGCTGCGCTGCGATATATTGAAGCAGGTGCGCGGATCGTTGGCGGCTGCTGCGGATCTTCACCTGCGCATGTCGCCGGGATCGCTCAAGCGGTAAAAAATCGGTAATTCAATTCCGAATCCACCTCGGATCAATGGAAAGGAAATTGACATGTTGACAGTTGAAATTAAAGACGACGGGAAAACAATCGCCGATTTTGCAGCCAGCGAGAAGGTTTTTAAAACCGGATCAAAAGGTTTTTATGGGATGGGAAAATTCAAGCTTGGTGAAAAACGCTACCAGGTGCAGATTCAAATGGTGGAAATCGGCTCAAAGCCCAAAATTTCAGAATAATGGGTATCCTGGCAAAAATTACACTCCAGCGGATCGTTTAAACGGTTAATTGGTCGTGTTTTAATGCCGCTTGCGCGAGGGCGATGGCTCCCAACACACCAGACTGGCTGCCAAGCCCAGGGGAAACGATGTAATCCTGTATATTCCGGGTAATTTGCTGCACTTGAAGATATCCATTCAGCAGGCTGAGCACTTTCTGATGGATCAGCGGCAGTAAACGGGATTGCTGCGCCACCCCGCCGCCGAGGACAATCTTTTCCGGAGAGAGAGTCAGAATATAATTTGTCAGCGCCTGGGCAATATAGCCGGCTTCCAGGTTCCAGGCTGGATGATCGGGTGGCAGTGTTTCAGCCTTCCGGCCCCAGCGCTTTTCCATGGCAGGTCCTGACGCCAAACCTTCAAGACAATCCTGATGATAAGGACAGATTCCCGGGAATGGATCCGTCTTCAAATCGTGATCAATACGGATATGCCCCATCTCCGGGTGCTGCAATCCGTGCAGAAGCCTGCCATTCACCAGCGCCCCGCCGCCAATCCCAGTGCCAACAGTCAAATAAATTACAGGGTCGCATCCTTTGGCAGCTCCCCAGAGCGTCTCAGCCAGCGCCGCTGCATTGACATCGGTATCAAACCCGATTGGCAAAGTGAAGGCACTGCGAAGCCTGCCGAGCACATCAGCTCCTGCCCAACCGGGTTTGGGTGTTGAGAGGATTTGTCCAAAGCGTGCCGAAGCCTGGTTGGGGTCAAGCGGTCCAAAACAGGCGAACCCGAGCGCGTCCAGCGGACCGAGAATATCCTCCTGTTTCAGAAAGAAATCAACCACCTTCCCGAGAGTTTCCCGCGGGGTCGTTGTCGGGATGCGAGTCTCAACCCGGAGATCCCCAACGCCGGATCCAATCGCACAGACAAACTTGGTTCCACCGCCCTCAATTCCACCATAAAGTGACATGACCGGTCCCTCCAAACTTCCGCGGCGCAACCTGCCGTCCATTGTTCACCGTTGCCGTTTCCAACCGCTTTCTGCAATTTCAGAGGGTGTGGGTTTGACCACCATCCACATCCCAAATGGCACCCTGGATATAACCGGACTCGGGTGATGCCAGGAAAGCCACCACGCGGGCGATCTCTTCCGGCATCCCAAAACGGGCAATGCCCATTTCCTGCGCCAATTCCTGCCTGGCTTGGGATTCGTCCAGGTTGTGCTTTTGAGCAAAATTTTTGATTCGAAGCTGTAAACGATCTGTGGCGATCAAGCCCGGGTTAATCGCATTGACCCGAACACCATCCCTGATTCCCCGGTCCGCCAAAACCTTGGTCAGGTTGAGCAAAGCAGAGTTGACTGACCCGCCAATGCTGAATTCCGCATCCCCCGTCCGCCCTCCAATTCCGACAATGTTCACAATGCAGCCCCGACTGTTAACCAGCAGCGGCCAGGCAGCCCGGCAGCATCGCATAGCCCCAAAGAACTTGAGGGCAAATCCATCCGCCCAATCAGCATCGGGTAGAGTTAAAAAATCCCCGCGTTTGGTTGCCCCGGCGTTGTTGACGAGCAAATCCAGCTGACCGAAGCGGGCATTCGCAGCGGCAATAAGCTCTGCCGGAGCATTTCCATCGCGCAAATCGACCGCGTAGACCAGGCTTTCAGTGGGAAGAGCAGCCGCGAGCTTCTCGAGCAGGTCGCGGGATCGCGCTGCGAGAACCAGGCGCATGCCCCGCTCAGCCAGGGTTTCAGCGATCGCCTTCCCAATTCCCCGGCTGGCTCCTGTCACCACTGCCACTTTCCCTTTCAAGGTTTCATCCATACTTTGCTCTCCAGAAACTGAATCGCAATCCAATTTTTACATCTTCATCCAACCGTGGGGGAAATGATTCTTCAAAGTCCCCTGGACGCCCTTGCCCCAGCCGATTGGGAAACCATCCACTGTGACCACCGTCCAACCGCTGGTATTTGCGTCCAGGCTTTCTCCACGCAGGTATGCAGCCAGCTCCGGGCTCTCCGCGGATAAGTTCAACACTTTTTTTGCCTGCCCCGGTTTCAAAAAGAGTGCCAGGGGATGCGCCGGTTCGAAGCGGTCCTTCTTGAACGTACCCAGCCAGACGCCGGAATGAACCAACCGCAGATGACCGTAGTCAGGCACCAGGGCAGGCAGGAGATACAACCGTTCGCCAGCGGTCTGGAGCCGATCCTCGGGGATTTTTACAGCCAGGTTCTCAGCGGAAAAAGCCCGCCAAAGTTCGAGGGTTTGCTTGGAAAGCGGCTTTCCACGTGCTGGTTTGACTCTTTCTTCGGGCTCGCCTTCTTTTCGCTGGAGCAGGCAGGCAAAATGCCCCTCTCCATTCAGCAGGTGGGGAAATAAGCGGACTCCCCCCGCAATGGATGACCTGGCATCGATCCATTCAGGCCTGGCGTTTAGAAAACCCGGGAATTTTGGAAGCGGCACCACATCAAAATCAGGGTAGTCGCGCAGCACCTGCTCGATGACGCCTTCATCCTCTTCCGGGGCAAAAGTGCAGGTTGAATAAAGCAGGTAGCCGCCTGGTCTGACCAGTTTGGCAGCCACGTGCAGGATGTTTTTCTGGCGAACTGCACATCCTTCCACCATTTCAGGAGACCAATCCTCGCGCGCGCCTAGATCCTTGCGGAACATTCCCTCTCCCGAACAGGGAGCATCCACCAACACCCGGTCAAAGTACGCTCCAAAATGATCGGCAAGCCTTTCCGGTGACTCGTTGGTGACCACGACATTCCCCGCTCCCCAGCGTTCCACGTTTTGAGCCAAATGCCCCACGCGCTTGTTTTTGATATCATTGGCAACCAACAAGCCCTCACTCTGCATCAAAGCTGCGAGTTGAGTGGTTTTCCCGCCTGGAGCGGCAGCAAGATCCAGGACACATTCTCCAGGTTGGGGGGCGATTAATTCGGCGGGAGACATGGCTGAAGGATCCTGTAGATAATACAGACCGGCAAGGTGGTAGGGGTGCAAACCCGGACGATCCTCGCCTTCCAAAAAAAATGCCGAAGGGCACCAGGGAATATTTTCTCCCAGAGGGAAAGGCGAAATTTTCTTAAATTTTTCCGCGCTCAGCTTGAGGGTATTTACCCGCAAACCTGACCTGGGCTGCTGGTTAAAGGATGCTTCAAAAGCAGGAAATTCAGACTCGCCCAAATATTTTCTCATTCGAGCCAGGAAAAGAGGTGGTATGGGTACCTGTGAATTTGGAGCCATGGTCCAATTATAAGGTGTAAAATTCCTTGGTTGATAAATCTAACCAAATGAGGTTCAAATGCGGATTGAAGATCTAAACTGGATGGATGTTGAAGAATACCTTAAACACGATGACCGTCTGATACTGGTACTCGGCGCCACCGAACAACACGGCTACCTCAGTCTTCTAACCGATGTGCGTATTCCAGTCGCCCTGGCAGATGCCGCTTCCCAAGCCAGCGGGATTTTGCTGGCTCCTCCGCTCAATTTTGGCTGCTCCCCCTACTTTTTGTCCTACCCGGGAACTCTCAGCCTGCGCGTTTCCACCCTGATTGCCGCAGCCGAAGACCTTGTCCGTTCTGCCTACCAGACCGGATTCCGGCGGATCCTGGTGCTGAATGGGCACGGCGGCAACAGCCCGGCGCGCACTCAACTGACAGAAACAGCCAATTCTCTGCCTGGCATTCAGCTGCGCTGGTATGACTGGTGGCTCTCTCATTCCACCGAAGCAGTCGGGATCAAGCACGGGATAAAACCCTCTCATGCCAACTGGTTGGAAGCTTTTCCATTTACCATCGTGAGCGAACTGCCCACCACCTCAAAAGTCCCACCCACTGTGCCTGGAATCATGGACGCCTCAACTGCCAGAAAGATCTACGGGGATGGCTCATTTGGTGGACCCTACCTGGCTGGAGAGGATGTCATGCACGAATTATTTGAAGCCTGCCTGGAGGATATTTTACAGTTATTGAAATTCGATTAATCCTTGGAAGTTCATGAGAATGGGGAAATCCGGACAAAATTGCTCTTGCTTAAAAAACTGTTGCTGAGTATAATCTTCAGCTTGATATCGAATTGTTATAATTTAATTTAGATGCGAGCGCTTGAGGCAAAGGTCTCTCGCGCTTGCGTTTCTGTGTCTCAAATATTGGTTTGAACATAGATTTTGTTCCAAGCGGAACTTTATCCCCAGGAGGACTCCATGGAAACCAAAGGTCTGACCGCACTACGCATCAGCCTGGCTTCGCCTGAAACCATCCGATCATGGTCATATGGCGAGGTCCTCAAACCTGAAACCATTAACTACCGGCGTTTGCGCCCGGAAAAAGATGGCTTGTTTTGTGAAGCAATTTTTGGCCCAACTCGAGATTGGCAGTGTTACTGCGGAAAATATAAAAACCCGCGCTACAAGGGAATTATCTGCGATAAGTGCGGCGTTGAAGTCACCCGCGCCGCGGTTCGCCGCGAGCGCATGGGACACATTGGATTAGCGACCCCGGTCGCGCATATCTGGTACACCCGCCGCATCCCTTCTTACCTCGGTCTTCTGCTCGATATTTCACGGCGAAACCTGGATCGTGTCCTGTATTTTGCTCAGTATATCGTGACCTATGTTGACGAAGATTCCCGCCAAAAAGCGCTCAAACGTCTTGAAGATGAAATAAGCGTTTCAGAACGTGAGCAGGCGACTCTCATCAACTCCAAGATCGCAGAAGTTAAAACGGATCGCGATCACCAGGTAAATGAACTCAACCAGCGCAAATCTGACATCGATCGTTCTTATGATGAACAGATTGCCTCCATGCTCGAGCCTGTCATCCAGGAAGGTCAGAGACTGGAATCCCAGCTCCAGGAACTCAACACCACCGCCACCAGCAAGGCGATCGTCTTCAGCACCACCGGCGAAACCATCGTTGCAGCCGGAGAGGTTGTCGGAAGTGGACATATCTCCAAGGTGCAAAAAGTGGTGCGTGAACGGCTTGAACAGATTGAATCTGAGTTAAAAGATCAGAAATCGCGCGAAATTGAACACATCAAAATGGATGTTGAGCGCATCAAGGCTGAAGCCGGTGAAGAAATGGAAGCCTTGAGGAACCAGCTCGAAGATCAGGCCACCTCCAACCAGAACACCAGCTCACATTCACGCGAAGAATTGATGGAGCTTCGTCCATTCACCTTTTTAAGCGAAACCCGTTTCCGCGAGCTAAAGTCGCGCTGGGGACAGGTTTTTCGCGCCGATATGGGTGCCGAAGCTTTTTATGATATCCTGGGGCGCCTCGACCTTGACAAACTTTCAGAGGAACTCTGGCACGAAGTCCGCACCACCAAATCCAAGCAGAAACGCAAGAAAGCCACCACCCGGCTCAAGGTCGTTGAAGCCTTCCGCCGCTCTGGCAACCGCCCTGAGTGGATGATTTTGACCATTCTGCCGGTCATCCCTCCCGATCTGCGCCCAATGGTCCAGTTGGATGGCGGACGTTTCGCCACCTCCGATTTGAATGACCTCTACCGCCGCGTGATCAACCGCAATAACCGCCTGAAACGCCTGCTTGAGTTGGGTGCACCAGACGTTATCGTCCGAAATGAAAAAAGAATGCTTCAGGAAGCTGTCGACAGCCTGATTGACAATTCACAGCGCGGAAAAGCGCTGAGCCGGCGTGGACGCCGCGAATTGAAATCCTTGAGCGATATGCTTAAGGGTAAGAAAGGCCGTTTCCGCCGCAACCTGCTCGGTAAACGCGTCGATTATTCTGGTCGTTCAGTCATTGTGGTAGGTCCACAGCTCAAACTCTACCAGTGCGGTCTGCCGAAGAGCATGGCTCTCGAATTGTTCCGCCCCTTTGTCATCGCCCGGCTGACCCTGCATAATTACGCCGCGAATGTCAAAGGCGCACGCCGCCTGATCGAACGCAACCGCCCGGAAGTCTGGGAAGTCCTGGAAGAAGTCATCAAGGATCGCCCGGTGATGTTAAACCGTGCGCCAACCCTGCACCGGCTCGGCATCCAGGCTTTTGAACCGATCCTGATTGAAGGCTCAGCCATTCAGCTTCATCCGCTGGTCACCACCGCCTTCAATGCAGATTTCGACGGCGATCAAATGGCTGTACACGTTCCCCTCTCACAGAAAGCAGTCACTGAAGCTCGTACATTGATGCTGGCTTCCAAAAACCTGCTCAAACCTGCAGACGGCGAACCAATCATTTCCCCATCCAAGGACATGGTACTGGGTGTGTATTACCTCACCATGACCGACGCTCGCGCACATAAAGGCGACGGGCGCATTTTCGGAGATATGGACGAGGTTGATCTCGCCCTTCAGCTTGACCAGGTTGAAGTTCACACCCAGATCAAACTTCGCGCCCTCACTTGCTACGCCGATGACGGCAGCAGACTGCCCGAAAGCCAGACCCGCATGATCGAAACGACGGTTGGTCGAGTGCTTTTCAACCGCATCCTGCCGCCCGAAGTTCAATTTGTCAACGAAGTTCTAGAAAAAGGCGGCGTGAAAGACCTGATCGCCGAAGTTTACGAGATCTGTGGGCAGGAAATCACCACCAACGTGGCAGATGCCGTCAAAACCATCGGCTTCACATATGCCATGCGTTCTGGTATCACCCTGGCGGTTTCTGACATCGCAGTTCCTGCTTCGAAACCAGGAATTATCGCCGGCGCCCTCAAGGAAGTTGAAGTTGTCCAACGAGATTTCCGCCGCGGTTTATTGACCGAACAGGAACAAAACGAACGCGTCATCCAAATCTGGCAGAAAACAACCGACGTGGTTGCAAGAGAAGTCAAAAAGAATATGGATCCATCCGGCAACCTTTCAACCATGGCCAGTTCCGGCGCCACCAAAGGCGGCTTTGGACCAATCTCCCAGCTGGCAGGTATGCGCGGTCTGATGGCTGACCCATCCGGTCGTATCATCCCCATGCCAATCAGCTCCAATTTCCGCGAAGGATTAACAGCCCAGGAATATTTCATCTCCACCCACGGCGCCCGCAAAGGTTTGGCTGATACCGCCCTCCGCACTGCAGATGCGGGTTATTTGACCCGCCGCCTGGTGGATATTGCCCAGGATGTGATCATCAATGAAATTGACTGCGGCACTCATGAAGGCATCTGGATCCACAAAGCTGACGATGTTGCCGGGCAATCCCTTTCAAATCGTCTTTACAGCCGTTATGCTGCAGCGCCCGTTTACGATCCCTCCACTGGAGAGATGCTCTGCGATCGTGATGAAATGATTGATCACGAAAAAGCCCGAAAGATTGCCACAGCCGGCGTAACAGATATTCTCGTCCGTTCGGCGATGAGCTGCGAATTGACCCACGGCATCTGCGCCATGTGTTACGGCATTGACCTGGGTCGTGGTGCCACGGTTGAGATGGGTTCTGCGGTTGGCATTGTTGCCGCCCAATCCATTGGCGAGCCTGGCACCCAGCTGACCCTGCGCACCTTCCATACTGGTGGTGTCGCGGCAGGTGGCGGTGGTGATATCACGACCGGTCTTCCCCGCGTGGAAGAACTTTTCGAAGCCCGCAAGACCCCCAAGGGCGAAGCCGTGGTTTCCGAAATTGAAGGACTGGCGCGTATCGTCCAATCTGACAAGTACAACGACCTGCGCCTGGTGCGGATCGAACACGCTGAAATGGTATCTGATACTTATGATGTTCCTGAAGAGTGGACCATCAATGTCAAAGAAGAAAGCGAAGTTAAAGCAGGTGATGTTCTTGCCACCCTGGGTGATGCGACCATTATTTCGCAGCATACCGGGCGAATCCGCCTGGAGCAGCACCTGGTGGTGGTTTCTTATGAACAGCGCGATGAGGTGGAACATGAAATCCCATCCACCCTGCGTCTCCTGGTCAAGGACGGCGAGCACGTCACAGCCGGACAACCCCTGACCGAAGGCTCGCTTAACCCGCACCGCATCTTGCGCCTGCAGGGACGCGACGCCTGCCAGATGTACCTGATGAGCGAGGTTCAAAAAGTGTACCGCTCACAGGGTCAAAACATTCACGATAAACACTTTGAAGTCATCATCCGCAAGATGTTGAGCAAAGTTCAGATCACCCGCCCCGGCGATACACGCTATCTGCCAGGGGATGCCGTGGACCGGCTGGAAATCAAGAAAGTCAATGAGCAATTGACCGTCGAAGGCAAGCAGCCCGCGCGTTTCGCAGAAGTTCTGCTGGGCGTAACCAAGGCCTCCCTTTCCACTGACTCATTCCTCTCGGCTTCTTCCTTCCAACACACCATCAAGGTCCTGGCAGGCGCAGCGATTGCATCCACAACCGACCCGCTTTACGGGTTGAAGGAAAATGTGATCATTGGCAAGCTCATCCCGGCAGGTACGGGTTTCAAACACGGGCGCTTCCTGGAAGTTCAAAAAGCTCTCGGTTCGGGTTCCTCCCAATGGGTGGAAATACCCGGCGACGGAGAGAACTAACCAACAAAGAAACGAGGCGGCTCATCATAAAAGAGCCGCCTCGCTGTATTTAAGGTTGCATGAGAGGGGATATCGTGCTATTTTTAGATCAGCTTTGTCTTTAATAAGCTAATCATTGGAGGCATAATGAAATCAAGGTACTTGCTTTTATTCTCCACGATCGCCCTCGTCCTGATGATATCCACAGCCTGTGCATTACCCTTTTCCGCCCCGGGTCAGATCCTACCGTCACAACCTCCGGCAACATCCGCCACACCCACCCCGGAAACACCCACCTCACTTCCTGAAGAATCCGCCACGCTCACACCAACCCCAGGCGTCACCGCCTTGGCAAGCCCCACACTTCGTGTGGGTTATCTGTCAACGGATACTCCCACCCCAACCCTGGAACCGGTGACCGCCGATGTGCTCAGGCTATCGAACTGCCGCACAGGTCCAGGGCAAGCCTATGACCTGGTTGCATCCTATCCAGCCGGCACGCAATTACTGGTTTTGGCAAATGACCTGGGCGGAGGTTATCTCTTCGTTCAAGATCCCCAAAAAACCGAGGACCAATGCTACATCCTGACTAATAATCTTAAGATTTCTGGTGATGCGTCCGTTTTGCCAAAATTTACACCCTTGCCCTCTCCGACCGCAGTGCCTAACTTCACGCCCACTTTCAAGAAGTTCGACCTCTGCAAAAGCCAGGTTTACGCCCAATTTACAATCACCAACATTGGGAGCCTTCCCTTCCTCTCAGCCTATATCAAGGTCACCAACACCAAGAACGGCGAATCGGTCGAAAAAGTGGTTGATGCCTTTGACTTAACCACAGGCTGCATCATCGCCAAAAATATTGCCCCGCTGAATGCTGGCGCCACGGGTTATCTCTCGAGTGATGTTTTCAAGCAAGACCCGCGAGGGAATATTTTACGGGCAGTCATTCAAGTCTGCACCGAAAAAGGTCTCGGAGGGATCTGCGTCAACAAAGTCCTCGAGATCAGGCCTTAACTTGAAGCAAAAAAATGATTACCCGTTTAGCCATAATGGGCGATCTTCATCAGCCTTGACGACTTGAGTCTTTCCTTATAAGATAAGCCAAAAATAGAACATTCTTTCACACCATCCAATCAATGTCGAAAACAAAGGAAGTTTCATGGAACTCGGATTAGTACGTACGATTGATATTGACCGTGAAATGCAGGAAGCTTATCTGGATTATGCCATGTCGGTAATCGTATCGCGCGCCTTGCCAGATGCCCGCGATGGGCTGAAACCTGTGCAGCGGCGAATTTTATATGCAATGTATGACATGGGGTTGCGCGCCGAGAGCGCTTACAAAAAATCTGCCCGTATCGTTGGCGAAGTCCTGGGGAAGTACCACCCGCATGGTGATTCTGCCGTTTACGAAGCCATGGCGCGCATGGCTCAGGATTTTTCGTTGCGCTGTTTGCTGGTGGATGGACAGGGAAATTTTGGCTCGGTTGATGGTGATCCGCCGGCTGCCATGCGCTACACTGAAGCCCGCCTGACTGCACAAGCGCTGGATATCCTGGCGGATATCAATAAAAATACGGTCGATTTTACGGCAAATTTTGACGACACACTGACCGAACCCTCGGTGCTGCCCTCTGCGCTCCCCAACCTGCTGGTCAACGGCGCCACCGGTATCGCGGTCGGGATGGCAACCTCCATTCCACCTCACAACCTGGGGGAAGTGGTCAATGCTTCAGTTTTCCTGCTCCAAAACTGGGAGAACATCGATGACATCGACGTCGGTCAGTTGATGAGCTACATCAAGGGACCAGATTTCCCGACTGGCGGCGTCATCATCCAGGAAGCGGGAGAAGACAACATCGAAGCAGCGTATGGAACCGGGCGCGGCAAGGTCACCATCCAGGCGCGTGCCCATTACGAAGAAATGGAGCGCGGAAAAAGCCGCATCATCGTCACCGAACTGCCTTACCAGGTCAATAAATCGAGCCTGATCGAGCGAATTGCTGAACTGGCGCGGGACGGCAACCTGGAAGGATTGTCTGACCTGCGGGATGAATCAGATCGAAATGGTATGCGCATAGTTATTGAGCTCAGCAAGAATATTGATCCTGAAAAAATTCTAACCGAGCTTTACCGGCGCACCCCGATGCAGTCAACCTTCAGTATCATCCTGCTGGCGTTGGTTGAAGGTGAACCGCGCATGTTGACCCTCAAGCAGGCGCTCAAAGTTTTCCTCGAGCACAGGTTATCGGTCATCCAACGCCGGGCTGAATTTGATTTGGAGAAAGCGCGCAATCGAGCTCACATCCTGGAAGGCTACCTGGTTGCACTTAAGAACCTGGACAAAGTCATTGAATTAATCAAGAAATCCCCGGATGTCGAGACAGCCCGCGAAAACCTGATGAAGAGTTTTCATCTCTCTGATCTACAGGCGAACGCCATCCTGGAAATGCAGCTTCGACGCCTGGCAGCTCTGGAAAGAAAAAAAATCGAGATCGAATACAAGGAAACAACCGCGTTAATCAAATCGCTGGAAACCCTGCTTAATTCTCCCAAATTGATGCGCGAATTGGTTGTAACTGAGTTGGAACGCGTCAAAGAATTGTACGCCGATAAACGCAGAACCCATATTGTGAACCTCAAGGAAGGCAAGCAAAAGAAATCAGTTCTCACAACCACCCAGTTGTTGCCCGAACAAATCGTCTGGGTCTGCATGAGTGCTGATGGGCTGCTTTCTCGAACTCATGATGAAAAACCTCCGCGCCTGAGCGGGAACGATGCGCCAAAACTCCTGGTGCGCGCCAATTCCACCGACACTCTTTACCTGTCCTCTGCCCACGGATTGAGTGCTGCAACCGCCATTCATACCCTGCCCGAGACAGATAAAATCAGTGAAGGTGCTCCGTTCTTCAAGATTGTACCCCTCAGGGAAACTGACAAACCTGTCACCGCCTTTGCCCTGCCGAAGAGATCCAGCCTGCCGGAGGGCACCTGCCTGCTGACCGTGACACGCGGGGGAATGATCAAAAAATCGCTGGTCTCAGATGTGCCGGGACCATCGGCTCAAACTTTTTTCCTTTGCAAGGTAAATGAAGGGGATGCATTGGGCTGGACAATATTAACCGACGGTAACAAAGAGCTTCTACTGGCGACGGCTGAAGGCATGGCCATTCGGTTCAAGGAAGATGATGTTCGCCCGATGGGCCTGGTTGCTGCCGGGGTGAATGGGATTAAATTGGGTGTGGGGGATGAGGTGGTCGGTGCCGAAATCCTTCCCGCTGAAGGAGATGTTTTCGCAGTGACTTCGGACGGAAAAGCAAAACGCGTTTCCCAAAACGATTTTCCGCCACAGGGGAGGTATGGTCGTGGAGTAATCTTATGGGATCTTCCTGCAGGCACCCGCCTGGCTGGCATGACCCTGGGAAAAGGCAACCAGAATATCACCCTGCACCTGCTTAAATCTGCCGCCAAAACCGTCAGGCTGGATGAAGCTGGCTTGAAAAAGCGTTCGAGCACTCGCGGGGATGTGGTGGTGGAAGTGAAATCCGGAGATTCCATCCTCGAATTAACGACCGGTTGGACGGCGGAACATTATATTTCGATCAAAGGAAAAAAAGAAGATCCCGGGAAGAAAAAGGAAGTTAAAACCGAACAGCTGGAATTGATTAAATCCGACCCTCAAGAAAAGGGTGTTTCTCCAAAAGAAGGCAAGCCTTTGCCCGCCAAAGCAAAAACCAAACCTGCACCCGCTCCGAAGAAAACCAGCGCCAAATCAAAACCTTCTACCACTCCTGCAGTGAAGAAGAAAACACCCGCAAAGAAAACGTCCGTAAAAAAGACTGGTGATTCAGGCACTCCTGCAAAAAAATAGCTGGTAACCGGAAAAATCATTAAACAAAGGGACTGCCTGAAGTTGCCGGCAGTCCTTTTATCAAATATTTTGGATGATATTTTTTTGCTATTAAAAGCAGCCTGACGCCAGTGAGCCGGCATCCCGGGTTTTGAGTGCTCAGGGCTGAGCAGGAATGTTCCCTGTCAATCCTAATTCAGGGGCAATTCTCCTCATGGCGTGGATAACGTTCCCTACATGCTCCCAAAGATCAATCCCGAAATCGGTTGCGGCTTTCTCCATGCCAACCCGGTCTGTTCCCGCAGCAAATTGGCGGTCCTTCCATTTTTTCTTGACCGAGGAAGGCTCCAGATCATATAAGGAGCGGGATGGACGTACCAGGGCAACTGCAGTGATCAGACCAGTGATTTCATCGCAGGCATTGAGGGCTTTTTCCATCAGGCTGTCGCGAGTCACCCCGGTGTTATCGCCATGACTGAGGATGGCGCGAATGATGACCGAATCCACACCTTTGGCGGTCAGGAGGGGAGCACCGTCAACCGGGTGCTGTTCGGCGGTGGGATGAATCTCCCAGTCAAAGTCATGCAGAAGACCCGTCACACCCCATAAATCGGCATCCTGGTTGAATTTCTCGGCATAATATCGCATGGCTGCCTCAACGGAGTACATGTGCCGGATTAAACCTTCATTTTTGACATATTCACGAACAAAAGACAGAGCTTCCTCACGAGTCATTGAATATCCTCCGGAAAAATGGGTTCGGGTTGACCGAGAACGGGTAATGGCTGGGTGATGACATCCGCAAAGGCGGTTAAAGTGGCAGGAAATTCGCGCAGGTTCCAGAGCAGGAGGGAAGATTTACTGTAGACTCGATTCTGCGCCTCCACGCCAACACCTTTCACTCCCAGGGCGTTGCACAAAAATAAAGCCCGCGCCAGGTGAAATTTTTGAGTGACCAGGATGGCATCCTTCACCTGGAAGATTTCCCGCGCCCGGTAACAAGAATCATAAGTTCTCCTGCCAGCATAATCCATGACAATATCTGCTTCGGGAACTCCCAGGCTGAGTGCATACTGGTGCATGGCTTCCGGTTCGTTGTAATCCACGATCTGGTTACTGCCTGTCATCAGAAGTTTTTTGACCTTGCCTGAGAAGTAGAGGCGAGCCCCAGTTTCCACCCGGTCCTGTAGAATGGGGGTCGGTCCACCATCACGGCGCAAGCCAGCGCCAAAAATAATGGCTACCTGGTGCATAGGCACGTCTGTTTCGCCATAGGTTAATTTCTGTGCCATTAATCCCGTGATTAATCTCGCCAGAAGAGTGATCCCCCCAATTCCAAATAATATGAACCAGAACATCTTGGTCTTGTTACCCTTTTTAATTGATTTTTTAAACATTCAGGAGATTTTACCAGTAAAAGCACGAATTGTTTTTTGCAAACAATGCCTGGGGAATTAAATATTTTTCAAGAATTGGCTGGTGGAAAAGAAAAATCAGATAAGCATGTGCCTTAATTTTGCACTGGCAAAATCCATGATCGCCACCACCACCACAATGACAGCCACAACCGTACCAGCTTTATGGTACTGGAGCATTCCGAAGTAAGTGGTTAATGTCAGTCCAATCCCGCCACCGCCTGCGAAACCGATGATGGTTGCCATGCGGACGTTGATGTCCCATTGGTAGATCAGGTAAGAAATAAAAGGCGGGGTTATTTGGGGCAGAATCGCAAAAACGATCATTTGCACACGGCTTGCACCAGTGGCATTGATTGCTTCAATTGGACCGGGATCGATGTTTTCGATGGATTCAGAGAATAATTTGCCGATCAAAGCGAAAGAGGTCACAGCCAGGGCTAACATGCCGGCGAAAGGTCCAATACCCACCCAAAAAATAAAAATCACCACGTATAAAAGCGCTTCAATCGATCTGAGGATATTCAATATGGCACGCGCGGCGTAATAGATCCAGATCGAATATTTCCGGGTCCCGGTCAAATTTTTGGCTGCCAGAAAGCTGAAAGGCAAGGCAATAATCGCCCCGATGGTGGTTGCCAGCATCGCCTGGAAGACGGTGACTATCATTTGCTGGAGAACGACCATGCGAACGTTGGCAGTCAGATCAATGTGGATAAAATCCATCAGGAGGCGTGAGAAATTCTTCCCAGGCGACAACATGCTGCGAATGCTGATTTCAGTCACGTTCCAGCAGTAAACGGCGATGATCAATCCTAGTAAGACGTAAAAGGCGACTTTCAGGGTTCTAATAATCGGTTTTTGAACCTTGTCCACTGACTCTTTGGGTTGGTCCGCCACAATATTTTCGCGCCAGCGGGCGCTAATATAATCCACCAGGATGATCACAATTGCAATTGCCCAAAGCGCGGTCGCATATTGTTCGTAAGCACCCTGCCGCGTCGTTTCCACCACAAAAAAACCAATACCACCACCCGCAACAAAACCAATCACGGTTGCCGAGCGCATGTTGATATCCCAGCGCAGCAATGAGTAAGAAAGAAACGCCGGGATGATCTGGGGAATAACGGCATGGCTGATCGTCTGGATCTGGTTTGCCCCCGTGGCTGATATTGCTTCCACAGGTCCATTATCGATATGCTCAATTTCCTCTGAAAACAATTTTGCGAGGGCTGCAATGGAATGAATGGTCAGGGCGATAACGCCCGCAAAATTTCCCAAACCCACCCAGACAATCACGATCAACCCCCAGACGATCGTGTCAATTGCCCGGACAATATTCAATAGTGTGCGAACGATATAATACACAATCGCCCCCCCGGGCACACGCGACATGATATTTTGCGCTGCCAGGAAGCTGATTGGAATGGCAAAGAGGGTTGAGAGCAGGGTTGCCATCAAGCCCATTGCGATCGTCTCGACCAGGGTTCCAGCCACGAACGTGTCGACCCGGCTGCCTTCAGCTGCCAGGCCAAGGCTCACCCGCCACCCAGGGGCAGGCTGCGGCTTAATTCTCCCGAAAATATCAAAGACATTATCACTGATGCGAACGACTCCAGCCGGCTGATGACCTGAAATCTTATCTTCAAGGTATGTGTAAAGGCAGCCCCAGTCACAGATCGAGTCTTCCCCATTGATGCTGATCGTGAAAATATCTGGATTGAGAAGTTTTACCGACACCATGCGCGCATCGTTAAACCGCTCCACCAATCGGTAAAGTTTGACTTCAGTAACATTCCATGCAATGACATAAATGATAATAAAGGCGAAAATAATTCCTGCCAGGATGCCTGGGGTCTTTTTCATCCCTATCGCGTTGGCATCCAGGACATTCCAGAGCCAGTAAAGCCCGAAGGGAATCCATAACCAGCTCACCTGGATGGTGCCAAGGGAAATCAATCCCAATTTCAGGGTGGCTGTCGACCAATAAATTAATGAAGCCAGAATAATGCCGAACGTCAGGATAAAAATTCCACGCTGGTATTTTTTTTGAAGAGCCTGCCCCAGCCCCGGTATGATCAATGAGGAGACGGTGGCTAATATTGGGCTTTCGAGGTTTTGGGGAGGAATGAGTGAATTTGCCATGAGGTATTTTTTTTTATTTAATAGCTATTTTTTGCAGGAGCACTTTTTCGATTGGTTTCATTAGATCACCGAGACTCGCTCAGCTTCCTGTCCGTAAATGGCTTTAAACTGGGCGTCATCAATTTGCTTGGGCAGCCCCTGGAAAACCATCTCGCCGTCTTTAAGTGCGATGGCGCTGGTTGCATAACGGTGAACCAGGTCCAGGAAATGCAGGCTGCACAAAACGGTGATACCGCGTTCCTTGTTCAATTGCTCGAGATACTTAAGAATTGAATGTGCCAGGACAGGATCGAGTGAGGCAACCGGTTCATCCGCCAGGATCAGGCGTGGTTCCTGCATGAGTGCGCGGGCAATACCCACCCGCTGCTGCTGACCTCCCGAAAGAGAATCAGCCCGCACATGAGCTTTATCTGTTAATCCCACCTGGTCGAGGCTATCCATCGCGCGCTGGTGATCTGCTGCGGAAAACAAATGCAGTGAACTTGTTAAAGTATCCACATAGCCCAGGCGTCCAGAAAGGACATTGGTCAGAACCGAAGACCGCTTAACCAGGTTAAATTGTTGAAAAACCATCCCGATCTTCCGGCGAATCTTGCGGATCTCTGAACTGGATGCCGCGGTGATGTCTTCATCATCCCAGGTAATTTTCCCGGAGGTCGGCTCGATCAGGCGGTTAATGCAGCGCAGTAAAGTGGATTTGCCTGAACCGCTCAAGCCGATTACAGCCAGGAACTCTCCCTCTTTTACCTCAAAACTGACATTTTTGAGAGCCTGGGTGCCATTTGGATAAGTCTTTGAGAGATTTTCTACTTTAAGCATGGTTACCTGTTGAAAAATCCGGGAAAAAAACAAAATAAAAGCCTGGCAGGTTCAAAACCTGCCAGGCTTCATGGTTAATTATTGAATTAAGTCTGAAGCTTTGACGCCAGCTTTTGCCAAAACGTCTGCAAATTCTTGATAGAAAGTTGCATCGATTTTTTGGAAAGCATTCACATTGTAGAGGCTCTTCAACACGAACTTGCCACCGGGATCATTTGCCATGGCAAGCAAACCGTTGGTGATGGCGTCCTGGACTTTTGGATCCAGGGTCTTGATGTATTGGACGCCGTCATTGGGGATGCGAACGGTATCAGCAAAAGGTATAACCTTGGTCGAAATGTCAGGATAATCCTTGGCGAGGTTGGCAGAGGAATCGGTCAGCACATCGATGTAAGTCACACCCGCATCACAATCGCCTTTGTAAACTGCGATCGCGACATTGTTATGAGAACCGGCATTTTGTGAGGTGATGTCCTTATCGGGATCAATTCCGTTGGCTTTGAGCACGATGCGTGGAATGATCGAACCGGAGGTGGAGCTGGGGTCAACAAAGCAGAATTTCTTGCCCTTGAGATCAGCGAAGGTCTTGATGCCAGAATCGGCTCCTGCAATAAACTGACCCTTGTAGAAGGGCTCCATTTGACCAGCCAGGTCTTTATCCGGGTCAACACTGTTGGTGGCATACTTGCGTACATTTGCCAGGGCGGGAACGATCTGGTATTTTTCTTCGGCGAGAAGAACAGAGAAGGTATTGAGGAAACCAACCTGGGCTTTTTCAGCACCCATTGCTTCAATGGAAGCGGCATAAGTAGTGCCGACTTCGATTTTCATGGCGAGGCCGGTCATCTGGGAAAGACAATCGGCGATCGCGGTTCCAGCCTTGGTGATCTTGCCGGTATCCCCGGAGGGGACGAAGGTGATCACGATCGGGTTGTCAGCAGAACCAAATTGCCCTGCCGCAACGGTTGGTGCTCCGTCCATCTTGGTGCAAACGGGAGCAGGTGGGGGGGTTGGGGATGGCGGAACTGCGGTGGCAGCCGGAGCTTCAGTAGCTGCAGGAGCTGCTGTAGCGGGGACCTCGGTTGCTGCGGGAACTTCGGTGGCGGCTGGTGCGGCTGGCGCAACCGTCGCGGCGGGTCCGCATGCAGCCAAAATCAATGATGCGAATACTAAAATAGAAAACAGTACTGCAAATTTTCTTTTCATCGTTCTTCTCCTCTTAGATTGAGTAGGGAAAAATTACCCTATATCTATAATCATACCCGCGATAAACCGTTTGGGCAAGCAATAACAAGACTTTTTTCCAAAGATTAATCTAACATCCGCAGGCATTGGTTTTATTGGGTTACAGTCCAATTTCCTTATTTTTCAGCTCCTGATTAAGGCAGGCAAAACTGTGAAAATGAATGAGAACAAAATTACAGACGTTCTGTCCACTCCGGTTTGGCATATTTAATGGCGACAAGCTCTTCTGCCCGCAGTAATTCCTCACGGGTTAATTCGCCTGGTTCCAGTTTTAGATTGAGAACGTTTTCAAATGCATGGATAAATGCATCCGCTGCTTCCTGCCAGGGGATCACCCTCCCTAAAATTGTTTCAGCAGTCACCGCCCGTGAAAGGAGTTTTGATTCAGCCGCCTGGCGAGTTTCTTCATCTGGATACACCAGGGCGCGGTTGATGCGTCCCAGGTCTCCGCTGAGAGGGAAAGTCCCGTGCTGCAGCACTCCCTCCTTCTTGCGAGCCTGCGCAGAACCGATCAGTTTTTTTCCTGCCACCACAATTTCATATGCCGAAGGGACTTCAAAACAAACCGGACCTTTGGTTAAGGCGGGTTGAGGGCTATTTTCCGACATTTCAACCGGCAGCCCCAATTGCCGCACCGCGGTAATCAGCGCCTCAGCCAGGCGGTGATAGCTTTCCAGGACAGACCCCGCCACGCGCGGTTCTTCCGGGCGGGCGGCAATCGAATAAGTTAATTCGTCAATATGTAAAATTGCCCGCCCGCCGGTCAGGCGGCGCACAACCTCCCAACCATTTTCTGCCAGGCTCTGCTCGTCCACATCCCGATAGGTTTGAGCATATCCAAGCGAAAGACAAGCCGGTTGCCAGGAATATAACCGCAGGGTGGGCAGCGATTTTTTGTTTCCCACGGCTTGAAGGATGGCTTCGTCCACTGCCATATTCCAGGCTCCATGTGCCGGTGAATTTTGGATTACGCGCCAGGTATCTTTCGTGGTCATCTCTTGCTCTCAATGGGAGGAACGGATTTCAAAACCAGAAAATTCACCTATATACGGCTCCTCCTCAACCCGGCACTGATCCACCCTGGCTGAGCGTGGACCCTGTTTCACTGCTTCCAACATTAGACCAGTTTGTTTCCGGCTGCCCTCAATGACGATTTCGACCTCGTCATAGCCCAAATTACGCGTCCAGCCAGCCAGAT
Source organism: Chloroflexota bacterium (assembly GCA_021795965.1). GTDB lineage: Bacteria > Chloroflexota > Anaerolineae > Anaerolineales > Villigracilaceae > UBA5195. Next base: position 34,746 of record JAJYOU010000005.1, read on the forward strand.
CCAGGCGTGCAGCCATCGAGCCGGTGAAGGCACGAAAACCCACACCCTGCACTCGTCCCTTGATCCAGATATGAATTCGAACCTGATCAGCGCTCATCTTTAAACCTCTTCATGGAAATTACGCTGAATGATGAAACCAATAATAAGACCAGCAAAATTAGCAGGTAGGGTAGGAGTTTTTTGACTGCCTGGAAGAAAGTATTTTCGCCCAGCACATCCGAGCGCCACAAGATATCCAATTCGGAGAGCTGCACGCCAAGCGCCTGTTTACTGCCCAATTCGCAGTCGAGACCATCTCCATAAGACTTGGTGAGTGCCAGGAATCCGGTTTGACCATATTTATCGATGATGTAACGTGTGAAGGATTGAGCTTCTGCATATGCAAGCATATTTTTATCGCCGGTCTGCGGGAAGGAATCACATAATTCCTTCATTGAAATAAGGTTGCCCTGTCGGCTGGCATCTTTAAGAATCAGCGTGTAATTGGGATCGGGGAAAAGTTCAACCTGGGTGGCAATCCCTTCGATTAACCAGGCAGGCAGACGATCATAACGATTTTTCACCAGTTGATAAGTTGCCACGTGACCTAATTCGTGAGGGATTTTTTGTTCCATCTCCAATTTTTGCTGCGGACCTGGCGAAATTGCAACCAAACCCAGGTTTAAATCTGGCAAGGCATGCCCCCCAACCACAGATAGACCGCCTATCTCCAGCGCTTCTGCCAGTTCCACGCTGGAAGAATAAATATAAATATCTGCAGACCACGACTGATCTATCCCGAGCAAATCATCCGCTTTTTTTACACCCCGCATGGCAACATCCAGCGCCTGCTGTCCAAAAAGCAATTCTGCATCATGCCAATGGACTGTGATTCCTTCGGAGGAGAGAACCTGCCATTTAAAGCGGTTATCCTCGTATCGAAAACCATCTTCCTGGCTGACCATCTCGACTCCATCCAGGAGCTTGACCCGGAAGGAATAATTGATTTCTGCAAATGGGCGCAGCGGGTTTTGCTTGACATCGTAACGCAGCTTGAAATTTCCATTCGAATCCAGCTCAAGCGGGAGAACCCGGGTGGAGGGATCTCCTTCGATTCGAAGCATTAAAAATGCTTCGGATGGCGGGGAAGGAAGTAAAAGCTGGCCTTCGAACTGGATGTACGACCCAAACTCATAGGGATATTTTAAATCATTCACCTGCAGGTTGGACGGTTGTTGGGCAGAGACTGATTGGAAACCAACCAGGCTGAGGGTTGCCACCAGCAGGATCCGAAAAATAATACGCATCTTATTTTCCCAGGAAAACGATGAGGGGGGTCAGGGTAAACGGACTGAGAACAGTGCTGACGAGAACCGTTGCCGCCACCAGGGAATTATCCAGGTTGTATTCAGCGGCGAGATTGGTATTGGCTACGGCTGCCGACATCGAGGCTTCCATGATCCCGGATTGCCGTCCCGGGCCGGTAAGACCCAGGGCTGAGGTCAGGACCAACCCCATGAAGGGTCCGCCCAGCAGCCGGATGGAGGTAGCCAGACCCAATGCAGAAATGCTTTCCGTCCAGCGCACATGACGCAATTCCAGCCCCAGCAGGAAAATCATCAAAGGGACTGCCGCGCCTGCGATCAAGGTCGTGGTTCGATCCACGGAATCTGGCAGGGTCAGATGAAAATAATTGATCAAACCAGCCAATAAAACAGCATACAAAGTTGGTACTCTAAACATTCCGATAAAAGCCTGCTTCAAATCCACATGCCCGAGAGAGGCAATCAGCACCCCGAGGGTGTTGGTCAACAGGGAAGAAAAAACCAAGTAAATGCTGGTGTGAGCCAGCGCAGCGCTCCCGAAAGCAAAAGTAATCAAAGGTAACCCATAATTGCCATTATTCGCAAACATGGAAGTGATCAGGGTGGAAACCATCTGGGTCCTTTTTAATTTTAGCAATAAACCGCCTGCCAGCGCCAACATTCCAGAAATCAGGGTAACCGCCATTACGAGTGTCCCGGTTTTGGCTATTTCTCCAAATGGAAGCTCGCTGTGAACCAGTAAGTTAAAAATCAGGATCGGGTTAAAAAAATAAAACGAGATTCGTCCCACGGAACGCGAATCGATGTTAAGCAGCTTTCCTAAAAAATATCCTGCCACGCTGATCAACAGGATTGGCAGCAGGTTATTGGTAAAGGTGGTTATCAATTCAGAAAAGGATATCATTTGCTCTCGGTCCCAAGGTGTTTCTGGTAATTGTAATCTGTCACAGGCAATCAGGAAGGGAAATGATTAAAATAATTCGCCTGGCTATGAAAAGCCAGGCGAACAATCCTTCGTTGGGTGAAAACCTATTCATCATCCTCATCAAGATCCAGGTCAAGATCAGGATCTACTGCCATCATGTCAAAATTCTTCAGGTCTTCCGTGAATGCAAGGTTAGCCAGGGCTTCCTCCAGGTATTCCACCTGTTCGTCATCTTCAGCTTCAGCCAGCACGGCTTGTAAATAAGTCCGTACATCCTCGCCACCGATTTGTGACAGAGACCAGATGATCGCCTGGAAAATATCATCATTCGGTTCTTCTTCGAGCATATCCAGGAGGGGTTTCCTGGCTACCTTAAGTTCCAATTCGCCGGCGCTCTGGACTGCCACAAGGCGGACATCATCTTCCTCGCTCAGCATTCCAGTCAAAACCTGTTCCTGCCAGCGATTATCGGCTGAACGACCCGCAGCAAAAAGGGCGGTTGCCTGCCAGAGTGGATCAACACGGTTAAAAGCCTGTAGGATCAGGGCATCCACTTCTGGCCGGCTGGAATAACCGAGTGATTCAAGGGCAGTTCTCGCGATGGCTGGGTCTTCAGCTCGTGCCATTTTTAAAAGTGTTTCCTCGATCAATTTTTTCGACTGGTCGCCAATCTCACCCATTTCAGCCAATCGCACAAACTGACCCAGGACTGTTCCCACCGTTGCACAAACTGCGGGATTTGGATCAGATTCTGCCAGCCTTACCAGCTCGGGGATCAAGGTGGTATCCGTTGTATCTTCGAGCATCTTCACAGCCCAGTGGCGAACCTCACCATCATCGTCTTTCATTAACCTGGTGGCGATCCCTTCAAAGGACATGAGTGTGTCATCGATGAAGAGTTCATACAAATTTTTCATTAAAGTTCGCTTGCGAATCAGGGGAACCTGCGGCCAGGTTTTCATAAATTCTGCGATTTCCTTCTCGCCCAGGTCGCTAAATCTTTTAAGCAGGCGGGATGGAAAGGATTGATCCGTGTTGGTCAACGCAGTTAAAACAGTAGAAAAGGGGGTTTCTTTCATAATTTTGTTTTTCTCAAATTTATTATTTAAAACTTGCGGGGTTAATGAAATCCATGGCATTGATGACTACCATTAAAAGAATTAACAATAACATGGCCACACCATTCACAACGTTTTCCAGTTTGTATGGAATTCGTTTTTTAAATAGAATCTCGGGCAAAGCGAACAAAATCCGTCCGCCATCCAAAGCTGGTATGGGCAGTAAATTGAATACGGCAAGCGAGAGGCTCAGGCTGACAATTACCTCAAGCGTATTGTTGGTGGGATAACTTGAAACCGGTTTTGAACCAGTGCTGCTTGTTGGCGGCGTGGTGGAGACTGGCTGCCGGGTCTGGATATCTGTGCTGACCGCCTGGTTCAAGATGTCGTAAATGCCTTTCATCCCGATCAAACGCACTTCGCCCGAGTTGAGTGTTCCCCGGATTAAGCCAACCGGTATATTGATAATCTGGAGAGCCATTAAACCGCTGTATTTAAAGCCCCCAATCATGACCTCGCCCGGGGTTGCCGAGCGGCGGGGATATGCGAGCGCCACGCCCAAAGCTCCCTGATCGGCAGGCCGGCTGGAAAGGGGCGTCGCTGTGATGTCCACAGGCGCCCCGTTCCGTTCCAGGTGAAATTGGACCGGTGTATCCACGCCAGCTCGGATCAAGTTCCGGGCGGCGTCCAGAGTGCTGACGGGTGTCCCATTAACCGATACCAGGACATCGTTTGGCATAATTCCCGCCTGCTGTGCCGGGGAAGCCTCGGTGACGTTCTCGATCAACACTTTACCCTCCACGCTCATACCATTCATGGAGATAATGATCGAAGTCACCACCACCGCGGTGAGAAAATTCATCAGGGGTCCAGCGAAGAGAACGCCCAGGCGCTTCCAGGGATTGGCTGCTGCCAGCCCATCTGGAACGCTGGGATCATTCTCCCCTTTAGGTCTGACAAAACCGCCAAGCGGCAAGGCATTCAGGGTAAATTCTGTGCCTTTCCATTTAAATAACGTCATTAATCTGGGAGGAAACCCAAAACCGAATTCTTCCACTTCAATATTCAGAAAACGGGCTGCCAGAAAATGTCCGAACTCGTGGATGAACACCATTCCGCCGAACACGAGTATAAAAATAATCGCTACCATAATTTTTCCTTTTCCGCGAAACCAATCAATCCATACGCGGTAGGAAAATTATAACTTCTTTTTGTTAGCGAAATATTAGATATGGTTTATCAAGGGATGAGATGGGCTGCCCCGCCAACACCTGTGATCAGGACTGAATTGACCCCCGGCAGAGATCTCAGGTTTTCGGCGATGCTTTTGGAAATTGCCTGTGGACAAATGACATGTACATTAGGACCGGCATCAATGGTGTATGCCACCTGCACCCCGCCGGACTGCCACTGGCGAACAGCCGTCATCACCCCCAGCGTGGCAGGTTCCCAGTAAAACAACCCCGGCTGGCTGGTTATCATGACCGCATGCATCATGTCCGAATCCTGCTGGATGATGGCGCCCAGCAGGTCAAAATCCCGCTCGAGGATGGCTTGGCGGCAGATGTCAAGCCTCCTGGTGGAATCCGCCACCCTGACTACCTGGAAGGGACTGGTGGAAGCCAGCGCGTGACCCTCGGTGGAACCGGTTCCTTTATGGCTGGAACTGACCAGCACCACGCAATCTGCCAAAGCCCAATATTCCGGCGGGGCAATGGAAACCGCGTAACTATCTTCATCGCCGCTGCCCATTTTCCACTCAACGAACCCTGCCGGGATGCTGCGGGAGGCAGATCCTGAGCCCAGGCGCGCCAGGCGCGAAACCTGCGCTTCCGTCCAGTTTAGCCCGGCGGCTTTGGTTGCAGCCAGTGCGAGAGCGGCAAATGCTGCTGCCGAACTCGCGACCCCGGCGCCGGTGGGAAAATTATTTTCACTGATCACCTCGGCTTGGGCTTTCACGCCCGATTTTTGCCGCACCAGGTCGAGAATGAACGAGACCCTCTCGAGCCCTTTGCCCGTCACTTCACGTCCATTAATGATCAGCTCGTCCACCGCCAGCGAAGGTTGAAAGCTGACCGTGGTCTTCGTGAACAAACCATCCAAATTCATGGAGATGGAACCGTTGACAGGCAGGCGCAGGCCGGCATCCCGATTTCCCCAATACTTGATGAAGGCGATATTTGGATGAGCCTGGGCAGTGGCAGTGGTCATAAGGTGGACACGTTACCTCAACTATTTTTTGATTGTTTTCTATTCTAAGTTTACCATGTACATCAAACATCTCAATGCCGTGCCCATCTCGATGAATGAGGCCAGCAGCTTCCAAATGATCCAGGCAAGTGTAAACCGTCTGACGGGAAATGTCTAAAGTGCGGGCGGCCTCTGCCCGGCACAAATATTCCCCCAGGGTCTTGTTGGAGATATTACAGGCTATGGCAATGGCTCGATTTGATAAGCTGACTCGTATTTCAAACGTACTATTCCTCTTGTTTTTCCCCTTAACAAACCGTGAAGCACAGTTAACGAATTTCTCCGAGAAGAACGATGGCTGGTCTCAATAAAAGATCAATTTCCAGCAATTCATTTCAAGCAACGCCATCATCCAGGCTTAAATTTTCTTAACTATATCTGGGCGTGAACCATAGGAGTGTATTTTGGGTTCACCTCTAAAGGAAAACAGAGGAATCTCTCAAACCACCAGACTTAAAGCTTTTTCAGTTCTGCCTGTAAAGCTGGCCGGCGCGAATAAGTGCTTTTCAGATCCTCCAGGTAAGCCAACCATTCGGTTTTCCTGTCCGATGCAAGATAGGCTTTTTTCATCTTTGCCAGCCAGCCTGTTGCGATAGCGTAATATTTGCTCTGGGTTTTGGCGATTAATCCCTCCGCCTGTTTCCGGCTGGCCTGAATGACCCAATCCGGACGAAAAGGTAAAACAGCATCTGTCACTTTTTCAATCAGGGAATAATTCCATTCGCCGGCTTGATCAGTGATGACAATTGCCTCATCCCATGCCTCTTCAAAAAGATAGACGTCAACAAGAACATCTGTGTAGGGTAAAGCCTGCATAGTTTGCACGAGAAAACCTTTCAAGTTTTCCCATTTTTCCCCGGATAAATTCTTGAGCGAGGTGTACACTTCCAGTGAAGGCTGGCTCATAAACGCTGCCTGGTAGGCTTGAATGGCTGGTTCGATCTGCCCCTGAGCTTCTTCAATCGGACCTAACCAGACGCCCAGATCATGTTTGCTTCCGGATAAGCCCAACCCTTTCTCTGCCAGGCGCAGCGCATCTGGCAGATGGCCGGCGTTTCGCAGGGCTTTGGCGACTACCAGGGCAGCATCGGCTTGAGTCAGGGTTTTCCAGGCAATTTCTATCGCTTTTTCAAACTCACCCAGCTCAATCTGCTTGAGAATGTAACACTGATACTCGCCGGTTTCCAGGCACAACTCAAGATATTCTTCCGTCCGATTTTGGCGTTCCAGAATATTCAGTTTCGCTTCGATCAGGATGGTTTCATCAAAACTATAATCTTCCAATTCGTCCAGCATTTCGCCAGACCAGCCACGATTCAGAGCGGCCAGGATGCCATCCAGGTCATCAATCCCATAAGCGCTTAATTCTTGAATGACCGGTTCCAGCTCTTGATACAGTCTGCGGCGCTCAGTTTTGTTGAGGTTTGCGCTTAGAATGGTTTCAATGAGAGGCAGCGCCAATCCACTAAAAAAGCCACTCAACTCACCATCGGAATCGTCAAACTGATCAAAGCTCCCACTGACTTCCATAAGCAGCGTGGTCAGGATCACCAGCGCTCCCTGCGCATCACCAGCCTCCAGGAATTCGGACGCTGAGTCCCGCACCTCGCCCAATTGGTTGACCATCCCGCCCATCATCCAGTAGGCTTCTGACATGCGGTAACCGCGCAGGCTGTGCAGAATGCCTTGAATCTGTCTTTTATAGACTGATTTTGATACTTCCGTTTTGCGTTTACTCCGTGATTGGACAGGTTTCGATCTGGCTGACGCTGCTGGAATGGCAGTTTGCAGCCAGGCATACAAATCCGGGTTTTTCGCCACCATCTGGACGATTAGACGCATCAGGGCATCTTTATCCATTTCGCCCAATAGCTCTTCGATGTTCTTTTGCTCGCTAAACGCATCCGGGTGATGAATATAGGCGAGCACCAAAGCAATGATGTGCTTGCAGTATCCTCCCCGATCATACGGACAGGTGCAGAACGCCTCCTGAATACCACCTTCGTCCAATTGAACGCTTATTTGATAAAACGGTGCACTGCTACCTTCACATTTACCGGTAAGGAGGTTTCCCTGCCGGGCGGTGTCAAAGACAGCATCCGACAGGAATAATTCATGCCCGCGAGCAAAGCTTACGGGTAAAGACAAGGATTGAAGGATACTTTTGGTGATTTTCGTTCGCATAACAGGAATCCTGAAATCAATTTTACACCTTCAATATGAGCTGAACTGATTAAAAATTAGGCATTCCTTAGGATCGTATCTTTGACAAAACTAACTCTCAGGCTGGCACGTTCCCCCGGTACTCGGAACTATGGTTCACCTCGTACAACCAGTCTCATGAAATATCAGGATCAGATGCGGTAATTTTGGCGAGAAATTCGTTAGGAGAATATATCGTCTTTATATAAAGATTCGTGGCAAAAAGAGGATGCTTGCAATCGCTGGTTGATTTGTGGTTTATTAAAAGTACATCTTGTCTCTGTTTCCCAAATACTCGTGATTTTGGTCAATCCTGCAGACAAATTGCTTTTATCAACGTTGGTTGTTTCCCATTATCAAAAGAATTACCAAAACGTAGGCATGTATCGGGACAAGGCAATGCCTGCGATTGCCGGGCAAAAAGGGAAAAATATTGATGTGGTTGCATTTCACCTGAAAAGGGGTGACGCTATCGACCGGTGCCAATCCAGAAAGATCTGATCCACGAGTTAAACCGTTCCAAACATTTTTTATTTTTCCCGAGTGATTCCTGGAGGGCTGGTTTCCGGTGAACAGTGATGGAAGCGACCAAGCCATTTGGAATTGGAATCAGCGGGGTGCATCGGCTGCGGGCAAATTATGCTCAAAATCGATATCTGGAATTTATTACCCAAGGAATCGATGATCGTGAAGCACGAAAACAGGTATCTCAGTTGCTGGGACATGCGCGTGCCCGGATTGACGTTACTTACAAGTATGTGCCGAAGGGATTTTCACCCTCGGAATGCCATCGATAGAAAGCTTATTATTCCGTTAATAAATTTTCCATCATTTCAATTAATCTTGAATTTCATTTTGAATGGTTTTCCATAAAATTTCATTATCCAAACGGAAGTATTTGTGAACTAAATGATTGAGTTGTCCTAGAATTATCCAGAAATTTGAAAAGTTCAATTGCAAAAACAAGAAATAATGTTATCATTACATCACTTTTGATGTAATGATAACAAGGAGAATAAAGTGATTCGCACTCAAATTCAATTAACATCCGAACAAGCCAGGAGCTTGAAGAGAATAGCAGCAAGGGAGAAAAAATCCGTCTCTGAACTAATCCGATTAAGCGTTGACGCTTTGATCCATTCTAATGGAATCGATAACCGGAGCGATTTGCGCCAAAAGGCAATAGCTGTTGCTGGACAACTGAAAGGTCCAGAAAACATGGCTGCAAACCATGATGCCTATTTATCCGAGGCTTACGAGCAATGAACATTTTTGTTGACACTTCTGCTTTCCTTGCGATTCTCAACGAAAATGATCAGTATCATAGACCAGCTAAGCAAGCCTGGACTGAAATACTATCGCCTGACTCAGTGGTGTTCAGTAGCAATTACGTGATGCTTGAGACGGCGGCACTACTTCAACACAGATTTGGAATTGAAGCATTGCGCTTATTTGAAAGCAATATACAGCCAGTGATCGAATTAATTTGGATCGAGGAAAACATTCACAAAATTGGGATGGGTATTCTTATGGCGGCGAACCGTCGCGCTCTTTCATTGGTAGATTGCACGAGTTTTGAAATCATGCGGCAGGCCACGATCGAACACGTATTTACCTTTGATCCTCATTTTTCCGAGCAAGGATTTATTGTTGTGCCAGCTTTATAAAATCAAGGGATCCCTGCAATGCTATTCCCTTTTTAGTTGGCTCTTAATACCAGTCTGGCCATAATATAAATCGGTATTCGATTGCGATTATTTTGCGAAGGCGATGTTAGGATGGACGGTGGCAGAAGCTGTAGAGGTGGACATTTGGGTTAAATCATAACAAAAGGATGAATAGTCCTATTATTTAGAGGCGGTTTACAAGTTTATCCAAGTAAATAGAGCATCGACCTAAAATATTGCTCGAGTATAGAAGTCATCAAGGTATAATATGTGTACTAATTGCCTCGGATTCCTTCGCTACCAATCATTTGATCTCTAACAGCAGTTGAGTATAGACTGTGCCTGTTTCTCTGCTCTCCACAAAATTATATATTCCACACCCACGAGAAAATGGCGTGATGCGCCCGCGCCTGACGGATAAGCTCCGTTCCGGCGTGAACCGACCGGGGACCTTTGTATTACTATCCGGCCCGGCAGGGTTTGGTAAAAGCACTCTGCTGGGCGAATTTGTGGCACAGCTCCAGCGCCCGGTGGCGTGGGTGTCCCTGGACGAAGGGGATAACGATCCGGTTCGATTTTGGTACTACTTGATCACGGCCTGTCAATCAATACAACATGGGGTATGTGAATCTGCGTTAGCGCTGCTCAAATCGCCTCAGCCGCTACCCGATGATGCAGTTCCATCCATTCTGATCAACGACTTCAACGGACTTGAGAGCGACCTGGTGTTGATTCTGGATGACTACCATGTCATCCAGAATGATGCAATCCAAATGGCTCTCTCCTTCCTGCTCGATCACCTCCCTGATAAATTACATATCGTGCTGTCGACGCGCATCGATCCACCCTGGCCTCTCGCTCGCTTTCGGGCCTGTAACCAATTGATCGAAGTACGCACCCAGGACCTGCGCTTCACCAATGATGAAGCGGCATCATTCTTCAATCGAATGATGGCGCTGGATCTGTCAACAGAAAACGTGGCGGCTCTGGAAGAGCGCACGGAGGGCTGGGTCGCTGGGTTGCAATTGGCCGCCCTCTCCATGAATGGGCACAGCGATATCCCTGGTTTCGTTAAAGCCTTTACCGGCAGTCACGTCTACATTGCGGAATATCTGATCGAAGAAGTGCTCCAGCATCAGCCAGAAGGTATACAAGCGTTCTTGCTGCAAACGTCCATCCTGGAGCGCCTGAATGCCGGGTTGTGTGAGGCTGTCACTGATTGTGAGAATGGGCAGTCCGTGCTTATGGCTCTACACCGGGCGAACTTGTTCCTGGTTTCCCTGGATGAAGACGGCCAATGGTTTCGATATCATCACCTGTTTTCCGATTTGCTGACATACCGGTTGAAGCAGACTCTATCGGTAGGTGCCATCCAGAAACTGCACTGCCGAGCCAGTGTATGGCTGACGGAAAACAATTTGCTCGACGATGCCATCCAACATGCCTTGGTGGGAAAGGATTACGATAGAGCCATATCATTGATGGAGCGGGTTGCACGAACAATGATGTTTACCGGCAGGGTAAATGATCTCAAAAATTGGCTGGAAGCATTACCGCAGGAATCTTTTGATACCCACCTGTTCCTGAAGATTTATCGGACATGGATCGATCTCCTGCAGGGAAAAATGGATCTTTCCGAACCAGCCCTGTTAAAAATGGAAACCATGTTGCGCTCTCTACCCCCGTCGCCCGAGAACGATACCCTGCTCAAGGAAATGATTGTGCTCTTATCCCATTGGGTTGCCCTGGCGGGGAACACATCCAGAGCGATCCACTTATCTCAGGAAGCGCTTGACTTTTTACCGGAAGGAGACCTTGCATCCCGCGCCCGCGTTTTTTCTGCGCTGGCCATCGCCTATGGATCGGAGGGCGATGTTGAAAAAGCCGATGCGGCTTTCCGCGAATGTCTTCGCCTAGCGCTAGTCTCTGCCAATTACACCCTGGCTGCTCATACTATGATGAGGGGGGGAATTTGGTTGGGTTATTATGGAAAGCTCCATGAAGCTGTCCGGTTATACCAGTCGATCATCGATATGGGCGTTCAGGCGGGACAAAAGATATTCTATCCGGCCGGTCAAGGGTTGATTGGCTTGGCGAGCATCTACCTGGAATGGAACGAACTTGAGTCCGCCGAAAAGGCATTGCAACAAGGGATTGCCCTATGCAGTCAGGCTGGATTGGATGAAGTTTTTACCGGTTGGATCCTCAAGTCAAGGCTGCGCCAAGCAAAAGGAGATCTAGAGGGTGCCCTGCAAGAACTCCAGGCATTGGAAAGGGCTTTCCCAAGATCGGATACTTTTACACTGACGATCCGCCAGATTCAGATCCGCCTGGCGATGGGAGATACTGATCGCGCTTCCCGTTTGGCATTGCCTATGGAGGATGTACTTACCAGGGAAGCGGAACACGCCATGACAAGACTACCAGTTGTGGTGGTAGAAATTATCGAAGTGATTCTCATCCGGGTTTACCTGGCGCAGGGGGAGATCGAGAAGGCTCTGGATTTATTGGAAAAGCTTCAGGCCACAGCCTGTCCGAGTGGACGGTTCGGACACCTGATCGAATTGCATTTACTTAGGGCGTTGGCTTTACAGAAGCAGAATCGCGGGGAGACGCCTGCGAAGTCCATTGAAAGTCTTGGGCAGTCTCTGGCCTTAGCTGAACCCGAGGGTTATGCATTACTGTTTGCGGAAGCAGGCCCGGATATCGTACCCTTGTTGAAGGGGGTTTTGAATGACCCAACTGCACCTGACCGGGTGAATAAATATGCGCGTAAGCTGTTAAATATTGTTTCAAGTGAACGTAAAACAGCAACACCTCCAATTGAAGGCTCCAGACCTGTAGACGAGATGATCCAACCACTAACTGATCGTGAGTTGGATGTACTCCGTCTGATCGCCAATGGATTAAAATATAAAGAAATCGCTGGAAGGCTCTTCATTTCAACGAATACAGTAAGGACATATGTCAAGGGGATTTACGGAAAGCTCAACGTCAATAATCGATCAAAAGCGATTGCCCTGGCTCACCAGTACAAATTGATCTAAATCCAAATATCACATCTTTTTCCGGCCCAAATCACATATTCATGTGATGTGAGCCGTTTTCGATTCTCGTATCATGGGAGGATGACAACCAAAAAAACAAACCTAGACTAATAACAAGGAGAAAACCATGAAGTACAAAAGCGTAATCGTGACCAGAAAGGGCTCCCCTGAAGTTCTCAAGATAGTCGAGAATGATCTGCGTGATCCAATGGCGGAGGAGGCGCAGATCAAAATCCTCGCCACGTGCGTAGGCCACACTGACGTAGGATATCGTAAAGGCAAATTATCTTTTGCACCCAAGATCCCGTTTGTACCAGGGTATGAAATCCTGGGGGTCGTGGATGCGGTTGGCGAAGGTGTCACCAATGTCGTTGTAGGCGACCGGGTGGCAGCATTGATTGGCCATGGAGGCTATGCCGAATTCATATATCTTGGTAAAGAACATCTCGTTCGCGTTCCTGGAAATCTTGATCCTGCTGAAGCAGTAACACTGATCCTGAACTATGTTTCAGCTTATCAAATGCTTCATCGGACCGTACAGGTCAAGGCTGGGGATAAGGTGCTCATTATTGGCGCAAGCGGTGGCGTTGGTACCGCATTGTTACAACTCGGTAAACTGGCCAACCTCAATATGTATGGAACAGGCTCTCCCAGCAAACACAATATGCTAACCGAACTGGGAGCTACACCCATTGATTACCACGCTCAAGATCTCGTGGATGTGATACATCATGCAGAACCAAACGGTTTCGATTTCGTATTTGACGGCGTAGGCGGCGAATATGGCAAATTTGGATTGGAAGTGCTGAAAAAGGGTGGCAAGTTAGTGGAATACACTCCAGCACCTAGTGGGGCTGGTGCCATTGCGTTATTAGGCTGGCTGATAATAGTAAATTTATTGATGTTACCCAATAGAAAGTCGATTCGGGGGTATGGAATATCCGCATTGTATAAAAGGAACAAACGCCCGTTTATGGAAGACTTACTCGTACTTTTCAATCTGCTCGAAGAAGGCAAAATAAAACCGATCATTACAAAAAAGTTTCCCGTCCTGGAAGCGGCCAAAGCCAATGAACTTCTGGAAAGTGGACAGGTAATCGGCAACATAGTCTTACTGGCACCGGAACTGTTGTGAGATCACCCTTTCCATTCAACGTGTGGGACATATGGCATTGCCTTGTATGTTCTTGGTAGGGTTGCGCGAAATCGCGCAAAACGAAACAATCTGATACTTTCTAAAGGAGAAAACAATGAATATTATTCGATCCATCAACCCAAAAGTCACTTCTCAGATTTCTGAAGCACCGATTGGGCGGTTCTTGTTTGACGATACACGAATGGCATGGTTCTGGCTGCTTATTCGTCTCTCGGTAGGTGTGGGGTGGCTTGCAGCTGGAGTGAGCAAACTGACCGGCTTCGCCTTTGGCTTGAGGCCGAATGGGCCTTCATGGTGGTTCATGGCGAATAATGGTGAAGCTCTCAAGACTTTTGCCAATATGGCGATCGCACATGGAGGCGCAAAGCCTGTTCCTGATTTTCCGGATTGGTTTGTCGGGGCTCCAGGTTGGTATGCTTCGTTCTTACAATCCATCGTGATACCGCACGCCGCATTGTTTTCCTACGTGGTCCCCTTCGGCGAGATGTTGGTTGGCCTGGGATTGATCTTCGGGTGTTTCACCGGTATTGCGGCTTTCTTCGGATTGTTGCTGAACATCAACTTCATGCTGTCAGGAGTAATGGATCCTAACCTGGTCACGGGAATGGAGACCCTGTTTTTGATAATGGCGTGGCGTATCGCAGGCTACTATGGCATTGATCGATGGCTGCTGCCGCTGCTGGGTACGCCCTGGACGGGGTCCTTGGCCCGCAAGAAGGCAACCAAAGGTCTCAAGCCCTCGCATATCGTTCCTTAAGGAAACCGGTTCAGGAAAATCACAGTGTACAATGAACAAAACCTTCTATTATGAAATCAGGGTTGAAGGTCAATTATCCGGGCGTTGGTCCGATTGGTTCGAAGGGCTGGCGATTCACGTTGAGACGGATGGAGTAACCATCTTGGACGGATTTTTACCCGACCAGGCGGCACTTATTGGCGTTCTCACCCGGATCCAGGCATTCAATTTGGTGTTGATTTCGGTTTCGCGCTCCTCCTCCGAGAGATAGCACGGATAGGAAGCTCTCCCTCAGCAATTGCAAACACCTGTCTTTTTTGACGGGTGTTTTGATTAATGAATTTCGATCGGGCAGCGAACTGCAGCAGGGCCAGGTGAAAAAAAGTGAAATAGTAACGACTCGCAAAGCGCTTTTTAGGGTAAAGCGTTACTTCAGATGGTTGACAAGTCACTCCCCTTTCACTAACCTCAATAAGATAACCCAAAGCCAAAATCATAAAGCGGATTTTCCGAATCATTTGGAACGTCCGCTTTTTTGTTCCGCACAGCTTCCATGGTCGTAGGCAGACTGCTGTGTCGCTAGCACCGTAATCACCCAACACCTGTGGTGGCTACTTAAGTCATCCATCAGGTCTTTTGGAATATACACACAGCCGGAATGGGGAAATGGAGTTGGGCTTTCCTCTTGAATAACCCCAAAAATAAATGTAAGATTAAAATGTATTTGAAGATCTTTCGCTTGCTGGGTGGGTCGATCACATAGGCTCAACAGACCCGGCAAAAGATAGTCACATAGCAGTGAAACTGGTCTTCCAGACCGCGGATAGTAATTTTTTGGGCATTTTTTAATAACCAAGCACACCGAAAAACATTCATATTTCAGGAAAAATTATTACATCGAACTTTTGGCGTCAGCCATCCAGGTGGGGCTCTGGATGCGGTGATGTCTGAAAGCCTGATTAAAAGTTGTTCCAAAGTATGGTTACCTGAATTGCCTCAAAGTTGTTTCATGGGCTCCCTTTTTCAAAATGTCGGGCGGTGAATTTTGCCAGTCTGTTGAAGTGATCATCCTGATAGATTTGTGACCCTCAGAACTGAAAAACAAAGGAGAATACCGTGAGTAAACATTTGGCCAAGGTTTTTTCGCTAGCACTTATTTTTGCCCTAATGTTAAATCTGCTGCCCGCCCAGGTGCAGCGAGCCGGGGCAATTACGACTTCCATTGTCATCAGCCAGGTCTACGGCGGCGGTGGGAACACCGGCGCTCCCTATCAGCAGGATTACATTGTTTTATATAATCCTGGCACAGCCGCAGTGGATCTTTCGACCTGGTCAGTCCAATATGCTTCATCGGGTGGATCAACCTGGACCAATAAAACAAATTTAAGCGGCACCATCCAGCCAGGTCAATATTTTTTGGTTGCAGAAGCGCCTGGCACCAGTTGCATCAATGGAACCCCCTGTGGCAGCCCATTGCCCACGCCTGATGTAACCGGAACGATTTTCATGAGTGGATCTTCCGGAAAGGTCGCCCTGGTTTACAATCAAGATCTCCTTGCTTGCGGGTCAAGTTGTGCTGGAAATATCTATGTGCGTGATTTTGTTGGTTTTGGAGCTGCCAATGATTCCGAAGGCTCTCCAACGCCTGTGTTATCCAATACCACGGCTGCCATCAGGAACAACTCAGGTTGTACTGATACCAATAATAACCTGAGCGATTTTACGGTTGCTGCCCCAGCCCCGCTCAATTCCGCATCACCAACCCATAGCTGCACCAGTCCCACCAATCCAAGCGGGACCGGTCTAGCCTCTCCGAATTCCCTTTTCCCCGGCGATTCCAGCCAGCTGACTGTCGCTGTCACCCCGGGAACCAATCCGGCCACCACCGGGCATACAGTAACCTGTGATCTCTTACCAATTGGCGGCTCTGCCAGCCAGACTTTCTTCGATGATGGCACCACAGGTGGGGATGTCACCGCCGGCGATAACATTTTCTCCTTTGCAGCAGTGGTTGCAGGAAATACGACTGCCGGTGCAAAGAGCCTTGCCTGTACAATCGGCGATAATGAAAGCCGACCCGGCAGCGCGACCATCGGGTTGACCATTCAAGTCATTCTTCCGATCGGTACCATCAACGGAGCTGTCCTCGATTCGGATAACGGGACGACACACCGCTCACCTTATGCCCCGCCCAGCGGCAACGGCTCCAGCACGACCATGGTCACCGTTCAAGGCGTGATTTACGAAAAGACGCTTCAAGCGATCAAGAACAGCACCAATACCTATAAAGGCTTTTTCCTCCAGAACACTGCCGCCAGCGCAGATGCCGATCCAAACACCTCCGACGGAATATTTGTCTATATGGGCACCTACGCCAGCCTGATTGGAGGCTACGTCCCTGCAGTAGGCGATGAAGTCATCATCACTGCCAAAGTCAGCGAATATTACAACATGACCGAACTGACCTCGGCAAAGCTGGCAAAACCCGTCGTGCGCAGCGGCGTGGATCTCGATGCTGAGCTGGCTCCTTTCATGGCGAACCCGGCAGCCGACCTGGGGGATGCCAACCGTTTTTGGGAACGGCACCAGGGCATGCGCGGGCAGATCCCAAGCAACAGCATCGTCCTCGGCGGACGCAACGTTTTCAACCCGGCAGATGCCGAAGTCTGGGTGGCGAGCCCAGACAGCACGATTGCAAACCGCGTCGACCCTTACACGCGCCGGGCTTTCCGGGATGCCCACCCGCTTGATGACAACTATGATGCAAGCAACTGGGATGGAAACGGGTACCGGATCCTGATGGGCAGCCTGGGCATCAAGGCAACCGAAAATAATGGCAGTGCGCTTATCGCGCCGGCACGCACCTTCGATACCGTGACGAATTCACCGGTTGGCGGGGTTAACTATACTTACAACAAGTACCGGATCGAAATCACCGGCCAACCCACCTTCAGTGAGGGTGTTGATCCTGCTGCCAACAATCCGCCACAGGAATTCGACCGCAGCTTCGCCTACAGCATTGTTGACTACAACCTGGAAAACCTGTATGACTACCGCAACAACCCCTTCTCGGGCTGCGATTTTACCGGTGACTCGGGTTGCCCCAAGGTTTATCCGTTCCTGGCGGGTATCACCCCTCCGTATGATTATGTTCCTGCCAGTGAAGCCGCTTACCAGGCTCGCTTGAACGACATTGCCCTGCAAATCATCAATGACCTGCACAGCCCGGATATCCTCATGGCGCAGGAAGTTGAAAACCAGGATATTTGCAGCCTCAGCGGAGCAGAGCTCGTCTGCGGTACCACTGAAAACGCCGATGGCAAACCAGATGTCCTGCAGGACCTGGCGCTCAAGATCGCTGCCGATGGCGGTCCATCATATGATGCTGCCTTCGATCCTGACAGTTCAGACCTGCGCGGCATTGCGCCCGCCTTCATGTTCCGCACCGACCGGGTGGAGCTCGTTCCCCCTGCAGGTGATCCTCTGCTGGGCGGCGATCCCGCCATTGCGTACCCGGGTGCGGCTGCTCCAGAAAATGCCGAGGTATCGAACCCCAAAACCCTGAATGCGGTGGTTTCCCTGCCAGGCGGGGTGTCTGCCTGTGAATCTGCCTATGTTTTCCCGCGCGCTCCAGATATTGGTCTCTTTAGAATTTACAGCACAGGCATTGGGCTGGGCAGCTACCGTGATATTTATGTGATCAATAACCACTTCAAGAGCGGTCCCGATTCCTGCATTGAACATCGCACCGAGCAGGCAAAATACAACGCTGCCATCATTGCATTCCTGCAGGCTGCGAAACCGAACGCGCGCATTGTGATGGGCGGCGATTTGAACGTGTACCCTCGCCCGGATGACATTTCCTATGGTGCCAGCGACCAACTTGGTCCACTCTATGACGCGAGCCTTGGTTTGAAAAATTTGTGGGAAGTTTTGTTGAACCACGCTCCTCAATCTGCCTACAGCTATGTCTATGTGGGAATGGCGCAGACGCTCGATCAGATGTTTGTCAGCCAATCCATGTTGTCTGATCTTCGGCAGTTCCGCATTGCGCATATTAACAGCGATTTCTCGGCTGATTATCCGGATGATGTCGCCCGTGGAACAAGCGACCACGATCCAAACGTAGCAGTCTTTGGGATCAATTTCACCGGATTCTTCCCGCCCGTGGCTGACCCGCCTGCCATCAATATGGCGAACGCCGGCAGCGCCATTTCGGTCAAGTTCAGCGTGGGTACTGACTGGGGTCTGAACATTTTTGCGAATGGATTCCCACAATCCGTCCAGATCAATTGCACCACTGGTGCAGTATTGGGCGCTCCTGTTTCGATGGGAAAGTGGAGCCAGCAGTCAGTGTTGGGATTAAAGAGTGTTCGAAAGGTTCTCCCGGGCGTCCCTGCTTCGATCATAAATTCGGGTGGCAACAGATTTTCCTTGACGGACGGTCTGTACAATTTCATTTGGAGAACAAACAAAGCCTGGGCTGGCACCTGCCGCCAATTGATCGTCATGCTGGTGGACGGAACGGTGCAAACCGCAAACTTCAAGTTTAGATAAACCAGAATCAACTTACCAACACAGCAGCCGCTCTCAAATGAGGGCGGCTGTTGACATATTTGGACATATTCGCTGGTTCCACGGCGGGCAGAAATCCCTGCTGGAACTCACGGGTGATATCCAGCTCCCTATCCAATCCCTTCAGGTAAAGCTGCTGCAAATCGCGCAGATGTTTCATTTCGAGGAAGGAGGAGCTGCGCGCGTAGATCAGGGCTGGCTCGATAGGTTTGGGCAGCTAATCCTCTGCTCCCAGCTTGATCCCTCTCAAAACGCTTTTAAGATCATCATCTGAAATGAGAATTTCAGGTTTGAGCGTGGTTTATTCCAGGTATTCTCTTAACTTGTTGAAAAGCAAGTCCTCATCCACGGGCTTGGTCAGGTAATCCGTGCAACCTGCCATCCTGGCGTGGTCATCCTCCCCAAGTCCAACGCTGAGAGTAAACTGCTCCTGGTCCAAATGGCTGAAAGCCTCCCAAGTCAATTAACCGCTCGAGAACTGGCCCAAATCAAAGCCTGGATCGAGACCGGCGCGCTCGAAAAGTAATTCCCCGGAAAAACAGCGCACCATTTTAGCTGGATGGCTCTCTTTAAAACTGCAAAGTTTTTTTTAAAGAAGGCAGAACATAAGCATATCTTTTTGTTTTTAGTTTGCGGTATTATTCACAATAATTAGAATTGGGTTATAATCAGATTAGGTGATATTTATCTTCAACTTGAATCATCCTGAGTTACCTTCATCATACTTACTTCGTGATATTCATCACGAAAAAAAAAGGTATGATGAATAATGTTAATTTATGTCAAATCCATGCATTACAAGGAGGCACACTCACTTTATCTAATCACTTGTAATTCCCAGAAAAGCTTTTAACCCAAAATAGGAGAATGTGAAACATGTCAACCAAAAAGATTCTTGTACTACTAGGCACGCTGATTCTGGCTGTTGCCGTTTTGTCCGCCTGTGGTGCCCAACCCGGCCCGGCTGGCCCCGCCGGTCCTGCTGGCCCTGCTGGTGTAGCTGGCCCGGCTGGCCCCGCCGGCGCGGATGGTAAATCTTTATCAGCTGCTGATCTGTCCTGCACTACCTGCCACAATGACACCAACCTGATTTCAGGCAAGGAAGTCACTTGGGCAAGATCCGTGCACGGCAGCGGTACCGCCAACGCTTATGCAGGTGGTCGCCCGGAATGCACCGGTTGTCACTCAAGCGCCGGTTTTAACGCCGCGATTGCTGCGGGTGTTCCCAATTCAGATCCCCAGAAGACCGCCTCTGCGAATCCCGGCCGCATCGATTGCCGCGCCTGCCATAACATCCACAAAACCTATACCGGTGATGACTGGGCGCTGAAGACCGTTGCTCCGGTTAAACTGATTGCAGTTGATGGTACGACCTTTGATGGCGGGATGGGCAACCTTTGTGCCAGCTGCCACCAGCAGCGCACCGCCTTCCCAGCCGCTAAGGATGGCAAAGTCAGTGTCACCAGCACTCACTGGGGTGGTCACCATGGTCCAGAATCCGAGATGCTCCTCGGCGTTGGTGGTGCTGGCGGAGTTGTTGGTAAACCCGCTTCCCATGCCACGTTGGTGAAGGACACCTGCGTGGGCTGCCACCTCGGTGGCGCTGGCCCGGATGCCAACCACACCTTTACTCCAGTGGTTGCAACCTGCGTGGCCTGCCATGCCGATGCGAAGAGTCTGGATGTGAACGGCAAGCAGACCGAGATCAAGACCAAACTTGATACAGTCAAAGCCGCCCTGCAAGCCAAAAAACTGTTAGATAAAAACGGCGTCATAGTTGTCGGCGATTACCCCGAAGCTCAGGCAGCCGCCCTCTGGAACTACCTCCTCGTCGAAGAAGACAAGAGCGAAGGCGTCCATAACATGGCCTTTGCCAATGCCCTGCTCGATGCTGCTCTGGCAGCCCTGAAGTAAACTTCGAAAAGGTACTGCAAGAAAAGGGCTGTCTAAAAAGAAAATTTTGTACTTTTTAGACAGCCTAAAAATATAAAAAATATTAAGAAAAGCACTATTTTTTTTACCCACGAATACCCATATAAATGGGCGTATAGTGGGAAAGGAACAGGGACTGTCCGATTTTTTTCGGACAGCCCCTGTTTTATCAGGCTCATGACCATATGTTACCATTGAAATCGTGAAGAATAGCACTATATAAAAGACCAAAACAGGCTACAATAAATTTATTAATGCCAAAGGAGAATAACCATGAGCTTCAAGGAGCGTGTCAACCGCTTTTTCTGGCCACCAGCCGGTTCACCGCGCTGGTTGTATGTTTTGCCGTATCTTGTGCTGGCGGTTCTGGGAGTAATGCTGATGGTTGGAAGCATTTACGGCTGGGATTACAGCAATTCCCCCAAGTTTTGCGGCACAACCTGTCACACCATGCCGCCGCAAAATGTGACTTATAAACTATCCCCTCATGCCAACGTCACCTGTGAAGAATGTCATATGGGCCGGGCATTTGTAGGCGACCTGTTTTTGAGAAAGTCTCAAGGTGTTAAGGAACTCTACTATACGGTTTTCTCACTCTACAAATATCCGATCTACGCCGAAGCCTTGCGACCAGCTCGAGATACTTGCGAACAATGCCATAAACCTGAAGCCTTTAAAGATGACAAACTGAAGACCATCACCCACTTTCAGAATGACCCGGATAATACACCTTACAGCATTTACCTGGTTTTGAAAACTGGTGGCGGTGCCAAGCGGGATGGTCAGGGCAAAGGCATCCACTGGCATATCGTCAATAAGGTTGAATATTACGAAACCGATCCACTCGGACAGAAAATTCCCTATGTGCGTGTGGTGAATGATGACGGTACAACCACCGAATATACAGATGTGGAAACCGGGTTTGACCCCAAAACGATGGACCCGAAAAAACTGCGGACGATGGACTGTACTTCCTGCCACAATCGCGTTTCGCACGATTTCAAGGCTCCGACTGATTCGATGGATGAAGCCATGGTCAAGAAGCTGATCGATCCATCCATCCCGGAGATCCACGCCAAGGGTGTGGAAGTTTTGAGTGTAGCCTACAGTACGCAAGCGGAAGGTTTACAAGCCATCGCCGGGCTGGAAAACTTCTACAAGAACGGCTACGCCGATTTCTATAACAAAAACACCAAACTGGTCAAAGACGCCATAACTCAGATTCAAACGATTTACACCCAGACCGTCTTCCTGGATCAGAAAGTTAACTGGGAGACACACCCGAACAACATCGGACATATTGAGTCTGCGGGTTGTTTTCGCTGCCACGATGGCAAACACCTGAATGCCAACAACGAAGCCATCCGCATGGAGTGTAACCTGTGCCACTCGATCCCGGTCGTGGCCAACCAGCAGGATTTCGTGACCAAGATCGAAATCAGCCGCGGACCAGAACCCGATTCTCACCGCAACCCGAACTGGATCAGCCTGCACAACAAAGCTTTCGACCAAACCTGCGCGGTCTGCCACTCCACCCAGGACGCAGGTACCACCAAGAATACTTCCTTCTGTTCCAACAGCGCCTGTCACGGCTCAACCTTCACCTATGCCGGGTTCGATGCGCCGAAACTGCGCGAAATTCTCCAGGCTCAATTGCCGAAGCCGACACCCACTCCCGTCGCCGCACCCGCTGCTGGAAACGCTCCAGCCAGTTACGCGGCGGTCGAGGCAATCTTTACGACCAAGTGTACTGTGTGCCATAATGCCACTGCGCTGACCGGCGACCTGGACCTGAGCAGCTACGCAGCAATCATGAAGGGCGGCAAGGATGGCCCGATCATCATCCCCAATGATTCAGCCAACAGTCTGCTGATCAAAATTCAAAGCGCCCAGCACTTTGCCAACCTCTCAGCCGAAGAACTGGCGCTTGTCCAGCAATGGATTGACGCAGGAGCACTGGAAAAGTAAAACCCTGTTTTAATAAAAGGGGCTGTCCGAAAAGTAATGGATAAGCCCCTTTATAATTTAAAAGGGGAATGATTCTATTGGAATATGACCTTTAAAGTAAAATTTCCCTCCCATGTTCAAACCGAGCATGATGAACCAGGTTGAGAGGGTTCGGCTCCTGCGGGCATGATTGTCAATTTATATCGCCTGGGATATGATTTATACCATGACAGAATTTGATGAAAGCGGTGAATCCCAGGCATCCATTTTGTGCAGATCGTGCGGTTTGTGCTGCACCGGCAAACTGTTCATTTGGGCAAAACTCAGGCCAGCTGAATTGGATGCTGCTGAAGCATTGGGGCTGACAGTGTTCCGCTCTGATCCCAGCCAGCGCGGATTTAGCCAACCCTGCCCGCTTTGGCATGGTCAGTGTTCAATCCATAATTCTCCGGTCTACCCGCATATTTGCCGGGCTTACCAATGTAAACTTCTCAAGGAGGTGCTGGCTGAAAAAAGCACTTTATCCAGCGCGCTGAAAGTGGTTGAGCAGGTCAATGAAATGATTGATGAGCTCAAACAAATCATGCCTGTTTCATCCAACCGTAATTTTCGCGAAAACCTGGTTGCAAACATCGAGCATCCTGCTGAAACCACCCGGCAGGAAGAAGGTTACCAGGAATTTCTTTTAAAAGCGGACGCCTTGCTGCACTTCTATGATATTTATTTTGGTGTGACCGACCTCT
Organism: Chloroflexota bacterium; assembly: GCA_021795965.1. GTDB lineage: Bacteria > Chloroflexota > Anaerolineae > Anaerolineales > Villigracilaceae > UBA5195. Next base: position 58,288 of record JAJYOU010000005.1, read on the forward strand.
TTGAATAGCAAGGAGACAAATTGTAAAAAGTGGGGGGATTAATTCCTTGCGAGCTTGTCAAGCACTTCTTTTAACCGCCAGCATCGTGATGTCATCAAATTGATCGGTGCTCCCGGCAAATTCAAGTAGCGCATCCTGGATTTTACTGAGGAGTTCCTGCGGGCTTGTGTCGCCGCCAGTCACTGAATCGAGCAGGCGCTGACCACCAAAAACGACATTCTCACCGTTAATGGCATCTGGAATGCCGTCTGTGAAAGCCAGCAGCAGATCATTCTTTTCCAACAAAATTTCATTGACCGCGAAAACAGCATCCGGGATGATCCCCACCACCGGACCCGTTGGTTTAAGCTCCGCCGCCACATTTCCATCTCTCAGCAGGAGCGAAGATTCATTCCCGCAGTTGATATAAGATAGCCTGCCTTCCTCAAGCTGAATCATCCCGATAAAAACGGTGGCAAACATGTTGGCGTCGCCGTGTGTTTCAGAGATGTACTGGTTTGTGAACGAAATGACATGCTGAAGGCGTTCCGCCGCGCTCAACGCCGGGGTCTTTTCCTGGTTGGTGAAAGTGTCCGTGGTGGCAGTGGCGCGGATCAGGCTGCGAAAGAGGGTCATGAATAATGCGGCGCCCACTCCCTTGCCACAGACATCCCCGATGACCCAAACCAGGTTGCCATCGGGCAATAGAAAAGCGTCGTAAAAATCTCCTGCAACCTCCCGGGCAGCCTTGAAATAGGCGGCGATTTCCCAGCCTTCCATCCTGGGCAGCTCGGCGGGCAGAAAACCCTGCTGGATCTCACGGGCGATATCCAGCTCCCTTTCCAATCCCTTCAGATAAAGCTGCTGCAAATCACGCAGGTGTTTTTTTTCGAGACAGGAGGAGATGCGCGCGTAGAGCAGGGTTGGCTCAAAAGGTTTGGGGAGATAATCCTCTGCTCCCAGCTTGATCCCTCTCACCACGCTTTTAAGATCATCATCTGCCGAAATGACAATCACCGGGATATCCCGCGTGGCGGGATTTGCTTTAAGGCGGCTCAGCACCTCGAAGCCATCCATGACTGGCATCATGATGTCCAACAAGACCAGGTCGGGGTGTTCGCTCTGGACTTTTTCCCACGCCTCCCCGCCATCGCCAACAGAAACAGTTTCATAATCCAGCTCCCCGAGTTCCTGTTCGAGGTAATCCAGGTTAAAAGGTTCATCATCAGCAATGAGAATTTTAAGTTTGAGCATGGTTTATTCCAGGTATTCTTTTAACTTGTTGAAAAGCAAGTCCTCATCCACGGGTTTGGTCAGGTAATCCGTGCAACCAGCCGTCCGGGCGCGGATATCGTCGCCGCTCATGGCGTGGGCTGAAAGTCCGATGATGGGCAATGCTTCAAAGGTCTTGCGGATGACCCGCGTGGCATCATAACCATCCATGACCGGCAGGGAAATATCCATCAAGATCAAGTCCGGTCGATGCAGATGAGTCATTTCAACCCCTTCCTCCCCATTCCGGGCAACAAGCAGGTGATAGTCGTCCTCGAGAAGTTGAGTTAACAGATCAATATTGAGTTCGATATCTTCAACAATCAGGATGGTTTTCATAATTTTCCCTGGTCTGGAGCGGCAGATAAAATTCTCTGGATTTCCTGGTACAGGTCTTCGCCCTGGAAAGCCTGTTTCTTCATGACCGCAGTCACAGTTTCTTTCAGTAATGCAGATTCGGATTCACTCAAATCTTTTGCGCTGATGACAATAATTGGCAGTTTGGCAGTATTGGGGTCCGACCGCAGTCTTTTAATCACTTCGAAACCATCCAGGCGCGGCATCATGATATCGAGCAGCAGGATATCGGGGCGTGCTGCGGCGATTGCTTCAAGTCCGGTCACCCCGTCTGGCGCGGAATCCAATTTGAATTCCGCTTCCGGTAGGGTCTGGCGCAACATTTCAACGACATCCGGGTCATCATCGACTACAAGAACCTTCTTCGGGCTGGGCAAATCCGGCAGGAGAACCCGGTTGAGAGCGTCTCTGACCGCGACTGGATCAAGCGGCTTAAGCAGGTAGGATGCCGCGCCCATTTGGAAACCGAGGGCTTTTTTGTCGACGATGGTCAGAAGAATCACGGGGATTTCGGCTGTGAGCGGGTTCCCTTTTAATTCGCGCAGGATTTGCCAGCCGTCCACCACCGGCAGGATGACATCCAGCAGGATGACTTGCGGCTGCTCGGAGACCGCTTTTTGTAAACCTTCCTGCCCATTCCTTGCACCCATGATGACGTAGTTCTCCTGATTAAGATTCTCCTGCAGGAGGTAAACTGCATCTGGATCGTTGTCAATCACCAGGATGCGTTTTTTGGTTGAACCGGATTGGGAGACAGGCAAGGCAGCCTTCGCCAGTGCTGGTTCTGCCTCGATTGTGGGAGCGATTGGTTTATTTCCAAACCTGAGCGGGATTTCAAGGGTGAAGATCGACCCTTTCCCTTCCTCACTTTTGACGGTCAAATCACCGCCGAGAAGGTGGGCAAGGTTGCGGCTGATGGAAAGCCCCAAGCCAGTACCGCCGTACTGGCGGGTGGTCGTGTTGTCTGCCTGCTGAAATTCCTTGAAAATGCGCGGCAAAGCTTCATCACTTATGCCAATCCCGGTATCGCTGACTGAGATCTGGAGGTTATCTCCAGCCTTGATGGCAGAGAGGCGAATACTGCCTTCGTGAGTGAATTTTGCAGCGTTGCTGACAAGGTTTAAGACAATTTGGCGGATTTTGTCCTGATCAGAATAAATGGTGGTAAGGTTTTCATCCACGTATTTTTCGAACCTGACCCCGGGCCGAAGCATGGGTTGGACCGTGTTGGAGCATTGATCAACCAGCGAACTAATGCGGAAGTTGGCAGCCAGGACGTCCATCCTGCCGGCTTCAATTTTGGCAATATCAAGGACCGTGTTGATCAGGTTGAGCAGGTGATCGGCGCTCGTCAAGACTTTATCGAGGTTCTCAGTTTGCTTTTCAGGGATGAGACCATCGGCTTTGCGGCGGACAATACGTGTAAATCCGATAATCGCATTGAGCGGAGTGCGCAGTTCATGGCTCATATTCGCAAGGAAGGCACTCTTCGTGGCATTGGCTGCGTCAGCGGCTTCCTTTGCCCGCTTCAATTCCAATTCATTATTTTTACGCTCGGTAATATCGCGGATCGTTTCGATGGCACCTGCCATGTTGCCCTTCGAATCATGGAATCCCGAAGCCGTGGCGTAGAGGTACCTGCCTTCTCGAAGCATGGGAGTGTAGGTCTCCCCCCAAAGCGTTTTACCCCTGCGCTCAATGAGTGCATATTTTTCTTCGAATTCCTGGTCGGGAAGCAGCACCAGGTCAATCAGGATCGGTCGCCTTTCTCCGTAAAAGGGCAGGGCATATTCATAATTATCCTTGCCCACCATTTCTTCAGCTTTAATCCCCGTCATCTCCTCCATCGCCCGGTTCCATGCCAGCACTTTGCCTTCGCGGTCTATCACCAGGGTGGCGTCGGGCAGGAAGTCGACCAGCACGTCGGAGAATCGCTTCTGATTCTCCAATTCAGTGAATAACTGGGCATTGTGCAGGGCTGTTCCCACATTTGCCGCCAGGGTGTTGAGCAGGTTTTGATCGTCAGCTGAGAAGACACCTTCGCGCTTGGTGCTCTGGACGCTGATCACACCCGCCGGTTTGCCGCTCACAAAAATCGGTACCCCCAGGTATGAAAGCGCCTGTGTGCCATAAATGGTTGAACCAGTACCCTGTGACTGCCTGTCCAACTCCTGATTGATCAAAAGTGGTGCGCCAGTCTGGATGATTTTGCCGGTTAATCCCTCGTCAACTTTCATGGGAGAAAAATCTTCGCCGTAGGTGTAGGGAAAATTAATGGTACCGCTGGTTTCATCCAGCAAAGCCACATAGGCAATATCCGCCTCAAAAACTACCCGCATTTCTTCCCCGATGAGATGGACGAGGGGCTCGAACCCCAGTTCCCCGGCAAGTTCACGGGAAATGGTATTGATCGTGTCCAGCTCAACGGCACGTTGCTCCGTTTCCTTAAGCAGACGCTGGGTCTCATCAAATAAACGTGCGTTTTCTAGCGCCACGCTCATGGACGATGCCAGGGTCGTCAGCAAACGGACATCGGACTCGTTGAAAGCATTTTCAGGAAGCTTGCCAACAGTAATCACGCCGGTGAATTCATTGCCCACCAAAAGCGGTACATAAATGAAGGAGTTATCCACCGTTGGTCCAGCAATATTTTCAATTTCCCCCATTTCTTTATATGTGTGGATCAGAACTGGTTGATGATCCTTATACAAAGGTTCAGACCAGGGTCGAACCTGTATTGGTCTTGCTCCTGGAAAAAATCGTTCTCCATGATCCAGCATGTAAGGTACTTTCATGGTTTTTTGGCTCGAATCATAGATGCCGATCATGACCACATCCGCCGAGAATATTTCTCTGACCTTGTCCCCCACCAGGTCGTAGATTGATGCCATATCCAGCTTGGAGGCGAGTGCCTGCTGCACACTGTTGATGATGGCAAGTTCCGCATTGCGCTGTTCGGTTTCTTTGAGCAGACGCTGGGTTTCATCAAATAAACGCGCGTTCTCAAGCGCCACGCTCATGGACGATGCCAAAGTCGTCAGCAAACGGACATCGGATTCGTTGAAGGCATTTTCAGGAAGCTTGCCAATGGAAATCACGCCGGTTACTTCATTGCCCACCAGAAGCGGCACATAAATAAAAGAGTTATCCGCCGTTGGTCCACCTATATTTTCACTTTCCATTGAGAGGCTAAACTTCGCCAATTCCTCTTCCACTTCTTTGATTGTATGGATCAGAACTGGTTGATGATCCTTTAATAAAATATCATATAATGGTCCAGGCTGTTTTGTTGCTGGAAAAAATCGTTCTCCATGATCCATCATGTAAGGTACCTTCATGGTTTTTTGGCTTGAATCATAGATGCCAATCATGACCACATCTGCCGAGAATATTTCGCCGATCTTGTCCCCCACCAGGTCATAGATTGATGCCATATCCAGCTTGGAGGCGAGCGCCTGCTGCACGCTGTTGATGATGGCGAGTTCTGCGTTGCGCTGTTCAGTCTCTTTGAGCAGGTACTGGGTCTCCCCAAAGAGACGCGCGTTCTCAAGAGCAGCCCCCAGCGAACCGGCAATTGTGGTCAGCAAGCGCAATTCAGATTCCCCATAAGCATTTTCACGCTCAAAATTCTCCAATTGGATAAAGCCCAGGACCTGTTCGGAGTGGATGATGGGGACCGAAACAGAGGATACACTTTGGTCGGTGCCCGGAAGAATGGTTAAATTAAATTTTTCATGATCCGACTTGTTATTAAGAACAATCGGTTGGTGTGTTTTTTGCATCAATTCAAATTTACCGCCAGTACGAGGCGGAAGAGGTGAAACATCCAACCTCTGCCCATGTTCATAAAGATACAGGAAGTGCAGCAGGTTGGTCTTTTTTACGTACCAGGTAATCAGGAGGTCATCTGTTTTCAGGACCTCGCGTAGTTTATCTCCAACCAGGTCCACAACATATTGGAAGTTGGGTTTCCCGGCGAGTCCGAGTTGGATGCTGTTGATAATCTGCAGTTCTTCCACTCGCTGTTGTTCAACATGAACAAGGCGCTGGGTCTCATCGAACAGCCGGCCTTTTTCAATGGCCACACCGACATTTGATGAAAGCATTTTAAGAAGACCGACATGGTACTCGCTAAAAAAGTAAGGACGGGCATCTGCCAGGGCGATCAGCCCCAGCACTTTACCTTCCGTGGTGATGGGAACCCCCAGCCAGGACTGGCTGACATAACCCGAACCTTTTTGGGTGATTTCAGGTGGAAAATAAGCACCGTTGGCGATCTCCTCCTCCAGGGAACCCAGTACCAATGCCTGCCCGGACAGGATGACCTTGGATGCGAGCCCTGTCCCCAATGGAAATGATTCGACGTAATCAATATATCCACCTTCGTCCCGGTCATATTCATAGGGAACATTGATTAAATTCGAAGGTTTGTCAAGCAGCATGATCATGGCTGAATCTGCATCAAAAATTTCGCGCAGCTTGTCGCCAACAATGCGCGTCAAGGTTTTTATATCCAACGTTTGAACCATTGCTTCGCTTACGCTGTTGAGGATGGCAAGATTGTGGTTATGCTGGCGTTCAGCCTCGATGGCGCGCAGGCGCGTCAGGGCTGTGGCGATATGCTGGGCACAAAAAGCCAGCACTTCGTCATCCTGTGCAGTGTAGTGAATACCCTTGGTATAGCTTTGTACAAAGATTGCACCCAATATTTTCCCATCAGCTTTTAGCGGGGCTCCAATACCATCTTCATTGAAAGTCCCTTCCAGGGCGATTTCGTGTTTGTCCATCAATTCGTTGAATTGATCCCACCCATGAGTGATGGAATTGCCAGTTCGAATCACATAACTCGTCATGCCGTGGAAATTAACCAGCGGCTGGGTTGGTAAAGGCGGATCCTTTTCATCGACAAAGTATGGGAAACTCAACAGCCCGCTCGATTCATCATAAAGTGCGATAAAAATGTTCCCCGCGTACATCAATTCAGAGAGGATGAGATGGACCTGCTTGTAAAATTCATTGATGTCCGGCGATGTGCTGCCGGCTTCCGCAATTTTATATAAAGCCGTCTGAATTTTGTTGCTCTTGAGCAAAGCCTCGGTCCGCTCCTCAACCTTCTTCTCGAGGGTGGAATTCTGCTCCTCCAGCTGCTGCTGGACTTGCCGCAAGTCTTTCTGTGTTTTGTGCTCTGTGCTGATCAGACCTTCCTGGAATCGATGGAACAAAATGAGCAGAGTCATGATCACTACCAGGAACATCACGAAAATGCTAAACGGGGTCCATGGATTTATCTCACTCTCAATCAACGGCACCAGCAGTCCCGTGTTGTAGAGCGTCACAAAAATTGCCAGAATCAGCCCGCTCAAAATGGACAGGAGTATTCCAGCTTTTACCCCGATAATGATGAATCCGATCACTGGCAGCATTAAAAGGAACCAAGGACCTCCCCCACTCATCCAGGTATAGTCCAGGTAGACCAACGCCCCGGCATAACCCAGCGCCATCAATCCCCAGATGCGAACCTTGATCGGAATCCTTCGAAATGCCGCCAGCACGATCAAACAGGCGTATCCAAGCGAGAACAAAGTGAACATTGCAATAAATTGACTGGAGGGATTCTTCAGAAAATTAAAAAACACCACACCCCAGGCAGGCGCGGCAGCCACAACTAAAATGGTCAAAAACAGGTTTAGGATTTTGGTGCGCCAGGTTTCCAAAACAACTTCAGGATCGATTTTGTCATTCATGACCATAATCTTGTCCGATCTTGGTTGAGCATTTTTGCGATGATTTGATTTTTAAATCTTAACCACGTTCCCAAGATTTGTTTCTGGGCGGGAAATTTTCGGCTTGACCCAGGTCGCCGGTCCCAGCATCCAAATCCCTGTCGACAGAATTTATATTTTTCATGATTGAATTATACAAAATATCTCGCTACAATAAAGCATACAATCATAAAAGGAGACCAATATGACCCAATTAACCCCCAAAGAAATTGCAATCCTGAATGAATTTTGCGAAGCAGAAGCCTGGGCAAATTACTGTCTTCAAGCTCCAGCAACCTGCAAGGACCAATTAAAGGTTGAAGTTAAGCAGGTTGGCTCCATCTGGGTCAGCATGGTCTCCGCCCTGGACTGGGCTTTTTTTAACCGAATTGTCGGATTGGGGATGAAGGAAGACGCCACCGAATCCATGCTCGACGATGCCATTGGCATATTACAGAACGCTGGTTGTACCAATTACATGGCTCAGATTTGCCCGCAGGCGCAACCTGCCGGTCAGATTCCTGAGTGGCTGAGTCAACGCGGTCTTTTGAAGAGTCGTAATTGGGCAAAACTTTACCGGGGAAATGAAGCGGCGCCGGTTGTATCGACAAGCTTGAGAGTGGAATCCATCGGGGAAGAATTTTCGGACGCTTTTTCCGAGATTGTCCTGAAGGCTTTTGAAATGCCAGATGAATTAAAGTGTTTGATTGGTGCCCCCATCGGGAAACCCGGTTGGAGCGGTTATCTCGCCTTTGATGGGAAAGAACCCGTTTCAGCAGCCGCGATGTTTATTTCGGGCGAAACCTGCTGGCTTGGTTTCGGCAGCACCCTCGAAACACATCGCAATCGCGGAGGGCAGGGTGCCCTGTTTGCCCGCCGGATTGCAGACGGATTAAAATTGGGCTGTAAATGGTTTGTGACTGAAGCAGCCGAGGACACTCCCGAATCACCCAATCCTTCCTATCACAACATGCTTCGAACAGGTTTTAAACTTGCATACCAGCGCCCCAATTATGTCCACCAGGGCAAGCCAAATTAATCCGTCAAATATTGTTTTTCTCACCGCTGACCAGCTTTCAGCCCGCTGCCAAATTCACCGACTGCGGGCTGGATTTTGAATCAGAATGCCGCCCACTGATCCATCGCTCTTCAATACGAGCTTAAAGACGGCAGGTTGAGCAAGAAACTGTATTCTGAGCGGGTCAAGGTTTGTCATTAAAGAATGACTCCAAAATCCCAATAAAAGATTCCGGCTGTTCAGCGTGAATGCTGTGCCCCGCATTTGGAACGCTGACCGCCTTTGCTTGTGGAATCTTTGCCGCAGAAGAAGTCAGCCCGGCTGCATATTTCAGATCCAACTCTCCAGCCAGCAGGAGAACCTCCATTTTTAAATCCCCCAGCCGGTCTCCGAGCCAGGGCTGCCTGCCGGGGCTCATTTCAGAAATCACCCTCGCCATCCAGGCTGCCGAATTTTGCATACGGGAGGATTTTAACCTGGCAGAAAGTTCGGGCTGACGGCGCAGTGAGCTGAACAAGGGCTGGCTGTACCAGTCATCGACAAATAAACCCAACCCGCCGCTGAGGATCTTTTCCGCCCGGCGCTGGTCAAGCAAAGCGCGCTCAGCTCGCTGTTCAGGATCCTTGATGCCTGGGCTGGTCGATTCGAGCACCAGCCGTTTGACCCGCTCAGGATATTTCAGCGCAAAATACAGGGCGACTCTGCCTCCCAGCGAGTAGCCCACCAGGTCCACCGCTTGCGGAGGCAGCGTCCGGGCTAATCCGTCTGAAAATAAATCGTAATCCAGGACTTCATCCGCGCGAATTTCGGTATTCTGTCCATGCCCGGGTAAATCGGGCAGAATGCAGGAAAAGTCTCCCGAAAAAGACTCTGCAACCGGCAGCCAATCGGCTCCACTTCCCAGGAATCCGTGCAGGAAAACCAGGCCTGGTTTGGATTGGTTTCCAATTTGCTTGCATGGGAACGGAGGAATGTTTCTCATGGAATCTTCTGTGTGATCTCCCCTGCCGGGAAAACTGACTCAGTCAGGATTCTCCAAATCTACTGCACGAATCGCAGCGAAATGTTTTTGCACTTCGCCTCGCTGGATTTTCCCGGAAGCAGTCTGCGGAATTTCAGCCACGATCCGAATTTGACGCGGTAGTTTATAACCTGCCAGTCGTCCGCGGCAAAAATTCTCCAGTTCTTCTGCCTGGAGATTCTGTCCGGTCTGCAACACCACTTCCGCTGCCACAGCCTGCCCCCAGGTTGGATCTTCCACCCCCACCACGCAAACCTCGCGCACCGCCGGGTGCCCCAGCAGAACCCGTTCCACCTCGGCTGGATAGATATTTTCACCACCCGAGATGATCAAATCTGAGCGGCGGGTCAGGACCCACAAATCGCCTTCCGGATCCAGGTAACCCAGGTCCCCGCTATGGAGAGAGCCGTTTTTGAGAATCTTTGTGGTTGCCTCCGGCTCTCCATCGTACTCCCGCATCAGGGTTGGACCGTGCACCACTATTTCACCAGTCGCCCCGGCAGGCAGGTTTTCTCCCAGTTCATTCTCTATTGTGATGCGGTTGAAGAGCAAAGGCGTTCCCGCACAGCCGGGTTTGGTACGGGTTAACTCGGGGGTTGCGGTCACCACCTGTGAGGCAGTCTCGGTCATTCCGTAGGTCTGGGCAACCGGCAGATGGAGAGCGTGCGCCCGCTCCAAAAGGTTGGAGGAAGCAGCTGCCCCTCCCAGCAGGATCAGGCGCAGCGATTTTCCCCACTGCCCGGGGTCTGTCTGCACCTGCAAACCATCCAGGATCCTCTGCAGCATGGTCGGCACGAGCGAGACCAGCGTAATATTAAATTGGTCCACATCCGCAATCAGGGAATTTGCATCAAAATTAGTCTTCGAAGGAAGCACCACAGCCGTGCCGTACAGGCAGCAGCGCAGGGGAATTGCCAGTCCGCCGACGTGATAAAGCGGGATGGTCAGGAGCCAGCGGTCGTTGGGAACCGCCCCCTGCCTGAACGCGGAAGCGATCGCACTCCAGAAATGGTTGCCCAGGGTTTGGACTGCTCCCTTTGGGAAGCCCGTCGTGCCCGAAGTATGGATGATCGCCAGGTCAGAATCCAGGTCTATCGCGCGCAACGGTACATCCACGGCGGCAGGTAAACCTTGCAGGTCAAGCGCCCTGCAGCCCGGCAGCTGGATGACTTCCGCTTTTTCACGGGTATGCTCATCAAATATCAACCAGCTGCAGCGGCTGTGTTCAATCTGCCAGGTTATCTCTTCCCGGGTCAGTCTCAGGTTAACCGGAACGATCACCACGCCCAGCCGGATCAGGGCGTGGATCAGCATGACAAAACGGGGCTGATTGGGAAGCAGAACCGCCGCGCGCTGCCCGGACAGCAAACCGGCAGCGGCGAGCTGACCGGAAAGCTGCTGCACTTGCGCGTTAAGTTCAGCGTAGGTCCAGGTCTGCTCACGCCAGATCATTGCCTCGTGGGTGGGAGATGCGTTTGCCTGTTGGGAAAGCCAGTCAGATGGGAACATGATGGGTTATTTATTCATTAAAAATAGCGGGTGGGTTATGGACGACGCGGATAATCCTTGTAGCGCGGTTTGCGTTTTTCCAGGAAGGCTTCCTTCCCCTCGCGCCCTTCTTCAGACATATAGAACAGCATGGTCGCGTCTCCCGCCAGCACCTGCAGCCCGGTCTGTCCATCCATGTCGGCGTTCATGGCGGCTTTCAAAAAGCGGATTGCGAGCGGACTTTTCTCCAATATTTCCTGCGCCCATTGAACGCCCTCGTTTTCGAGCTGATCGAGTGGGACGACCTTGTTGACCAGTCCCATCGCCAGGGCTTCCTCCGCGCTGTACTGCCGGCACAGGTACCAGATTTCCCGCGCCTTCTTCTGTCCAACAATGCGCGCCAGGGTGGCAGAGCCATACCCGGCGTCGAAGCTGCCAACCTGCGGTCCGGTTTGACCAAAGACGGCATTCTCCGCGGCAATCGTCAGGTCGCAAATCACGTGCAGGACATGCCCGCCGCCGATGGCGTAACCTGCCACGAGGGCGATGACCGGCTTGGGCATGGTGCGGATGATGCGCTGGAGTTCGAGCACATTCAAACGCGGAGTCTCATAGCCGCCCTCATAACCCCCGTGCCCTCTGACCGACTGGTCGCCTCCGGAACAGAATGCCCACTTGCCATCCTTGGGCGAAGGACCATTGCCGGTCAGGAGCACGACTCCAATTTTTGTATCCATCCAGGCATCTTTGAATGCTTCAATCATTTCATCGATGGTTTGAGGTCTGAAAGCATTCCGTTTTTCTGGGCGGTTGAATGCAATTCGCGCCATGCCATCGGCTTTTTGGTAGGTTATATCTGCATATTTTTTACCATCAATCCAATTTGTCATGATTACTCCAAAATATTTCGCCGGTCCGTTTAATGATTGCCCGGCGGGCTTTTTCGCCTGCCGCAGAATCGGTGCGAACCTGCAGAATGGTCTTGCCGCGCTTGGCGGCGGCTGCGCTGACTGCGCTCCCCAGCCTGTGGATGCCTTCGAGAGCTTGAAATTCCACCCCGTACATTTCAGCCGCAGGGGCAAAATCCAGTCCGTGCGGCGTGAGAAATAATTCGGTAAAAGGCGGGTCAAATTGGGCTGCGGGCAGCCGCTGAAAAATACCGCCGCCGTCATTATGGATCAAGACGATGGTGGCACGGACGTCACTGCGCTTGAATGCCAGCAGACCATTCATGTCGTGGTAGAACGACAGGTCCCCGCAGACCAGCACGAGCGGTTTATGAGAGGCGGCGGCTGCCCCCAGGGCGGAGGAAATCGTCCCGTCGATGCCGCTCGCGCCGCGATTGCCCAGGATGCGCACTCGTTTCGAAACTGGGCGCGCGAACTGGTCCAGGTGGCGGATGGGCAGACTGTTGGCGATGAACAAAATAGAGTCATCCGGCATCCCGTCCATCACTTCAGCCAGGGCGGCGCCTTCAAAGGTCGATCCAGTTTCATCCAATGCCTGCCAGGCTGCCGCTTCAGCCTGCAACCAGGGGTTCCTGTCAGGAACCCTGTTTTTGAGCTGCAGCCTGTGACTGCACTGCAAAACGACGCTCAGCGCGTCCCCCTTGATGAATTCATCCATCAGCGCCATATCGTCCATCCAGCGGTTGGAATCGCCAATCGCCACCTGGTAGGATTTTATTTTCGCCAGGTAAGTCATCAGCGCGGCTGAGGTTGGTAAATCCCCAAAACGCAGGACCAGTTCGGGATTGGGCAGCGTTTTTAAAATTTCCCCGGATGAGAGAAAGGTATCGTACCCGCCCAGGATCAGGCGATTGCGTGGTCCAAAACGCAGGTTGGAGAGGGGATCAGCCAGGATGGGGAAACCCGTCAGACCGGCTAACGCCGTCAGGGCAGCGGGAAATTTGCCCCCCGGGCAGCGCAGACCGCACACGATCAGACCGCTTTTTGCGGACTGGATGCGTTCCTGCAAACGGGAAACCACGCCCCGTTCCGCAAAACGCTCGGGCAGTGAAATTCGCGTCCAGGGAGATCCTTCCGGGCGACCCGGGATATTCAGGTTTTCAGTTTGATCTTCAGGAACCAGGACTGGTTCAAGCGGTTTGCGAAATGGAAAATTGAGATGGACGGGTCCCGGAGCCTCATTCAAACCAAGCGAAACAGCCATGGCACGGTCTGCGATGGTGCGCAGTGCCGCAAGCAGTTCCTGGCTTGGACGGGCTTCAGGCGTGGGCATCTGCATGAACCAGCGCGCATAATTGCCATATATCTTGACCTGGTCCACCACCTGGTTGGAGCCGCTATCGTAAAGTTCCGGCGGGCGGTCGGCAGTCAGGACCAGCATCGGGATTTCGTTCTGGCTGGCTTCCACAATCGCCGGGAAGAAATTCGCGGCAGCAGTTCCGGAGGTGCAGACCAGCGCCGCCGGCTTGCCGGCAGCCTGAGCCAGCCCAAGGGCAAAAAAAGCCGCGCTACGTTCGTCGATCAGGGAGTGAATGCGGATTTCTGAGCGCTGCGAGAATGCAAAGGTTAAGGGGGTGGAGCGCGAACCCGGCGCGATGACTGCATCCGTCAGCCCGGCGCGGATCAATTCGTCCACAAAAACGCCTGCCCAGAGTGCGTTTCGATTGGGATAGGCTGGCATGGCTATTTTTCATCACATCCTGCCAGGATTGGCACCTGGCGTTTGAGCTGGATTCCGCTGGCAGCCAGAGCATCCATCAAGGGTTTAAATTTCAGCTCAATTTCCTTCCACTCCTCGCGCGGATTGGATCCTTCAACAATGCCTGCCCCGGCGTAGAGCAGGGCTTGGTTTCCTGTCAGCAGGGCGGAACGGATCGCAACCGCGAAAGTTCCATCGCCATGCTCATCCAGCCAGCCAACCGGACCGCCGTACCAACCGCGCCGGGTGGATTCGTGTTTTGCAATGAAATCCAGCGCAAGCTTGCGGGGAATACCGCCCAGTGCGGGAGTGGGATGCAGCACTTCCACCACATCAACCACACTCCTGCCGGGGTTCAATTTTCCGCTCACAGGAGTTTCGAGATGTTGAATATTCGCCAGCCGGCGAATTCCCGGGCTCGCAGGAATTTTCAAATTCGAAGTAACCGGTTCGAGACCGGCGCGGATCGCCCTAACGACGATTTCCTGTTCAGATCGATCTTTGGCGCTGTGCAGTAATTCCTCAGCCAGCAGGTTGTCCTCCGTGTCGGAATTTCCCCGCCCGATGGAACCTGCCATGGCAACGCTGAACATTTCGCGATTCGAAACACGGGCGATCAGTTCGGGCGTCGCACCCAGGAAAGTCTCATGCGCGCGGGGCGAAAACAGGAAGCGGTAAGTATTTGGATAATTTTGATCAAGCTTCTTCAGGGCGGGCAGGGGGTTGAGATCCCCGTCAAATTCAGCACTGCGCGCCCGCGAGAGCACGACCTTGCTGAGTTTTCCGGCGCGAATATCCCTGACCGCGCTCTCGATCATCTCCTGCCAATCCTCAAAACTGATCTCATCATTCAAGTTTTGCAGCGCGGCGGCGGGTAAACCCCAAACCCGCCGCACGGAGGATGCTTCCTTTTCGAGGGTCTCGAGAGTCAAACCGGGTCCGGTGGGGCGGCAAATGGTCAACCAGGTTTCATTCCCGCTGCGGTTGATCTGCAGGCGGGGCAGGATAAATTCCGCCTCGGAAAAACCGTTCCAGGCTGGCGAAAGAGAATCCGGGGTAAAGGAAAAACCGCCGAAGAGGCGTTTTGAGACCGGCGCTGAATTTAAGTCCTCAACCTGGCTCAACAATTCTTCCGCGTCCCGCTTAATCTCCTGGAACCGCCCGGTCCCCCCTGCCTTCAGGCTGGCAATGATGCCGCGTCCAGACCAGGCGTTTGCACTCCCAGGTTCAGCCCAGTAAAAACAGGGCTCAGCCAGAGAGAGAAGATCGAATGCGTTCAAATCAGGTCGCCGCTGATGATATCGATAAAATTTTGGCATTGTTCCTCTTGAATTTACTGCTTCACCGGCAGATTTGTTCAATCTTTTCATCTGAAACACCGATACTGCGCAGCAGCATGGTCTGCAGGGTGGGCAGCATCCGCTCTGGGGATAGTTGACTCGTGGAGACCCAGCGCATGACAATATCGTAGATGGCACCCATCCAGATCTGCGCAGCCATTTCCGCATCCAGGGCAGGAATTTCACCTTCAATCACCGCCTGCTCAATTTGGCTTTGGATCAAGGCTGCGAAGCGATCCTTGATCTGTTCGCGCTTCACTTCAAAATCCTGTCCCAGCCCGACCGCCTGGATCAGGAGGATCTTCGCCAGCGCCTGGTGGCTGCCGAAAGTGTCCAGGCAGACTACCAGAGCCCGGTGAACCCGTTCAATCCCGCTCGATTCGGTTTCCAGAACCTGGAGGAGCCGTTTTTCGAGCAGGTTGGCAAATTTATCCACAATCCCAAAGAATATTTCTTCCTTGCTCGGAAAATGAAAATAAATCGAACCCTTGGATGAGTGAGACATTTCGACGATATCGTCCATGCGTGTATCATGGTAGCCTTTGCTGGCAAAAACCTCGATCGCTGCGTCCAGGATACGCTCGCGGGTGGAGGGTGATTTTTCTTCCATGTGTCATCTCCTCATAAACCGACCGGTCAGTCTACTATTATACTATTCTCCAACCAAAATAATCCTTCTCCCGCGAAGGTCTCATCCAATTATTAAAAAACTATTTTGCCTGTCGTTCTGTATTTCCCCTGCTGAAAGAATGGGAAAATCCCCCGTTCTGAAGGCGCCGCGCAAAACAGCCGTGAGAAAAAAATCACTGAAACTTGATGATTTAAAAAATTACTTGATTAAATTTCCCGGCTGCATGCCGGTGTTATCAGTCAGGATATTTATCCCGTAATATTTGCTCATGCAGCTGTTCACCCAAAACCTGGGGTTATCACCCGGGTCGTTCAATCCAGCCCAATTTCTGACGGAATGAATCGTTATGCCTGGCTGCCTGGCTGACCGGGCTGCCAGGATCTGCTCCTGAGTTGAATCCCACTCCCCGGCATAACTTGAGAGAAGAGGCTCATAGGCGGAAACCTTGAGGATATTCGCGCTGATTCCAGCCAGCAGCAGCAGGATGGCGGCAGTGTAAAGCCCTTGCGAGATTTTCCTGTCGAATCCCCGGGAAGCGGAGAAATTCGATCCAAGGATGAAGCTCGCAGCGGAAAAGCTGACCACCAGCGAAAAGTCCACCAGGATTAGTGCCCGGGTCGGGGGGAAACCCATCAGCCCATAAGCTGCCGGAGGGAAGAAACCGAATCCGAAGAGCAAGCCGCCCAGAATAAACCAAAGGGCTGAACGGGCTGGCAGCGCTTTAACCTGAAGCTTCAGTCCAAACCAGGCTGATAAAAGGAAAACGCCGCACAGGCTGAGCCAGGTTGTCCAGGAACTGAACAGTCCCGCCAGGAAGCTTTGGTACCCTCGCAGGGATAAGCTTAATATTTCCACCAGCCCAGGCGAAGACGGGGAAAGTGCCTGCCGGAAAGTGTTGCCCGGCGCGAAGACCATCACCAGCAAACCCGCCAGGGCGCCCAGCGCGGTTGCAATCGAAGCCCGGGAAAATGAACCGACTGTTTTCTCCCTGCTGCGCCAGCCCTCGATGAATGCCAGTAAAAACCAGAATATCACCAGGACCGGAGTCAGGGTCTCGCTAAAGCCTGCCGTCAGGAAGGAAAGCCCAGCCATGGAAAGCAGGAGGAGCAAATTTCTTTTTTGCCCCCAGCCCCTCAGCCTGACCAGGCGATAAAGGGCAATTTCAAACGTAAAAACCACCAGGGATTGGGTGTAAGCCCGCAGCCCTCCCCACCAGAAAAGTGACTGCGAAATATTCGGGCTCGCCAGCAAAACCACGCTGA
Organism: Chloroflexota bacterium; assembly: GCA_021795965.1. Lineage (GTDB taxonomy): Bacteria > Chloroflexota > Anaerolineae > Anaerolineales > Villigracilaceae > UBA5195. The sequence continues at coordinate 75,085 of JAJYOU010000005.1, forward strand.
TCATTACGCAAGCCAGGCTGAAAGCACTCCAAACCCGCACCCACTGACCGCTTGATTCCGGAATAAACAAATAAACTGCCCAAATGGTCACGCCCAGCCAGGCGACCAGGGTTAACGGGACTGCAATGGAGACCAGCCCCGGGAAGGCGGAGAGCACCCAATCAAAGATACTGTTTGTGTACCTGCCGTTCCAGTTGGAATACCAGAACCAGATGGAGCGCAGGAATCCCAGGTTTCTGCCAATGTAGACCGAACAATAATCATCGGAAATAAGCCGGGAGAAGCTGCCCAAATACCCCAGCAAACCAAGGTAGAAAAAAGCTGGCAGCCCTGCAGGCGCAACCATTAACAGAGTGCTCAGTCGTCTGGACATGAATTCTTCCACAGGAAACCAGGGGGATTTGACATTTTATTCAATGCTTCCGGCGTTTGACCGGGAAATAAATTTTGTGATTCAACCTGGATCAGCGCGGGAAAAATACCCAGCCAGGACAGGTAAATTTTACGCGCATTTCAGGCTGCGTGTTAGATTCCATGGGGATTGGGTTTAGTTGCATCAATTTCCCGCCAGACGCGCAGCAGCTCCGCCACGCTCCAGGCCTGGGCAATGCAGCCCCGCGGTGTATAGGGTGCATCTCCATCAAAGATTTCGCTGATACTGCCAACGCCGCGCGAGTAAAGGTGATCCATTAACGGCTCAAGAAAAGACCTGGCACCCGCTGGATCTTTATACAATTTTAAATAAGCGCTGATGAATGGACCAATCAGCCAGGCCCAGACTGTGCCCTGGTGATAAGCACTGTCGGGATGGTATGTGTCGCCATTGTAATGCGCGATAAAGCCGGGATCATCCGGAGAGAGGCTGCGAAGCCCAAAAGGAGTCAATAGCCGGCGGATGCAAATATCCAGGACGGCTTTTTGCTGCTCTTTTTTCAAAAGACTGTGGGAAAGCGAGACCGCCAGGAGCTGGTTGGGGCGCAAGGATGGATCATCGCCAGTGGGGGTATCGATCACATCAAAACAATAACCCGTCTTCGCATTCCAAAAACGCGAAAAACCAGTCCGGACCTGTTTCGCCTGAGCTGAATAATGCTCGGCGGGCAGTCCCAATTCCTTCGCGAATTCAGCCATGGTTCGCAGAGCGTTATACCAGAGTGCATTAATCTCAACCGGCTTGCCGGTGCGAGGGGTCACCCCCCAATTCCCCGATTTACTGTCCATCCAGGTTAGAGGGATGCCAATTTCGCCTGCAAAAAGAAGACCATCCAGGGGGTCGATGTGAATTTGAAAACGGGTTCCGCGTTCAAACCAGGCGACAATTTCAGCCAGCAACGGAAAAAGTTCCCTTAATAAATCGATGTCGGCGGTTGCCGTAAAGTAAGCCTTCACGGCTTCAAAATACCAGAGGGTCACATCCACAGACTGGTAGAGTGGGGTTTCGTCTCCTTGCGGAAGATGGTTGGGGAGCATGCCCTCGCTCACATACTGGGAAAAGTTAAGCAAAATATTTTTCGCAATTGCAAACCTGCCAGTCGCGAGCAAAATTCCCGGCAGGCTGATCAGGGTATCCCTGCTCCAATCCTGCAGCCAGTGATACCCGGCAAGGATGGACCAGCTTTCAGCATCAGGCGCTGCGCCGCGTTTTACAACAAACTGGTCAGCCGCCAGCACAAGGGCAGGCGGAAGACCGGGCGCAAGTGCCAGCAGTTTCTCTTCATAATCGCGTCGTTCTGCCAGCGCAGTTTCACCATTCAGGTTCTCTGTAAGTTCCGTACTCAAGACAAAAGTGACCGATTCCCCGGGCTGGAGCGTAACGCGAAAGGCACCGATGTTGAGGTGATCTTCCATGGCAGGGGCGCCGTGATAAGGCTCCATATTCAATGAAAAATTGCGGTACCAGTGATGTTCGAGAGTGATGGCTTCCCGGTCGTTGAAAATGTAGAAAGGGACTGCCCCTTCGAAGGCAACCACTTTAATTCCCCGCGGGACCCGCCTAACCTGCATCTGCCAATCACCCGAGTGGGTTTCACCATGGATGTCGCGATAATTGACCATGGCCCTGATAACCAAGGTCATCGGAGAAAAAGCCCGGGTTACTTTATAGTTGACATAGGTTGTGTTTTTGCCAGGCTGCATCCAGATTCTTTTTTCCAGCTGGGAGCTGCCAAAAGAATAGGTCCAGACAGGAACGGTACCTTCCTTGGTGAAATTTTCAATGTGGCGGTAGCCATTCGGCTCCACCAGCACATCTGCCCAGCGATTGGAATAAATGGGGTAAACCCTGCCGTCACATTCCACCGTGTCGTCAAATTTGCTGATCATTAACACCCGCCCCAGGGGTGGTTTTAATGCAGCCACAAGTAATCCGTGATATCGACGAGTTAACAGGTTGGCGACCGTGCCTGAAGCGTACCCCCCAATCCCATTCGTGACCAACCATTCCAAAGATTCTGAGATGGCGAGATCGTTGCAGGAGCCCCTGACGTAATGGACAGAATTCATATGTTCTCCTCTCCCCGTGGCATAATCCTCAGGTATATCGATGTTAAATGGCTGTTCTCATCAATCCAGAACATCCCGGCAGCCTTTGCGGAGAGAATGATTAATTCGATCATCAAACCATTTAATATTCTACACCTTTCCCCTCAAACTTATTTTGCGGTGTGATTCAACCTTTTCCGGTAGTTAATCCCGTGCCGGCTTGGAAGAATAAACCTGACCTGATGTATTCACCGCCAGGAAATAGATTTTGGGGTTAATCCTCAATAATTCCTCTGAAAATCCGGGACCGCCAATCAAGAAAGCCTTGGCAAAGACTTCCGCCTCCGCACCCGAAGGTGCAAAAGCAGTCACACTGAGCCAGACTGAGGTTGCTGGTTCTCCACTGCGCGGGTCGATGATGTGATGCCTGTGAACCCCATCCTGCTCCCAGGTCCGCTTGGCAACCGAAGAAGTCGCAAGCGCCCCGGGCTCCACCATCAGGTTCATCAGGATCTTTTCAGGATCCCTCGGATCCTCAAGTTCCACTTCCCAGTGAGCAGATCCCGTGGGAGTTCCCACCAGGAACATGTCACCGCCAGCATTCACCCCGCAAACTTTAGAAAACCGCGCCAGGAGAAGAGCTGCCTGCTCGGCAATCCAGCCCTTGGCGATTCCTCCCAGGTCAACCCGCATTCCGTTCGGCAGTTTAACCGCCTGGTTTTCAGGCTGAAATTCGACCGCATCAAAATGTGGATATTGGCGTTTTCTATTTAAAGAAGATTTAATCGGGGTTGTTGATGAGCGAATCTCATCCATACTGCGATCATACCCGGCGGATTCGAGATCAGGCAAAATCGCAGGATCAAACAATCCCTGGGTAGATCGAGTACAATCCCGCGCAATCTGGAGCAGCGTAAACATGTCAGGCGATACCCGAAACCATTCCCCGGCATGCTGGTTCAAAATAGAAAGTTCGGACGTTGAGGAAAACCGCGTGAAACGCAGTTCGCAATTCCTGATAAAACTTTGCGCCAGGTCAAAACCCTCCCGGGCGTCCTCCGCCTCACTCGCAAGCAGGATTTGGGTATTCATGGCGCGAAACGTGTCAATTTGCATGGCAGTTCACCATTTGGTATTCTGGATCTGGATTGATTTGAAAGCAGACAGGTCCTTGGAAATTGGACCCACTCACAACCTTGTTAATTCTATCAATTCTGTCTGTGAAATTGCCTGAATGGAGCTATTAAAATGATAAGATTATTTCCTGCCTTCCATTCAAATCTTTAATTTCCTGGAGCTTGCCGGTTGATAACCGCGTTCTTCAGTGAAAGGTCACCGGGTGTTTCCCGGGGATTGGATTCAACAATTCATACCATTTGTTGCTTATAAAAAAAATCAATTCCCACAGGCTGCCAACCTGAAAATTAAATCTCAACTGGACTGTCGCTCTTCAAAGGATATCTGCTGAAATGATCTCATGAATAAAGTTCCAAATAAAAATACGCATCAAACATTTCGTCACCATATTGCAATTGAATTGGATGTTATTTCGCAAAATATTAAAATACAATTGGTTTAATGAGCAATTCTTCGCCTTTTCCGATCAGTATCACGAAAATCACACCTCCAACCAGAAAAAGAGGGTTGGTTTCACGCGCACGCCTGACTGATAATATCTACTCAATCCTTACCAGGAAATTGATCCTGATTACTGCGCCTGCGGGTTACGGCAAAACCTCCTTGCTGGTGGATTTGATCGATAAAAGTGAAATTCCCATCTGCTGGCTTTCGCTGGATGTGATGGACCAGGAACCACAGCGGTTTATTTCCTATTTTATTGCTTCCATCAGAGCAAAGTACCCGTTGTTTGGTTCCGAATCTTCCAGCGCATTGATGAATACGGTCTCAATCGAAAAAGAAAATGAACGGTTGATCATCGCGATCACCAACGAGATTTTCAAGGTCATTCCCGAACATTTCGCAATTGTTTTGGATGACTATCAATTCATCGATTCTGTCCCTGAAATACGCAATTTCATCAACCGATTTATCCAACTTGCAGGCGAACATTGTCATCTGATCCTGCTCTCGCGGCTTTTGCCTGCCATACCAGATCTGCATTTATGGGTGGCGAGAGACCAGGTGGGTGGTTTGAGTCTCGAAGATCTGGCGTTCAACCCACAGGAGATTCAGGAGTTTTTTGCACAAAATTCCAGACAAACCCTGACGCTGGACGAAGCCAAGGAAATTGCCTTGAAATCTGATGGATGGATCACCTCCATTGCATTAACCGGGCTTTCTTACGAGGATGAGGCTGGAAAGCATAGAACCTCTGCGGCTAAAACCGGTATTGAACTTTATGAATACTTTACCAGGGAAATCCTTGAAAAACAAAGCCGGGGTATCCGGGAATTTTTACTGCTTACGTCCCTGTTCGATGATGTCAACCTTGATTTATGTATCGAGGTCCTGCAGCCTCTCTTTCCAGACCGGCAAATAGATTGGCAGAACCATTTACAATGGGTTCAAAATAACAATTTGTTTACTGTCCCGATGGAAATAAGCGGCAGCGATTTCCGATATCACCATTTATTCCAGGAATTTCTTCAATTCAAACTTAATGAAGAAAATCCAAAAATCATTCCCGTGGTGATGAGCCGGCTCGCAGCTTTCTATCGTGAACGTTTTGATTGGGAAAAAGCCCATCATATCTACGAAAACCTCGCAGACATGAATGGCTTGGTTTCATTAATAGAAGAAGCTGGCACCATTTTCATCCAGAACGGTCGCATTGCCACATTGGAAAAGTGGTTGGAACGTTTACCACTTTCAATCTTGCAACAAAATGCAGCCCTCCTATCACTTCAAGGCTCTGTAGCCTACACCCAAGGTCACACCCAGCTTGGTATTTCACTGTTAAGTCAGGCCGAAGTTAAATTCCGCGAAAACAATGATCATAAAAACCTGGCCGGCACACTGATCCGCCGTGCTGCAGCTTATCGCGAATTGGGAGATTTTTCTCACGCGCTGGCCGATGCCGATGAAACCATTTCGCTCACCAAAGATGATCCTGAAAAAGAATTACAGAACAAATTCGCGCTCGCTCTTCGCGTCAAAGGGCTGGTATTGTTTCGGATTGGAAAGACCAGCGAGGCAATACCCTTGTTGGAAAACGCCCTGCAACTACTCACAATCCTCAAGAATGATAATCAGATCCCCATGGTGCAAATGGAATTGGGAGTGGTGCATCACTCTCTCGGAAATGATGATCTTACGATCAAATTTTTCCTCAATGCTTTAAATATCTGGACTGGCGCAGGCAACCTGGGGTGGAAAGCAACCTTGATGAATAACCTGGCGGTATTGCACCATTCCCGGGGGGAGTATGAAAAAGCATTTCAGGAGCTGGAAGAAGCCATTTACTGTGCCCAGCAAAGTGGTTACATCCGGGCGCAAGCGCTGGCTTTAAGCAGCCTTGGTGACCTCCTGGTGGATTTACGCGAAATCGATCAGGCTGAAAATTGTTATGACCAGGCTTCGATTATGGCTTCGCAGTTGGAGCACTCATTCCTGATTTTTTACACTTCGATTGCCAAAGCTAGGATTGCGCGCCTGGTCCACCGCCTGCCGGCTGCAGAAGCATTATTGCGCGAATTATATGAAAATTCAAGTTCAGATCAGCCCATCGCGGATGAAGCTCTCTACCGTCAGGAATACGGCTGTTTTCTCTTATATAGTAACAAAGCCAGTGAAGCTATCAATGAATTTCAAAAAGCGATCCACCTTTTTGAACAGGATGGGCGCACCCCTGAAGCATGCAACTCGCGACTTTGGTTGATTGCAGCCAGAATTTCAAGCGGCGAAAAAGATCCATCACAGCTTCAGATACTGGATGTATCCAAGGATTGTAAGAATCTAAAAGAACCCTTCCAAGTTTATGCCACCGCAGCCGAAATTTTGCTCTGGATGGAATCGCAAAATCAACCCACTTCATCCCTGGCGGGTTTGCAGCCAATCTTCACTCACGCTTCCAATTTCACCAGGAAAATCCCTTCTCTCAGGCGAAGGATCCGCCAAATTTCCAAATCTGCTTTTATTTCCCCATCCAAAATAACCATTCAAGCCTTCGGAACAGCCAAAGTCTTTGTGAACGGGAATTTACTTAAGCTCTCAGATTGGCAAACCAGGGAAACCCGTGACCTGTTTTTCTTTTTCTTGAGAAAATACCCCATGACAAAGGAAGAAATTTCTGCTGTTTTTTGGCCTGACATCTCCCCCGCCCGTCTAAAAATGCGTTTTAAAACCACGCTTTATCGCCTTCGTCATGCGGTCGGTCAGGATACGATCCTGTTCGATGGCGAACGTTATCAATTCAACTCTGAAATTGATTATGAGTACGATTTTGAAAGATTTCACGAATTAACGGATCATGCAAACAAATTAAAGGATGCTGCGGAAAAAACAGTTCAGCTGCAAAAAGCGGTTGATCTTGTCCGGGGGGCTTTGATGTCTGATATTGATTCACAATGGAGCGATGACCTGCGGAATGAATTTGGAGAAAAATATCAAGCCACTTTGATTAAACTGGCAAAACTATATTACGAAACGAACCAGCCTGATAAAGCAATAAAACTTTGCAAGATAATATTGGAAAAAAACCGCGCCTCCGAAGAGGGATATCGTATTTTAATGAGCGCCCAGGCCATGTTGGGGGATAAGATCGCAATTGCAAACGCTTATAAAGCCTGTTCCATTGTTTTATTTACAGAATTTGGGATTGCCCCATCTGACGAAACAGAAAAACATTACAAAAAATTATTCTTTTAACATGCTTTTGTACCCATCTTTGTAGCCCTATACGGGGTATCCTTTATGAACATTACCCGCATATTAAAAAAACAAAGGTGAGATATGAAAAAAATAACTGCTCTTCTGGCTCTGTTCCTCGTCAAAATCCAAGACCATCACATTCAAATATTCATGGTTAGCCTGACGCTTGTGCTGCTCATTTTGGGAGCTGGTGCTCCGATGGATGTCGGTGGAATCGGCAATATAAGCATATTTGGGAAATAGTGATCCTGGTTCCAGCTGTTTTTTTAGGGTTGCTGGCTGGTTGGTTTCGGTCGCGCTTAAGCAGCAAGGTTTGGAGAGTTCCTGAGCTAAAATATGCTTGGCTGGTGTTAGTTTTTATTATTCCCCAGTGGCTTGTTTTTGCTTTACCCATCTCCCGGGATCTGTTTTCAAAACCTCTTGCTGCGAGCTGCCTAGTACTTTCTCAAGTCGGGTTGCTCCTGTTTAGCTTGTTGAACCGTCATCTAACCGGTATGTGGATTTTCTCCGCAGGATTAATTTTAAACTTGCTGGTGATAATTTCCAATGGTGGTTTCATGCCGGTCAGCACACTTACACTGTCACACCTGATTCCAGCAACGACCTTAGCCAGTCTGACGGTGGGCGAAAGAATCAGTCTCAATAGCAAAGACATCCTGTTGGCCCCCAATGCCATCAAGTTCTCATGGCTGGCCGATCAGTTTATATCGCCAAGTTGGTTTCCGTGGCGGTTCATTTACAGTATTGGCGATGTTTTGATTGCTTTGGGAGTGTTTCTACTGCTGACTTTCGATCAAAACCTTCAAGATAATAAGCAAGAAAGGAAATCCCTCCATGTTAACACACCAATTATTTGAGCAGCATGTTTCTCTCAAGAGTATAAATCGCGACCCCAGTGATATTAATCGTGTGCTTGCAGCTGCAGTCGTAAGTAAAGCTTTTTGTCACCTGCTATTAACCAATCCCACCAAGGCCCTGGCTCAGGGATTTTGTGGGGAGCGTTTCTCACTTAGCGTTGAAGAACGTGAAATGATACTTTATACACGCGTCTCCACTTTATCCGAATTCGCGCAGCAGATGAGCAAATTCCTGCCTGCCCCCAGGATTTCCTATAATTCAGTTGTTGCTGAAGATTACCAGATGAGAATTTAATTGCTGGATTTTCGATTAATTTTTCAAAAGGTTAGGAAGCAAGGTATGGCGATTACTATTTCTGATTTTGATACCAGGCAACTGGGAAAGCTATTCGGCGGCTCGGATGTACTGCTGAATACAATCCTGCAAATTTTCCCGGATTTTCTTTTCTGCCTGGATGAAAATGGGAACCTGCTCAATTTCCGGGAAAAAGATGGGATCCACGCTTTTTCACAAACCGAATATCGCTTTGGAGAATCATTCTTGAATACCCTACCCGATGAAATCGCCGGGGTATTCAGGGAAGCCCTGAAACAAACCCAGATTTTAGGGCGGTTTGAAATCCCTGAATATGAGCTCATTACCGATGGGATCAGACAATGGTATTCAGCCAAATTGCTTCAAGCCCCAGATGCCTCCACGGTGATTATTATTCAAAATATCACCCTACAAAAACAAAAAACGGATGGCATTCGTCAACAACAAAAGTTGATGGAGTTTTTAAAGGAAAGCGCCCGGCAGCTGACCCGGGAAATGGACAGCCAGACGATTGGACAACAATGCGTCGATTCATTGATCGATCAATTTGGAATTATTTTAGCCTGGATTGGTTGGATTAATATCGAAGGCCAATTGGATGAATTGGGTTACGCAACCACCAAAAACAGCAAAATGATTGGTGCGAATGTTAAGCCTGAAATAGATAAAATCGATTATCTTCGAAATAATAAATTCTTAATTCTTGATGATAAATACTCTGATGGACGCCTTCTTCTGACGAAGGCTTACTTCCCCCTTATGATTAATAACAAGATGGTGGGAATTCTCAGCCTGGTGACAGAAAATCAGGGTTTCTTCTCGCCAGAAATGATTGATCTTCTCCAGGCAATTTGCTCATTGACTGGTTCATCAATTCAAAACTCCCACCTGTATGAGGATTCGCGGCGCCAATTAAGTCAGATGCAAACTCTGCGCACCATTGACCAGGCCATCCTCTCCAACTTGGATTTTCACACCATGGCATCCATCATTCTGAGCGAAGCGGCAAAGCACATTCATGCAGACGCCATTGCCCTCCTCGTGCTTGACCCCAAGTCTAAGATGCTTAATTTTGTGGATGGCTACGGTTTTCGTTACGACACATTCAAATATTCTCACCTAAAAATTGGCGAAAGTTTTTCAGGCAAGGTGGCTCAGGAAAGACGCACCATCTATGTGGAAAACCTACAGGATGACCCGCAAAATTTTTCCCGCGCCTCAAGATTCTCCGAAGAAGGTTTTATGATGTACCTCGGTACCCCATTAATTGCCCATTCCGAGGTGAGAGGAGTTCTGGAAATATTCCAGCGTCGTGAGTTCCAACCGAAGAAAGACTGGTTAACAGTTTTGGAAACCCTGGCAAACCAGATTGCGATAGCAATTGACAACTCACTGCTGGTTAAGTATTTGAAAGATACTAATCTGGAACTTAATTCGGCGTACCATTCCACCATCGAAGGATTATCCCGCGCTCTTGAGCTGCGAGACCGGGAAACTCAGGGTCACACCCTCAGAGTTGCGAGAATGACCGATGAACTTGCCCTGCGAATGGGACTCCCCACTGAAAGTTTGGATCAGGTTCATCAAGGCGCGCTGCTTCACGATATTGGCAAAATGGGAATCCCCGATTCCATTTTGCTGAAACCAAGCGCCTTATCAGCAGAAGAATGGGACATCATGAAGCAGCACCCAATCTATGCCTACAAACTTCTTTCACAGGTTGAAAATCTCAAATCTGCCATGGATATTCCGCTGTACCACCATGAAAAATGGGATGGAACCGGATACCCCTACGGATTAAAAGGAGAACAGATTCCCCTCGCTGCAAGATTATTCTCGGTGGTCGATGTTTATGATGCACTGACCTCAAATCGCCCTTACCGTGCTGCCTGGAGCAAAGAGGAAGCGATTAATTATATCCAATCGCAAATTGGCATTTATTTTGACCCAACCGTGGTACCTGTTTTCACGCAACTAAAAACGCTGGCATCGTCCTCCATGGTCAGGAGCTAATTCCAACCAGGAACATTACCTTTATTAGAATTTATAGATTTTTAAAGTGGTTGAAAAAAAGGGTACCCTTTTTTTCAACCACTTTAAATTCCCTGCAGGAGCGCCACGAGGAATGTCCAGACCTTTTCGATGGACGGGATATACATCCGCTCATCAGGTGAATGGGGATTTTCGATCGTCGCACCCACGGAAACCATTTCCATACCCGGGTAAAAAGAACCAATCGTTCCGCATTCCAGACCTGCGTGAATCATGGATACCTTCGGATTTCGATTAAACTCTTTCCGGTAAACTTCCTTGCATTTTCTTAAAAGGGTCGACTTCAGATCAGGCTGCCAGGCTGAATAGCCGTTGGAGAGGGATACCTCTGCCCCTGCCAGGCTGGCGATCGAAACAATTCGTCCAGTAATTTCATCCAGGCGGGACATGACTGTGCTGCGCTGGCTCGAGACGACGCTCAGCTGGGTGTCGCTGGTTACAATCCCGGCCAGGTTGCAGGAAGTTTCAACAAAGCCTGTCACCGTGGCAGACATTTCCTGGACACCGTTTGGTAAAGCCATCAAAAGCTGGAGGATGCGCGCCGAGTCAATTTCTGGCAGCGCCCACTCGGGTTCGAGCGGGGTGATCGAAATTGTGATTTCTTTTTCAGTTGGAAGATATTCTGCTTTCAAAGTACCCGCGAATTCGAGGGTAGCCTGGACAACCTCTTCAGCTTTATCCGAGGCACACAGGAAAGCCGCAAAAGCTGACCGCGAAATGGCGTTGTGGGCTGTCCCGCCTTTCAAGCTGATCAGGGAGAGCGGGGTGAGGTGGTTAAGATGATCAAGCATCCGCACCAGCAATTTATTCGCGTTGGCAAGATGCTTATGAACATCCACCCCTGAATGCCCGCCCCGCAAACCGCCAACTTTTATCTGGAACCCCGAAGATTGGGAGGGCGGTCGGAAATGGAGCGGCAGCGTGATGTGAGCGGTCACTCCGCCGGCACAACCGACGATAAATGTTCCTTCTGCTTCTGAGTCCAGGTTGACCAGGTATTTTCCCTGGATAAATCCGGGTTTCATGGATTTTGCCCCGCTCAGACCCACCTCTTCGTCCACTGTAAAAAGCAGCTCGAGGTTGGGGTGTGAAACCGCTGGATCAGTCACCAGCGCAAGCGCCAGGGCAAGCGCAATTCCATCGTCTGCGCCGAGGGTCGTATGATCCGCATGAACCCAATCGCCATCCTGAATGACGCGGATGGGGTCCACATCAAAATCATGCAATGAATCAGGAGTTTTTTCACAGACCATATCCATATGACCCTGCAGCACAACCGTCGGCGCATTTTCCCGTCCGGCTGTGGCAGGAACACGGATGACGAGGTTACCAACCTCATCCATCTGGCTGGAATAGCCATGCTCCGACGCGAAATTTTTCAGCCAGTGAGCAATTTTGTCTTCATGCCCGCTGCTTCTTGGAACGGCAGATAATTTTTCAAAAATGGATAATACATTTTGCGTTGGGTTCATCATTTTGCCCTTTTCAATTGAATTTCCAGCTCTGCGCGCACCAGCTGCGGGTTTGCTTTTCCACCGGTTCTGCGCATGACCTGTCCAAAAAGGAAATTGACCACATTCAGCTTGCCGGACTGGTAATTTTTTAATTCTGCGGCGTTTTCAAGCAGCATTTCTGTCACGAGACGCGAGATCTCATCCCGATCAGAAATCTGGGAAAGCCCTTGCTGCTGGACGATGCCTGCTGCCGGCTTGCCTGAAAGGAACATCTCTGCCAGGACGGTTTTCCCGGTATTTTGATTAATCTGACCTGAAGCTATCAAACCCAGTAAATCTGCCAGGTATTTCGCATTCACCTTAAAAGGATCAAAGGGTTGTGCAGAAATATTAAAGAGTGAAGGCAGCTCCGCGGTCACCCATGTGAAGATGGTTCGAATGGGGATCCCCGGGCTGAACTTTTGGACTTCTTCAAAATATTTTCCCAGGGCTTTTTCGTCCACCAGGTACCAGGCTTCGCTTGGGCTCAAGTCAAAATTCTGCATGTATCGCTGCTGGCGCTCCCAGGGTAATTCTGGCAGGGATGCGCGCACATCTTCCATCCAGCGCCGGCTTACGATCAATGGCGGCAAATCTGGTTCCGGGAAATAACGGTAGTCATGCGCATCTTCCTTGGTGCGTTGGCTGAATGTGGACTGGGTGTTTTCATTCCAGCCGACTGTTTCCTGGATCACTTTTTTCCCGGCTTGGAGCAGTTCGATCTGCCGGTTGATCTCGTATGCCACTCCGCGTTCAAGCGCACGGAAGGAGTTTAAATTTTTAATCTCAACCTTTGTTCCCAGCTTCTGACGCCCAACCGGACGCACAGAAATATTGGGTTCAATCCGCATCACCCCTTTTTCGAGATCGCCGCTGTTGACGCCCAGGTAGCGCACCAGGGCGCGTAAAAACTCTGCATAGACCCGCACCTCCTCACCTGTGCGGAAGTCGGGTTCTGTGACAATTTCGAGCAGCGGGACACCCGCCCGGTTGAGATCGACCAGGGAATAACTTTCACCATTCTCATCGACATGCGTCAATTTGCCGGTATCTTCTTCAAGATGGACGCGGTGAATGCGGATGATTTTTGTGCCGGCGGAAGTCAACAATGGTATTTGCCCATTAACTGCCAGGGGCTGTTCATACTGGGTAATTTGGTATCCCTTGGGCAGATCGGGATAAAAATAATTCTTTCGCGAGAAAATACTGACTGGATTTAATTCACACTTGAGGGCTGCCGCCACCCGCAGACCAAATTCCACGGCTTTTCCATTTAATACAGGTAACGTGCCCGGATGCCCGGCACAAATTGGGCAGACAGCCGAATTCGGTTTTGCGCTCGTGAAGTCCACCACCTGGCAGGCGCAGAACATTTTTGATTTGGTCAGCATCTCAACGTGAACTTCAAGTCCGATAACTGCTTCGTAATCCATGATCCCAATCCAAGCGAAATTATTTCAAGATGCTGCCTATCAGTTAAATTTTGCCGGGCGTTTTTCCAGGAAAGCACTGATACCCTCTTGATGGTCCGGAAGCTTGCCGGCAATTTCCTGGATGTAACTCTCGTAATCCAAAGCGTCCTGCAGCTGTGGCAGGGCAGCGTGGTTGTAGGCTCGTTTCGCCAATCCAAATGCACCCGCAGCGCCATGGGAAAGTTCTTCTGCAAAAGCGTTGACATGTTCCATTAACTGGTCTGCCGGGATGACCCGATTGACCAGACCCCAAGCCAGGGCTTTCTCGGCAGAAATGGGCTGGTTGCTGAAAGTGAATTCGAGCGCCCGCCCCAAGCCGATCAGGGCAGGTAGAAGCAGCGAAACCCCGCTGTCTGGAGCCAGCCCAATCCCGCTGAAGCCCACCACGAAGCGGGCAAAATCTGCAGCGATCCGTATGTCGCAAGCCAGGGCAATCCCGAGCGAGGCGCCTGCGCATGGACCGTTGACCGCCGCGATGACGGGTTTTTCGATCGTCCTGATTTGGAGCACGAGGGGGTTATAGGTACGCAGCAAATGCTCGCGAAATGAAAGATCCTCGCCACCGGCTTTGATCTCTTCGATATCCTGTCCGGCGCCAAATACCCGCCCGGCGGCTGTCAGAACCACCACTTTTACCTGGGAATCCCTCGTGGCTTGTTTAAACGCAGCCTGAAGCTCAGCCACCAGCTCCAGGTTAAAAGCATTGGCTTTCGGACGATCAATGGTCAAATGCAGGACTCTGCCATTTAATTCTGATTTTAAATAGGGCATAGGATTATCCGCGGTCCTTCCTCAGGAAGGGAATTGAAAGTGCATTATTTGAGGGGTTTCAAGTCGTCATCGCCCGAAGCGTCATCATCATCCGGGTTGATTTCCAGTTCAATATTTTCGCGCTCAACGTGCAGCCAAAGCAGCAGCAGCTGCCCATCATCCGTCTCCACCGAGCGGGCAGCCAGGATCGGCACGGCTTCTTCGAGACCGGCTTCGTTGCGATAATGTAGCAGTATCGGCTCGTGCTGGTTCCATCTGCGGTAGCAGCGTTCGACCAGGGATGGACCATTAAATGTACGTAGACGGGTCAGAGCAGTGATTGAAAATTTGCGGGATTCGTTCAATCCCAACGCCCAGCCATCCTGCACTGGCTCAAAAACAGGGGTTGGACCTTCAATAATTGTGATTTTATCTTCCATATTATTCCTGTGAAATTTCAATCATAATACCATAAAAGGCTTGCAGGGAGATCTGGACCCGTTTTTTTAAAGGGTGAAAACCCCTCCAGACCGCTTCTGCCAGAAATAATTCTCTCCCCTCGATGGCGTACAAAAATATGATTAATGACGTTATTATTTGTTATTGTGAAAATTTCCACGGACATTATCCTATGTTATACTTCGCGTCATCTGTCACAACCCCAGCCTGGGAGTCTATATATGCTACTTAATGAATATATTGCAATTGGGATTTTTATCGCATTAACGGTCCTGGTCGGTGTCATTGCCATTGTCCTGGGGGTGTTATTTGGCCCCAAACGTCCGGCTGGAAAAAAGTCAATGCCTTACGAATCGGGTATGAACCCGATTGGACCTGGTACCCGGCGCATACCTGTGAGATTTTACCTGGTTTCAGTGCTTTTCATTCTCTTCGACATTGAAGTTGTGTTCTTTATCCCCTGGGCGCTCGTTTTCCAGGATTATGTAAAAGCGGGTCAGGGGATGTTCATGCTGGGTGAAATGCTGGTATTCGTCGCCATTTTACTGGTAGGTTACGCCTACGCCTGGAAAAAAGGAGCGCTTGAATGGGATTAGAGCAGAAACTCGGCAACATGGGTGTTGTTACCACCCGCCTGGAAGATTTGGTCAACTGGAGCCGCACGAATGCCATGTGGCCCATGTTGTTTGGACTGGCTTGCTGCGCAATCGAAATGATGTCTGCCCAGGCTGCAAATTACGATATGAGCCGTTTCGGGATGGAATTAATGCGCGCAAGCCCGCGCCAAAGTGACCTGATGATTGTGGCTGGACGAGTAAGCCGAAAAATGGCCCCGGTTTTGCGGCGGCTGTATGATCAAATGCCTGACCCAAAATGGGTCATCTCGATGGGAGATTGTGCTTCCTGCGGCGGCGTCTTCAATAATTATGCCGTGGTGCAGGGCGTGGATGAGGTGGTGCCGGTCGATGTCTACGTGGCAGGCTGCCCGCCCCGCCCAGAAGCGCTGATCCATGGGGTCATCACCCTGCACGAAAAAGTCCGCAGGGAAAGAATGAAGGATTGGGCTTAATGATGAACGAACAGGAATCCAAACTACTTGACATCCTTGCCGGTCGATTTAATGGACAGGTGACCGTGTTCGCGGGGGAAGAAACGCTGGTTTTGCCAGTGGATGAAATTGCCCCGGCTGCCCAGGCTTTCCATGATGAATTTGGCTTTGATTTGCTCTCTTCGCTGACTACGGTGGATTATGGACCGGAAGTAGACCCTCGTTTCCATATGGTTTACCGCTTTACTTCCATTGCCGGGCATCTTTCCTTGAATGTGCGCGTGCCTGTTCCTGGACTTTCGCCTGAAGTTCCCACGCTGGAAAACGTTTACCATAACGCCAACTGGAACGAGCGCGAAAGTTTCGACCTCTTCGGCATCAAATTCAGCGGTCATTCAGACCTGCGCCGGATCCTGATGCCGCAAGACTGGGAAGGCCACCCTCTTCGCAAAGATTACCCGCTCGGCTATGAAGAACCCCAGTTTACGTTTAACTACGACGAAATAGATGTCCGCAAACCTTATGCTTACAGGAGAGGCGGAAAATAACCATGTCCCAAATCGAAGAAGTCACCCTGGATGGAATGTCGCACCTCGTCTCCGACCGCGCTCTAAAGGGCGAGACGATGCTTTTGAACATGGGTCCGCAGCACCCCTCCACACACGGCGTGCTGCGCCTGCTGCTCGAGCTCGATGGGGAGACAGTGGTCAATGCCATCCCTGATATTGGTTTTTTGCACACCGGCATCGAGAAAAACATGGAGGCCAAGACCTATCAGAAGGCTGAAGTGATGACTGACCGCATGGATTATTTGAACACCACCGGGAACAATCTCGCTTATTGCCTGGCGATTGAAAAGCTGGTTGGGCTGGATGTGCCTGAACGCGCCCAGACCCTGCGCGTCCTGTTGGCAGAATTACAGCGCCTTGCCTCCCACCTGGTCTGGCTGGGCACTTCGGCGCTGGACCTGGCAGCCATGTCAGATTTCATGTACTGCTTCCGCGAGCGCGAAATGATCATGGACATTTACGAGCTGATTTCTGGTCAGCGCATGATGACCACGTACATCCGCCCCGGTGGAGTCTGGCGCGACGTCCCGGTGGAATTTGAAACCGCGGTTCGCGAGCTGCTCAAGATAATGCCCAGGCGCATCGACGAATACGAATCGCTCCTCACGAAAAATCCGCTTTTCATCGACCGCACGGCTGGCATTGGAAAGATCTCTGCCGAAGATGCAGTAAATTGGGGGTTAACTGGTGCTTGTCTGCGCGGTTCAGGGGTTTACTACGATATTCGCAAATTTGCCCCTTATTCTGGTTACGAACAATATGATTTTGAAGTTCCGCTGCGCACTGAAGGAGATGTCCGCGCGCGATATTTGGTCCGCGTGGCTGAAATGCGTCAATCTGTGCGCATCATCCAACAGGCACTGGATAAATTACCAATGGGTCCGGTGCGTTCAAGCAACTACAAGTTTGTTCCACCTCCCCGCTCCGAAATCGGCACCAGCATGGAAGCCCTGATCCATCACTTCAAGCTTTGGACTGAAGGCTTCAACGCCCCCGCCGGATCGGTCTACGTGGCAGTTGAATCACCCAAGGGTGAACAGGGTGTCTTCCTGGAAGGGAACGGCGGACCCAAACCCTGGCGGATCCATTTCCGTAATCCTTCTTTCGATAATTTGCAGGCACTGCCCGTTTTGGCAAAGGGTTTCCTGGTGGCAGACCTTGTCGCAATTATTGGCTCAATCGATATTGTACTGGGAGATGTTGACCGATGAGTCTCGCCGAAAAATATCCTGATGAAGTAAAGGCGATTTTAGCCAAGTATCCAATCCAACGCTCGGCAGTGATGCCCTTGTTGTATCTCAGCCAGCGTGAAACAGGGTATATATCCAAGGAAAGCATGAGCGAGATCGCAGCGATGCTCGATCTCGACATTACCGAAGTGGCTTCAATTGTGGGTTTTTATACGCTTTATCACGATGAAAAAGCCGGGAAATACCGGATGCAGGTTTGCACTGACCTGCCCTGCGCCCTGCGTGGTGCCGATCAATTCCTGGATGCACTCTGTCAGAACCTTGGGATCAAAGTCGGAGAGACCACTCCCGATGGACTGGTCACGCTCGAATCTGTCATGTGCCTGGCAGGCTGCGACAAGGCGCCCATGTTCCAGGTTCAGGAGGGTGACAAAATCACCTACCACGAGAACATGACCGTCGACAAAACCCTGGAACTGATCCAGGCGCTCCAGGCAGGTGAAAAGGACGCAGCCCAATGACACACATCCTCCTGCGCCATCGTGATATTCCCACGATTAAGAATATCGAAGTTTATAAGCAAAATGGCGGTTTTGAGAGCCTGAAAAAAGTCGTCACCAGCCTCCAGCCGCAGCAAATCATCGATGAGGTCAAAGCCTCGGGATTGCGCGGACGCGGCGGTGCGGGTTTCCCGACCGGCGTCAAGTGGTCCTTTCTACCCACCAATATCTGGCCGCACTATGTGGTCTGCAATGCCGATGAATCTGAGCCAGGCACCTTCAAAGATCGCGAAATCATGGAAAACAATCCGTTCCAGCTCCTGGAAGGGGTCGCCATTTCCTGCTACGCAGTTGGAGCCGCCGAAGGTTATATCTACCTGCGGGGAGAATTCCAACCCATCCGCGATTTCCTGGATGAATGCATCCTGCAGATGGAAAAAGCCGGGTTCCTGGGGGATAATCTTTTTGGTACAGGTTATTCCTTAAGGCTCAAGACCCACCTCGGTGCAGGCGCCTACATCTGCGGCGAAGAAACCGCCCTGCTCGAATCAATCGAAGGCAAGCGCGGTCAACCCCGCGTCCGCCCGCCTTTCCCGGCAGTGGTCGGTCTGTTCGACAAACCCACCGTGATTAACAACGTCGAGACTCTCACCAACCTGCCGGCAATCATCGAGAAAGGCGCTGCCTGGTACAAGAGCCTCGGCACCGAAAAAAGCCCCGGGGTGAAAATCTTCTCCCTCTCTGGCAATGTCAACCGTCCGGGAAATTACGAGCTGCCACTTGGCACCACTTTTCGCGAGCTGATTTATACCTGCGGCGCTGGACTCAGCGAAGGACGCGAGTTAAAAGCGATCATGCCCGCCGGCGCCTCCTCCTCCATCATCCGCGTTGACGAGACAAATTTCGACAAAGTCATGGATATCGCCATGGACTACGAAAACGTCCAATCGGTGGGGTCCCTGCTCGGCTCCGCCTCGGTCATTGTGATTGACGACAGTCACGATATGGACTGGGTCATCAATAAAACTGTTCATTTCTTCAAACACGAATCCTGTGGCAAATGCACTCCGTGCCGTGATGGTAATTATTGGATGCTGCACCTGGTGGAGCGGATCCATCACGGAGAGGGCACGAAGGCTGATTTGGAGCTGCTGCATAGTGTTGCAGCCCAGGTCAATGGAAAATGCCTGTGCGCGCTCGGCGATTTCTCCACGATGGCGGTCACGTCAGCGCTGGAGCGCTTCCCTGAGGATTTCGCTACAAAGGTGAAGGCATAAGAACTCATGACAAAAACAATTAACCTCACCATCGACCATGTAAAAGTAAGTGTTCCCGAAGGAACCCTGGTAGTGGATGCCGCCAAAAAAGCAGGGATTAATATTCCCGTCTTCTGCTATCACCCCAAGATGGAACCGGTGGGCATGTGCCGCCAGTGCCTGGTCGAAATTGGCCGCCCAATGATGGACCGCGCAACCGGCAAACCCGTGCTGGATGCGGATGGTTCCCCCAAAATGCAGTTCATGCCCAAACTCGAAACTGCCTGCACCAACCCCGTTTCCGAAGGCATGACGGTCTTCACCTCCAGCGAAAAAGCACGGACCGGGCAAAAAGAGATCCTCGAACTTTTGCTCACTTCGCACCCGCTCGACTGCCCCATTTGCGACAAGGGCGGCGAATGCCCGCTGCAAAACCTGACCATGAAATATGGGTCGGATGACAGCCGTTTCATTTTTGACGAAAAACAACATCTGCCCAAGCATCTTGCACTCGGGGACCTGATTTTCATCGATCGGGAACGCTGCATTCAATGTGGGCGCTGCATCCGCTTCCAGAAGGATATCGCCAATGAACCGGTGATCGGCTTCTACAACCGCGGGCGCGATACCGATGTGGTCACCTTCACCGATCCGGGTTTTGACTCGATTTTTTCCGGCAACACCACCGATATTTGTCCCGTCGGCGCGCTGACCACGGCTGATTTCCGTTTCGGCGCCCGCCCCTGGGAAATGAAAAACGCCGCTTCGGTCTGTTCTCAATGCTCCGTCGGCTGCAACGTCACCTTCAATGTGCGCCGCGAGGCAAAATCAGGCGGCGATTATGTCATTAAGCGGGTTTTGCCACGCCAGAACGAAGCAGTCAACGAAATCTGGTTGTGCGACAAGGGCCGTTTTGCCAGCCATCACTTCGCCGAAGACGACTCACGCCTGGTGCTGGATGAGAAAACCTTCGCAGCCAACATCCATTCGGCTGCCGAGAAGCTGGCTGCCGCCGGCTCCGACGCGGTCATCCTGGCAGGCGGTCATCTCGCAAACGAAGACCTCTTCAACCTCAAGCAGCTTGCCGCCGGACTGGGCGCAAAAATCCAGCTCTATGGCAGCCTGGCTGGAGGCGAATTCTCCACTGCCTATGGTCTGAGCGCCGGGTCCAACCTCGGCGATTTGGGCAAAGGCGATGCGATCGTGGTCTTCTCTTCAGATCTCCACCAGGAAGCCCCCATCTGGCATTTACGTTTGCTTGCGGCGGCGAAACACGGTGCCAGCCTGATTGTGGTGGGCGCACGCGAAACCAGCCTTGAAAAATCAGCGCAATTCGTGGTGCGCATTGCCTATGGCGATGAAGTCAAAACCGCCAGGGAACTCTCCGGCAAGGAAAAAATCGGAGAGGTTCTCAGCACAGCCAACAACCTGGTGATTTTTGCCGGCTCAGATGGTTTGGGACCAAAAGGTTACGCTGCCCTGAGCTCTGCCTGCGCAGACCTCGTGCGGGAACGCGCCGGAAAACCCAACAATGGTTTGGTGAACGTCTGGTCAAGCCCCAATGCCCAGGGTGCCTGGGAAATGGGTCTCCGCCCGGCGCAGGACCTGGCATCTGAACTGAACGGTAAAACCGTCTACGTGGTGGCTGCCGACCCTGCTGGAGACGATCCCAGGCTGGCGGAAGCTCTCAAATCCGCAAAAAGCGTTATCGTCCAGGATGTCCTGGCAACCGCAACCACCCGCCTCGCGGATGTCATCCTGGCTGCGGCTCCCTACACTGAACGCGAAGGGACCTACACTTCGGCTGAACGGCGTGTCCAACGCTTTTACCCGGCAGTTCCGTCCCGCGGCGGATCAAAAGCCGATTTCTCCATCACTGCTCAAATCGCGCAGGAATGTGGCATCGAGCTGGAAGGCAAATCTGCGATGCTGGTCATGAACCAGATTGCAGCCAGTGAAAAAGCCTTTAGCGGAATTTCTTACAGCCTGCTTTCTGAAGTCCCTGATCAATGGCCCCTGGTTGGAACCGGCGACCT
>JAJYOU010000020.1 GCA_021795965.1 Chloroflexota bacterium
TTTGTCTTATTCGGTCATACCATCAACCTTTACATCGCCAATATCGATGTTGGCATTCTTTATATCACCGCCATTGCTTCGATTGCAGTTTACGGCATCGTGCTGGCGGGCTGGTCAAGCAATAACAAGTACGCCATGCTCGGCGGGTTGCGCTCCACCGCTCAAATGATCAGCTACGAAATTGCCCTGGGACTTTCCTTCACAGCGGTCATCCTGCTGGCGGGTTCCATGAACATGATCCAGATTGTGGAAGCACAGAAGAACGTCTGGTTCGCCGTTTTGCAGCCGACTGGCGCCGTGGTCTTCCTGATCGCCACCCTGGCGGAATTGAACCGCGCGCCCTTCGACATGCCTGAAGCCGAACAGGAACTGACTGCAGGCTACCATGTTGAATATTCCGGCATGAAATTTGCCCTCTTCTTCATGGCTGAATATACCAAGATGATTGCCATTTCGGCTATCTCGGCTACGATTTTCTTTGGCGGCTACCGTGAATTCTGGTTCCTGAAGGATACCTTCCTGAGCGTGGATGTCACCCCCTGGCTGGGACCGGTTTACATGCTGCTTAAAATCCTGGTGCTGCTCTTCGGCATGATCTGGGTGCGCGCCACACTGCCCCGCATCCGCTACGACCGCCTGATGGCATTTGGCTGGAAGGCGATGCTGCCGCTCTCCCTCGCAATTGTGATTGTCTCTGCAGTCGGGCTTGCCCTGACGCAGACTAACCCCATCCTGATCTGGTTGATCCCGATTGTTTCGGTTTTCCTGGGATTCCTGACCATTGGACTGGTGGATCGTTCGTTACGGAGGAAAGTTTATGCGACTCGTTGAACCTTTCCTTGAAATGATCGGCGGCATGAAAACCACTTTAATGTCGATTCTTGAAAAGCCGGTCACCATTCAATACCCTGAAGAGAAACGCCCGGTCTCGAAGCGCTTCCGCGGTCGTCATGAGCTGAAAAGGTACGAAAACGGTCTGGAAAAATGCATCGGCTGTGCGCTTTGCGCAGCAGCCTGCCCGGCGGATGCCATCTTCGTGGAAGCATCCGAAAATACCGATCAAGTGCGCTATTCTCCCGGCGAGCGCTACGCCAGCACTTATGAAATCAACATGATGCGCTGCATTTTCTGCGGTTTTTGTGAAGACGCCTGCCCAACTGAAGCCATCGTTCTGGGCGACAATTATGAACTGACTTTCACTGACCGCAGGGACTCCATCTACACCAAGGATATGCTGATCGTTCCAGTGCCTGCAGGGGGTGCTCCCACTCCGCAGGTGACCCAACCGGGCATGTTTGACCGCTCAGTTCCTGAAATGAAAGATCCACAAGATTAGCACGAAGGTGACCAATGACCGGTGAATTAATCCTGTTTTTAATCCTCGCCCTGACCGCCATCGCATCAGCGGCGGGCATGTTGCTGAGCCGACACGCTGTTTACGCGGCTCTCTACCTGGTGCTTAATTTCGCAACGGTTGCAGTTTTCTACCTGATCCTGGGCTCGCCATTCATCGCCCTGGCCCAGGTTTCCGTTTACGGCGGCGCCATCATGGTGCTTTTCCTTTTCGTCATCATGCTGCTCGGCGCCGAACAAATTCCCGCCGAAATTAAATGGAAAAATATCCTGCCAGCTGTCATCCTGGGGCTCGCCCTGGTTGGACAGACACTTTACCTGGTTTTTCAGAAAATCGCTTTTTCAAACCTTCCGCTTGAAAATTCAGTCGCAGAAGCAAATCCAACCCACCTGGCGAAAAGCCTTTTTTCAACTTATCTTTTACCCTTTGAAATCACCTCCATTTTGCTGCTCGTTGCCATGGTGGGGGCTATCGTCTTGACCAAGCAGGAAAAGAAAGGAGGGCGGGGATAAACATGGTCCCATTGAATTATTATCTCGCACTTTCTGCAATTCTTTTCAGCATGGGAGCGCTGGGGATTCTCATCCGCCGCAATTCACTGATCATCTTCATGTCTGTGGAATTGATGCTGAATGCAGCCAACCTGAGCTTTGTGATTTTCGCCCGCCAGTGGGCTGCCAACAGCGCCTCGGTATTTAACGGTCAGATCTTTGTCTTTTTCGTGATGACCGTGGCGGCTGCTGAAGTCGCGGTTGGGCTGGCATTGATCGTGGTAATTTTCCGCAGCCACCAAAGTATTGATATCGACCAGTTGAACAACTTGAAGGGCTAGATAAATATGGAAAATTCTTCTCTTCTGTTCTTCCAACTGGCACCCTGGCTGGTTTTTCTACCAGTCCTGGGGCTCCTGATCAACCTGACCATCGGCGTCAAACTCAGTGAAAAAGGGACTGGCGCGGTTGCAGCCATCGCCTCAGGCTTGACGTTCGTCGTCGCCTCTCTCCTGGTTTATTCCCTGGTCCGCCAGCCAGAAGGTACAGTCGTCCCCCTGGCGAGCTGGATCCATGTCGGCACGCTGACTATCGACTGGGCTTTCCGGGTGGATACCCTTTCCGCCACCATGATGCTGGTTGTTTCGGGTGTCGGCACCCTGATCCATATCTATGCCATCGGTTACATGCACGAAGACGTGCGTTTTAAGAACGATCTCGGTCGCTATCGCAGATTCTTCATCTTTTTGAACCTCTTCATCGCGATGATGATGATTTTGGTGAGCGGCAATTCTTACAGCATGCTCTTTGTCGGTTGGGAAGGCGTGGGTTTGTGCTCCTTCCTGCTGATTGGCTTCTGGTATGACATGGACACCCTCGGTCGCCCGTCTTTTGCCAATTCAGACGCCGCGAAAAAAGCTTTCATTGCCAACCGCGTCGGCGACTTTGGCTTCCTGATGGCTGCCTTCATGATGTTCTGGAAATTCGGCTCCACCAATTTCACCGAAGTTTTTGCGAAGGTGACCAGCGCTGATCCGGGAACCATCCTCTGGATTACCCTCTTCCTGCTCTTGGGAGTAGCCGGCAAATCAGCACAGATCCCGCTTTACGTCTGGCTGCCCGACGCCATGGCAGGCCCCACGCCGGTCTCCGCCCTGATCCATGCTGCCACCATGGTGACTGCAGGTGTTTACCTGGTCAGCCGCTCGGCTCCCATTTATGCGCTCAGTCACGATGCACAATACATCGTCGCCACGGTCGGCGCAGTCACCGGTCTCTTCGCCGCAACCATCGCCGTCGCTCAATATGACCTCAAAAAGGTCCTGGCATATTCCACCATCAGCCAGCTCGGTTTCATGGTTGCCGCGGTGGGCATGGGCGCGTATGTTGCCGGAATGTTCCACCTCATCACCCATGCCTTCTTCAAAGCCCTGCTCTTCCTTTCCGCCGGTTCAGTCATTCTCGGGATGGAACGCGGACATCACCATCTGGCACACGGGCATGCGGAGGCTCATGGGACGGAGGTCTTCAACCCGAATGATATGCGCAACATGGGTGGGCTGCGCAAGCAAATGCCCGTCACTTTCTGGCTTTATGTCGCTGGAACGCTCGCCCTGCAGGGTATTTTCCCGTTTGCGGGATTCTGGTCAAAGGATGAAATCCTGGCGGATGCCTTCAAGGAATTTCCGCATGTCTACTGGCTCCTGACGATCGCAGCCTTCCTGACCGCCTTCTACATGGGCAGGCAAATCTGGCTGGTCTTCTTCGGCAATCCGCGCTCAGAAGTTGCCAAACATGCTGAAGAAAGCCCGCTGATCATGACCGCACCCCTGATGGTGCTGGCATTTCTCTCGGTCTTTGGCGGCTTGTTAAATCTGCCGGGTGTTGATACTCTCACCTCCTGGCTGAAACATACCTTTGAGAGCGTCGGCGTGGCGATCGAGCCAGGGGCGTTCAACCTCAACGTAGCCCTGGTTTCCACCGGACTCGCCCTCCTGGCAATTTTCCTTTCCTGGTGGCTTTACCTGCGCAAACCGCTTGTCGCAGGTCAAATCGATCCGCTCAAGAAATTGTTTGGTCCAATTTTTACCGGTATGGAAAACAAATGGTACGTTGACGAAGGTTACCAGTTCCTTTTTGTGGACCGCTACAATGATCTGGCTCGTTTCCTGGCGCAGAAAGTTGACTGGGATTTTTGGCATGAATGGTTCCACAATTCGATCATACGCGATGGATTTGTGGGGCTGACCCGATTCCTGGCTGACCCTGTCGACCTGGGCGTGGTGGATAAGATTTCGCACGTGCTTGCGGATGCAGTCCAATCCTCCGCAAACTCGCTTCGTAAATTACAAAACGGTTTCGTACGCAGTTATGCCCTGTCGGTAATGCTGGGCGTGGTGGTCATCCTTGGCTACCTACTTCTAAAATAAAGGCTGAGAGGACGAATTATGAGCTTCCTGTTTGAACCCCTCAATCTGGTGACCTTTTTTCCAATGGTCGGTGTGCTTGTGCTTCTTTTCATTAAACCTGAAGCCAAAAACGCCATCCGCTGGACGGCACTGGGTACCGCAATCATTAACTTTTTCATCTCGTTAATGGTGCTTTCTGCGTTCCATTCCAATGTTCCTGATTTGCAGCTGATTTCAAGAGTCAGCTGGATTCAGGTGGCAGGTTGGAACATTCAATATTACCTGGGCGTGGATGGCTTAAGCATCCTCCTGGTCTTATTGACCACCTTCCTGACTCCCATCTCCATTCTGTCCACCTGGACAGCAGTGCAGGATCGCGTCAAGGATTTCATGATCTTCTTCCTCCTGCTGGAAACCGGTATGCTGGGCGTTTTCCTGGCTCAGGACCTCTTCCTGTTCTATATTTTCTGGGAATTTACCCTCATCCCGATGTATTTCCTGATCGGCATCTGGGGCGGACCGAATCGTCTTTACGCGGCGGTCAAGTTCTTCCTTTACACCATGGCTGGTTCCATCCTGATGCTGCTTGCCATTTTGTGGCTGGGCGTCAACCAGGGCACTTTCACGGTGCCTGATCTGATCGCCAAGGGAAGCATCGCCCCTGCAACGCAGATGTGGCTCTTCATCGCTTTTGCCGCTGCCTTCGCCATCAAAGTTCCGATGTGGCCGCTGCACTCCTGGCTGCCTGATGCACACGTGGAAGCTCCCACCGCTGGTTCCGTCATCCTGGCGGGTGTCCTGCTGAAGATGGGAACCTACGGTTTTCTGCGCTTCAATCTGCCGCTCTTCCCCGAAGCCTCGGTCAAAGCCGCCCCGGTCATCGGGGTCCTGGCGGTCATTGGCATCATTTACGGTGCGGCAGTTTCATATTCCCAGAAGGACGTCAAGAAACTGGTGGCTTACTCATCCGTCAGTCACCTGGGCTTCGTGATGCTGGGGATTTTCGCGTTGAATGCCCAGGGCATTGATGGTGCCATTCTCCAGATGATCAACCACGGTCTGAGCACCGGCGCCCTCTTCCTTCTCGTCGGCATGATTTACGAACAAACTCACACCCGTGAAATGGCTGTTTACGGCGGTCTCTGGAAGATTACCCCCATCTACGGCACCTTGATGTTGATTGTCGCACTCTCTTCCATGGGTCTGCCTGGCTTGAACGGCTTCGTCGGTGAATTCACAATTCTGCTCGGCGCTTTTGGCTCGACCGCTTTGGGTTCCCCCTGGTTTGCCCTGCTCGCGGGCACAGGCGTCATCCTGGCAGCCATCTACATCCTCTACATGTTCCAGAAAATGTTCCTCGGACCGGTAGGCTCCATCGTGGAAGAAGTCAAACACCACGGTCATGCCCTGCGGGACCTGAACTGGCGCGAAATTGTCACCCTGCTGCCCATTCTGATCCTGATTTTCTGGATTGGTCTTTACCCAACGCCTTTTTTCAACCTTATGGCTCCAACGGTGGATAAGTTGCTCTTACCATTCACCAAGATCCTTGGCGGCTAAGCTAGCTTAACTTTCACCCTGCGGGGTGAAAGTGGGAGTGGATATGACCCAAACTGATTTTTATACCATCCTCCCGATCAGCATCCTGATCATCTGGGCTTGTGCCCTTCTTTTGGTGGATTTATTCATACCAAAAGGGCACAAACAAACCACTGCCTTGCTGGCTGCAATCGGCCTGGCTTTGACCCTGGGTTTCAGCCTGTCCCAAATTGGATCTGACCTCAAGGGTTTCAACGGCATGATTGTGCTGGATGGTTTTTCCATTTTCCTGGATGTTCTTCTCCTGCTGACGGGTCTTTTCGGCGTCGCGGTGGCAAAAGGCTATCTGACCCGTTTCGAGATGGAACACGGCGAATATTACGTCCTGATGATGCTCAGCCTCTCGGGGATGATGCTGATGGCGCAGGCTACAGACCTGATCATTACCTTCCTGGCGCTCGAACTGCTCTCCATCCCGCTTTACGTGCTGGCTGCTTTTGCCCTCGAACACAATGAATCAGAAGAAGCCGGTCTGAAATACCTGCTCCTGGGCGCTTACTCAACTGGTTTCGTGGTGTTTGGCATTTCTTTGATCTTCGGCGCCACCGGCACGACCTCCTTCGCCGGAATCTTCGCTGCCATCCAGGGGGGTGCCGCAACCATGAGCCTGCTCCTGATCGGCTCCGCCCTGCTCCTGGTCGGCTTTGGCTTCAAAGTGGGGCTCGTCCCCTTCCATATGTGGACCCCGGATGTTTACCAGGGCTCCCCCACGTCCGTGACCGCCTTCATGGCAGCGGGCGCGAAAGCGGCTGGTTTTGCAGCCATCCTGCGGATTTTTGCCTCGGTCTTCCCCGCCCTTGCCGTTGACCTGATGCCCATCGTCGCAGGTTTATCCGCTCTGACGATGATCGTTGGCAATTTCACTGCCATTGCCCAAACCGATATCAAGCGCATGCTGGCGTTTTCCAGCATTGCCCAGGCTGGCTATATCCTGATGGCATTCGTCCCCTTTGCCAATGAAACGGTGCGCGCCACAGCCATCTCAGCCGGATTATTCTACCTGGTGGCTTACACCGTCACCAGCTTTGGCACATGGGGAATCGTCATCGCCCTCGAAAAAGCCGAAGGCAAGGGTCTCGCCATTGCAGATTACGCGGGTCTCGGAAAAAAGTATCCCCTGCTGGCTGCTTCGATGGCGGTCTTCATGCTCTCGCTGACCGGTTTGCCCCCCACACTCGGTCTGGTCGGAAAACTCTATCTCTTCCGGGCAGCCATTGAAGGCGGAGTTTACTGGCTGGCAATACTCGGCGTACTCACCTCTCTCGTATCGGCATACTACTACCTGCGGGTCATCGTCGTCATGTATATGAAAGAAGGCGACCCACAGATCAGCCGTGAAGGTTGGCTTGAATTTACCATCGGCGTCTGCGCCCTGCTGACAGTGCTCTTTAGCCTCGTACCGCAGCAGTTATTTGCCTGGACCTCTCAGGCTTTGATGTTCCACTTTTAAGGAATTTTGAGCAAAATGAGCAGGGAGGTCCTGAAAAGGGTCTCCCTGTTTTATTTTCCGTTTGAAGCGACCGGTGGAATGAACATACCCTCAAACAGGCAGCATCTAAATTAAATATATACGCAGCCCCCAAGAGCGGTACAATACTTCCCTATGATAAAAGCGCTGATTTTTGATTTTGACGGACTGATCCTGGATACCGAAACACCGGAATACCTGGCGATCAACGAGATTTACCTTGAACATGGACTCTCGCTCCCCATCACCACTTATGGGCAGGTGGTGGGCTCCTATTACAACCAGGACTTCGAACCGGTCTCCGATTTAAGCCGGCTGACGGGTGAAAGCATTGATCCGCTTGCCTTCTGGTCAAAGGTCAGAACGCAGAGCTTGAAGACCATCCAGCAAAGCCCGCTCCTGCCGGGCGTCGAAACCCTCATCCAGGGCGCCAAAAACCACGCTCTGAAACTGGCAGTGGCTTCAAGCTCCACGCATGAATGGGTGGATGGACATTTACGGCGTTACAACCTGATCGAATATTTTGATGTCATCAAGTGCCGCGAGGATGTGAAAAACTACAAACCCGCGCCCGATCTTTTCCTGGCAGCCGCCCAGGCAGTAGGTGTCGAGCCGCAGGAGGCTCTCATCTTTGAAGATTCCCTGAACGGGATCATCGCCGCCCGCAGCGCCGGGATCCGCGTGGTGGTCGTTCCCAATCCCATCACCCGCCATTTGAAGCTGGAAGGGGAGACCCTGCGCCTGCAGTCCCTGGCTGACATCTCCCTGGAGGAACTGCTGGCAATGTTCTAACGGGACGGACTGCCGCTGATCAACCAAACCAACTCCCCAGGCAGATTACCCGGGGAGTATTTTGTTCTCATCACCAACGCTTTCATCCGAGGGGAACCTATCCCCGGAGTTTTACGTCAGTAAGTTAATAGGAATGAAAGGAACAAAAAAATGAAACTTAATCATTGGATCCTGATCTTGATTGCCGGCATTTTGATCTCCGCCTGTCAAGCGGGGTCTTTAACACCGCCCATTTCGGCGACGGGTACGATCGAACCCGGCGCAACTGCTGGTTCATCCGGCAGCATCGGCTATGCCTCAACCGCCGTTTCCGCAGGCGGCTCTAGTCAGACCGCTGTCGTTATGCCCACGAGTACAGTGCCGGCTGCTCCTGCCGGGGTGGACAAGGTGATCACCAGCGCTGACCAGAACCGGACCATAACTCTCAAGGTGGGTCAGCGTGTAATGTTCTTCCTTGATGCCATCTATACCTGGCAAATCACATCCAACAATCCTGCGGTGCTTGCCCCGGGCACAGGCAGCCCCATGCCTGCGGGTGCAGTCGGATTGTTCGAAGCGCTCGCCCCGGGCAATGTCAGCCTGAGCGCCAGCGGCGACCCAGCCTGCCGTCTCTCCAAACCTGCCTGCATGATGCCGTCCATCCTGCTTGAATTCAACTTCATCGTCAAATAGCCGCCGTCCAGGATCGCCCCCTGGTTTTCCATCTTCAAATTATCGATCCACGGCAGGGGATGCGAGCATGACCTCCTGCCCGTAGAGCTTGCGGTGAACCGCGCTCAGCGCCCTGACCTGCTCAAACGCATGGTAGGACGATCTGACCAGCGGGTTGGATTCGACCCACTTAAAACCCAGTCCGTAACCATATTCGCGCAGCTCGCTGAATTCTTCGAGCGTGTAGTAGCGTGAGATGGGGTAATGCCGCTTGCTCGGTTGCAGGTACTGACCGATCGTTAAAATATCCACATCCCAGCTGCGCAGATCGCGCATGACAGCTTTAACCTCGTCCATTTCCTCACCCAGCCCCAGCATGATGCCAGATTTGGTCAGTACTTCAGCGTCCAGCTTGCGCGCGTTGGAAAGCGTGGCAGCTGCCCATTCATAATGATCCTGCGGTTGGATCTGTTTGAAAAGCCGTGGGACGGTCTCCACGTTATGGTTCAGAATCTCGGGTTTGGCTTCCATGACGATTTTCAGAGCTTCGAGCGAGCCTTTGAAATCAGGGATGAGGACCTCCACTGAACAACCCGGCTGCAGTTCGCGGATGCGGCGGATGACCATTGCCAAAATCGGCGCACCGCCGTCGCGTCGTTCATCCCGGTTGACCGAGGTGATGACCGCGTGTTTCAGGTTCATTGATTTAACCGCCTGCGCCACCCGCTCCGGTTCCAGCCAATCCATCGGGTTCGGATTGCCGTGCTTGACATCGCAAAAAACACAGGAGCGCGTGCAGACATCGCCCAGCATCAAAAACGTCGCGGTTCCCGAGCCCCAGCATTCGCCCATATTGGGACACATCGCTTCTTCACACACCGTGTGGAGAGCCTTGGAGCGCATCAGACCATGCAGGGTCTGGAAGGTTTCGCCTGAAGGCGCGCGCACCTTGATCCATTCCGGGCGGCGCAGCGGGGTGGTATTTACCTGCTCAGGGGAGACACGATCACGAGTCGGACTAACAGTCATGGGACATCCTTTTAACGTTAAATTGTCTAATTTTATCCTGCTACCATTGGAGTTGTATTAATCTTTCAAGAAATTTTCTTTCGGACAATCAAGCGCAGACCCTTGACCCGGGTGACTTGCACCTCTTCTCCGGGCAGGATCGGTTTTTCATTTTCATCCAGTTCTGCTGACCAGAGTTCGCTGTTGACCTGGACCTGCCCGAGCGGGTTGATCCAGACCTTCGCCACCCCGGTCGCACCCAGCAGGGTGCGCACCCCCGTGCTGACCGGCAATTTTTGGGCTTTGATCGCAATTGCCAGGATGGTGCCAAAGACCACCCCCATGATCAAACCCACCGTAATCACCAGGGGAACCGATACACGCTGAAATTCGGGCACCCCGGGCGAATTAAACAGCACCAGCGAGCCCAGGATGAACGAACCGATGCCCACCAGCGTTAATGCGCCGTGTGTGGGAGCTTTGATATCCAGAATGAAGAGGGTGAACGCCAGCAGCAGGAAAATGCCGCCCAGCCAGTTTACCGTCAGGTAGCCCAGCCCATAAACCGCCAGCGCCAGCGAGCAGACCCCCACGAAACCCGCCACCCAGCCCCCCGGGGTGGTGATTTCGATCAGGATTGCCAGCAGTCCGAGCGCCAGCAGCAGAAAAACCGTATCCGTTCTGATCAAAAAGTCAAGCATGGCTTCGCCAAAGGTCGGGAAGACCTCCTGGATGGTCGCGTTTGCCGTGTGCAAAACAAGCGTGGTTCCGCTCGCCAGGTGCACGGTCCTGCCATCCAGCTGCTTCAGTAAATCTGCCCGGTCGAGCGCGATAAAATCAATCAACCCGGCAGTCTTCGCTTCTTCAGCAGAAACAGCCCGGGCATTTTGAATGGTGTCTTCTGCCAGGGCAACCGCCGCCGGACCGCGCCACTCCGTCATGGAACGCGCCATGGCTTCCAGGACCTGCATTTCCTTGTTTTTCAAAGTCGGGTCGAGATCCTGCCCCTCGGCGCCGATCGGGCTGGCAGCGCCGATGACGGTCTGCGGGCTCATGGCAGCCACGTGACCCGCCATCGTAATCAATGCTCCCGCAGAGGCAGCCCATCCGCCCTGGGGTGTGACGAAGACCGCCACCGGCACCGTGCTGGCGCGGATCTCCTGCACAATATCGGTCATCGCGGAGATGTAACCGCCGGGGGTGTTCAATTCAATGATCATCAAACCGGCCTGCTGGTCCGCAGCCATTTTCAGTCCGCGGGAAATGGTATCCCGCATTGATGGGGAAACATCTCCATTTGCCTTGAGGACGATGACCAGCGGGTTCTGGTTTTGAGCCATTACCAGGGGTTGTGAAAGCAAAAGCGCAGCCGCAACCAGCAAAATGGACAGGAGCATCTTTTTCATACTTTAATTATACGCCTGAACAATCCCCCTCATCCAACCCGGGTGGCTGCCTGCCCAATCCAATCGACGGGGAAGTATTTCCCGAAATCGTCTGGAAGAGGTGTTTTTCGCCGCTATTGGGCAAGACCGCATAATTGTGGTCAATGGCACCGGAAAACACCCCTGAAAGCTTCTTGATGCTTGATTTCACGGGAAACCAGGCAGCTGCCGGCTGCGCCAGGAAGAGCATTTATCCAGTTTTTTTACTCCAGGAACCCGGAGGGAATGACGATTGATTTAAACGGGACCAGCCTCAAACGACCGCGTGACAGGATCAAATTTCGACAGTTTAATATATTGCAACTGGTTAAAGATCGAATGCCGCTTGGGACAACCTCGCGCCAATCTGGGCTTTCATATTTACTTTTTATCCATCCTGAATTAAAATAACCATCCGCTTGAGGCGGTTTACGTGCTGATCAGGTGATATTCCAGGCGGGCATAGCATAGTGGTAGTGCGGTAGCCTTCCAAGCTACTTATACGGGTTCGATTCCCGTTGCCCGCTCTAAAGTGCAGAAGGTTGCAAGTTGAACGTTGCGCAGCACTCACAACCTCCAACTGCAACCTTTCACTTTCAGGTAGGTCAGGGCCCGTGGCGCAGTGGTTAGCGCAGGGGACTCATAATCTCTTGGTCGCTGGTTCGACTCCAGCCGGGCCCACTAAATATAAAATCTATTGGTCGCTGGTCCCCATTGAGGGGATGGTATTCGACTCCAGCCGGGCCCACTTATTAAGAAAGTTCGATTGTATATTGCTGTTAACCGGTTAATTGGGGGATTGTTGAAGTTTAATTTGGAGACTTTATGCTTCAAGGATAACATACCAATGAATAAATACGCCCAAGCTGCAATCGAAGCCACCAGACTTTGTATAAATAGTTCATCTTCTTCACCACGGGTTGCTTGGGACATTATAACTACTCGCATCTTTGGCGCGAGAAGCGCTTCACAAAAGAAGGGTTGCCCACGCGATGCTTTTTTGGGACTTTGCGAAGAAGGTCATATTAAGGGAATCTCGCCCGGAAATTATTGTAATTCGATAAAGAATAAGCAATATGCTTTATTGGCACTATCTCACCTGCAAAAGAACCCGAATCTCTCAAAACAGCCTGAACTACTTTGGAAACTTGTACTGAAAGGTGAAGGAAAAGTTCACAATAGTCAAATGGATGTCGTTACTTCTCTCTGGAATGCTGGATTACTCATTTAAGGTTTCAACAGCCTGGTTTCAGAGTAAAATGAAAGTGTGAAACTGTATCTGGATACCAGTGTTTATAATCGTCCTTTTGACGACCAGACTCAACCCAGAATCTGGCTTGAAACCCTTTCCCTAGCCTTGATTTTACAATGGATTGAGACCGGTGACGTTGAGTTGGTCAACTCAGCAGTTTTGGAATTCGAGAATTCGCGCAATCCACTGGTTTTACGCCGGGATTGGATGGCTCGTTGCTTACAACTGGCCAGCCTTTACCAGTCTGTTGATCCAAACATTCGTGAACGAGCTGAGTATCTAGAAAAAAAACACTTGGGCGCCATCGATGCCTTGCACCTTGCATCTGCCGAAGCCGCCGGTTGTGCTTATTTCTTGGCTTGCGATGACCGGCTACTTAAAAAACACAAATTGTTTAACCTAATAGCTATGAACCCGGTCGATTTTGTTCAAAAAGTAATCGGAGTTTTACCATGACAACCATCCATGTTCCAAGTGAGCGAGAGATCACCCAGGAAGCTGCCCAGGTTTTGATGCAACACATGAGCCCTGCCAAGGCAGCACGTTTCTGGGCTTCCTGGCAATTGGGTGAAGGGGATTATTTGGAAATTCGCCAACAATTATTTGGAAAAGAAACGGTGTCTTCCCTCTATGGACAAATTGAAGCCTTTCAAAAAAAGAAAAAGTGACAAATAATATGGGGGATATGAACTGCCCAAAAAGAATGATTTTTTTGCGCTACGATCATAAGTAATTATTTTCGTGTGTTAACTTCCTTTCGATTTGGATCCGGCCCCCGATAGTCCCAAGCGGGCCGAAGCCTGACACGCCCGCCCGGCTTCTACTCCCTTTTCCAAGTGGTAAAATTTACTTCATATGAGTTTGGTTAAAGAATTTTCAACAAAGGAAAGACCGACAAATGGAAACCGACGATAATACTGATATGTCAAAGTATGGATCTGAAACGAGAATATTTTCAGCCGATGGAAAATACCAAATCGTATTTACAGATAAAGAATTATTAGAAAAAATCAATAAATGCAACCTCCCCTTTTCTTTATACAATTTAACCAAAGACTACATATTTGAAGTTGAGAATATTTTATTACCGCTAAAATCTCGGGCAGAATCTCTTTTCATTGAATCAAAAGGTGGAAGTGTTGTATCAAAAATGACTTTAGAAGATTATTTCACCTTGCTTGATCTTGAAAAACGTATTGAAATTAGTGACAGATTTCTAAAAGCAAACCCGCTTGGAAAAGAAATAATTAAATCAATTGATCAGGAAATACAAGACTTTTTACATGATCTTGATAACAAACACTAGATTCTCATAGCAGCAGTAAATTTATATGTAAATATATAGCCGTATTGGAGCGCCCCCTAAAATCTCTCGGTCGCTGGTCCCCATTAAGGGGTCGCTGTTCACTCCATCTTGACAATACCCCGCTCTTGCTGTACAGTATATCTGTACATGTCGGAGGACAAAATGACTATTCAAACAACATATACCCAGGCTCGCGATGGACTCGCTAAATTATTGGACCTTGTCAATCATGATCGCGAAGTTGTCGTTATTCAACGCCGCGGAGAAGAAGATGTAGCCATGATTGCCGCCTCAGAACTGGAAAGCCTGATGGAAACTGCCTACCTGCTGCGATCTCCCGCCAATGCTGAAAGACTGCTTTCTGCTTTAGGTCGCGCATTAAAGGGTGAAGGCTCAGTAAAAAGCCTTGAAACTTTACGGCGAGAAGTAAACCTTGAGCCCTAAACAACGCCTGGCGGTATTTCAACCCGAATTTATTGAAGACCTGTGTTTCTGGGTTGAAACCGACCGTAAACTGGCGTTAAAAACATTGGAATTAATCGATGCGATTTTGCGCGACCCGTTTAGAGGGATTGGCAAACCGGAGCCTTTAAAATATCTGGCGCCTGGGGCATGGTCGCGAAGGTTAACCCAGGAGCACCATATCGTTTACCTGGTGCGCGATGACCGCATAGATTTCCTGCAAGCCAGGTACCATTACTAACAACCGCCGGTACTCTGCGAATTGGAACCTTGCACATCGAGCACATGCGATTTCCACCAATACACATTTTTCAAACAAAAGACGCAGGTCATCGGATCTGCGTCTTTTTGTTTGGAAGTGAATTATTTGTACAGATCGAGGGTGTTAATATAGGTGGCAATCTGCCCATTCGTTAATAAACCCACTTGCAGGAAGGGCAACCCACCCATCCCTCCTCAGAATGACCAGCCGATGATTGATTCCCGCCTGCAAAATCAACAAGGGCCCAGCAGGACCCTTGTTGATTTACTTTTGTGGAATGAAACTCACCTGATCTGCTTACATTTACTTGAAGAGTCCCATAATCTGGTCGAAGACATTGGTGAGAGTGTCAAGCGGCTTATCGCCTGCTTCAACCATGTATCCATACTGGGCAGTGTGCAGGTTGAAAAGTGTCAACCCGCTGCCACTATCTTCATTAAGCAGTGCTGAGCGGTGGCAGCTGCCACAGGCTCGCGTTGCAGGACCGGTGACGTAGGATGGAATCACGCCGATGGTCCTGGTCATGCCCTTGAGTGTATCCGATCCGGAAAGAATGCCGGGCAGTGACTTGGATTGAGATGGCACATTAAAGGTTCCCGCAACATGGCAGGCTTCACAATCCGTGATGCCGTGCTTGGGGAATGGCATTTCTTTTTCAATCGTGTACTTCTCTGCCAGCACCGGGTCGGCGAAATTGATATCGCCAACATCGAACTGCTGGGAGGAATGGATCGCATGGATGTAGGAATCGATCGAGCGCGACTGCAATTCCAGGTGGGAACCGCCAGATTTTGTAATATGGCACATCCGGCAGACGACGACATTCCCGCCTCGATCAGGAGAATGGAAGGTGGTAGCCAGTGCGTCGTGGCAGTCATCACAGCCCGCAACTTTGACGATGGGGCTGTAGAACGCATCATTGAACCGGTTGGTCGTCAGATTAAAGGTCCTTGAAGGCGCATTGAGGGCAACCATGACTTTGTCAGCGTTGGTCAAAGCGGGCATTACCGCAATTTCCACGCGCTTGACCCTGCCATCCTTGATCATATCCGCCCAGTCTGTCAGGTCAGCAATGACTTCCCACTTGCCATCAGCCGCCGAGACAGTCTTAAAGCGTGGGCTGTCAACTTTGCCGCCAACGATATACTCCAGGGTCCGGGCATCTTTCGAATCGATCACGCCGTCAGCGTTGTCGTCTTTTAGCTTTTCGTGCGGACCAATAATGAAGTCCTTGGTATCCCAACCATACAAGCCAACCATCACAGTGGGCGAAATGGTCTTGACATCCAGACCAATATCTTCGGATGAGGCTGCGCTGAAGGAGATATCCAGCTTGTTATCAGCGAAGGAGGCTTTATCGATCTTGACGGTGACAATATCAGAGATCTTCTTGCCGTCGGCAGTGTAGATGGTCTTGTCATAACCGGTGTGGATTTGATTAAAGGGTTTCGCTGTCTTGCCCTCACCATGGCAGGAGGTGCAATCTGTCTTGTCCAAATCCATTGACGCATGTATCTCTGGCAGGATGGTCTTAAGCGCCAACTTGGTCGTGTCGTATACGACCGTATCTCCATCCTTTTTGACTTCACCCGTCACTGGATGGCAGCTCTTGCAGGTGGACACCTTGAAATTGGCGTCCGTCAAGATCTTGTCCAGTTTGCCTGCATGGCAGGTGACACAATTCGACATCGACTGCGGATAGGGGAATTCCATTGCATGCGACATGTGCACATCATTCATCAGCGTTGTCTTATAGGCATACTGGGTTTTCTGCGCATCTGTTAATTCAACCTTGCCAGCGTTTACATCAGCAGCCAGCGATGGTTTATCCACCAAAAGCTGCCATTCGTAATGACCGCCATCACCGTTATCCAGGTGACAGACTTTGCAGGTCAGGAAGTCGGTCTTGGGATCCCCGCCCACTTCGGCGTAGATGTTGCCGTGCTTGAGATAGGGGGTTGTATGGCATTTCTCGCAGCCGGCGTTGTTGGCAGCAGAAACGTAATTGGCGCCCTGACCGGTTTTTCCGAGTGCAGCAAACGGGAATTGGACCTGTTTGATGCGCTCCGGCAGGCTGCCGAGTTGTTTGTCATAACCGTAGACGACGAGAATTCCATTGGTTTTATTGAGGTCGGTATAATCGACATAAGCTTTGTCAGTGGGATCCAGCTCAACCAGCGTACTGGTGGTCACGCCGGTTTTGTCATCGTAGGTCAGGCTACCCTTGATGGATACTCTTGCGGCACCTTCAAAAGTCGTGCCGGTGTAAGCACCGTAGTAGATATTTAAATTTTCTACAGCAGCGCCGCTCAGCGGTTTGCCATCCTTGGTCATCTTAAAAGTGACCACGGTGGTATCTTTTTTATCACCCGCAGCGGGGGTGAACTTATAGGTCACACCCGTCACCTGGATCACACCATCCTGGTACAAAAGATTGTAATAGGTTTGATGTTCCTCGCCAGAATTAGGATGACAGCCGCCACAGGTTTCAAATTGAACCTGGTTGGTTGCGGCAATATTGGCAACCGAGCCAGCAGGACCGGCAGGACCAGCAGGACCAGCAGGACCGGCAGGACCAGCGGGGCCGGCAGGGCCAGCCGGACCAGCTTGTCCGCCACAGGCAGTCAGAAGCAGACTGCCGGCGATCAGCATTAATCCAAATAAAACAAGAATTTTCTTCGTGGACATAGTTGTATTCTCCTAATAAATAAAATTCGTACTCACTATAAGCAGATTCGTTATTTAGTTTGTCTTCCTCCTTCGAACTCATAATTTTGGATTGGGGCATCAACACTTCAAGAAAGGATTCATCGCCAATCCCTTTGTATTTATTTTCACAAGTTTAAAGCAAGATTAATAGTGCATTAAATCATGATGAGTGCTTATAAATGTCACCAAATGAATAAGCTTCCCTGAATATATTGACCCGGGGTGTGATTGCATCACTCCTGATTAATAAAACTTGACCATCGCTGCAGCATTCGTCGGTTTTACCAGGAGATTTGCGGGTTCGCTTCCACCTGGATGGTTGTAAATGAACCAGCAAACCCGATGAAATCTCTCGGTCGCAGACGTCCAACGGCTCCAGCCCGCTCCACGAATAACCATTTATTAAGAGAATTATTTTTTGTTATTGATTTAAGGGGTAAACAAATGGGTTAATTTTGAGTAAACTAAAGCAGCAGGCTGCGACAATCCAAATCGCATAGTTGTTTTTTTAAAATCCATATCATCCTATCAAAGAAAATCCTTGCATTCCATGAATCGAAAACAGATCTACCCAATCGCCCAGGCTTTGATTGCCGCTCTTTTGTTTGGTGCAAGTGCACCTTTGGCAAAAATACTTTTGGGGAATGTGGAACCGGTGGCGCTTGCCGCCTTTTTATACCTCGGCAGTGGTATTGGTTTACTCAGCCTAAAAACCTGGCAGCGTTTTAATCAGCGGCTTTCGAATGGTGAAGCGCAGATAAAAAAGTCTGATTTTCCATGGTTATTGGGAGCCATCCTGGCGGGCGGTGTCGCCGCTCCAATTACCCTGCTTTTTAGCCTGCAAAATACGCCTGCTGCAACAGCGTCTTTGCTCTTAAATTTCGAAAGTGTGGCAACCACTCTCATTGCCGTTCTTGCATTCAAAGAATCAATCAGCCGCCGCGCATGGTGGGCAGTTGCTTTGATCACGCTTTCCAGTGTCTTTTTATCGATAAATCTAAATGCGAATTGGGGATTTTCACTGGGTTCGTTGGGAATTATTGCCGCTTGCATCCTCTGGGGAATCGATAATAACTTTACCCGGAATATATCGGCTAAAGATCCTTTGATGATCGTCACCATTAAGGGATTTGGCGCGGGTGGTTTTTCGTTGGCAATGGCGCTAATTTTAGGCAATAAAATCCCTGCTCCAGGAATCGTATTGGGCGCACTGATATTAGGTGGTTTGAGTTATGGGATTAGCATTGTGTTATTCATATATGCCATGCGCGGTCTTGGGGCGGCTCGCACGAGTGCATTATTTGGCACAGCACCTCTTGCAGGCATGCTATTATCATTTATCCTATTTCGCGAGTTTCCAGGTTGGCTGTTCCTGGTTGCCTTTCCGCTCATGATTGCCGGAACGCTATTTTTAGTGAATGAGGAACATGAACATGAGCATGTTCACGAAATGATTATTCACGAACATGCACATGTTCACGATGACGGGCATCATGATCATCTCCATACAGGTGATTTTGCTCAAAAACATTCTCACCTTCACAGACATGATCAAGTGACCCATACGCATCAACACATGCCCGATTTACATCACCGGCATATTCACCCACCAGAGTCTCATTAAATCGGGGCTTTACCTCACCTCCGTCAGCCGTTAACCACTATTCCATTTTTCCATATTTACCCGATTTGATCTTGCCTCCCCCTAATTTATTAGGGCAGGACAGAAAGGAAAACGCGCCGTTTGGCGCGTTTTGATGACTATTCCGGGCTGTTAGACTTTCTACACGGCAACGAAGGTCCCCTTCAGTTCCGCCTGGATTGAGCGATGCTTTTTGAGGTACGCCAGCATTGCATCAATCGCCCGCTCAGGATGTAACTCGCGCTGTTGCCCATATTTGAGCGCCACGCCTTGTTCTGTGACAAAAACCGTTGAGTAATGATGCCCGGGAAGCATGGGTTGATTGCCAGAAAATATTTGCTGGACACGCTGCCCGGCTGGATTTTCGATTTTAATGTAAGCGTTGAAACCGAGACCGCGTTTGACGTAGCCGCCCATCTGGTTGTAAGGATCAGATGCAAAGGTTCGCTCCAGGTTTTCCTCCAACATCGTCACAATTTCCTCGCCTGTCAGGTCGACAGTTGCAATTGGCGGATTCATCGGGATTATGTTGTAGAGGTCATTCAACGTCACATCCCCGGGTATGATCGGTGCGCCAAAACGCCAACCATTTGAGAATGCCAGTTGAGCATCTGTGCCATCCAGCAGTGCCTGTAACATGAAATTGTCCATCGTCGTTTCCAGCATGGCAGCCCGGTTGAGCGCCGTCGCTGTTTTACCCACAATTGCTGACAATTCTTCCTGATAAGGCGCAAGTGCCTGGCTAACAAGGTCATCCACTCCGGGATCGGGCTCTATTTTGGCTTCCACCTCAATCAATTGGTGCCGATAATCAACAATCTGGTTTCCCACCAATTCCAAATCCAGGCGTCCCAGGAAGGAGCCGTCGCAGCCCGATTGGATTACCAACGTTTTTCCCTGGAGTGCTGGTTTATAGAGACGGTTATGGGTGTGCCCGCTCAGGCAAATATCGATTCCGTTTACCTCC
Source organism: Chloroflexota bacterium (assembly GCA_021795965.1). GTDB lineage: Bacteria > Chloroflexota > Anaerolineae > Anaerolineales > Villigracilaceae > UBA5195. The sequence continues at coordinate 19,796 of JAJYOU010000020.1, forward strand.
GACAAAAGCTTCATGTCTTGAGGAAAGCCGAGGTGCGATATCAGAACGATCAGGTCGACCTTCTCCTGGCTGCGCAGATTATCGATAACCAATGGAAGTTCTTCCCGTCCCAATCTAAATTCCAGCCCTTCACTAAAAGAGGCTGGCATGGTCTTATCCACAATATTGGATGCAATGCCCACGAGACCGATCCGCAACCCGCCAATCTCCTTGACGCTGTACGCTGGAAAAACCCGCTCCTTGGTCACTTGATCGAAAACATTGATCGCAAGCACCGGATAGCCGAGTTCCGCTGCGCGCTGCCTGAAGATTTCCGGTCCATAGGCAAATTCCCAATGAGCCGTCATCGCATCCAGACCCAATGAATTCAAAACGGGTATCAACGCCTGTCCCTGGGTTTTCAGGGCAGGATAGGTGCCATGCAGGGTGTCGCCACAGTCGCAAAACAGGACACGACCCTGACTTTCAGCCCGAATCTGCTTGACGAGTGTGACGATGCGGGCATAACCTCCTGCAGGACGATAGACTGCCTGATCCCCTTTCCAAAACATTTCCTGGTGCTGGTCAAAATAAGCATGACTATCGTTCATTTGAATGATGGTCAACGAAGTGCTAGTTGTCATGATCTTCATTCCTTTTCTGAAGTGCACCCTGGTTTGGGACGTTCCGCGCAGGCGGAGGGACGACTTGCCTGACATCAAGCTGCCATCTGAGCTTCCCCTTTAATCTTTGGAGAATAATATTGGGGGTGGTCTTGGCAAGCAGGTGGGGGAGTTCTCGTTGATGGATACGATTTTTGGGGTACAGGCAATGAATGTTCATATCAACAGGCAACTTACGATAACAGTATCTTTTTTGCTCGCGGCGGGAAAGCATGATTCCATTCCTCCAAATATCATCACCGAGCCACCCAACCAATCACCATACTGATTCTTGATACTCTGTAATTATGCCATAACAGTCAATCCTGGCAAAAACCTTTATTGTGCTCCCTGCTATTGAAAAAATTTTCCAGGCGCATTGATAGGAATCAGCACGTTGATTGCAAATAAATACAAAATAATATATAATCTCCCATTATCTTGTCAGTTTTACTGGTTCCATCCCCTGGAACAATCAGGTTCAATTCCCAAATTTTTTTATTGTCGTTTTTTCCTTGCCATTTCGAGTTTTGGATTTAACCGTTAGTTCCCCGCATGCGTTGGAACAGCTTTTCCTGACAGGGCTCAGATCAAAACATTACCTGGCCTTGCCGCTTTCTCGCTCGGTTACACCTTAACATCCAGCTAAAAACTAAATTTCGAAATCAGGAGACAGAATTTTTATGAAAATTCTCATTGCCGCAGATATGGAAGGGATCACCGGAGTTGTGCACTGGGACCAGGTCAACCCCAATCACTCCGAGTACCAACGTTTTCGAAAATTGATGACTGAAGATGTTAATGCTGCCATCCGGGGCTGCTTTGCCGAAGGGGCGACCTCGGTTGCCGTGACAGATGGTCATAATAATGGCAGAAATATCCTGATTGAAAACCTTGACCCGCGAGCCGAACTTTATTCAGGCTCGCCGAGCTATCTTTCCATGGTCGAAGGTGTCCAGGAAGGTGTCGACGGGGTCATGTATGTCGGCTATCACAGCCGGATGGGAGCCACCAATGCCGTTCTCGATCATACCTGGTCTGACGAGCGTGTTTCGGGCTTATGGATCAACGAGAGGGCATTCGGCGAATCTGGCTTGAACGGTGCGGTTTGTGGTCATTTTGGTGTGCCGGTCATCATGGCTTCGGGCGACCAAACACTCTGCGCCGAAGTTCAGGAATTTTTTGGCAGTCAGATCGAAACCGCTCAAGTGAAAAAAGCGGTCAGCCGGATGTCTGCAAAATGCTTGGCGCCCTCGATCACATCCAGGTTAATCGAAGATGCAGCCAGCCGCGCAATGAACAATCTCAAGGAACATACCGCCCCTCAACCATTTAAACTGCCGGCTCCGATCAAGATGACCATTGAATTTGAACAATCTGAGATGGCGGATAAAGCCGCAGTCATGCCGTTTTCAAAAAGAAGCACCGATCGCCGTGTGGATTACAGCGCGGACGATATGGTTACAATTTACCGGGCTTTTCGAACCATGCTTGCATTGGCGAGATAAAATCTCTGGGGGGGGTAATCCAGAAGATCGATTAAATTTTAAGGTACGTTTCCTGATGGGTATTCCTGGCACGATTTGCGAAGCAAATCGCCAGTCGAATTTTTCGTTATCTGTGGAGGAGTCATGAAACTTAACCGAGTACTTTCTTATTTGATGCTGGTGGGGTTGTTGGCTGGCATGCTGGCTGCCTGCAGCCCGGCTGCAACAGCAGTACCGCCTCAGCCTGCAGCACCCGCTGCCACCGAAGCACCGGCCGCCCCTGCAGCACCGGCTGCCACCGAAGCGCCAACTGCCGCTCCCGCAACCGGGGGAACGCTGGTCATCGCCATGAACCTGGATGATGTCGTTACGCTTGATCCCGCCTACGCTGGCGAGACCACCAACCTCTTCATCCACATCAATACCTATGATACGCTCGTCGATATCCGCCCTGAGGACCTGAACACCATCGTCCCACGCCTGGCTGAATCCTGGGAAACCAATGCGGATTTCACCCAATTTATTTTCCACCTGCGCAAGGATGTCAAGTTCGCTTCCGGCAACCCCCTCACGGCTGCAGACGTTGTATTTTCATGGAACCGCTTGATGAATATCGCGGGAGCACCAGCCTTCAACCTGGACGGTGTCGGAAAAGTTGAAGCAGTTGATGACTACACCGTCAAAGTATCCACCACGGTCGGTGCAGATGGCAAGGCTCAACCGCTGCCGCAGTTCCTTTCCAGCGCCAGCAACCCCAGCCTGGGTATCCAGGATTCGAAACTGGTCAAGGAACACGGCGGCACGGATGCCGCGGATGCCAAGACCACGGACAAAGCCAAGGAATGGATGGACCAGAATTCAGCAGGCTCCGGACCTTTCATCCTGACCAAATGGGCGCCAAAATCAGATATCGAGCTGACTGCCAATAAAAACTATTGGAAGGGTGCTCCCAAGTTCGACAAGGTTGTTATTTCACACGTTTCTGATCCGACCACCCAGCTGCAGATGCTGCAAAAAGGGGACGCGGATATGATCGGCAACCTCCAGACCGACCTGGTGGACCAGGCCAAGGCTGATCCCAATATCACCATTTCTGTCGACCAGTCTCTCGATGAAAACTACCTCGCGATGACCTCTGCCTGCCCTGACGAAATCAAGGCGAAATTCCCGGATATCTATAAGACGCTGCAAAGCCCGGATTCCTTCGCGATCCTTTGCAAGAAGGAAGTCCGCCAGGCTGTCGCTTTGGCAATCGATTATGACGGCATTACCAAGGCGGTTCTGAACGGTTATGGCACCCGCGCTCCGAGCATCATCCCGATCGGGATCATCGGCGTCGATCCGACCAAGACCGTGGGACGCGACCTTGCAAAAGCCAAGGAACTGCTGGCTGCTGCCGGTTATCCCAATGGCGTAACCTTTGATCTCTATTATGCTTCCAACGCAACCCGTGATACCGTCGCCGCCAAGATTAAGAACGACCTGGCTGAAGCCGGCATTACCCTCAACCTGAAACCCCTCGAGCAGAGTGTTTACCTGACCGAGATGCGCGCCCAACAGCTCCCGATGGCTTTTGGCGGTTGGACGCCTGACTACCTGGATGTGACCATGTGGACCGACTACTTCGGGCTGGGTGATCGTTCGATCGCCTTCCGCATGTGGTTCCAGAACGCAGATGCCAACAAACTGGCAACTGAAATCAGAACAACTGCCGACCCCGCCGTTCGCAAGGATGCCGTTGAGAAGCTGCAGGCGGTCTTTATGGATCAAATGCCTTTCACCATGCTCTATCAGGTGCAGTACGTGCACGCTTTTAGAAGTGATCTGAAGGGTTTCAAATTCCATCCTGTCTGGTTTGTAGACCTGTTCAGCCTGTACAAGTAATTCGTTTGGTTTGGATTGGGGCGGGTTTAACCCGCCCCAATTTATTTCGTTTTCAAGCACTTGGAATCGCTTTATCCGTGGAGGTCTTTAGAAACCAATGAATTTGATCCAGCACCTCACGAGACGCCTGCTCCTCATGATCCCGATGGCGATTGGCATCACCCTCATGCTTTTTGTCGTCACCCATATCGTACCGGTCAATCCCCTGGCAGTCATCCTGACTGAAAGATCCATGGATGACCCGGAAGCGGTCAAAGCTGCCACCCAGAAATGGGGCTTGGATAAACCATTGCCAGAACAATACCTCATTTACCTGGAGAATCTGTTCCATGGCGACCTGGGGACTTCTTTTAAGACTAAAAACCCCGTTACTTCTGATTTAAAAACCTTTTTACCCGCCACCATCGAACTTGCCATCGGTTCCTTTATTTTTGCCATCCTGTTTGGTCTGCCATTGGGCATCATTTCTGCCATCAAAGCAGATACTTTCGTCGATCATTTCACCCGGATCTTTTCCCTGCTGGGTGCTTCAATGCCGCCCTTCTGGTCTGGTCTGCTGATCCTTTTCGTCTTCTATTACAAGCTGGGCTGGGCGCCGGGGACAGGTCGCATCAATTCGCGCATGGGCGCTCCCACTTCGGTGACCGGTCTCTTTGTTTTTGATTCGCTCTGGACAGGGAATATGCCAGCCTTCTGGGATTCCCTCAGCCACCTCGTCCTGCCTTCGATCGTCCTGGGCTGGTTTACGCTGGCGCTGGTAGCCCGCATCACCCGCTCCTCCATGCTGGATGTGCTCACGCAGGATTACGTGCGCACCGCCCGCGCCAAAGGGCTGGCTGAAAGATGGGTCATCCTCAGTCATGCCCTGCGAAATGCACTCATCCCCCTGGTGACTCTGGTTGGACTGGCTTTTGCCGGGCTGATGAGCGGAGCCATCATGACCGAGACAATTTTCTCCTGGCCGGGGATTGGTCGCTATGCAGTCGAATCCGCCGCCAACCTGGATTACCCCGCCATCACCGGAGTGACCCTGTTAATCGCGATGATTTACATGTTCGTGAATATTTTTGTAGATGCGCTCTACAGCATTATCGATCCGCGCATCAGGGAAGGTTAAGCAATGGATATAGCGGATCTGACAAAAACTGACTTGCCTCGAAAATCGATGAGCGTAAACCGCCGGCGGCTGCTTGCTTTGAGTCACAACCCGATGGCCATGCTCGGACTGATCATCATACTGGCATGGGCTGTTGCTGCAATTATTGCACCTTTCACCTCCTTGCGTGACCCGCTCGCCCAGGCAATTACCGACCGGCTCAAAATGCCTTCTGCATCTTATTGGTTCGGCACCGATGAGCTCGGACGGGATGTGTTCAGCCGCGTAATTTATGGCGCCCGCATTTCCCTGCCGATCGGTTTTGTCGTGATTATTTTTGCAATGATCATGGGATCGATCGTGGGCGCATCAGCCGGCTACATCGGGGGGACCTATGACCTCCTGATCATGCGCCTGGTGGATATTACCCTGGCATTTCCATCCATTGTGCTGGCGCTGGCGATTGCCGCCGTCCTGGGTCCGAGCATCACCAACGCGCTCATCGCAATGGTCCTGGTCTGGTGGCCCGAATATGCCCGCCTGATGCGCAGCCAGGTCTTGAGCGTTAAAAATAACGAATATGTTCTCTCAGCCATCACCCTCGGCGTGCCGCGCAGCCGCATCCTGCTGAGACACATCCTGCCAAACACCTTTGCACCCCTGCTGGTGAAGGCATCCCTGGACGCGGGCAGCGCCATTCTCAACATCGCTGCGCTCAGTTTTATCGGGCTGGGAGCTGTTCCGCCGACACCCGAATGGGGCGCCATGATCTCGACCGGAAGGTACCAATTCTACAGCTGGTGGCTGACCACCTTCCCCGGTCTGGCCATTCTTTCGGTGGTCTTGGGTTACAACTTCTTTGGTGAAGGAGTGCGCGACACGTTTGACCCGCGCAGGAGTTAATCAATCACCTGGTTTTCAAACATAAATATGCGGCACACGCTGATTGATCAGGGTGGTGACATCCACCTGAGAAGTCTGGTAAACGGCAGCCAGGTCATGAACCCGGATCGATTCGTCCCCCTGTTGACCGATGATGACCACCTCCTCGCCCATTGGATAAGCCTGAGGCAGGCGCACCATCAACTGGTCCAGGCACAGGCGTCCGACGACGGGGCACTTTTGCCCACCAATAATGACCTGGTTGCCCGGCATGCGGCGCAACCCATCCCCATATCCAACCGGCACCACCCCAATCCATTCCTCGCCTGAGGGGATATAGGTCAGCCCATAGCCCACGCCCCATCCAGCCGGCAGGCGGCGGCAGGAAGCCAGCTTCGCCTTCCAGCTTAATGACGGCAGATAGGACTCCGGCAGGGGTTGGTCAATCCGGATGCGCAGCCCGAGCACCACGTTCCCCACCCGCACCAGGTCGAAGCGGGTCTGGGGCAGGTAAAATGCCGCGGCTGAATTCGCCAGGTGCACCCAGCGCGGGCGCAGCCCGTTTTCCTGCAGCGAAGCCAGCGCCTTTTTAAATCGCTCAAGCTGGATTTCATTGGCTGCATGTGTTTCTTCGGCTGCAGCCAGGTGACTGTACAAACCATCCACGATGATCTGCCCGGAATCCTGTACTTCTCGTGCGAAAGGCAGAAGATCATCCGGAAAAACACCCTGGCGTCCCATTCCCGTATCCACTTTCAAATGAACCCTTAACTTCGCCCCCACTGCCTTTGCGCGCGCTGAAAAATGCTCCAGGCTTTCGCGGCTGGGCAGGGTCAGCGTGACATTCCTGGCGATGGCTTCATCCACTTCCTCGCCCAGAGCCAGCCCCAGCACCAGGATCGGCGCCTGGATGCCGTTTTGGCGCAAAATGCGCGCCTCGCCAAAACGCGCCACACCCAGCCACTGCGCGCCCCCTGAAATGGCAGCCCGGGCAACCTGCAGCGCACCGTGTCCATACGCATCGCCCTTGACAATTGCCATCAGCGGCGTACCTGTCTCGCGGATCAGCGCGGCTGAGTTACTCGTGATTGCAGAAAGGTTAATTTCCAACCATGTCGGATTATTGTTCGTCATAAACGCTCCGGTTGAATTAACATCATGGCTGATTATAGAATAATTCTGCCGAACCCGGCACCTTTCCCTGCCGCATTTCCTTTGGTTTCATGCGAACGTTTGCCATGACCGGTTGGTTGGATGGTGAGCCTGCTGCCGATCAGCTTTTTGGAATTGGCAATCGCTCTTATCCAACAGGTACACCTCATCACCAACGATCTGGCCCAACCAGATAAAATGGCGAATGTGTTGTCCAACTGGATACTGAAATTTAACACTGGGGTCTGCCGCGGTGCGGTCTATTTTGGTTAAAGCAAAAGGTTTGCTGTCAATACCAATGAGCCCGTAGAGTGCAACCAGACTTCCCAGGCCGCGGAGAATCAAAAGTCTAATAAACGAATCGAGGCTTTGCACGTTTTGATCATTCGTGCAAAGCCTCGATTTATGACAAGCAGTAATTTTACAAGCCATTCCCGCAGAATGGGCAGGTTTTCCATTCTGAATCGGCAGGCTTCCCACACGAGGAGCAAATACGTCCCTGAACGTTTTTGGAACTGTTTAGGTTGTTAACCAACCAGACAACGCCAAGCACAATCAGCGCGATCGTTCCCAGGGGAAAGAACCACATCAATCCCATCCCAAAGGGGAAAAAGCCGAAACCGCCCATCATACCGTAGCCATAGTTGCCATAATTGCCATAATTGCCATAATTGCCCATCATACCGAAGCCGGAGCCATTCGAAAATGCAACCACGGTGCCCATCATAAAAATTCCAACTGCCAAAGCGAGGACACCCAGAACAATCAGAGTGTTGCGAAGTACGTTATTCATTTTTTTATCTCCTTGGTTATTTGATACCATTTTTAGCATATGCTCTTGAAATAAAGTACCCGTAAAGTAACAATAAAGATACTGTAAAGATTAATTGAAGGGCAAATTCAGAAATGAGCATTTGCGATTGAGCATTAACAACCCAATTTTTACATAAAAGAGACCGTTCTCAAAAGCGTGGGAATGCGCATTGTTCAATAGGCTTTTTTGCCTATGTTAAATTCCCAAATCTGCACTATAAAAACACCCCGTTTTGTGTCATCGAGTCGCATGAAACCGTTACCACCTGCTGCTGCAAGGCTATGTTGCTCGACAAGGAGCTGCCAAAGATCCGGACTTTGCCATCTTGCACATGTTTGTCGATTTTAAGTATATCCGCTGCCTTCAAACCATTGATCGAATTTTATATTCCCGGGGGTTCCATAAAATATTACCAAAACGTTTTGGATTATAATGACCGGATGGTTACCATCCGTGATGTAGCAAAAAAAATGAATATCTCCATTACAACCGTCTCACGCGCCATGGATGGCTATGCTGATGTTGCCAGGGATACACGGGAACTGGTCATTCGAACCGCTCATGAAATGGGCTACACTCCCAACCGTGCAGCGCGCCAATTACGCAGGCAGCGCGCTGAAACCATTGGCTACATCCTGCCCACCGAAAAACCGCAATTCACAGACGCGTTCCATTCTGAGTTTATAGCCGGGCTGGGTGATATGGCTGCCGAAAGCAACTTTGATCTGCTCGTCTCTGCGGCTGCACCAGAAAGTGTGGCTGAGCAATCATTGTATGAACGCTGGGTGCAGGGACGCAAGGTGGATGGGATTGTGTTAAACCGTATCCGCCTGCACGATTGGCGAATTCAGTATCTTTCTGAGCAGAAAATCCCCTTCGTTTCACTGGAACGCTCACTTTTACCGGTTGAATTTATCGGGATAGAGGCTGATGCCAACCAGGGCTTTTTGGAATTGATGGCTTATCTCATCCACCAGGGACATCGCCGCATCGCTTACATTGGTGCAGCACCTCAACTAAAAATCGAGATGGACCGTTATAACAGCTATCTGGCAGGATTAAAGGCAGCCGGCATACTCCCTGATCCTGTCATCATTACCCATGCCAACCTGACCCCTGAAGGTGGGTACCTGGCTGCAGAACGTCTCTTAAGGTTGGAAAATGTACCCACTGCCATGGTATGCGTCAATGACCTGACTGCCATCGGCGCAATGCATGCCGCCAACGAAAGTGGGCTCCAGGTGGGTCGGGATATCGTTATTACAGGTTTTGATGGGATTTCCGACTCGGCCCACACCCAGCCTCCTCTGACTACCCTCGATCAGCCTGTTTATAAAATTGCCCATCAACTGGCAGGCATGCTGCTGGCATTGATCAACGGTCAGCCGCTGGTAGAACAACAGGTCAAAATCGAGCCAAAACTGATTTTCAGAAAATCGACAGGCGGTTGAAATGATTTCAAAGTTTTCCCTTATGTTTGAACGCATCACCAATTCACAGACGCTCAGCCTGGGCGGCTCGGCAATTCTCGTCGGGCTGCTGACGGGTGCCGGGGTCTGGCTTTTCAAATGGTTGTTTGACCTGCTGCGCGGCTTCGCCTTCGGCGCAGTCAGCGGCTGGGCGGTCATATTAATACCCGTCCTGGGCGGCATGGTGGTTGGTCTCGTTGGAATTTACTTGGTTGGGGAAGAAAAGCTGCACGGAACAGCGAGCATCATGCAGGCGGTGGCGCTGGCAGGCGGACGCATCCGCTACCAGAACACGCCTTTCAAGACACTTGCAGCCATACTCTCGATCGGTACCGGCGCTTCGGTTGGACCGGAAGACCCGTCGGTCCAGATCGGTGCCAGCCTCGGCTCAATGTTTGGACAGCTGCTCCACATGTCCAATGACCGGATGAAAACCCTGGTGGCAGCCGGCGCAGCCAGTGCCATTGCCGCAGCTTTCAATGCCCCCATCGCGGGGGTGTTCTTCGCGCTCGAAATCGTGATGGGCGAAATCAACGGCAGTGCACTCGGGATGGTCCTGGTGGCAGCCGTGACTTCTTCCGTATTCACCCAGGCGGTTTCAGGGAATTCTCCAGCCTTCCAGGTGCCTGCCTATGCCTTCGGTTCCGCCTGGGAGCTGCCGCTTTACTTGGTGCTTGGCTTGCTGGCGGGTCCCATCTCAGCATTTTACGTCTGGCTGCTCTATAAAATGCAGGATCTTTACGGCAGCTGGAAGGTGTCCCAACTGGTCAAGACTGCCAGCGCCGGGCTGGCTGTGGGCGTGGTGGGAGTTTTTCTGCCGCAGATTTTCGGTGTGGGATACAACACGATCGGCGAGATCTTGAACAAGAATGATATCGGCATCTGGCTCCTGTTGGCGTTATTGATCGGAAAGATTGTCCTGACCACGCTCAGCCTGGCTGGCGGCTTCTTTGGCGGCGTTTTTGCCCCGGCGCTTTTCATCGGCGCAACCCTGGGCGGGGCGTTTGGTTTGCTTGCAACCAACCTTTTTCCAGGTCTTGGGCTTAGCCCGGCGGCATTTGCGCTGGTGGGAATGGCAGCGGTCCTGGCGGGAGCCGTTCATGCACCCCTGACAGCCGTCATCCTGCTTTTTGAACTGACCAATGATTACCGCATCATCCTTCCGCTCATGTTTGCCGTGGCAGTCAGCCTGCTGATTTCACAACGGATCCAGAAGGACTCGGTCTACGACATGGGTTTGGCGCGGCACGGCATCCGGCTTGACCGCGGACGGGACGTGGAAGTGATGGGCGCAATCACCGTCGGGGATGCGATGCATACTGGCGGCGAAACCCTGCCCGAAACCATGAGTCTGACCGGCGCGGCAGAGGTTCTGGCGCGCACACGGCATCATGGCTTGCCGGTGGTGGATGCCAATGGCTGGTTGTCAGGCATTTTAACGGTGCAGGATATTGAACATGCAACTGGCGAAACGGTGGGTGCAGCCTTCACGCGCGAAGTGGAAGTGGCTTTCCCTGATGAAACCCTCAACATGGCTCTTCGCCGCATGAGCATCCGCGATGTGGGTCGCCTGCCCGTCGTGGCGCGGGAAAACCCACGCAAACTGCTGGGAATCCTGCGCCGGACGGATGTGATTCATGCCTATGATATCGCTCTCACCCGCAGGGTGCAGCAGCGTCATCAGGAAAACGCTTACCGGCTGGATACGTTGACCCCAGCGCAGGTGAATATTTCGGATGTCGTCATCGAAACTGGCGCAGCAGCCGTGGATAAAACCATGAAGGAGATCCCCTTTCCGCGCGAATGTGTGATTGCAAGTGTGCGTCGCCGCGGGCAGGTTTTTATCCCGCGCGGTGAGACCGTCCTGCATGCCGGGGATGTGCTGGTGGTGGTGGCTGAGGGTCTGGCGCGCGAGGAAGCCGTCAAGCTCTGCCGCCAGCCAGATCATAAATTATAGGTTGGGGCTGCGCTGTCGCTGTGTGGAGAGGCGGGGACCTCAGCCCAAACTGCAACCGGATCATGCGAGAAATGCCATCAGGCGGTTGGTAGCCGTAATCCAAAGGACTCCGTTCGGGCTGGTTCAGAACGGGTGTTCAGTCATTTTGTAAAGGAATCATCGACAAAAAACTCTTGATCGCTGCAGCTAACTCTAACTCAGTCCACTATTTCTTCCTCTGTCATTTCAAGATAAATGATTATTGAAAATTACTTGGCATTTTAATGGAACAAGATTTAAGAAAAAGCTCATCCTTTTTTGGTCTGATAATGGAGAATTTGCCTTGGACAATAACAGTAAATTATTTTTGAAAATAAACAAAACCTGGCTGACTGATGATGCAATTTTAATAATCGGAATTGTATTTTTATTAGTTTTTCTGCTTCTGCCAGAACCTAATGCCCCTTCGATGATTAAATTTAAAGATGACCTAATTCAGACCTATTGCACTTCATTACCCACCACATCATCAATTTCCTGCAATCTTTCGCAAAGTTTTTTGATGAATTTGGAAGTTACCGAATTTGCATCGTCAGCACTAAAAGGCAAAGGGGCACCTTCTGATCTTGCCCAGGATATTGTTGGCTTTCGTGCACTGGTTGCTCAACAAGATCCTTATCCCATATTGGGTCCAGCTTATCATAAAATTGGATTGGAATGGGGACTTACTCACGCAAGCACGCATCCGCCTATGGCATTTCTTTTGGTTGCGCCAATCGCGTTCTTGCCCTGGAATTGGGCATCAGCGATTTGGGCTTGGTTCATGTTAACGCTGATTGTCTTTACGTTGCGATTTTATGGTATTTCTTGGAAAAAAGCGCTTGGGCTGACCCCTCTTACGCTCTTATGGCCCCCAATTTCGACGTCCCTCAGTCAATTTACCATAATTTGGTTGTTTGTGCTGGCAGCAGGCTATCCATTGGAGAGAAAACAGCAATTTTGGAGCGGGATACTCGTCGGTTTGGCAACGCTTACAAAATTTTTTCCGGGTATCATGGCTATTAGCTTTCTTCTGAAAAGAAAGTGGCTTGCACTACTGGGTTTTATGGTCACCTTGGTTGCGGCTTTGTTTATTGTCCTATTACTTTACCCAGGTGCCATTAATCGATATATTGAAGTAAACCAAACAAATTCTGTGAACATGATTTTACGAAACGATAATTCATCTTTACTTTTTAATAGCTATCGTTTTGCCGGGTGGATGGGTCTGGCTCTTGTTCTTTTCCTGTTTTTCTTGATTATATGGGCAAACAAGGAATGTTTCTATAACCCCCAGCTTTCTACATCTCCCAGACTTTGGATTTTGCTTTCTTATTTTTCAGTTGCGCTTCTTCCAATTTCTTGGAATTTCTCTCTTGCTCCACTATTACCGATCGTGGTTTTCCTTATTTTTAGAAAGAAGCTGTCCACACTGACGATCGGATTGTTTTGTATCTTGATTCCTTATATAACTCCAGCTTCTGGTTTTTCCGTTCCGTTGGCGTTGGTGACTTTGTTGATAGGTTTGGGTTTATTATTTGATGCGTTACCTTTCAAACTTTTCACTGCCACCACTATAAGGGATTTGATTCGCCCATCTCATCTCGAAAAACAATATTAAAATAATTTTTAAACCAAAGCAACAAGCAAAAGCGGAACTCAGCCTTATTTCCAAAACCGACGGTGAAATATTTTTCATCATGTTGGTGTTGCAAAATGGCTTTATTAGCCAGGACTGATTCCTCGTGGTACT
>JAJYOU010000021.1 GCA_021795965.1 Chloroflexota bacterium
GGGAGGAAAATTGGGGGAAAATGCGGTATAATCGCGGACACGCCTTTGTAGCTCAATGGATAGAGCGCCTGACTTCGGATCAGTAGGTTGCGGGTTCGACTCCTGCCAAAGGCACTATGTGTTTAAGGGGGGAAGGCGCGGGATGGGTGCGCAAGGGGCTAATATTTACAAAATGTTGAAAATTTGAAGGATGTGAAATTATGTCGGAGTCGTATTTAGACTTCGAAACAATTTCCCTGCAACCAAGGATGGATCTTTTAGTTCATGTTCCCAAATCCTCTCAACTTTCCATCCCCTTTTCTTTAATTGGTCAGAAACAAATTTATCGCGCTCGATATTTTTATGTAGTTTTATTTCCCAAAACTCTCGATTATTTTCTGGTATTTTCGAGTGATCCGGACAACAATGCCAAAAACAGCCATCCACAAAAAGTGCGAGCCTTTGCCTACGAAAGACAAAATCAGGTTTGCCGAGTAAAGGCTGATTTCTTCGCCACCCGGATATTTGATATTTACGGAATATATTTATCATCTTCAATTCAGTATCTTTATTCCCCTTGCCTCGAATGCGAGACATCACTTCGGAACGTTTTTCTTTTGAAAATACATCTGCCATTTTAGTTTATCGTTGAATTATTTAAAATGTTTGCGACAATATGCGCAATTTGATGAGCCAGCAAAGGGGGAACAGCATTTCCTACTTGATGGTATTGTTGAGTTTTGTTTCCCTCAAAAAAATAATTATCAGGAAAGGTTTGTAAACGAGCAGCTTCCCTTACTGTTAGGCTTCGACATTGAGCTGGGTCGTAATGAATGTAATAATGGCCATCCTTGCTAATATGGGATACAACAGTGGTGGACGGTTTGCCTTGGACTTGAACACGAAAACGATCATTGAATTTTGAACTATTTATGGCTTCTTGAACATTTTTGTGATTTGGAAGTAATTTTTCGGGAAAATTCTTAAGCATTGGCGAACGACCATGTTGTTTGGCATATACAGAAGCAAAAAAGTATCTTTGCAAATCTTCATTAATATGCGATCTCGATTCATGGTTACAAACACCTTTTAATTCATTATCAATAAACCATTTCTGGTGTTTCTTAGGCCTGCAAATTAATGGTATAAATGAACTTCCTCTTGTCAAATTTACACCAATATTTTTAGATTCACTGATTATTGCTTTTTTAAGATCTTCAGGGAGAGATTCTAACCAATCTTTTTCTGCAATTTTCTTGATTTCATTTCGCCAATTTTTTTCTGAATCAGCTTCCTTGGATAGCCCACTTCGCAATTTTGGCAAATCGCCTATTACGTTGTCGATTGAAACTCGATCTTTTTTTTTCAAAATTTCCGGGGCATATTTATAAACATCCGATCGGATTCCGAAAATTATAATTCTATGCCTTGATTGGGGAATCCCATAATCTTCTGAATGAACGATAAAGTCTTCAGGCTTTGTTTCATTATGATTTTCTTGTCTTTTTTTAGAGATCGAGAATAAATTGTAGGATAACAACAACCCAGAATTTTTATCAACAGCATTCAAAGGGTTTTGTAAATCGGTTAATATTAAATCAAATGTTTTTTGGAGCCCAACTTGGGCCGAAAGCAACCCCTTAACATTTTCCATAACAAAAACAGGTGGCTGATGTACTGCTAAAATTCGCAAATATTCCTTGTATAGAAAATGCCTGGGATCTTTTTGATATTTCTCTTCGCCGTTTGCCCCCCGAATTCTGGAACGCCCGACCAATGAATATGCCTGGCAAGGTGGACCTCCAATCAGTGCCCATTTCGGGAATCCCATTAAAGCATCTTTGATTCGCGAATCCACAATATCATTTGGTATGACACCTAACTCTGCAAGCCATGCCTCACTTTTTGCTTTAAAAGTTTCATTTGGATATTTGCCAAATAGCTCTTGCCTGGTTATATTTCCTCGTAGATATTCATAGTAATCATTAGGAATATTTTTGTCAGCAAATTGTCGAAAAAACGCCCTCAATTCCAAAGTGCGATGGGCAAAAACATCTTTTTCTATCGAAAGTTTGATTTTAAATTGCGGATATCCCTTGTTTGATTTTGAAGCGGAAAAACCTTCACCCAATCCACCTGGACCAGCAAATATATCAATAATGGGAATTTGATCATTCATCGTCATTCTGAAATTATAGCATTGAGATAACCACCTTTAAAAACAATTTCCATTCGAATTTTTTGAAAGAGTGTTATATTTAAAATATTCTTAATTTGCCATTAAACGTTCAATAAAATGCCCATGCCATTAGCTTCGGACCCAGTCACCTTGTCATCAATTGACTCTTGAAAACAATATTTGCCAATGGTGAGTTATTAATCAGGTTTCTCGATGTTTTTCTAGGTGCGTTTCTGAATTAATCAATCATAACCTATGAGGGTGAGTATGAGTGATTTTGTAAATGTTCCTCCTTCCCCTGCATCATTGATCCAATCTCTTCGCGATATAGGTTACTCAATTCAAACCGCAATCGCTGATATCATCGATAACAGTATTACAGCCAATTCAACAAAAATAGATATTAAATTTTCTTGGAATTTTGGAAATTCCTGGCTGGCTATTATCGATGATGGTGAAGGGATGACTCACGATGAACTAATAAATGCAATGAGATTCGGCAGCAAAAACTCATTGGAAAACCGCGCAGAAAATGATTTGGGGAGATTTGGACTGGGGCTGAAAACAGCATCTTTCTCCCAATGTCGTCATCTTACTGTATTAAGCAAAAAAAATAAGCTAGTTTCTTGTTGTGCCTGGGATTTGGACTTAATTGCCAGAAATAATGACTCGAGTTGGATGCTTAGCGTATTAAATGAAGTCGCGATAAAACAAAATGTAGTACTAAATGAACTTTTTTTAAAGTTTCTTTCTGATAAAAATAATGGAACGATAGTTTTTTGGGAAGATATTGACCGAATGTATGAAGAAGGGCTTGTCAAGGATAAAGAAAAACTCTTTAACGCACTCATTGATGACACCAGGGAACATCTGCAATTGGTCTTCCATCGTTTTTTATCGCCAGAAATCGGATCCAAAAAAGTATCCATATTAATGAATGGCGATAATTTAATCGCATTTAACCCTTTCAATCCTCAAAACCTTGCTACCCAGGAACTGGAACAACAACAAATAATTATTAATGGCAACAAGATTGTTGCTCAACCTTATATTCTTCCACATCACAATAAAGTTTCCAGTGAGGAATATGAAAAATATGCCGGTGAGGGTGGTTATCTTCAAAATCAAGGTTTTTATATTTACAGAAATAAAAGGTTGATTATTAAGGGAACGTGGTTTAGATTAATAAAGAAAGCGGAATTGAACAAATTAATACGCATCAGGGTTGATATTCCAAACACATTGGATCACCTATGGAAAATCGATGTAAGAAAATCTCATGCATCACCTCCCGAAATTGTCAAAGAAGGTTTGCTGCAAGTCATTGAAAAAATAGAGGTAGCCGGTCGAAAAGTATACAAACAAAGAGGTACAAAACTTGCTTCAAAGGTAACCAATCCGGTTTGGCATCGCAAGGCAATTGCTGGCGAAATAATTTATGAGATTAATAGAGATCATCCACTGATTTTGGATTTATTAAATAAGGTGTCAAAAGACCAGAAGGATTATCTCCAACAAATTATTACAATGGTTGAAAATAGTTTTCCGGTGGATTTATTTTATAGTGATTTCGCGGATTCACCTGAACAAATTAAAAGCCCTAGCTTTGATGAGAATGGATTGAAATTATTGCTTGATATGTTTATTGAAACGTGGGATCCGGGAGGAACCTTAAAGAATCAGCTAAGCAAAAAGTTGCTCACAGTTGACCCATTTTCGTCAAACATGGAATTGACCCAAAATCTGTTGAAACATAAAGGATACAAAATTAATGAATAATATCCTTATTGCCATAGAAGATATGGCATCCGCACTACTTTCTCCCAAACCGACATCAGAAGTAACGAGCAAAATTATAAATGAAGCTGTAAAAAAAACTTCTGAAATCATGTCTGTTGTGGAGGGTGTAAAAATTACCGAAGAAGAGATTGAGGTAATTACCAGAAGATTGGAGGCTCGGTTTGATATAACAATGACATTGGGAACATTGTTTTCCGAAAATTACAGGCCTTGGCTGGATAATTCAAAAGGTGATATTACTTGGTATTATTGGGAAAGATATAAACGTTTTTTAAAGTATCCACCACAAGTGGTTCGTAGCTTGGATAGCATCACTGACCAAATCTTGGATCACATTGAAAATCCGAAGAAAGAGGGAAAATGGACTCGAAAAGGGATGGTTGTAGGGCATGTCCAATCGGGTAAAACCGGTAATTACATTGGCTTGGTTAATAAGGCTGCTGATAGCGGATATAAGGTAATAATTATTTTGGCAGGGACTTTAAATTTACTCAGAAATCAAACTCAATTACGCGTTGATAATGGATTTATTGGTAAAGATACCGAGTTAAAGATGCCAGTTGGGGTGGGATTGTATTCCAATGAAAAACAGCCAGCTTATTTCACAACCAACACCAAGGATTTTAGAAAATCCATTGCAAATCAGATAGGTGTTGGAATTGGAGACCTAAAAGAACCAGTCGTATTGGTAATCAAAAAGAACAAAACCACTCTTGAAAATCTTATCGATTGGCTGAAGCATAATAACCGTCATAACTTAAAAAATTATCCGATGCTCCTGATTGATGATGAAGCGGATCAAGCATCAATTAACACGAACAAGGAGGGTGATGAAGCGACAGCCATCAATAAAAAAATAAGGGAACTTCTACATTTATTTGAACGTTCATCCTATATTGGTTATACAGCCACCCCCTTTGCCAATGTGTTTATTGATCCTGAAACAGAAACTGAAATGTTAGGAGACGATCTTTTCCCAAGAGATTTTATTATCAGCCTTGATCCACCAAGTAATTATTTTGGATCGGATAAAATATTTTCCAAAGAAACCAATTCGAGTATTGTTATCGAAGTCGACGATTTCGAAGAATACCTTCCTGCCTATCATAAAATAGATTGGCGTCCTAGTGGATTGCCAGCAAGCCTTGAAGAAGCAATAAGAGTATTTGTTTTAAGTCGCGCAATTCGTATTCTGCGTGGCGGTGAGAATTTGCATAATTCGATGATGATTAATGTTACCCGGTTTACAGGTGTTCAATCGCATTTAAAACTATTAATTGACGAATACATAAAAGAAATACGCCAATCCATCATTAACCATTACAAATTGAGTGTTTCTGAAGCCTTAAAAAACAGTGTGATGAGTGAAATAAAGACGACTTTTGATAAAACTTTTTCAGATTTAGAGTATTCTTGGAGCGAATTACAAGCGATATTAAAAGAATCAATATCGCCCATAAGTGTTATAGAAGTAAATTCTTCACCAACAACAGATAGGCTCGATTATAGTGAACAAAATTACCCAAATGGACGTTCTGTTATAGCAGTTGGCGGGCTGGGTTTATCCAGAGGATTGACATTAGAAGGATTAACGGTCAGTTATTTTCTTCGTAACTCAATAATGTATGATACTTTAATGCAAATGGGCCGTTGGTTTGGCTACAGGGAAGGATACGAAGATCTTTGTAGAATATATATGACTTCTGAAGCTGCATCTTGGTATGCCCACATTTCTGATGCAACAGAGGAATTGCGTGAAGAATTTAGACGAATGAAAGCAGCAGGAATGTCGCCAAAAGATTTTGGATTAAGTGTTCGAAGCCATCCAGAATCTTTAATCGTGACTGCACGAAATAAAATGAGAACTGGTCAAAAAGTACTTCGAGGAGTAAGCTTGGAAGGTAGGCTAGTTGAAACTTCAATACTTCTGAAGAATATTACTTATGTTCAGGACAATAAAGCTTCAACGGAAACACTAATATTCGATGCGAAAAAGGTTGGGGTGGAGATTAAATCAGATTTTGGCCCTTTATGGATGGGCATACCATCAAGCCATATCAATCAATTTATAGACCATTTTATTAATCACCCAGCTTCTCAAATTACAGAGAAAGAACCCCTTAAGGATTACATAAATTGGTTAAATTCACAAGGTATTGATAAATGGGATATTATTATTGTTTCACTAACCCAAGATTATGAGAGGGAATCTACAAGTTGGAACATTGGAGGCTTGGAGATTAAACCTCAAAGAAGAAAAGTGACCGATTACCCGCATCCAGGAGATGACGGAATTGCATTTTCTAAGCGTAGAGTTGCATCAAGAGGCTTGGAAAAAGCTGGCTTAACAGAAAACCAAGTAAAACAAGCAGAAACCACCTATAGCGGTAAAAATATACCAGATCACGCATATCGAGGTCAGAGAACCCGCCCGTTGCTTATGATACATTTATTGGATTGCAGAGGCGAAAATGAAGAAATTTTGTTCGAAAAGGGAATTATTGCCTACGGAATAAGCTTTCCGGGTATAGCAGGTAGTCGAAGACCAGTAAAACTTGTGGAATATGTTGTCAATACGACTTGGTGGAAAAATCAATATGCTGATTTAATGGATGATGATGGGGAATCTGAAGATGAAAAACCCATGGAATGAAATTAATCTACCACAAAAAGATGTAACCGCTAGAAGAATTGATCCCGAACATGAACTCGATTTGTATTGGGCGTTGGATCTCTTGGGTCATTATCTTTTTATTTTTGAGTTTTCACCAGAGGAAAACCTTCCACCAGTTACTCTTCCTGATCTAGTGGGGATCAAAACTTTTTATGTGCAGTCCGGGAACCATATCGCCAAAAATCGACTAATTTTACTCTTGAACGATAAAAACAATTGGGAGATTTTTTTATCTTTATGCAACGATCTTCTTCAGGCTACAAGGAAAACGCAAAATTCTTCAAATGCGGTAAGCGTTATTTTGAATAGATTGGAACATTGGCGGAAATTTTTACAAATTAATCAAAGCGGACTTTTAACTGAAGAAAAAATATTGGGGCTATTAGGGGAATTGTGGTTCTTAAATAAATATCTGATTCCCGTTTTTGGCGCTGGTCAATCAATAACATTTTGGCAGGGGCCAGAAGGGTTGCCATATGATTTTAATGTCAACGAAAGTGCAATTGAAGTCAAATGTAAATCTGGGGCAAACACTCCATATGTGAGAATTTCTTCTGCAGATCAATTATGCCCTCAATTACCAGAAATGTATTTTTTTGTCGTTACTCTTGGGAAAACTCCGAAAAACAACGCAGATAAAATAAATCTTCCCCAATTAATAAGTCAGATTGGTGATGCTTTAAAGTCTGAACCTTCAGCTCACTCCCAGAGGTTTTACGATCTTTTGCACGCAATTGGTTATATTGATTCAGATCAATATCTTGATTTTAGTTATATTGTTACAAATGAAATAATGTTCGAAGTAATTGATGGATTTCCTCGGGTGTGTTCAAAAGATCTTCATCATGGAATCTCCAACCTTACTTATTCAATTAGCTTATTGGATTGTGCTCCATTTGAAAAGTGGCCGGATTGGATGCAGGGGATAAAATGAACTTAGTTGATTATTATGAAGAATTTATGCAAGATGTCATCGCTTTATCAGGTTCGGAAAAAGATTTTCATGAAACTGTGTTTACTGAACGCTTATGCGATTTTCTTGTTGACCAGGCAATTGTTGAGGATTACACATATATTGGTTACAAAAAAGTTGCAAAGGGAATTCGCATCGATGCTTGGGACCTCAACAACGATACAGGCGTATTAAATTTATTCGTAACCGATTTTAGATATACAGCTCAATTGGAAATTCTTTCCAGTACAGATGTTACAAAATTATTTAAAAGAGCGATCAAATTTTTTACAGAAAGCCTAAACAAAAAGTTTCACTTTGAATTGGAGGAAACCACGCCAGGGTTCGAATTGGCCCAAACAATATTTGAAAAATCTTTGTTGATTTCAAAAGTAAATTTTTTTGTATTATCGAATGCTCAACTTAGTGAGCGTGTGGAAGGCATTGAAAAGAATAAAATAAAGGGGTATCCCTGCACTTATGACATTTGGGATATAAGCCGTTTACATCGAATAGAATCCTCGAAAAACGCCAGGGAGGATATTCTAATTGATTTCAAAAAGTTTGCTGTGGATGGGACTGGCATCCCCTGTTTACCAGCTTTCACCGGCACTGGCGATTTTGCTTCTTATTTATTTGTAATGCCAGGAAAGATGATTGCCGAACTTTATGATGATTATGGAGAGAGGCTATTGGAACAAAATGTTAGGACATTTCTTCAGTTTCGA
Source organism: Chloroflexota bacterium (assembly GCA_021795965.1). Lineage (GTDB taxonomy): Bacteria > Chloroflexota > Anaerolineae > Anaerolineales > Villigracilaceae > UBA5195. The sequence continues at coordinate 8,313 of JAJYOU010000021.1, forward strand.
GGAAATGTCAACAAGGGGATAAGAAATACCATCCAAAATGAACCTGAGATGTTTTTTGCATACAATAATGGATTAAGTTTAACAGCAGAGCATGTTGAAACTGACAATAAACGCGAAAGAATCATATCTGTAACAAATTTGCAGATTGTGAATGGAGGACAAACAACTGCCTCAATATTTTCAGCGATGAAAAATTTCAAAGCAGAACTATCGAAAGTTTATGTTCAAGTGAAACTGACTGTAATCCCCCCAGAAAAGGTCGATGCTATTGTTCCTCGGATTTCCGAATATGCAAACACGCAAAATAAAGTAAGTGCTGCCGATTTCTTTTCCAATCACCCATTTCACTTACGAATTGAAGAAATATCAAGACGCCTTTGGGCTCCGTCACCGGATGGCGGTTTGAGAGAAACACATTGGTTCTATGAACGTGCTCGTGGGCAATATGCAAATGCCCAAGCTAAATTAACACCCGCAAAAATTAAAGAATTTATTTCAAAAAATCCTAGAAATCAAATGTTTACCAAAACCGACTTGGCAAAGTTTGAGAATTCCATGGATATGTTGCCAAATATTGTTAGCCTTGGAGCTCAAAAGAATTTTGCCAGATATGCTGGCGCAATTGGGGAAAAATGGTTTAAAAACGAAAAACAATTTAATGAACTGTATTTTAAACAGTTGGTTGCGAAAATCATAATATTTCGTTTTCTAGATAACAGTATTATGAAGCAAAATTGGTATGGTGGGTATAAAGCAAATATTATTACATACTCATTGGCAAAACTGGCCCATATGGTTTCAATTATTGGGACAAATGTGGATTATGACCAAATTTGGAAAGACCAAAAACTTTCACCTGCACTCAAAATGCAACTATTAATGATTGCAAAAGTTGTAAATGAACAGATTCAAAATACCCCAAGTGATATAACGAATGTAACAGAATGGTGTAAAAAAGAATTATGTTGGAAGATAATAAGAGACCTCCCGCTATCCATTAATGATGATCTAATCATTGAATTAAAGGATATCGGAGAGATAAACGAAAATAAAAAAGGGGCGGAAAAGATCCAAAAAATGGATAATGGAATATTTGATCAAAAATATGTTCTCGAAAAAGGGATTGAGTATTGGAAACTGATAGCTCAATTTGGATTGAAGCATTCGCTTCTTAGCCCAATGGAAATGGAAATACTTGCATTTGTTTGTAAGAATTCGTCAAATGTTCCATCAGAAAAGCAATCACAAATTATGAAGCAAATCGAAAAAAGAGTGAGGGATGAAGGTTTTTTTGTTGAAAGTGAATAACGGAAATATGTTTTTTTAGAGAAGTGATAAATCTTTGAAAATATCCTTGGCTGTGTAAGGATCCAGACCGGTTACCAATGTAACAGTTGTCGAGCGGATCGGAATTTGAGTATTTATATGTTCGGACAGGCAACGATCGCCATTCATTTCGAGGTTCCATATACAGGGAAGTCCTCCCGCAGATAAAGGTAGGGATGGAAAATAACAAAATCAATTTCCCATGAATTGGAAAAAGATATCAACGGCCATAGAGAACCTGGGTAGTGTTCGGAATCGCTTTTTCTTGCGTGTAGCCACTATAACCCGGGACCGTAGGTATGCTCATCCTGGAGGGCAAGCGCGACCACCTGCTCGAGCGGAGTCGAACGCCCGGCTGCGAAAGCCAGGGTAAAAGCGTTTGGATCGAGTTGAGCGCAGATAGAATTAATTAAATAAAACCGGACACTATCTGCCTTTATTTGTTATGAGTATTCTATGCCGTTGCATACACGCGGACATGTAATATTTCCTGACGCTGCATTGGTCGAATATCCGATTGCTCCAGCGTCACAACTGCGATGGTTTTCCCTTCGCCCGTGATAAATTCCACTTCATACGCCTTGCCGCCTGTATAGCAATGTACAACCGTCCCGACGTCACCGCGCATAAGTTTATGGTCTTTCATGTCGTGCGCCAAAACCACAGCATCAAGTTCGTTAAACATGTTCTTACTCCTACACTAATCCAGTGGGTGAGCCGTGACCAACCTTGGAATATCAGCGCCTGGCGTCTCTGAAAGCAAATAATTGGTGAGTTTGCTGACGGACACGTACGCATGAAATTTGTTTGGGAGTTCCATGGTTTCAGAAATTATACACCTTCATAATTCCAATCCCTTCGCCAATTACGGACTGGCGAAAGGCTGAAAAGCACGGGGGTCGAGCGCAGCGCCTGCCAGTCCCAGCTTCCACCTGATCAATAGTCCAACCGGTCTCCCCCAAGTGGACTACAAGAATACTCCCCTGACGATGGATGCGCGAGGGGAGTATTCCTTATAAGATGAAACTATGAAGAAGAAGGTTTCAGAATTCTTTTTGCCGGCTTTGGCAAACTGCTTGTAGGAAATAGGAGAATTTCAAATGGACAACGTAAAACATCATCGACTTGGCAGTATATTTCGCTTTTTAGTCATGGCTGCCGTAATTTTTTCCCTGACGTTGGGCACGGGGCAAGTAGCCCAGGCTTCAACATTCAGGGCACCGGTTAATCTCGGCACCGCATCCCATTTCGCGATTTTGACGAAGACTGGTATCACCAATGTTCCCGCCTCTGCCATCACCGGCGATCTGGGAGTGAGCCCGGCGGCTGCATCCTACATCACCGGATTTTCATTAATCATGGATAGCACGAATACGTTTTCAAAATCATCACAGGTCACTGGCAAAATATACGCTGCCAATTATGCAGCACCCACGCCTGCCAACATGACCACGGCGATCAGCAACATGCAGACCGCCTATTCAGATGCCGCAGGGCGGACTTTACCCGACTACACCGAGCTGTTTGCTGGAAATCTGAGCGGTCGAACCCTTTCCCCGGGTCTCTACAAATGGAGCACTGGTGTTCTCGTGAACTCAGCAGTGACCCTTTCGGGACCTGCCGACGCGGTCTGGATTTTCCAGATAGCCGGGAACCTGACCATGGGTTCAGGCGCGAAAGTTATCCTGAGCGGCGGCGCCAAAGCCAGTAATATTTTCTGGCAGGTGGGCGGCGGCGTGGGAGTTGAAATTGGAACCACCGCACACATGGAAGGAACCCTGCTGGCTCAAAAGGCGATTCATATTCGCACAGGCGCATCGCTAAACGGCAGGGCTTTGTCGCAGACAGCAGTGACCCTGGACCACAATACAATTGTTCTCCCGCCTTCAGTCATTAAGGTTGCCTACTTCACTTCCCAGGCTCTTCTGGATGGCTACACCCTTGAATCTGGTGAGAACACCAATATGGGCGGATCGCTCAATTCGACGGCTGGCGTCATTGTTGCTGGCGATAACGCCCAGAACAAACAATACCGCTCCATCCTGTCTTTTGATACTTCCAGTTTGCCGGATCGGGCAGTCGTCACAAGCGCCAGGATTTCGATTATGAAACAGGGAATGGTCGGAACCAATCCATTTACCACCCTTCGCTACCTGTTGGTCGACATCCGCAAGCCTTATTTCGGCACATCCTCCAGCCTGCAATTGAGCGACTTTCAAGCTTACGCCAATTCTAATTGGGCTGGCACGTTCGGTAAATTGCCGGTCAACGGCTGGTACAGTGCCAGTTTGAACCCAAGCGGTAAATTGTACGTCAACCGCAGCGGGATCACTCAATTCCGAGTGCGCTTCTCGCTCGATGACAATAACAACAACATTGCTGATTACATCAAATTCTACAGCGGCAACTCGCTGACTGCCTCACGTCCACGCCTGGTGATCAGTTACTACGTGCCGTAACCAACAGCTTTGATTTGAAAAGGGTCTCGCCGATTTTAGCGGCGGGGCTCTTTTCCAATTAAGCTGAGCGTGCCTAATAGCGCGCACAGGTTTCGCGTAGCCAATTAAACCCAACCCTGATGAAAGACCCATCGACCGAAAAGATGGACCCGGCTTCATCAGGAATAATTTGATGCGGATCGACGCCCTGGTGCAAAGTGCCGGGAAGGGATCGAGGTTCCTCGAGTGTATGGCAGGCAGGCACGCTCAGGCAGCCTGCTTTGCTAGCCGAATTGCGCTTCGCCAGTCAGACGCGGGGGTTTCATCGCATGACTTTGACATTATTCGGCTTCTGCGCTAAACTGTCTAAAATCGAATTAAGGAGAGGCACCCTTGACCCAAGAACAGTGGCTGGTGATCGGTCTGTGCGTTGTTTTGATCCTCTGGTACGCGGTTGGTGCGTATGTCAATTACCGGCGTGCCGCCGTGGTGCTGGATTGGCTGAAGGACGGGTTGGACGAACTGGGCAACCTGAGTGGCATGGGCTGGCTGACGGCACTGCATTCCGCCGGCAGGCTGGTGATCCGCGATGCCAAGGCTCCTTTCCGCATGGTCGAGCTGCTTTTTGCCCTGGAAGCGCGTGAAAACCTGCCGGTCTGGGCGTTCCGTCATATTTTGGGGCGGCGCGACGAGCTCTACCTGCGGGCTGATCTGCGCAGCCTTCCCCAGTCAGACCTGGAGATCGTCCGCCGGGCGCGTCCAAACAAGTCTGGCGATTGGTACGATATTAAAGGATACAATCCAAAAAACGATGAAATGCTGGCGCGCTTCAAGGCATTCCTGGCTTTATACCCGGATTCGGTCCTGAAGGTCTCCATCAATCGGAAAACTCCAAACGCCCTCGTGCGCTTCAACCTGGCAATTTTGCGGGCGGGCACTGCCAAGGCTTTTTATTCAGCCCTGCAAGGCTGGTTCGGATAGATCGACGCATTGATGAATGGACGAAAAAGTCCGGCACTCGAAAGTGCCGGACTTTTCATTCCTGTTTCGCTTATGTGTTTTCCGAGGGAGTTTCCGGGCTGTCAGGCGAAGAGCAGGTTTGCCGTGCGTTTGAGCATTTCCGTCCCGCGCACTTCGGTTTCGAATAGCGGCAGGACACAGCGCACCTGTCCATCGAATTCCTTCCAGATGGTTTCCATGTGTTCGTCCTGCATCGAGACGCGGTTTTTGACAAAATCAGGCGCGTCTTCCTTGACACTGTCTTTATCGATCAGCATGTTCACGATTACGCCGCCGACGGGGATGTTGAATTCCCTGAACCAGCCGATGAAGCGGGTGATGACTGCGATCGGAAGTGCTTCGGGCAGGGTTACAAAAAAGAATGAGGTCAGGTTTTTATCGGTCAGGAGGGTCTTGGCGTTGCCCATGCGCTCGCGCAGGTTGAGCAGGTAGTCCATCAGGGGATCTTTTTCCTTTTTCTTGCGGCTGTAGGAAAGCAAATCTTTCATGGAGGCTGCTTCTTCCCGGCTTTGGACCATCTTGTTGACCCACATCGAATAGACGCTGGTCATGCCCAGCAAACGGCGGGCATTGGCGGTCGGAGCGGTATCGAAGACATAGACGTCGTACTCGTTATCGAACATCAGGTCGATCATGTTCTCAAACATGGCTGATTCCTCGAAAGACGGGTTCATCGTGGCGGATTCGACAAAATCATCCGCTTTGGTCTTGATGTCAGCGTATTTAAGGAACCAGGCGATTTTCTCGCGGATTTCGTTCTTGGATTTTTCGATGGTATCGTGAGTGTCGATCTCGTATGCCGTCAGGTTGGGAATGCCCTCAACGGGGGTTTGCTTGCCGAAGACGTTCTGCCCGAGCAGGCTTGAGAGCGAGTGGACCGGGTTTGTGGAAGCCAGCAGGGTCTTCCTGCCATGCTGTGCAGCCCAGATCGCGGCTGCTCCAGCCATGACGGTTTTACCGACCCCGCCTTTCCCGCCAAAAAAGATGTATTTCAGCTTGGGGTTTTCGGTCATGAAACTTTGCATGGATGTCTCGATCATTTTTTACCTCCAAACATCTCGTTCGCAACCCGTTCGATCATCGGCAGACCGGTGATATCGCGCTCAAACTCAGGAACTCGCGCCAGGACCTGCCCGGCAAAGACTTCGTCGATTTCTTTCAAATAGGTTGTCTGCATTTCCATGCGGTTGACCAGGTACGCCGGGATATTCTCACCGCTCAATTCAGCCGGGATGACGCGGTTGACGATGTAACCGGCGAGAGGCACGTCGAATTTGGCAAAAAGGTCGGAAGCTTTCTTGGTATCGAGAATGATCATTTCTTCGGGGGTGACGACAAAGAAGAAAGCCGTCTTGAGTTTATCGGTCAGGATGCCGGAGGAGACGTTAATGCGGTGTTTGATGAATTGCAGCTCCTTGAGGATCTGGTCCTCTTCGGTTTCCTTGTCCCGCTGCATGACGTTCGCAACCTTCGAATATTCTTCCATCTCGGTTCGCAGCCCGGTGATCTTATCGATCCACTGGTCGTAAACCGAAGCCATGCTCAGATAATAGAGGGCATGACCGAGGGGGACAAGGTCGTAAATGTAATAGTCGTATTCGTTACTACCGACGATATCCACCACTTCATCGAAGATGGCGCTTTCCTCCATGGCAGGTTCGGCAGCCACCGACTGGATGTAGTTTTCGATCTCTTCCGGGATTTCCGTCATCCCATACATATCGCGGATTTTCTGGCGGATTTCGTCCTGGTATTCCCGGATGCGCTGGTCTGCGTCAATTTCCTGGGCGAACAGGTTGGGCATGATTTCGACCGGGCCTTTGCCGAAGATATCGCGCTTGAAGATATCTGAGAGGCTCGCCTGTGGATCGACTGAGAAAACGAGGACCTTAAAGCCCTGTTTTGCCAGCCAATAAGCCGTGGCGGCGGAGAATGTGGTCTTGCCCAGTCCGCCCTTGCCGCCGTACATGATATATCTTCTATTTGGATTTTGGTCAAAAACTTCTCGCATTGACATGAATGGCTCCTATGCAAGTGCGTCTGTTAGATCTTTTTCGCGTAACATACGTCGTTTCCAGGTGCTGATTTGAGGAACGACGTAGGGCAGCAGGCGTAAGCTGTAATAGGGAGGCAGGATGGGAATGCCGAGCAGATCACCCATCGTGATCAGGATAAAGAGGTGCTCCATGCTGCCGCGGGTCTTAAGCGCGTAACGCGCCATATCGTGACCCGCCATGCCGTACATGACGCTCTTGAAGCCGTCCATCCAGGATGGTTTTTTCCCTTTTACTTCCTCATCATTCGTTTCATTTGGCATAATCATGTTCTCCTTTTTATAAGTATAAATCCATCCGCAGGTCTCGAGGTTATCCTCAGGTGATTTCCTGGTCACAGAGGTCGGTTAGATCACGTTCACGCAGCAGGCTGCGCTTCCAACCGTTAATATTGGGAACCACGTAAGGCAGCAGTCGCAGTGTGTAATAAGGCGGCAGGACCGGGATGCCGACGATATCCCCGAAAACGATCAGGATGAATAAATGTTCGAGATGAGATCTTTCTTTATGCAAGCCCCGAACAATCTCGTAAACACTGGCGCCGTAAACCATATCGCCAAATGCCCTGGTGAACCCACCAGCTGTTCGAGTGATTTGTGAAACCGTCAGTTTGAAATTCATGGCAAAACCGCGACGTTCGATTCGGTTTGGACGACCGCGCCGGCTGATTGCAGCGCCTGCTCCAACTGCTGTGGATCGAGCCCGACGATTTTTTTGCCGCCCGCGATGAACGTTGGGTAGCGGTGTGCTCCGAATTGGATGGCTTTGATCAGTCCCTGGAGCGAACGCGGATCCCAAATGTGGAACCTGACTGAATCACCGTATCGCAGCGACAGATCAAAGATCGTATCGGAGAAGCGTTGAAAATCGTCCTGCCAATCCGGCGGGTATTCATCCAGACCACGATCAGACGGCGCTTTATAAAAATCAGCCTGGGCGATCATCATTTCGCAGGAAAGACAAATTCCCCATCCTTCCGGTAACGGCATGATTACATCGATCTGGATTGTCATTTTTTCTTTCGTAATTTCGGGACGTGCGGCACACCTGGTTCCTGCACTTCCTTGAGCTTTGCGCCAGGAAGAAAGTGCGCCGCACATCTCATAATCGGAGGTCAGCTAGACTGAAGTCTTGACTGGTTTATTTTCGCGAGCCTTGTTGAAGGCTTTTAAAGCGTCCCAGGCAAGGAAAAGTGCCGCGATCACCAGGTAGATGGCGATCAAACCAGCCAGCCAGTTACCGATGATTTTATCAACCGGCAGGTTGGCTGCGCCCAGCTGAGAGAACACACTGAATGCTGTCAGGAGCAGCGCAGCAATGGTGGTCACGAACATGAAGAGGAACGGGATGAAGGTCCACATGTAGTTCTTGCCGTTGGACATCAACCAGAGGGTGACCAGAAGCAGGGCGAGCGAAGCCATTAACTGGTTGGCGCCGCCGAAGAGCACCCAAACACGTGCCCAGAAGCCGGTGTAGATCATGAGAGCCGAGAGCAGCAGGGCGATGATCGAGCCGAAGGTGGTGTTTTTGAAGAGCGGAATTGAATCGCCCAGGAATTCAGCTGAAGCGACGCGCATGAAACGAACCACCAGGTACATGATCGTCAGACCCATCAGGGTCAGAAATACCGAGCCATAGGGCAGACCGAACGAGGTGGGCACACCGACTTTGGACATCATCTCGCTCAAGCCGATTGCAAAAATGCCTGCGTTCTTGCCAGCCGCGACCAAGCCAACATAACCCGCAAAACCCTTGGTTACGCCAACGCCGACGACTGCCGTCAGGAGGGATAAAGTGGCCAGGAACATTTCGAGGAACATGGCGCCGCCACCAACATAGAGGGCGTCGGCTTCATTTTCAAGCTGGCGGGCAGTGCCAGATGAAGAAACCAGGCTGTGCCAGCCGGAAACTGCACCGCAGGCAATGGTCACAAAGAGCAGCGGCCACATGGGTCCGAGCGGAACCATGTTCTTAAGCAGTTTTGGATCGATGCTTGAACAATTAGCTGACGCACACAGGTTACCGTTCCAGTTGGTGAAAGCCGGGAAATCTGCGGGGAAAGCCGGGTGCCAGATCAAAAGACCAAGAGTGCCAGCCAGGATGCCCAAGAAAACGATCCAGAAGGATACGTAGTTGATGGGCTGCGCCCAGCGCCAGATGGGAAGTACTGCGCCGAAATAGCACAGAACCAGCGCCACCAGGCTCCAGATGAACTGCGGGCGTGTCACAGCTCCGAAGACGGTTGCATAGGTTTGGATCGCCTTGCCATCCGGACCGGTGCCTGCAACTGCGCCGTTAATCACGTTGGTGATAAATCCCTGGACAGGTGCCAGGGTGCCGAGCCAGATGCCCACAAAAGCCAGGACAACCGTGATCCCACTCGTCACAATGATATCCATCTTCCATTTATAGGTCATTTGACCAGCCAGCAAGCCGACGCCGATTACCAGCAGCAATCCCAGCGGGACTGCCGGGTTGGTCATCAGGTCGTAACCAACAATCTTGCCAAAGGCTGCCATGATCAAAAGCAGGTAGAAATAGATGAAGGTTAACAGGATGGAGCGGGAGCGTGGGGAGATAAAGCGATAGGAGAGAGCACCAAATGACTGGCCGTCCTCCCGAACGCCAAGCATGATGCTCGAATAATCCTGTACCCAGCCGATAAAGAATGTGCCGAAGATGATCCAGAGCAGTGCTGGCAACCAGCCCCATTGAACCGCAACGATTGGTCCGGTGATTGGACCCAACGCGGCAATGGATTTGAACTGGTAACCAAAGAGCACGTTACGGTTGGCGGGGGTGAAATCCACTCCATCCATGTACATCCTGGCTGGTGTGGCTTTTTTGCCATCCGGTTGGATCACTTTCCGATCAATGGTCTTGGCATAGAAGCCATAGCCCAAAAAAATTGCAACAACGCCGATGAATAATGTTACAACAGCATTCATTACATCCTCCTAAGGTTGAATTATTAGTTGATTGGCAAATCAATTTGTTACGAATTCATGCACCTTTGAGAACCTTTCGAACCATGTCCGTAATGAAATATCACCTCCTTTACTTATCTGTAATCTGGATTGACAAACTCAATAAGAGCCGTATACTAAGACCCAGTTTAATTATCGATGGAGGTTGCCATGTCTTTGCCTGTCTTGCTATTATTAATCGGTTTTGTTTATATCGTTGTTTTTGGCGGTCTGGCTTTACTCCGGCGCGAGGGACTTTCCCTGCGGTTTGCGCTTGAATCACTGATCCTGACCGGAGTGGTGGCTGGACTGACCGCTGTGTCCAGCTTCAAAATCGAACCAGTCGTTTTCCTGCTCCTGCTCTACCTGGTGACGATGCGAGTGCGCCTGTTGGTGGATCTCGGTACAGATTTCGCCAGGCGAGGCAAGATCGTGCGGGCTGGGCGATTCTATGAGTTTGCGGCTCGCCTCTGGCCTGATCAATCCGGCATGATCGTGATCGATGTCAACCGCGCAACTGCTTTGCTGCAATCAGGACAATACGATCTAGCCATCTCATTGCTCAAATCAGTCCTGGACAAGGCAGGGCAGGGTTACCTGGGTGTGAAATATGAGGTTGCTGCGCATTACAACCTGGCGGTTGCATATCTGCGACAAAAGAAAGATTCACAGGCAATTATTGAATTCAATGCCGTTTTAGATACCTGGCCTTCTTCTGATTACTCGCGCAGCGCCACGCGGGCTCTGGAAAAACTCCAACACAAAAATTTAGCTGAAAAAGACAATCAAGAAGAATAAGCGGGGTTTGGATCGATCATAGGGAAACAAAAAGCGCCATTGAGGGACAATCACTCACTGGCGCTTTTGCATGCTGGTTTTTCAGCCACGAAAAATCGTTTGTCGACCAAATCTTTTGAATTGGGGAAGGGAAAGCGGATGACATTTTATCAATGACCCTAGGAAAAAAATATGACTTTAATATAGCACACTTTTTAAAAAACCTGTTGTCAATTCTATCCCTTATTTGCTTTTATAAGGAAAAGAATTGGTTTGCGGGAACCTAAAATCCACGCTGCTGAATCACCCGGTTTGTTTTTGGCGGGCTTTCTGTTCGACCGGCAGCAAAATGGCGTAGGTCAGATCGGCGATGGGTGTTGGCACTCCCAGCTCCCGACCTTTGCGGCAGATGACTCCGATGACGGCTTCCAATTCTGAGATGTGTCCGGTCTCAAAATCGCGCTGCATCGAAGGTACGATCGTCGGTGCAGAAGCATCGATGAATGCCAGGGTTTTTTCAACCACATCCGTGTCCAGGATGATATTCTGCGCCCGAGCCACTGCACCAATTTCGCCCATGAGACTGGTCAACACGCGCCGCGTTTCGGGGACGGAGCGATATTCGCCCATCGGCAAGCGCGTCAGCGAGCCCACCCCGCTAGCGGCTGCAATGAAAAGGAACTTCGTCCAGAGGACCTTGACAATCTCGCTGCTGATCTCGACCGTGATGCCTGTCGGGCTGAACAGCTCGGAGATGCTTTTCGCACGCGGGGAGATTGAACCATCCAATTCGCCAAAAACGATGCGCCGGAATGCCGAGACCTGGCGGATAACGCCGGGAGCTTCGATGGCGGAGGAGATCCAGGTTGCCGCGCCCATCAGGTGCGACATCCCAAGGATTGCGCCGATCCGTTCCGCAGAATCGACGCCGTTTTGAAAACTGAGGATTGTGGTTTGCTGCGTGATAAGGGGGCGGATGGATTCTGCTGCCCGTTCGGTGTCGTAAGTCTTGGTGCAAAACAGCACGAGGTCAACCGGACCGATTTGGGCAGGGTCTGCGAAGGCGCGCGCCGGCTGGATGCTGAAATCGCCGTGGACGCTCCTGATCTGCAAGCCATCCCTGCGGATTGCTTCGAGGTGTGCCCCACGGGCGATAAAGCTCACTTCATGTCCCTGCTTTGCCAGGAGTCCACCGTAATAACCGCCGACCCCGCCGGTCCCAAGTACCGCAATCTTCATCTGTTCCTCCGGAATGATTTAAATTGTTTTAAATAAAACACCACCATCCACCAAAAAGTTATCATATCACGCCTGCAAATTGCAAAATCAAACTATGAAAAAATGAATGTTTAGGGATGCGCCTGCCATTTCTCGGCGGGTAAGGAACAGCAAACTTTTTGTGGCAATCTACGTGCCATGAGCGCAGCAGGAATGCCCTGAATTACTTTTCGTGTAGCCAATTTAAGGAGAAAAGCGGGACAGCGGCAAGCCCGCAGGTCACGTCAAGCTTGAAAAAGTGGAAAAAATCGAGTTATACATCCAACCGCGGGACCGGTGAAAAGGGGCTTGCAGCATTGTTGTACAATTAATGATGAGCGCGGGGTGCAATTAAATGGAAGGATTCAGCAGTTTTCAAAAAACTGGAAGGAGGCTCAGCGTGAATTTAAAAACCATGATGATCATCAAGGCGGTCGTGTGCCTGGTGCTTGGAGTACCCATTCTCTTCGCGCCGGTCTTCACTTACTCCCTGTTTGGTACAACTCTAAACACTGGCGGAGTTTTGGCAGCCAGGCAGTACAGTGCATCGATTTTCGGAAATATGCTGGTCACCTGGTTTGCCCGCAATGCGGTCGATTCGCAAGCCAGGCGGGCGATCATCCTTGACTTGTGCGTTTATGACGCGGTCGGTTTTGTGATCGCGCTAATTGCACAGTTAAGTGGGCTGCTTGGACCACTGGGTTGGATTGTGGTGGTGGTCTACCTGTTTTTCGCGCTTGGGTTTGGTTATTTCCTGCTGCCGCACAAGGAAGCAGCCTGAACATCACCCCGCGCTGGTAGTGGAGCCCCGGCATTTTCTTCGCTGCCCTGCTGCAAATGCTCCAAACGCTCCAAACACTGCCTTTTCCTTCAGATTTTGTATAGTATAATTTTTATCCTGCCACCGGAAGGTTTTTGAAAAGCGATGGCAGTTCTGGTACAAATGGCTGCAGATCCCCCTTCTGGTGGCCGAACGACATTTTTATGGGATAAATCCCGGGTCGATCGATCCGTTCCCATTGAACTATCCCCCGAAGAACAGCTTTTTGGCAAATTCCAGATCACAAAAACTCTTTGACTGGAGAAATTTATCATGCAGGGTAATACCTTTGGAAGAGTGTTTCGAGTCACAGCCTCGGGCGAATCCTACGGTCCGGCATTGGTTGCGGTTGTGGACGGGGTGCCGCCTGGAGTGCCGATCACTGAGGCTGAGGTGCAGGCAGATCTCAACCGGCGCCGCCCCGGGCAAAGTTCAATCACTTCTCCGCGCGGAGAAACAGATGTTGTAAAAATCATCACAGGGGTATTCGATGGCTACACCACGGGGGCGCCTGTCACCCTGGTGATTTACAATGTTGACACCAAACCCTTTCACGTCCACCAATATGCAAAAGTTATGCAAAAAGTCCGTCCCGGGCATGCGGATTACACCTTTCATATAAAATATGGGCGTTTTCGCGATTGGCGCGGGGCAGGTCGTTCGAGCGGACGTGAGACTGTCTGCCGGGTTGCGGCTGGCGCCATCGCCAAAAAGATCCTGCAAAGAGAGGGGATCGAGATCCGGGCTTATGTCAAGGAAATGGCTGGGGTCAAAGCCCCGGATCATATCAGCTGGACCGACATTCAAACCAAGACCGAAACCAACATTGCCCGCTGCCCGGATGCAGAAGCTTCCAAAAAAATGATTGAAGCGACACTCGAGGCTGCCAAAAACGGTGATACGGTCGGTGGCATTGTTGAAGTGATCGTGAAAAACTGTCCAGCCGGCTTGGGCGAACCCGTTTTTGACAAAATGACCGCAACGCTGGCGCATGCCATCATGAGCATCGGAGCTGTGAGGGGAATTGAGTTTGGTGACGGTTTCAAGGAAGCACGTGCCCTGGGAAGTCAGAACAACGACATTCCTTATTATGATCAAAACGGCAAGGTGAAATTCAGGAGCAACCGCAGCGGTGGGATGCTGGGTGGCATCACGAATGGGGACGATATCGTCTTCAGGCTGGCAGTCAAACCCACCTCCACCATCCGCCTCGACCAGGATACGATCAACGTCATCCAGAAGAAAAATGAGCAGTTGAGTGCAGAAACTCGCCGCGATCCTTCCATCGTTCCACGCGTGGTTCCGGTGGTCGAAGCCATGGCTGCCCTGACGATTGTGGACCAGCTCATGATGTGGAAAGGCTACAGCGCCCTTTCCCATGGTCTCGAGGACGGCAAACAGTTGGGCGATTATATTGCTGACCCTGTTTATAAAGATAAAAAGGATTGGGACTAGAGATGCTTCCTCAAATGAAAACAGCAGGTTCGATCCTCGCGGCACTGCAGGCGGAAATTCTGGGCATTGTTGAAGCCGTTGGGACGGATGGCATGAACTGGGTGCCGCCTTACCCCGAGACAAATTCAATCTATGCACTAGCGACGCACACGATTCAATCCCAATTGTGGTGGATCAAGGAAAATCTTGATGGGCAGAAAATCGAGCGCGATCGTCCAGCCGAGTTCACTGCCAGCGCGACGGATATGCTGCTCCTCAAAAAAAGATTCAGCGAAATTCAAGCCCAGACCGTGGAAATCCTGGAAAAGCTGGCAGCGGAGGACCTCGGGAAAACCCGCGAAGTCAAAGGCAAAAATGTGACCGTTGAATGGATCGTGCTGCATGTGATTGAGCACACCGCCCTTCACCTGGGTCATATGCAGATCACCAAACAACTTTGGGAAGGACGATAGTACTTTAATGAGCTCCCTGGTTACCCATCCTTTAACAAAACCGCTTGATGGCGTTTTGCTGGCTCCCCCTTCCAAGTATCACACCCACCGCGGCTTAATTCTCGGCGCGCTCGCGCATGGCACCTCGACGGTCACCGGCATCAGCAGCTCGCTGGATAATCAATCCACCCTCAACAGCTTATCCATGCTTGGTACCCGCTACGTCCCGGTTCAAAACGGGTATCAAATTGAAGGCGGAGGGTTCAAGACCCCCAACAATATCATTGACTGCGGGAATTCCGGTTCAACCATCCATTTTCTACTGGGTCTGGCTGCCACGGCTCCAAACATGACGGTCTTCACCGGGGATGATTCGCTGCGCTCACGACCACTGGGACCCCATATTGAAGCTTTGAACCGCTGGGGGATCGAAGTCTGGTCAACCCGCGCGAATGGTTTGCTGCCGGTGGTGATCCGCCACAAGGATGTCACCCAGCTGCCGGAACGGGTCATGGTCAACGGTTTGATCTCGCAGTGGGCGACCGGGTTGATTTTACTGGCGCCTTTTACGGGTCACGACGTGACGGTTGAAATTGAAAATGGAAAATTGAATGAAGGCAGTTACACGCTCCTGATGATCAAAATGATGAAAGATTTTGGCGTCCAGGTGGAATACCCTGACAAACTTTCTTCCTTTTTCATTCCTGGCAACCAGCACTACCAACCTGCAAATGTGTCCATTCCCGGGGATATTGCCCTGGCGTCCTTTGGACTGGTGCTGGCGGCAATCAGCAATTCCCGCATGCGCTACACCAACCTCGATCTGAATGTATACCATCCCGAGGCGAAAATCATCGAAGTCCTCGAGCAAATGGGCGCAGATGTCCGCATCGACCCGGTCGCGAAGACCGTCGAAGTGGTCGGCGGGAGACCGTTGAAGGGTGTGACAGTGGACTGCAATGATGCTCCCGACATGGTCCCTGTTTTGAGTGTGCTTTTAGCCCTGGCTGAAGGTGAAAGCCGGATCATCCATGCCGAGCAGCTCCGTTTCAAGGAATGCGACCGCCTGGCTGCCATGATCCAGTTAAATAAATTTGGAGCCGATGTCACTGAGACTGCGGATGGCTTGATCTTCCAGGGCGTCAGGAAGCTGCATGGAGCCAGCGTCGATTCGTTCCATGATCACCGCGTCCTGATGAGCTTTGCTGTGGCAGGGCTGGTGGCGGATGGTCCTTCGACTATTTCTGACCCCGGAGCTGCGGCGGTCTCGTACCCGGGCTTCCTGAAGGACATCGGTGCCCTCGGCGCCAGTTTTGAGACGGTTTAAATCATTCTGGAGTTAATAAAAGGTTCTCGATAAAATGAAAGACCCGGAAGTTAGATTGCGAATCATCCGTTAGAAATAACTCCCTGGAAATTGAGCTTGCCGGGTTGAAATCAAGTTGTTCCGCTGGTAATGCCATCATTGTGGAAAGTACAAGCCGGTTTGAAAAACCAGCCCCGATCCTTGGGGAACATCACCCGCTTGAGAGAACGTTTTGAAGATTTGTTCAAAGAAATTTTCCATTGGAAAATAAGAAAGGAGAACAAAAAAATCACAAAATACCCTGTCAGACTTGAACTTCGAAAGAAATTTAATTTAGAGGAGAAAAGAAAAAATGAAAAAAATAACTTTGAAGACCCTGTTAATCCTGGTGCTGGTTTCGCTACTGGCAACCGCCTGCGCACCCCAGGCAGCCCCCACCGCAGCCCCGGCTGCCACCGAAGCTGCATCGGCAGCCACCGAAGCTCCCGCTGCGACCGCAGCCCCTGCTGCCACCGCAGCCGGGCTCGCCCCGTTAAGCCCTGTTGAGAAAGTCACTGTCGCTTACGTTCCGATCATGAAATTTGCCGCGTTATATGTTGCAAAACAGCGTGGTTTCTTTGAGAAGCAGGGACTGGATGTGACCCTCGAATCGGTCAAATCTGGTACGGATGCCATCGCTTTCCTGAGCGATGGAAAAGTGGATGTCGCCGCCGTTTCCATCGTGGCATCCCTCTGGAATGGTTGGGCTCAAGGCATGGATATGCGCGTCATTCTTCCAGGCGCCCTCGAACCTTTTGAGAACAGCCCAACCATCTTCATCGTCCGCAAGGACCTGATTGATGACGGTACGATCAAAACCATGGCTGACCTGAAAGGCAAGAACGTTGCAGTTGCCGGCGGACCTGGCAGCGGCGGTGAATACCTCCTGGCGAAAGCACTCGAGCGTGGTAATTTAACCGTTTTTGATGTCACCATGCAAAATCTTGCCAATGCAGACATGCCGGCAGCTTTCCAGAACAAAGCCATTGATGCGGGTCTGCTGGGTTCCCCCTATGCCGATCAAATCATCAACGCTGGATACGGCGTTGCTTTTGCGAAAGATATCACACCTGGTTTGATGACGGTTGCTTTCGTTGCTTCCGGCAATTTCATCAACAAGCGCACCGAAGTTGCCCAGCGCTTTGCCCTGGCGATGGCGGAAGCCACCCAGGCAATGCAGGGCGATGCCTATCTCTCTGACGAGAACATGGCAGCCTATATGGCTTTCATTGCCAGCACCCCCGACGCGATTAAAAAAGGCGCCCCGGTGGTTTATGATCCCAAGATGGTCATCCCGGTCTCAGGGCTGGAGGATGAAGAACTCACCAACCTGCACAACGGTCGCTTGAGCTACACCGATCCGCTCGACATGACCAAGGTGGTTGATACTTCATTCGTGGAATGGGCTCTCGCTCACCTGCCTAAATAACAGTCAAAACCTTACACTAACAGGTGGGGAATTCCCCACCTGTTAGTGAATCACCCCCAAAATTCCTGCCTGCTAGAAAAATTAATGATTAAAACAGGAACCGAGAGCATAACATGGCAGTAAAAATATTAGCTGAAAATATTTGGAAGACATTTCAAACTGCGGGCGGTCCAATTGATGCGATCAAAAACTTCAATTTATCCGTGGAAGAAGGCAAGTTTGTATCGATTGTCGGTCCATCCGGCTGCGGCAAATCCACTTTCCTGAGAATTTTGGCGGGGTTGGTTCCAGCGACTTCCGGAAATTTGAAAATATTCCCCGGGAAGGATCTGACCAAACCGCTTAATAGTGTTGTGTTTCAAGAATATGCCATCTTTCCCTGGAGAACCGTGCTGGACAACGTCTCCTTTGGTCCAGAGATGCGTGGTGTTGGCAAGAAGGAACGCCGGGAACTTGCCCTGCACTGGATTGACGCGGTCGGGTTGAATAAATTCATCGACTGCTACCCGCACCAGCTTTCGGGTGGGATGAAACAAAGAGTGAGCATTGCGCGGGCGCTCGCGAACGACCCCGAGGTGCTCCTGATGGATGAACCCCTGGGTGCTTTGGACGCCCAAACACGAAACGTGCTGCAGGAAGAGCTCTTGAAATTATGGGAAGCCACTCACAAAACCGTGATCTACATTACACACAGTATTGAAGAAGCAGTTTTATTGAGTGACGAGGTCGTCTTGATGACCTCACACCCGGGTACCAATAAAATCAACTTTGACATTAACATCCCGCGCCCGAGGGATTTGAAAATCACGGGCACTCCGGAATTTGCCAGGTTAACTTTGGTCATTTGGGAAGTATTAAGAGACGAAGTGATTGCAGCCATGGAGGATCAAAGGTGAACAAATCCAACCCGAAACAATATTTGATTACCCTTGCTTCCGCATTCCTGATCTTCAACCTGGTTTTCCTGGGTTTCCGGCTCTGGTATTCCCTTTTCCTGCTCGGATTATTGATTGATTTTATTTTTATCGTGATGCTGGCTGAAGAAGGCTCCAAGTTTATTGCTGCCCGCCATGCGACAAAGTTTGAGCGCTCACTGGCGATAGGTTTCCCGATCCTGGTGCTGGTTGGCTGGGAACTGACGGTGCGCGCCGGCATTCTCAACCCCCTCTGGTTTCCACCGCCGTCCAAGATTGCGGTGGCGCTCTGGCAGTTGATCATCAGCTACAACCAGTTTACCAAAACCAGCCTGATGGGTCGCCCGTGGCTGATTCCGAGCATGTTTGAGAAACAAGGCTGGGCAGGTATTGCCACGCTGGCACAGGAAAGCGACCTCTTTGGCACTCTCTTCAGGGTTGTGGCGGGGTTCATCCTGGGATTCATTCCGGGAATTATCCTGGGCGTGGTGATGGGAGTCAGCCGCTCGGTGCGGATCATGCTTAATTCGATCCTCTCGGCGGTTTATGTCCTGCCAAAAATCATGATCTTTCCGATCATGATGCTGATGTTCGCGGATCCATTTGGAGAAGGCCCAAAAATTGCGGTTGTGGCGATTTCCGCTTTCTTCCTGGTTGCGATCAATACCATGGCGGGCGTGGCGGGCGTGGATAACGTTTACCTGGAGGCTGGCAGGAACTACGGCGCCAACCGCTGGCAGATGTTCAGGCATGTCATCATCCCGGGCGCGCTGCCGGTCATCTTTGCGGGTCTGCGGCTGGCGCTCGGAACTGCCCTGATCGTGGTCGTTTCCATCGAGTTCATCCGCGCCAAAACAGGGGTCGGCTACCTGACATTTTATTACTGGGAAATCATGGATACGCCCAAGATGTATGCGGGTCTGGTGCTGGTGATGCTGATCGGCGTTCTGCTGAACGAAGTTTTGCAGTGGATCGAGACGGTCACCATGCCCTGGCAAAAAGGGCGTTCTGCTAATAGTTAATCCAATTTCGCCCGGAAGCGGGCATCAGGTCTCCATTTAAAATCGCGGGCAGTCTGTCCGCGATTTTATTTTCTTCAGAATGGAGCTGTGAAAACCGTCCCTGGGGATTCTTCAGCAAAGGATTTGGTGAAGCCCCAGGAGAAATTACTGGTTTTTGAAAAAGTCCTGCAGCATCCGTAAGCCAGGCTAAATACACACGGCTTGAGGAAAAATCTTGTAATTATTTGTCTTACCCCCCAATTAACCCGGACAGACAATCCCCCGAAAGATGGATGCGGCTGGAAATTGTTCGTTATATAATGAAGATGTAACCGTGTAGATTCCTGATCGATTTAAAGATGGCAATTGATTTGCAGAGTGAAAAGTCCGGGAAATCCTTCCTGGAATGAGGAAAGGTTTTATAAATGAAAAGAAAAATGAAAAAAATTTATTGGTTTATTCTAATCGCCAGCGGTTCTTTTCTGCTGGCAGCCTGCGGAGGATTTGCACAGGCGGTGAAAACAGGTGGAACAGCCTGGGGAAACGGCGCTTTCAGTTCGAACGGCCAGCGCATTTATTTTACTGCCACGAGCGCAAGCGGCAATCCGATCACTTACACAGGCGCGTCGAATTGGGGCAATGGCATGATGGGTGGAGGGCAGTTAGCCTGCGCTTCCTGCCATGGTCCGGATGGACGCGGCGGGACTCACAACATGGGCATGATGCAGGTCATGACCGCCAAGGATATTCGCTGGTCAGTACTTTCACCTGAATTTGACTCGGAAAAATTTAAATTGGCGGTTACCAAAGGTCAAGACCCCGATGGCACCCAATTAAAATCAGACATGCCACGCTGGAACATCGACGACAAAGACCTGGCTGATTTGATCAGTTTCCTCAAAACTTTGCCATAAAAATGCAAATACGGTGAGACCATTGGGCAAATTTCTGTCTGGAAGCATGCCGGTTGCAATTTGCTTGCCCTGATCACGAGCTGAAACAATCGAGCGAGACATCTGCCCAGATGCATCTTCCGCCCTCTGGCATTTCCATCATCTCCCGTCGATAATCAACCCCTCCTGCCACTGAAATGGTAAAATCAGGACGATTGTCCCCTGTTTCAATTTTTGCTGTAATCCTTGTGAATTCCAAAGTTCTGCCTTAAAATTCGCCGTCCAGTTTAAACCTGGGCGAAAATTAGATATTGATTTTGACGAAAAAACTCAAGAGGAGAACCAACCATGATCAGAACCAGGTTATTTTCATTGATTGCGCTCGCCGCAATCGCCAGCATGATTTTATCTGCCTGCGGGCAGGCGACCCCGGTCGTTGAGACCCAGGCACCCGCCAGCACCCAGGCAGCCGTTCTGCCCGCCGCCACCGCAGCGCCAGCGGCGACGGAAGCGCCCACAGGAACCCCGGATAAATCCGGCGGCATCCTGACGTTGGGGATTGGCTCAGAACCCCAGACCCTCGATCCCGGCGCTGCCGTTTACGTCCAGGAGCAGTTGGTCTTGATCAGCCTGTTTGATTCCCTGCTTTCTGAAGCACCGGATGCCAGCTTGCATCCCGGGCTGGCGCTTTCCTGGCAGCCGAATGCCAGCTACACGGAATTTACTTTCAAGCTCCGGCAGGACGTTAAATTCCACGACGGCACCCCGTTCAACGCGCAGGCAGTCAAGGCTTCCTTTGATCACATCGTCAGCAAGGATGTGCTTCAATCCGGCGGCAAGACCCTGCTTGTCGATCACAAATATGTTGAAACCAGCATCAGCGGTGATTACGATCTGACCGTTAAATTCGGCGCACCCTATCCAACCTTCCTGTGGGATGCCGCCCGCCAGTGGTTAAGCATTTCATCCCCAACCGCGCTGGAGAAATATGGCAAGGATTACGGTCAGCACCCGGTCGGAACCGGTCCGTTCAAGTTTGTAAAATGGGATGCGCAATCGCAAATTGTTCTCGAGCGCAACCCTGATTACAATTGGGCGCCAGAATATGCCACCCACCAGGGTCCGGCTTACCTGGACCAGGTTGTCTTCCGCATTTTATCTGAAGCCGCCACCCGCATGACCGCGCTCCAGACGGGTGAAGTATCCATGGTCGCCGACCCGCCTGCGCTGGACGCGGGCGATATGGTAAAGTCTGGTCAGGCTGTGATTAAGACCTTTGCACAGCCGGGCATCCCTGCCATCATGATGATCAACACCGAGAAGGAACCCACCAACGATATCAATGTTCGCAAAGCCATGATCCTGTCGATCAACCAGGATGAGCTGGCAAAAACGGCTTTCAAAGACCTTGGGCTTCCTTCTTACAGCGTGCTTTCTCCGACCACATGGTCATATGATGAACAGGCAGCCAGTCTCTACCGTTACAACCTGCAGGAAGCCGGCAAGCTGCTGGATGAAGCCGGTTGGAAGGATACGAACGGGGATGGCATCCGCGAAAAGAACGGCAAAAAACTGACCCTCGATTACATCACTTCTCCCACCTGGGAGGAAGCTTTCAATGAACTTCTCTCGGGCTACCTGCAAAAAGCCGGTTTTGAAGTCAACATGCGCGCGATGGATGACGCGGGAATTGCTTCAGAAGGGGCAGCGGGCAGGTACAGTTTCCTGTACATGTACTGGACGCGCGCCGATCCTTCGCCGCTCAGAATCCTGTTCCACTCATCCAACATCAACGGCGGTTCAGCTTACACCCGCTTTGTCAATCCTGAACTGGACAAGGTGCTGGCAGATGGCGATACCCAGACCGATGAAGCCCTGCGGAAACAGGATTATGTGACCGCCCAGCGCATCATCATGGAAAATGCACTGGTGCTGCCGCTCTTCACGATCAACACCGCCTACCTGATGCTGCCCAACGTGCAAGGCTACTCGTTCGACCTGGAAGGTTACCCCTGGATCTATGATATTTCTCTAGCCAAATAAGAGACAAGGGAAATTCCAGGTCACTTTATGGCCAATTACCTGATCCGGCGTTTGATCACTTCGTTCTTTGTCCTGATTGGAGTCTCAGTCCTGGTATTTTCGATCATCCACCTGGTTCCAGGTGATGCGGTCACAGCCATCCTGGGATCCCAAAAAGTCAATGCGAGTACGGTTGCCCAGCTGCGCGAGCAGCTGGGCTTGAACGATCCGATCCCGCTCCAGTACTGGCGCTATTTGAGTCACGCGCTGCAGGGCGACCTGGGGAATTCCATTCGCAATTCCGTTCCCGTCGCCCGGGCAATTCGCGAACAAATTCCAAGCACACTCGCCCTGGCTTTTTCAGCCCTGCTGCTGGCGCTGGTGATCGGATTTGGTTTGGGTTTGGCGGCGGCTTTGCATCACGGCAGCTGGCTGGACACGCTTGCGATGGGTGTTTCGGTCAGCGGTTTATCCATTCCCACTTTCTGGCTGGGGCTGTTGTTGATCCTCTTATTCTCCGTCAGCCTGGGCTGGCTCCCAAGCATTTCGACCGGTTCCAGTTTGAGGGCGCTGGTGCTGCCCGCGCTAACCCTCGGCTTGCCTGAAGCGGCGGTGGTGGCGCGCATGGTTCGCGCCAGCATGCTGGATGTTTTAGGGAAGGAATACATCATGGCTGCCCGAGCCAAGGGTCTGCCGCGGACAAGCGTCATTATGAAACATGCCCTGCGAAATGCCCTCATCCCGGTGGTGACTTTTATCGGGCTGCAGATGGCTTACCTGCTGGGTGGTTCGACCATCGTTGAGACCATGTTTGCGCGGCAGGGCATCGGGCGGCTGGCGGTCACGGCGATTTCCAACCGTGATTACCCGGTGGTGCAGGGGGTGGTGCTGGTGACTGCCGTGGTCTACGTTTTGATCAACACGCTGACGGATATCGGTTATACCCTTTTGAACCCCAAGATACGCCTCAAATGAGCGCCGAAATCAGCAAGTCTCCTTTCCAGATGGATTCGCCCGGTCACCGGCTGCTGCGACAAACTTTTCGAAACCGCAGCGCTCAGGTGGGCGGCGTGCTGCTCTTAATCCTGGTCCTGGCTTGCCTGGCTGCCCCGCTGCTGACCCAGCAAGACCCAAACTCGATTGACCCGAGCATGACCCTGCAACCGCCGGGGCTGAAATACCCGATGGGTACAGACGCCATTGGGCGGGATGTCTTTGCCCGGTTTCTCTACGGCGGGCAGCTATCCCTGCGGGTGGGGCTGGTGGCGATTTCGATTGGCGCCGTGCTGGGGATCACGCTCGGGCTGATCTCCGGTTATTTTGGTGGCTGGACGGACTCGATCATTTCCTGGTTGACGGAAATCCTGCTGGCATTCCCGGATATCCTGCTGGCGCTGGCGATCCTTGCCATTCTTGGACCCGGGATCATGAATGCCATGGTGGCGGTTGGAATTGCTTTTGTGCCATCCTTCATGCGGCTGACCCGCAGCAGTGTCATGTCCATGCGCGAAGCGAGTTTCGTCGAGGCAGCGCGCGCCTTGGGCGGGTCAGATTTCCAAATTCTGATCAAGCATATTCTACCGAACGCCATGCGGACCCTGCTTGTGCTGATCACGCTCGGGATCGGTTCGTCCATCCTGGCAGGCGCAGCGCTCAGTTTCCTGGGACTGGGAGCGCAGCCGCCGACCCCCGAATGGGGCGCCATGTTGAATGCCGGTCAAAAATATGTGCGCCAGGCCTGGTGGCTGACGGTCTTCCCCGGGCTGGGCATTTTCCTGACCATCCTTTCGATCAACCTGATCGGCGATGCCATCAGCGACGCAGTGGCCGGAACGGTGGTCTTCTCGCGTCCGAAATAACTTACCTATTCTTTGGAACTCCTTTGGCAGGATTAAAATGAACAAGCCCGCTGAACTCCTCATCACCAATGCCCATATTTTCACCGCGGACAACCGGAAGCCTTTTGCAGAGGCGCTGGCAGTGTCAGGCAACCGCATCGTTTTTGCCGGCAGCCGTTCAGAGGCAGCCGCCTGGAAAGGACCCGGCACGAAAGTCATGGATGGTGGCGGCAAGAGCCTCGTGCCGGGCTTCATCGACAGCCATTTCCACATGTTATTTGGCGCGCTCAACCTGGATGGGATGCACATCATACGCGCTGA
>JAJYOU010000034.1 GCA_021795965.1 Chloroflexota bacterium
TTGCATCGGTAGAAATCCAGCATGGCTGATAATTTTGAAATTAGACAGTGTACAAATCCTGAATGCGGGCTGCGTTATCCATTGGTGAATGATCACCCTTTTGGAGTTCGTTGCCCAAGGTGTCTTGGGGAAACACTCTCAATTCATCAAAAAGAGTTAATCAAAGAAAACCACAAATTCCCTCATTTCAGGCATCTTCCTATTTCCGGCTTATTGGATAACGTTCGTTCGACCTGGAATGTCGGGGCAATTTTTAGAACCGCAGATGGATTCGATCTTGAGAAATTATTCCTTTGTGGAATAACCTCCACTCCTGATAAATCTTCCTTGAGGAAAACTGCCCTCGGTGCCCAAAATATTATCCCCTGGGAATATCACTCAAACGCAGTTACACAGGTCACTCATCTAAAAAAAACAGGTTATAAAATATTTGCTCTAGAACAAGATGAACGAGCGGTTTCAATTTATTCCATTTCAAACATTGAACCAAACCCAGTTGTTTTAATAGTTGGAAATGAAATATCAGGTATCGACCCAGGGTTGCTGGATTTGAGCGATCAAATCCTCCATATTCCAATGCTTGGAACCAAGAAATCCTTGAATGTGGAAGTAGCCTTTGGCATTGCCCTTTCGATACTTCACGAAAGGATGGAGAGTCAATCAAGTCGAAATTAATTTTCAGGACCTACTGAGACGATCGGCAACCAACACTATTGAATGTTTTGCCTTTACCCCAGTTCCATCGGTAATCTGGGATCTGCAAGAGGTTCCGGGTGCAGCAATTCCGAAAAATTGATCTTTGGCTTTACGAATTTCAGGGAATAATTTTATTTCCCCAATCTGCATTGAAACCTCGTAATGTTCGCTTTCATAGCCAAATGCTCCTGCCATACCACAGCAACCGGTATCCATCACTTCGACTTCATATCCCACCTGCTTAAGAATTTCTTCAGAAGCACTCACCCCAGTTGGATAACCATCCAGATTTTGCTGTTGGGCTTTTTGATAACAATGACCATGCAGAAGTATTTTCCCCTGATCATGTTTTAATTCGTTTTTTAAGACCTGAGATAAACGGTTTCCAAGAGATTTACCCCCAGGTCGAATTAAATATTCATCTATCATCCAGGCTCGATTTAATATTTTTTCATTTTCTTCGGGCTGGACTGGCAATAAATCGAGCAGTTCATCCCTTAAAAGATAAATTTCCGAGGGTTCCAAGCCTATGATCGGTAGAATCCCTTCAGGATCCTGCTCTTTGATTAATCTAAGAAGGTTTATTAAATGGTTCCTGGCTTCCTTGATAAATCCTTTTGAAACCAGAGTTCTTCCTGCCCCAAAAACAGGCAAAATCTTAGTTTTAATATGACATGCATCAAGTACCGAAAAGGCTGCCTGTTCAATTTCAGGCTCGAAAAAATGGGTAAATGTATCAGGGAGAAACAAACATTCTTCAATATTATCTTTCCCGGAAATTTGGTTCAAGTGTTTTCGGACTGATCCAAAATTGGGAAGTTGGCGCTTCTCAGAAATTCCCAGAGTGCTTTGAATTATCTTTCTTCCGATTTTTTTCCCGGCAACCCAGTTGATGACCGGCGCAAAACCATGAACAGGTTGTACCAACTCATTGATAAAGCCAAATAAGTAGTCTCGCAAGCGGCGGGAATGATTTTGATAATACTTGGAAAAAAATTCGTATTTCAACTTTGCCATGTCCACACTGGAAGGGCATTCGGCTTTACAACCTTTGCAGGCCAGGCATAAGTCGAGCGCGACTCGAACATCCTCTTCATCAATTCCAGCTGATTTGGCTGAGATCATCGCTCGAAGGAGGTTAGCCCTACCCCGGGTGGAATAGATTTCTTCCCGGGTCGCCTGAAATGAAGGGCACATAACCCCATCAAATTTCCGACACACTCCCTGACCATTACATTGTTCGATGGCAAGGGTCAGGCTACCATTTCTTTTAAAATCCAATTCGGTGTTCCAAGGATTAGCTTTGTAATCCAAGCCGTATCTCAAATTGGAGTCAATTGGAGGAGAATCATAAAATTTTTGTGGATTTAAAAGAGAGTCAGGATCAGCCGCCTTCTTTATTTTTTTTATACCTTCAATAATTACATTACCGTAGGTCTCAGGTAAAAATCCGGCTCTTAATATCCCGTCACCGTGTTCGGAGGACATTGCACCTCCCCTGCTCAGGACAAATTCTGCCACTTCGTTTGAAATCTCTCTTAAATTCTCCAATCCCTTTGAAGTTTTTAGATTTACCAACGGTCGAATATGAAGACACCCGGCTGAAGCGTGAGCATAAAAGGCTGCACTTGTTCCATGCACCTGCAAAATCCTTTCGACTTCGCGCACAAAATTCCCTAATTCTTCAACTGGAAGGGCACAATCTTCAATAAAGGCAATTGGTCGGTTTTCTTGTGGGCGGGAATCAATAATCCCCAATCCAGCTTTGCGGACTGCCCAAACCTTCGCTTGATCACCTGCAGATTCCGCCAGTAGAATATCAGAACCGAGCGAGAGAGCTTTTCTTTTTAATGTCTCCGGATCATTTCCAGAAAATTCAACAACGATTAACGCCGCAGGATCCCCCTTTATAAAACCTAAGGAATTGGAAAAAGCAGCACTTTCACGGGCGAGCTGTAAAAGCATTCTAGGAATCAACTCAATCGCTGAGGGTTGAAGTTGTAATAATCTGGGGATCGAGTCGCAGGCTGCTGCGATGCTTTCATACTGGATCAGCCCTAAAAGTGTGCATGCAGGTCGGGGAACCAGCTTAATAGTGGCTGATTGGATCACAGCTAACGTGCCTTCACTACCAGCCAACAAAGTTGCGAGATTAAAACCAATGGGTGATTTTCGAGGGGGATATTCCTGATCACCCCAAAAAGGAGGGTTGGTTGCAGACCAGGGAATCAAATAATTCAAGCGGTAACCAGCTGAATTACGCCAAGTTCGAGGCCAATTTTTGTAAATTTCTTCTAAATAATTTTCCTTGATGTCAAATGCAGTATTTATTAATTGGTCATGGGCTGTCGAAAGGTCCGATGGTCTTCGTTCCACCCACCCCCACCTAGCTTGCTGACCATTTGACATGAGAACTTGAGCTTCGAGCAAGTGATCTGCAGTCATTCCGTAGAGAATGGAATGCGCACCGGTCGCATTATTCCCAATTACCCCTCCCATTGTGGCACGCTGAGCAGATGCGGGATCAGGTCCAAACATTAATCCAAACCGGGAGGCTTCCCGGTTCAAATTTGCCAATATCACTCCAGGTTCCACTTCGGCTGTCCTGGATTCAGGATCTATTTTGATGATTCGATCAAGGAATTTGGAACAATCCAAAATTAATGCTGGACCGATTGCCTGACCGGCTAATGATGAACCGGATCCACGAGGCAGGATTGGAATTTTGTATTTAGCAGCCATCTCCACGGTCGCAATTAGATCTTCCTGATTTTCTGGAATCACAACCCCCAAAGGTTCAATACTATAAATCGAGGCATCAGTACTGTATAAAAGTCTGCTGACTTTATCGATTCGAATGGAACCTTTGATTCGTTTTCTTAAATCATTAATAAAATCGCTTGGTATTTGCATTTTATGATTTTAACTCAAAGACCTCAAGGGATGTTGATCCTGATGAGGTCTTTTATTTACTTGTAAATGTTGAGAAAGTTATTTATTGGATGAACCTTGTGCCGCCACTGCTGCAGCAGCCTTAGCCACAGCATCCTGATCACCAAGATAATAATGTTGGATAGGTCTTAAATTCGCATCAAGTTCATAAACGAGGGGAATGCCTGTCGGGATATTAAGCTCAGGAATTTCAGCGTCGGAAATATCATCTAGATATTTAACGAGTGCACGAAGACTATTACCATGAGCAACGATCAATAATTTTTTACCAGTTTTAATCATTGGCGCCAAATTGCTGTGCCAGTACGGTAATACCCTTTCAAGGGTTATCTTGAGAGATTCCGTCGCTGGAAGTTGCTCAGAAGTTAAATCGGCATAACGAGGATCAAAGCGTGGATGGCGTTCGTCTGAAAGGTCCAAGGGAGGTGGTGGTACATCGTAACTTCGACGCCAAAGTTTTACCTGGGCTTCTCCAAATTTTGCCGCAGTTTCAGCTTTATTCAGTCCCTGGAGAGCCCCGTAATGACGCTCGTTTAATTGCCAGGCTCGAATAACCGGGATCCAATCCAGGTCCAATACTTCCTGAATAATGTTCAAAGTTTTTATGGCACGTTTTAAAACTGAGGTGTACGAAATATCAAACTTGAATCCTCCATCTTTCAGCAAAACACCGCCGTTTTGCGCCTCAGTGATTCCAAGGTCTGTCAACTCTACATCCGTCCAACCCGTAAAACGGTTTTCAAGATTCCAGGTACTTTGACCATGTCGAACCAAAACAAGTTTATATTTTGTTACCATACGTATCTCCAATAGACAAGGTCAACCGCCAGAGAATATGCGTCTGGCGGTTGTTCTAAATATATTAACGGATCGCTATTTCTGTTTCAGGATCGAAAATGTGAAAATTATCCATATTAAGTGCGACCTGGACATCTTCACCAGCTTTAAAAGTCGTTCGAGGATCCACTCTTGCGACGAAGCTGTTTTTTCCACTCATCAAGTAAAGATAAATTTCATTCCCCATTAATTCAATCACATCCACTTTTGCAGTAATCTTTTCGCCATGAATATTGGGCGGCATAAATTGAGGGTTCTTGACATCCTCAGGACGAATGCCAAAAACAACTTTCTTATCAATAAAGTCAAAAAATGGTTTTGCTCTTTCTTCTGGGATGGCGACAGAGAATCCAGCAGTCTCGACAAAGAGTTGACCAGCATCTTTTTTTATTTTTCCCGGGAAGAAGTTCATGGCTGGTGAACCAATAAAACCCGCAACGAACATGTTAGCAGGTCGATCGTACATTGTTTGGGGGCTATCCAATTGCTGCAATTTACCTTTGTTTGTGACGGCGATACGGGTAGCCATAGTCATCGCTTCGGTTTGATCATGCGTGACGTAAATAAAAGTAGTTTGCAAGCGCTGATGAAGTTTACTTATTTCTGCACGAGTTTGAACGCGTAATTTTGCATCCAGGTTGGAAAGGGGTTCATCAAAGAGAAATACCTTTGGATGACGTACAATGGCGCGACCAACCGCGACCCTCTGACGTTGACCACCCGAAAGCTGCCTTGGTTTGCGATCTAGAAGTTCATTAATTCCTAATATTTCTGCGGCTTCTGCGACGCTCTTCTTGATTTCTTCCTTTGGAGTTCCACGCAGTTTTAGACTGAATGCCATGTTATCGAAGACTGTCAAATGAGGATATAAAGCATAGGACTGAAAAACCATGGCAATATCACGATCTTTCGGTGCTACATCATTGACAACTCGATCGCCGATCAGAATTCGACCACTGGTGATCTCCTCAAGCCCGGCTAAAAGACGCAGTGCTGTCGTTTTACCACAGCCGGATGGACCGACAAATACCAAAAATTCCTTGTCGGCTATTTCCATGTTTAGGTCATTAACTGCGCGTACATTTCCGAAATCCTTCGTGACATGATCATAAGTTACACTAGCCATAAAATCCTCCTTTTAGTTGAATATGGTAAATATATTATAGCGTGTTTACGAACCTCGGATTTAGATTTGTGCCAACAACTCCAGGTTTTTGGTCTTGGAACTTGTTACAGGTAGTAGAATCAAAGCATGGCAAATGATGAAATTACACCTGTCCGACAACAATATTTAAGTACAAAACGAGAATATCCAAACGCAATACTTTTTTTCCGTTTGGGTGATTTTTACGAGACTTTTGACGAAGATGCAGAACTCGTTTCAAAGGAATTGGACATCGTTTTAACCTCCCGACCGGTTGGCAATGGTGTACGGGTGCCGCTTGCTGGAATTCCATACCATGCTGTTGACAGTTACCTTTCAAGATTGATTGAAAAGGGGTACCACGTCGCAATCGCTGAACAGATAGGGGACCAACCCTTAAAAGGTATTTTTCCTCGAAAGGTAGTCCGGGTTGTCACACCCGGAACCTTGCTCGATGCCAATTTATTGCCCGGCGATGCAAATAATTACCTGGCTGCTGTTGTGATTGATGAAGAAAAATCCTCAGTCTCTTATGTTGATATCAGTACTGGGGAATTTTCTGCCACGGAAATCGAAATGACCAATAATGGTCAACTCAAGGCAGAACTGACACGTTTGAACCCTGCCGAGATAATTTATCCTGATAATATCGCCCTGCCTGGTGGGATCCAAGGCAACTTGACTTCCTGGCCAGCATGGAGATTCGAACAAGGCAGATGCGTCGAGGCCTTGTTAAATCATTTTAGTGCGGTAACCCTCGAAGGATTTGGTTTGCAAAGGTCATCTCAAGCGACCCGTGCTGCTGGAGCAATCATCCAATATTTGCGTGAAACGGAACCCGGTGCACTCCATCTGCTTTCGAATCTCAAAATATATAGTTTGAATGAATTTATGGTGCTGGACGCCGCAACCCGGCGAAACCTGGAATTAATTGAGACATTGCATGGCGAAAAAAAAGGATCCTTATTGGGAATTCTGGATTTAACGATGACTCCAATGGGCAAACGAAAATTAAGGCAGTGGGTAAGTCAACCTTTGCTTGATTTGATTAAAATTCGGCAAAGGCAATCTGGAGTTGAATATTTCCATCAAGCGGGAATGGTCAGGGCGGAAATCCGAAATGCGCTTAAACCACTGAATGACCTGGAAAGGTTAACCAACCGGGTTGTTTCGGGTCATGCACAACCTCGAGACCTGGTCGCATTGAGAGAAACCTTAATTTCCTTACCATTATTCCAAAATTTCAATCCCCCCAATGAGAATTCTCTCAAAAATTTATTTGAAACCCTCGCTCCCTGCTCGGAAGAATTAGAACTTCTGGAAAAAGGAATTTCATCGGATCCACCTGCGACACTTCAAAACACAGGAATTATCAAATCTGGGTATTCCGCTGAACTGGATGGAGTGATCAATGCATCTGCGCATGCCAGGGAGTGGATCAATAATCTTGAAGTTATTGAACGGGAACGGACCGGGATCAAGACTTTAAAAGTTGGGTATAACAAGGTTTTTGGTTATTACATAGAGATTTCCGCGGGACAGACATCCAACGCCCCCGAAAACTACATTAGAAAACAAACCTTGGTTAATGCAGAACGATATATCACTCCCGAAATGAAGGAGTACGAAACGCTGGTTCTGAATGCAGAAGAACGGATCCGAGAAATCGAAATCCGTCTATTCAAAGAAATATGCTCAATATTATCGAAATCTGCACAAATACTTCTACAAACAGCACAAGCATTAGCTGAACTGGATTGTCTTTCGTCCCTGGCAGAAGCCGCTGCATTATATGGCTACACGAAACCTGAAGTCATTGAAGCTGATATTCTTGAAGTTCATGACGGCAGACATCCTGTCGTTGAACAAAGTTTGAAGGAGACAACGTTCGTTCCTAATGATATTATTTTTGAACCCGGTGAAATAATCAGGATCATCACCGGACCCAATATGGCGGGGAAATCGACTTATTTACGCCAACTTGCTTTAATTTCATTGATGGCTCAGATGGGCAGCTTTGTCCCTGCTGGTTCAGCCCGGTTAGGCTTGGTTGATAGAATATTCACACGCATTGGTGCTCAGGATGAAATTCATTCCGGGCAATCGACCTTCATGGTCGAAATGATCGAAACCGCCAGCATCCTTCATCATGCCACTCCCCGGTCGCTACTCATTCTGGATGAAATAGGCAGAGGAACAAGTACTTATGATGGTGTCTCAATTGCCTGGGCTGTGGTTGAATACATCCATAACCACCCACTTCTCCATTCGAAAACTTTATTTGCCACCCATTACCATGAATTAACTCAGCTTGCGGATTTGCTTCCTGGGGTTAGAAATTACAACGTGGCAGTCACTGAAGCAGATGGCAAAGTAATATTTCTGCACAAAATCATCCCGGGAGGTGCAGATCGTTCTTACGGCATTCATGTGGCGCAGCTTGCCGGTTTGCCCAAGCCAGTAATTCAAAGGGCAGGAGAAATTATGGCTGAATTAGAAAAAACCAGCGGTAGGGCAGTGAAAATTAATCCGGTTGCAGCACACCAGGTCGCACTTTTCCCGGAGACAAACCCATTGCTGGATGAGCTCAAATCGATGGATGTAAATACACTTTCACCGATTGAGGCTCTCAACCGGCTTTTTGAATGGCAAAATAAATTTTTAAAATAAATTCGAATCTAATTTTTACCTATTTGAGGCTTTTTTAAAAGATGGGTTTATCCCACTTTAAGTACAAACCCAACTCGAATGAGAACTTCGAACTAATATCAGTACTTTCGCTTTTAATGGTAACCACCCTTTTAGTCCCAATGGGCAAAGAATTATTTTTTCTTTTATAAAACGCGAAAAATCAGAATCTATATTTGCTACTTTCATCCGCTTTGATCCTGACAAGACACAAAGAGGCAATGATTCTGATCCCAATTGCAGCATCATTTTTTTTGAAAATATGAATTGGTTTTCAGAAAAGATTATTTTCCAAATTTATCATAAAAACCCACTCGGCTAATATTAGCAAATTAATCCCAAATTTTTTAATTGAGGTGTCAGAGATTTAGTGCAACGGATGAGGAGATAGAATCATTCGTATGCAAAAAACACATAAACGGATAACAAACAATGAACGCGAGGAAATCAGTAGATTTTTGGCAATAGGAAAGTCAATAACAGAGATCGCGAATGAGTTTGGAAGACATCGAACGACAATATTCCGAGAAATTGATAGGAATAGTGGAAAAAGTGGGTATCGTGCTGTCTCTGCAAGCAGAAGAGCTCAGAACTTAGCTGGATTACGTCGTAGAGGAAAAACCCGAT
>JAJYOU010000022.1 GCA_021795965.1 Chloroflexota bacterium
CGCCTGCGCCTCGCCGATGGCTGCCTTGAGCTGTTGGCGGCGCTGAGTGATCGCCAGGCTGGTGGTTTTAAGCGCCTGCTCAAAGCGCGCCCATTCCGCTGCCGCGTCTTGCGCCGGCTCACGCGAAATGGCTGGCAGCTGCGCCTGGTAGCGATAGAGCGGTCCGAGGGCGATGCCTTCCGAGATGGGCACGGCTTGCAGTGCGCCTGGCACGGCGGGCTGGTTTCCTTTTGGGGCGATGTTCCCCTGCGGCGCTGCGACCGGCGCGGCGGCTGGCTCGCCGAAGTTCTCCTCCACCAGCGCCTTGAGTGCCTGCAGCGCAGCCTCCGCTTCAGGCCCGGAGGCGCTGACGCGGATCTGGTGTTCTTCCACCGCGCCCAGGGTGGCGACCGCGTTCAAACTGCGCGCCGAGACGGGTCCCTTGCCCTTGGTCAAATTTTCAACGCTGACTTCAGCCTTGAAGCTGGCAGCGGTTTGGACAAAGCGCGCCGCCGGGCGGGCATGCAGACCGTGCAGGTTGTGGAGTGTCAGCAGGATTTGCTGCCCGGCTGCGGCAGGGCTCGGGCTGGCGGCGCCTGGCGCGGGCTGGCTGCCGGGTAATTCATCGATTTGTTCCTGCTTGGGCAGCAGGGCAAGGTTGGCTTCGCGGCAAACCGTCTCGATGTCGCTGCCCAGGCTGATTTGCACCGCGGCAGAGATGCAGCCTTCCACCAGGGGGGCTGCGCAAAAACGGACGCGGGCGGCAATTTCAGGCTCCAGGAATTCGAGCGCCATCTTGGCGCTCAAAACAGCGCTGCCGAGGTCCATTAAAACCAGGACGCCGTCCGGCGAATCGACCTCGCGGATGGCGTCGGTAATTTCAATTGCATCGGTGCCAAAATCCTGGCGCTCGTCGCCCACCCCGGCTGATAACGCGATCGGGATATTCGGCGCTGCCACTTGCCGCACCAGCTTGACCAGGGCAGTCGCCAGCTCCCGGCTGTGTGAGACGATCACCAGCCCGACCATGGCGATTTACGCCCCTCTCGATGCGATGGTCAGCGCCAGCCAGGTTCCATAAACAACGATCAATATTCCAGCAATCAGGAAAACCCAGTCCAGGATTTTAAGAAAATTCCGGCTTGGTTTCAAATCCAGGATGATGCCGCGCAGACCCAGCAGCGAGTGGGTCACCACCGATGCCAGGAAACCAATTTCCATGATCGGGATGAGCGGGTTCTGATAATAGGCAACGACATCCTTATAGGTCAGCAAACCGGTCTCGCCGATGTAGTGATTGACAATAAAATGAACTGCAAGGAAGATGACCAGGAGCGGTCCGGTCACAATCTTGAGCAGCCAGAGCCAGGTATTTTCGCCGGATTTGGGAGCCGGTGCGCCGTAAGCCTCGCCTGAAACTTTTGCGGAAACGCTGGTTTGTGTCATTTTGAGTTCCCTTTCAGGCAGTGAACATCCGGACGGTAAAGAAGAGGATGATCACCAGCGCCAGTGCCATCAGCCCGTAGAAAAGCTGTTTCTGACGGGTCACGCCGAACCCGAAGGTGGTCAGCACGATCCGGATGCCGTTCAAACCGTGCATGATCCCGGCTGCCACCACCAGCACCTCGGCACTAATTGAAATTGGATTGCGCATGAGCGCCACGAATTGATCGTAAGCCTGTGGGCCTGTTGCAAGCTGGCTCAGGATTACCAGGTGCAGGTACAGGTAAAAGGTCAGCCCGAGGGCAGTCACGCGGTTGAGAATGAAAGCCCATCCGCCGGTTTCGCGTCCAACCGGGTTGAACCACGTCCAAAACTTGTCAGGAGAGGGTTTTTCCATATCTTAATTCCTCAAATCATGCCTTGTGAAACAAGCGGCTGAAGCGTTCCGTGAAAACCTGGGTGCGCAGGTTCATGATGCGCCGCGCCGGGTCGACCAGGGATGGGCAGACCGCGCTGCATTCGAAGGCGCTGTGACAGCGCCAGACGCCATCCTCGGCATCCACGAGCTGGAGAAGTTCGGGGTTGCGCTTTAATCCATTTGCCTGCGCCCCCGCCAAAACAGCCGGACCGAGGTAACCGCTGGAGGTGGCAGCCGATGGGCAGGCGCTGATGCACAGTCCACACTCGATGCAGTCTGCCAGCCGGATATATTGCTGGTCAGCAGGGTCCCAGGTGCTGGCAGGCTTTTCGATCTCCGCTTCGGGCACAGGCAGCACCGAGCGGGCGCCGACTGCCTCCAGGCGGTTGTAGAGCGATCCCATATCCACCGCCAGGTCGCTGATGACCGGGAAATTGCGCAGCGGCTCCACCTTGAGCGTGCCGCCGTCCTGGCACATATCGCGGATGCTGGTGATGCAAGTCAGTTTTTCAACGTTGTTGACGCGCATGCCGCAGGCGCCGCAGGTGGAGTGGTGGCAGGCATGCCGGAAGCAAACTGTCCGATCCATGAACGCCCAAACCCGCTCGACCGCGTCCAGGACATATTCATCCGGGTCCACTTCCATTTTATACTCGTCGAAATGAGGCGTTTCGCCCTCTTTTTGGCGGGAAACCTTAAGCGTGATGTTCCATTTTTCGCTCATGGCAACTCCTTAGTTGGGCAGGGAATAGTATTGGCGATACGAAAGGAGCAGCACATCTTTTGTCGTACAGGGGGCATTGATGCCAAGCTTCCTACAAACCACATCGGCTGTGCCTTCAGCCATGGCGCGCAGGGTGGTTGCTTTTCCACCCGTGATCGTGACCAGCCCGTCGACATTGTGTGTCTCTTTATGGTCGTAACATTTAAAAGTCCGCGCTGCGCTGCGCCCCGAGCCGCTCGAAATCAACGGGCGGGTGGCCATGTACTTTCCGCGCACCCTGGCATTGCGGATGCCCGGGATCAGCTCTGCGCCGCGCTCAAGCATCAGTTTGACATGCTCTTCGAGCACGGGCACATAATCCAGGTCATCGATTTCGAAGGAGGTCGTGCCGACGACCACCATGCGGCGCTGCGGCAGGACGATATCGCCATCGCCCGGGGTGTTGAGGCGGTTGATGGCGCGCTCCACAAAGCGCTGGTCATAAGCCACCATGACCCCCGGGCTGGGTTTGACCGGCACACTCGCGCCCGCCATCTCGGCGATTTCTCCCGCCCAGGCACCTGTGGCGTTGACCAGGATGTCGCCGCGCAGCTCATGAGTCTGGTTGGATGCCCGCTCAAGCACATTCACACCAACCACCCCGCCCTGACCATCCAGGATCAGGGATTTGACTTCGCTGTAGGTGCGAAACTTTGCGCCGTTCTTTTTGGCAGTGGCGGCAAAGGAAAGCGCCAGCCGCAGCGGATCGAAAGTCCCATCCGGCACGAGGAAGGCTGTCAGCAGTTTCGGGTTGATATTGGGCTCCAGGC
Source organism: Chloroflexota bacterium (assembly GCA_021795965.1). Classification (GTDB taxonomy): domain Bacteria; phylum Chloroflexota; class Anaerolineae; order Anaerolineales; family Villigracilaceae; genus UBA5195. The sequence goes on from JAJYOU010000022.1 coordinate 3,374, forward strand.
GCAAAGCCTGTGCGGGGGTGAGTTCTTCGAGCGGGATATGGCAAGCCTGGCAGCCCGCGATGAATGCATCCCGGTAAGCCAGGTCGCTCTCATTCAGGGCAATAAACAACCCGCCGTTGGGTTCAATCACGCCCGGGACAATTTTTCGCAGGATGATATTTTCATCGATGCACTCGATGGCTGATTCCTGGTCCTTGACGGCGTAACGCCCGCCGCAGTGCAGCAAGCCGTGCGTCCGTCCAGAGGTGCCATTACAAATATCGCCGCGTTCGATCACGGTCACATCAAATCCGCGCAGCGCCAGGTCGTGGGCAGTGGCAGTGCCGGTAAAGCCCGCCCCCACGATAATCGCATGTGGTTTGCTCATAGGGACAACTCCATACTAGAATGTGAACTGGGCTTGGTGTTGCGAAATTACCCTGGCTCAGCCAGGCAGGCTGGACAACCCGTGACTTCATGAATGATTGCCTCGCTTTCGGGCGTCAGCAACTCAGCGGCACCTTGCTTGAAACCAACCCCGCCGCACCAGCAGGCGTACCAGCCAACTTTCACTTTTTCGAACAGGATGCGGGGCGCCTGGAGCGGGATGCTTTCAAGCCCCATACGCCAGCGCGCATTCGTGATCAACTTTCGACAACCAAGCTTCTTCAATTTTTCCGCGTAAACCTTAAAATGCGTGCAGTGTCTCATCAACAAGACAGCCGTCGTCACGTCAGGTGGAAAATCCTCAACCAGCGCATCAGCCTGGAGCACGAACAGGTTTGCGGGTAGTCCGCTGCCCAGTCCCTGCCTCAAGACCTTATCGTTAATTTCGATCGCATAAATCTTTTGGGCTGCGCCAGCCATCCGGCGCGCCAGGCGCAGGTCGCCCGCGCCGATTTCCAGCACCACGTCCTGCGGCAGCAGTTCGTCGAGGACTGCCTGGTAGGTTCCAGGGTCGTACGGAGCCCATCTCAGTTCCCAATCTTCCTCAGCCGCCGCCAAAATCTGCCCTGATAATACCATTACCTGAAAAACCAGTTAAGACCGGTTGCGTTTCAAAAGTCGATTGAAAAATATCAGCCCAAAGAAGATCGCCCAGATTAACCCTGCATACAGCAGACCCCAGAGGATGCCTTCCAGCCAGCCCTTGACCGGGATGACCTGGATGGCTGTCAGCACGCCCATGACGATGCTGGTGAAGACGATGATCAGGCTGCCATTCCGCATGGAAATCCAGGGTTCAACCGGCAACGATGGTTTTGCTTCGGACTGCTGACCATCCTGCAATTTCTTTTTCTTTGTCATGGCTTGCTCCGCCAATAATTTGTTTTTAACCAGGGCTAAAAAATTCGCACGATAAAGGAGGGGTGGATGAACCACCCCTCCTGGTTTTACTGAAAGGTTATTCGACCCAATCGAAAGCGCGGGTGACAGCTTTCTTCCAGCCCTTGTATTCCTTGTCGCGCAGGGCTGCGTCCATCTTCGGGTGCCATTCCTTGTCCTTCGCCCAGTTGCTGCGCAGGTCTTCCACGTTCTTCCAGAAGCCGACAGCCAAACCGGCAGCGTAAGCCGCGCCCAGGGCAGTGGTCTCAGCCACCTGCGGGCGGACAACGGGTACGCCGAGGATATCAGATTGGAACTGCATCAGGAGTTCATCATAGACCATGCCGCCGTCAACCTTGAGAGCGGTCAGATCCACGCCGGAATCCTTGTTCATCGCATCGAGCACTTCGCGGGTCTGGAAAGCGGTCGCTTCGAGAGCGGCGCGCGCAATGTGACCCCGGTTGATGAAGCGCGTCATGCCGACGATGACACCCCGGGCGTCGCTCTTCCAGTAGGGAGCGAAGAGACCCGAGAAAGCCGGGACGAAATAGATACCGCCATTATCGTCCACGGTGCGGGCAAGCGGTTCAATATCCGAAGATTTTTCAATCATCTTCAAGTTGTCGCGCAGCCACTGTACCAGGGCGCCGGTGATGGCGATCGAACCTTCGAGGCAGTACACGGCAGGTTCGTTGCCGATTTTGTAACCGAGGGTGGTCAGCAGACCATTCTTGGATTGGACGGGTTTGGTGCCGGTGTTGAGCAGCATGAAGCAGCCGGTGCCGTAGGTGTTCTTGGCTTCGCCCGCGCTGAAGCAGGTCTGACCGAAGAGAGCAGCCTGTTGGTCGCCCAGGTCGCCCGCGACCGGGATGCCTTCCAGTTCGCCGCCGGAAGCATAGCCGTAAACGGAGGAGGAGGGTTTGATGGTAGGCAGCATGGCGCGCGGGATGCCCATGATTTTGAGCATATCCGCATCCCAATCCAATGTTTCGAGGTTCATCAACATCGTGCGGGAGGCATTCGAGACATCTGTCACATGCACGCCGCCCTTGGGTCCGCCGGTCAGGTTCCAGATCACCCAGCTGTCGATGTTGCCGAAGAGCACTTCGCCTTTTTCAGCTTTGGCGCGGACGCCGCTCACATTGTCCAGGATCCATTTGATCTTGGGACCAGAGAAATACGTGGCAAGCGGCAGACCCACTTTTGTGCGGAAGCGATCCTGACCGCCGTCCTTGGAAAGTTCGTTGCAAATCAGATCGGTGCGGGTATCCTGCCAGACGATGGCATTGTAGACCGGCTTGCCGGTGGCTTTATCCCAGACGACGGTGGTTTCGCGCTGGTTGGTGACGCCGATCGCAGCGATGTCCTTGGGGGAAACGTTGCTTTTCTTCAACGCACCAGAAATGACTTCCTTCGTGCGAGTCCAGATTTCGGTTGCGTCATGTTCGACCCAACCAGCCTTGGGGAAGATTTGTTCGTGTTCTTTTTGATCAACTCCCACCACTTTGCCTTCGTGATCGAAGATCATGAAGCGAGTACTGGTGGTACCCTGATCAACTGCGGCTGAATATTTAGCCATTTTAGACTCCTTGTGAGAACGTTTTCAGAATTGAATATCACGTGATGTGAAGCGCCTTCGCAGAACGGATCACATTTCCTGCGATCCTTGGCAATCTGGCAAAATTCACCAGAAGATTCGTCTCAACTGCTCATTTCCATGTATCCGCAGCCACCCTCAACATCAGGTACGAGGAGGTTGCCCCCGGATCCTGGTGCCCGGCGCTGCGTTCGCCAAGATAACTGGCGCGTCCCTTGCGTGCAACGAGTGGAATAGTGGCCTCCATGCCTTTTTTGGCTGCCTCGGCAGAAAGTTCAAGCGCCGTGTTGAGCGGTTGGTTCGCTTGAACCGCCTGTTTGAGTGCGGCTACGGCGGGTGTCAGCGCATCCACCATGGTTTTATCGCCCGGCTCCGCCTTGCCCCGCATGACGATGCCGTTTAGCGCTGCTTCAAGAGCCTCCGACCAATCTGCAGGGGTCAGTTCCATCTTGCCTGCTGTTTTCATACCCGCCTGCAGGAACCAGGTCCCATACAACGGTCCGCCAGCTCCGCCCACAGTGGAAATTAATGTCATGCCAACGCTTTTAAAAATTGTGCCGATATCCTTGTCTTCAACTTCAGGCAGTTTTTTGATCACGGCTTTAAATCCTCGATCCATGTTGGCGCCATGATCGGCATCCCCTATATCAGAATCAAGCTGGGTCAAGTAACTGCTATTTTCAGAGATCATTTCAGCGACAGCTTTAATCCAGGCTACCACATCGTCACGAGGAATTGGCATATTCCACTCCATTGCACGAGCCAGGGCGGCGAAGAACCGCCCTGGCGATTATTGGTCAGATCCCCCAGCGTAAACCAGGTGTCTTGACCGGGGCATCCCACAACTTGAGCATATCTGCATCCATTTTGAGCAGCGTAATGGATGTTCCAGCCATTTCAAGGCTGGTCATGTACGGACCGACTAAATTACGAACCACTTTCAGCCCGTGTTTGCTGGCAATTTCGTACGCCTTGCGGTAGACGATGTAAAGCTCGATCAGGGGAGTTCCACCCAGACCGTTGACAAACATCAGCACTTCATCGCCGGCTTTGTACGGAATGTCACTGATGATCGGCTCCATCAGCATCTCGGTGATCTCGTCTGCGCTTTTGAGCGGCATGCGAGTCCGGCCAGGTTCGCCATGGATACCGATCCCAATTTCCATCTGGTCTTCGGGCAAATCAAAGGTGGGTTTCCCGGCATGCGGGACGGTGCAGGAAGTGAGTGCCATGCCCATTGAGCGACCAAAATTCTTCGCCTTGCGGCAGACATCCGCCACTTCTTTGAGCGAGCGTTTCTGTTCGGCAGCGGCACCGCATAATTTTTCCGCCAGGACAGTCACGCCCACACCGCGCCTTCCAGCGGTCCAGGTGCTATTCTTTACCGCCACATCGTCGTCGGTCACCACAGATTCAACTTCGATCCCTTCGGCGCGAGCCAATTCAGCAGCCATGTCGAAGTTCATAATATCGCCAGTGTAGTTCTTGACGATATGCAGAACACCAACACCGCCGTTGACCGCCTTGGTCGCTTCCAGCATCTGGTCGGGCGTGGGTGAAGTAAAAACAGCACCCGGGCAGGCGGCGTCAAGCATTCCCATCCCCACAAAGCCGCCGTGCATGGGCTCATGCCCGGAACCACCGCCAGAGATGACCCCAACTTTCCCCTTGATGGGTCCATCAGCTCGAACGATGAAATCAGGAGCATAGTGAACTTTTACGAGGTTGGCATGGGCAAGAGCGATTCCCTCCAGCTCCTCGCGTACCACGTCTTCAGGTTTGTTAATCAGTTTTTTCATTTGGATTACCTCCGTTGGTATCCAAAAGTCATGCCGGTCGAACTATTTCTGGGGCAGGTAATTGGTCACGAACCAATCATACAGGTAAACACCAATGGCGCCGCCGATGATCGGGGCAACGATCGGGATCCACCAGTATCCATTCGAGAACAAACCTGTCGTTCCAGAGACGAGTCCAAAGAGGCGTGGACCAAGGTCACGAGCGGGGTTGATCGCATACCCGCTGGGGCCGCCGAGCGATAAACCTACCGCCAGGACGGTGCCGCCGACCAGGAATGGACCCATGTTATGCATCAAACCGGTGTTCTTGGCGTCACCACTTGCCAGGATGCCCCACATAAGAACAGCCGTACCGAAAATTTCTGCAACAAATGCGTTCACGAAGCTGTAACCACCACTGGCTGCCACACCTGCGCCAGCGGCTGTGCCCCAGAAAGCCTGACCAAAGACCGAGCCTGGTCCCGTGCACCAGACGTTCGGCAGGCCGGCGGCTTTCAGACCATCCATGTAAACCAGGTAAACACCCAGGGCACCCAGGAAAGCGCCGACCATCTGGGCGATGATATAGGGGAATACCTTGCCCCAGGGGAAACCGCGTTTAAGCGCCAGGGCAATCGTCACTGCAGGATTCAGGTGAGCACCTGAAACACCGGCAGAAACGTAAACTGCAATGATCACAGCGAATGCCCACCCGATGGTGATGGTGTTCCAGTTATAAGCAGCTGCGCCCAGGCGAGGAGCAAGTCCTACGTTTGCAACCACGCCATCGCCCAACAAAATCAGAATGAAGGTCCCAAAGACCTCGCCAACCAATTGTCCAAGCATTTTGAATTCTCCTTTTTCAAAAAAATATGGATGGGTGAAAAACGAAATTACGAAGTGCAAAACATTTTCTTTTGGCTCAGTAAGGGACTCCTTTCTTCATATCCAAAATGTTGGCATAATACAGGCAGGAAAATAAATTGAAAATGGCTGTCAATGAAGGTGATCAAACAGAGTCCTTTATCGAAATATCCCAAACAATAAGCATTGCTTAACTCTAGTTTGAAAAACGTATCTTTATTATTGCATGTTCGACGGGTCGAGGAAAATCAGGAAAGCTGCCCAATTTGGATAGGAATTTGGATTGGCAGTGTGCCGTGCGGAGAATAAACAATACTCCACTGGCTAATTAGCTTAAGCCAATGGAGTATATAATTTTCAATCCTGGGGAACGATGCCAGCCCGCAAAGATGCGCTGATTCACGTCGCCCCTGCCTCAGGCAGCCGGCGCCCAGCCATGACGCAGCAATCCTCTCCCGGGAGAAATTTTAGCCGCGCAGATAGGGAGTTTTGACCTGCTTGACGGCTTTCTGCCAGCCGTAATAAAGTTCCTCGCGCCTTTCAGCCGAGAAACGCGGCTCGAAATACCGGTCCCGCTTCCAGGAGGCGCTGATTTCTTCGAGAGTCTCCCAGTAACCCACGGTCAGCCCGGCCAGGTAAGCCGCTCCCAGGGCGGCGGTGTTCGTGAAGACCGGTCGTTCGACCGGGATGCCCAGGATATCTGCCTGGAACTGCAGCAGGAAATCGCTTTTCGCAATATAACCATCCACCCGCAGCACCGGCGGCATCAGCTCCGGCACCCGCTTTTTGATCACTTCGAGAAAATCGCGCGTCTGGTACGCCAGGGCTTCAAAAGCGGCGCGGACGATATGGTGCTTGGTGATGCCGCGTGTCACGCCGATGATGGCGCCGCGCGCGTAGGACCCCGTCCCGGTCCGGATTAGATCTGAGCCGCCGAAAGGCGGCACAAAATAGACACCCTGTGTATCGACGACCTGGCTCGCCAGCCCTTCAGCTTCGCCCAACTCGTCAACAATCCCCAAACCTTCCTTCAACCAGAGGATCGCGTCGCCAGCTACATCCGCCTTGCCTTCCAGCCCGTAGACGATGCTGTCGCCGATGGTCCACAAAACCGGTGAAAATAAGCCTCCGCCGGGTGGAATGTACTGGCTGCCGGTGTTGATCAGCACGAAGGAACCGGTGCTGTAAGTGTTTTTCGCCATGCCTGTTTCCATGCAAGCCTGTCCAAAAACCGCCAGTTGCTGGTTGCCGCCTGCGCTGCCAATCGGCACGCGTACCCCGAAGAAGGCTTCCGGGTCGGTGTAGGCATATAGTTCACTCGAACGGTTCAGTTCAGGCAAAATTTCGCGGGGAATCCCCAGCTCGTTCAGGATCTCATCATCATAGGTCAGGGAATTCGCGTTCTGCAGCAGGGTCACCGATGCATTGGAATGATCGGTGATGTGAACTGCGCCGCCGGAGAGTTTCCAGATCAGCCAGCTGTCAATCGTGCCGCAAAGTAATTCGCCGCGCGCAATTCCTTTTTGGATCGTCTGGTCATTATCCATCAGCCAGCGGATTTTGGCGCCGGTGATATCTGGCACGATCACCATGCCGGTCCGCGCCTCGATGTTGACTTTATCCTTCGCGATCAATTTCTCACAAAGCGGCAGGGTGCGCTGGTCCTGCCAGGCGATCGCCCTGCCGACCGGTTCGCCGGTTCTTTTGTTCCAGAAGACGGTGGTGTCACGCTGGTTTGCCACACCAATCGCGTCAATCTGCTCCGGGGCGATCCTGCCATTTTGCAGCGCCTCGGCGATCACGCGCAGGCTCACCCGCCAAATTTCATTCGCATCCTGTTCCACCCAGCCCAGCTGCGGAAAATACTGGGTGATATCCGCGTAAGCAGATGCGATCACATTTGCTTTCCGATCCAGGATCACAGCCCATGAACCAGTGGTTCTCTGGTTAATACTCAGGATGTAGGTTGCCATGTTGGCGGCTCCGTAAAAGAAAAATAATTTCTATTTGAATGATTTTTGATCCAAAAAAATACACTAGATCTGGCTCGTTTTTTTCCGGCTTGGTTTCCCGATGACCAGGCCGAGTTCGAGGCTGACCCGCACCAGGCTGGCAAGGTTATCCACTTCAAGTTTGCGCATGGCATCGCGCCGTTGTTTCTCAACCGTCTTGACGCTCGTCCGCAGACCATCCGCAATTTCCCGGGTGGAATAGCCTTCCACAATTTGCTTGACCACCTCGCTCTCGCGCGGAGAAAGCCGGTCCAGCAGATTTTTGGGGCTTTCTGCAAAAAAATTATTAGCAATGATGCCTGAAATCTCCGAACTTAAGAACATGCTTCCATTCTTTGCAGCTCTCACTGCCGCCAGCAGCTCCTCGGCAACCGATTGCTTGACCACGTACCCCAGCGCACCTGACTGCAGCGCCTGCCGGATCATGGTCGGGTCGGCGTGCATCGAAAGCATGACCACCTGCGTCTTGGGTCGGATTCCCTCCAGCCTGACCAGGGTTTCGAGTCCATCAAATTTGGGCATGGCAATATCCAGCACCATCACGTCTGGATGGAGAGATTTGACCAGTTCGATCGCCTGCATGCCATTATCGGCTTCGCCCACCACGCTCAAATCGCCGGCACTTTCCAGCAATTTCACAATACCCTGGCGCACAAGTTGATGATCTTCGGCAACTACTATGCGAATCATTGACTGACCTCTTAATCGCGTTTTTCGGCGTTGACTTCACTTATTCTCGGAGCGAGCTCAGCAGCGCCTGTTTTCAGATTGACAATCGGAATCGAACCGTAAATTTTGGTCCCCTTGCCCGGGGCGGATTCGATATCAAAATTTCCATTCAACATCTGGAAGCGTTCGCGCAAACCCTCCAGTCCCAAACCGTACTCCACTCTCTGTCCAGGGTCAAATCCTTCGCCATCATCCTCAAAGGAGATGTTAATTTCACCCTCGGCATATTCGAGGTTGATCCAGACCGATTTCGCCCGGGCGTGTTTGACCGCGTTGGTCATGCCCTCCTGCACCAGCCGGTAAAGGGCAGTTGCCTGTGCGTCAGACATGATCGGCAGCTGCTGCTGGCTGCTGAAAACTGCCCGCAGCCCGGTGGAGAGCGCCAGGGAAGAACACAGGGATTCAAGCACTTTCGCGGGCGAGGTTGTCTCGAAGGATGGCGGGCGCAGGTCAAACAACACCTGGCGAATATGCCGCATCATCTCTTCAACGATGCGAATTGTTCCCTTGACCTGGTCGCCAATCGTCTTGTGACCTGCCACAATCACATCGCTCTGGATTGCCTTGAGGGTCAGGATGAGCGCGGTCATGCTCTGACCAATATCGTCGTGCAAATCCTGGGCAATCCGGCGGCGTTCAGCCTCCTGGTTGGTTAACAACTGCAGGCTCACTAATTTAAGTCGTTCTTCAGCTTGAATTTGACGGGAAATGTCATGCGTATAAGTGATCACACTTTCGATTTTGCCGTCCGCCCCTGCAACCGGGTAAATCATCACGTCGCCCCATTGGTCTTCCTGCCGGTCGGTAAACTGGATGGGAATGCCTGAATTGACCGCCTTGTTGATGACCGTTTTGCGATGGGCTGCCTGCGCAGCCGGGTATAAATTCCAGATATTGGTTCCCAGCAGTTCAGCGGAGGATTTGGAATAGCGCAAACTGGCAGCTTTATTCAGGTAAAGAATGGTCCCATCCGGCTCGAAAACCTCGAGCGCGTTCGGGATGACATCCAGCAGTTCCCAGGCGAACGTTTCCTTAATCCTATCGTTCATCATATGAAAAACTCCGCCACTTTCATCGTCCGGCTTCTGGTTAAAAACCGGGAAAGACGTATTTTTTCAGGTTTTGAAATCTTGTGATATTTTTAGCGTTCGTTAAAAGGTTAACACGAAGTGGCGGCTTTGTAAAGAATGCTGGCGTGAGGTCTTAGCGCCGGGGCTGGATCAGCCAGCCGGCAGCCTGTCTCCCGAAAAACCTCCCGGGTCAACGCCGCCCAGGCTGGTGACGTCAGCCGTCTGCCGGCGGAAATCGGCTGCGGCGGGAATGCCAGGCTGGAACAGCGGCACAGGTCAGTTTTTTTCCGCGCGTTGAACCTGCGGCAGCCAGAAAGCCAGCAAGATTGCCGCGATCAAAGCCAGGCTGCCGCCGAAGAGGAAAGGCGCTGCCGGGCCAAATCCCTGCCACGAACCCGCTCCCTGCCAGAGCAGCCCGGCGATGAACGAAGCCGGGAAAGCCAGGATGCCGATCGTCGCGTTGTAAGTTCCATAGGCGGTGCCGCGCAGCTGCTCCGGCACCAGGTCGGCAACCAGGGCGTTCGCGGTGCCAAAAGCCAGCCCGTAATACAACCCGTAGACCACGTACAGCACCCAGACTTGCCAGGCAGCCTGCGCAAAGGCAAACCCCAGGTAGATTGCCGCGTACACCAGCCAGCCACCAATGATCAGGCGCCTCCGCCCAATCCGGTCGGAAAGCGAACCAGCCGGGGTGGAAACCAGCGCATAGATCAGGTTGAACATCGCCAGCATGATCAGGATGCCAGTCACGGTCAAGCCCAGGTTTTGAGCGCGCAGCACCAGGAAAGCATCCGATGAATTCCCGAGGGTGAAAATGCCGACGATGACCAGGAAAACCAGGAATGGTTTCCCCATCCCGCGCAAAGAAAACTTCGGCGCAGCCCGTTGCCCCGTCACGGGGACATCTTTTGCCCCGAAAGCGAGCGAAATAACCGCCAGGAAACCTGGCAGCAGGCTGAACAAAACCACGCTTTGAAAAGTGGCTTTCGACAGGTCCAGCGTATTCTTCTGCGCCAGCCAGACGACCAGCGCCGCGATCAGAATCCCGACCATTGCGCCGGCTGTGTCCATTGCCCGGTGAAACCCAAACGCCAGTCCGCGGATTTCCTTCGTCACCGAATCCGCCACCAGCGCATCCCGCGGCGCGGTGCGGATGCCTTTGCCCACTCGATCTGTCCAGCGCACCCCGGCAATCAACTCCCAGGTATTCGCGAAGTAAAAGAAGGGCTTCGAGACTGCCGATAACCCGTAGCCGGTCACCGCCAGCCACTTGCGCCCGCCCATTTTGTCTGAAAGCCAGCCCGAGAACAACTTCAAGAGACTCGCGGTCGCCTCTGCAAATCCTTCGATCAAACCGATGATGCTGGTTTGCACGCCCAAAACATTGGCGAGGAACAAAGGCAGGATGTTGATCACCATCTCGCTGGATACATCCATAAAAAAACTGGTCAAGCCAACCGCCCAAACATTGCGCGGCAGATCTCGCACTGAAACACGTTTTGTGGACTTGCCTGTTATTTCTGACATCTCAATCTCATCCTTTCGAAAGATCATCCATCATTTCGTGATGATGGACTCGCGCAGCAAAACCCGCGAAAACCAGCCTGGATCAATCCTGAACAAAGAAAGGCATCTCAACTGCTGAAGGGTATTTTCCTTGTTAGCTAAGTCCAAACTGAATACCAACATCCAAACAGGTGTTGAAGCAAGTAAAACCTGGTAATCACAGCCTGAAAAGAACGGAATTTTATACATTCTGGCTAAAGTAAATTAAACAATTGGTCTGGAGAAACTTGGCAAATTTATCCTGAAGTCATTGCCAGCAGGAGGATATGCCGGTCCACCAGGCCAAGGGGATGATCATTCTCATCCACCACCACCAGCCATTTGCGCTTTGGAGACATCATCATTCTGGCAGCCTCCAGCAGAGGTGTATCAGGTTTGGCAGATAGCACACCCGGCGACATGAGCTTCTGGGCAGTCACTTCGCTGTGTGGTGCAGAGGCTTTTCCCAACAATGCATCCAGCACACCGCGCTGATGTTCAGGTTGAATGCGGGAAACCACATCCGAATCGCTGATCAAACCAATCGCTTTGCCGCTGGCATCTGTCACAATGAGACGGTGCGAACCATTTTCAAGAAATGCGTCCACAATGGCAGCCAAATCATCATCATAACGCACCGCCGGAATGGTGGTTGACATCACCTCCCGCACACTTTTGGCAGCACCCTGGGGTGGACTAATCTTTTTGGCTTCTTTCGCAGTGACCAAACGCAATATATCCACCCGTGATAGCATACCAACGATTTTGCCATTATCATTCACTACCGGCAGGCGCTTGATGCCTTCCTTCGCCATCCTGGCGGCTGCAAAACCAAGCGAATCCCGCGCCCGTACCGTGATGGCTGGTTTGGACATGACATTCGCAACGGTCAGCGAAGAATGAAGAAATCGGGCAGAAGTTTCTCCTAAAACATTTGAGTCCAGTTTCTGTGCCACCGATAAGCGCTGTGGAACCCCTGCCTTTTCGAGCAAATCTTCATCCGTGAGCATTCCCACCACTTCGCCGTTCTTATCCACTACGGGGAGGGCTTTCAGCAAGGTCTCAAACATTTTTTGCCAGGCTTCCGCAACCGAGTTTTCAGGGCTGAGCGTGACCACTTCACGAGTCATCACCTCTTCCACAAGGCGATCGGCGGGCAGCGGGTTGAGGTAGCGATGGGTATAGCGCACCACATGCACATCCTCAACTGTGATCAGCCCTTCATTGACCATCGGGCTGACGATTTCAATGGCATGTTCGATTTTCTCCGGGGTATCAACGCTCTGGATGACCAATGGTAAATCTTCCGAGAGCCGCAGGATGGCAGCTGAATGGATGTGGGAATGTGCGCCAAATCCGGCTACACCTCGCACCACGGTCGCCCCGGCAATTTTCTCCACCTTGAGTGTTTCGATGATGGCTGCGTAAAGCGGTTTCCCGCGCCATTTATCCGCCTCACCGATATAGATGGACAAAAGTTGTGCTTCCTGACTTAATTTGGGAGTCATTTTTACACCGTCCTTTAGATCATCCGCCCAAGCAGGATTCCTGCCGTGATGGCCAGCAAACCCAAAATGCTGCTTCCGAACAGGTTTAGCAAGCCTGTCCAAACCTGACCGGTAATGATCAAATTTGCACTTTCATAAGTATACGTTGAAAACGTGGTGTAAGCGCCTAAAAAACCAATCGCCACCAACAGCCGCCAACGCGGATCAACAATAAAGCGATCGGTAATCAAGGTCATAAAAAGTCCAAGCGCCAGGCTGCCGGACACATTAATGATGAGTGTGCCAAAGGGGAATGTTGTACCGAATTTCTCGGCGACCCAGCCTCCCAGCCAATAACGGGCATTTGCTCCCAAGATGGCTCCGACCGAGATGATTAAAAACTTATCCATCGATATATGCTTCGCCTTTTCGGTATTTTCTTGAACTTTCGTACTTTTTAGTTAAAATGTCCATACGTCTTTCCTTATGACAAAATCCCATCGCGCAGTGCTTATGAGAGCATCCGCTGGACTTTATGAACTTGCGCCAAAAATCTTTTTGTATAAATCAGCGCCATAACTGGTTTGCAGTGGTTCGCCCGGGATCAATTTAAAAGTTCTTTCGCCATCGGGCAGTCTTTCAGCCCGCAGGAAAACAGCGTTTTCCAGGTCCTGGTCAAAAAAGTCATGCGCAAATTCGAATTGATGCGTCACGAAGAAAACCTTGATTTGTTTTTCCAGCAGGGCGCTCACCACCTGCCTGGCGATCTCTGAGCCTTCCCGCTCGTTGGTGGCAGCGAAAGACTCGTTAAACAACACCATGCAGTTGGACGAGATATTCCCGACGATACTGCTCATCCTGCCCAGTTCCTCGTCGAGTTTGCCGCTTTTCATGGAAGCATCTTCCTCGCGTTTGTAATGGGTGAAAAGCCCGCGGCAAAGATTCGCGGAGAATGTTTCTGCCGCCACGAACATGCCGCACTGCAGCATCAATTGCGCCTGACCGATGCTGCGCAAGAAGGTGGATTTGCCGCCCTGGTTGGCGCCGGTGATCATCACCAGGTCTTTGCCGTCCGCCTCGAGGTCGTTTCCAACCACGCGCTGATTCATGATGAGCGCCAGGCTGATGTCGTACAGCCCGCTAAAGGTCTGGCTGCGTTCCGAATCAACCGCCGGCTGGGGAAACGTGAGCGGTTCTCCCAGCCTGGCAAGCTGCCCGGAGAGATTCAAACATCCAATGTAAAACGCCAGTTCGAGGCGCAGAGTTTTGAGAAAACTGTCAATATGGTCGGCAGATTGGGCGACAACATTGGCAACCTGGTTAATACCGCGATCCTTCAATTCTTCGAGCGCCCTGGCGCCGTGATCGTCGCGCGGGTGGATGCTGAAGGAATAGACCCGCGATTTTCTCGGGAGAAACCGCTGGATCCAGTTCAGATCACCCCGCCTGGGTTTGCGCAGGGTGTAATTCGTCCCTTCATTTCCCCGCCCCACTTCCCCGCTCAGCAGCACTCCCTCCCGAAATTTCAGCTCCCGCAAGGTTGTTTCGACCTCGGAAAAATACTCATCGTCGAGTTCTCGCTGAACCATGCCAAAGAAACGCTGAAATCCCTCGGATTCAAATTCCCCGCCGTGTTCATCAGCCAGCTGCTTCAAATGCCTGAGCAATCCGACGAACATCTCGAGCATCTGCACGCCGCCGCTTAATATCGCCGAGGGATAGCGGCTGAAGATACCCATCCAGTGTTTTTGCTTGTTTTTAATGGATTGAATCGTGATCTGGTAAATCTCCCTCACGACCGCCGGATTTTTCAGGCAATCCGCGAGAATTTCCTGGCGGTAGCGGATCGGCGCCGGGTCATCCAGGCTCGACAAAACTGCCTGCCGGGCAACTCCCTCTAAAAATTCGTCTTCCTGCGCCATTTCTTCGAAGAGGATGTTCAATTCCAGGTCTTGAATCAAATCCGCGGCATTGGGCGGGAGTGGTTGTTTCAGCTCGAAATCCTGCCCGGGATACATCAAAAATACTCTCATGACCGGATGCGCTCCTTGATCTGCTCATAATTGAGAGCATGCTTTTCAGCGAGCGAATGGGCATATGCCAGCCCATCAGCGGGTTTGCGAATGATTTTGAAAGTGCGTTCAGCCGGGTTTTCAGGCACGACGGTGCTGACCATGCTGACGGTTTTTTCATTGATGGAAGCCATTTCATCCATAAAAGTGACCCAGACACAGCGCAAATCCAGTTCCAGCACCCGCGCCATGATCTGCCTGCTCAGAAAAACAGCGTCTTTGAGGGCGGTGGATGAAAATATTTCATTCAGGATCAGGATGCTCTCAGGAGTTGCCTGTTCAGTGATCGCATGGATTCGCAGCAGGTCATCCTGTAATTTGCCTGCCAGGTTGTGAATTTCTTCCTCGCGCTCAAAATGCGTGAAAATCTGGTCGAAAAGATGCAGTCGCGCCTGCCTGCCCGGCACGAGGCAGCCCAGGCTGGCAAGATAATGCAGCTGACCAAATGTGCGCGCAAAGGTGGTTTTTCCGCCCTGGTTGGGACCGGTCACAACCAGGACGCGCTCGGGATCGTGCAGGACGAAATCATTGCAAATGACTGGCGTCTGTGTAAACAGCAGCGTGCCAGCCAGGGCGATATCGAACCCCTCTGAAACAAAGACCTCGCGGTTTTCATCAATTTGAGGGCTGCAAAAAGTCAGACCTTTGTCTTTGAAATGATCGATGTAATCCAGGAATGCGATATAAAACTGGATTTCCCGCTCAAAAACGCGCAGGGTCTCAGCCACAAACTGGGCATGCCGCTCGCAAAAACGGTCGAGCGCGGCAAAGGGTTCGGGATGGAGCAGGGCGACGAATTCCAAAATCTGCGCACCGACATGGTTCATGCCCGGCGTATCTTTGATGACGCTCCGATAATCTTCGACCGCGCCCTGCTTAAATTTTTCAAAGGTTTTCTCAACCTCCAGGCTGTAGTCTGATTCTTCTTCATACTTGCGCACTTTGACCGTGTTGTCCTTGATGATCAGGCTGTATTTCACGCCTGCCAGCGCGGTTTTGACTTTGTGCGTCTCCGCCGATAGAATCTTGAAATCCTCCGTTTGAACGTAGCTGGTTAAGTACTCGCGCAGCCCCAAAAACCCGCTCGATTTAACCGGCGCAGCGAGCATATTTTTCGTCAGCTCACTGACAGCCTCACAGTAGACGATTGCAGCTTCCAGGAACCAGCCCTTTTTATGATGGTTGTAATCCAATTTCTCCGCCATCGCGAGGTAGCGGCGCAGCAAAACCATTTTTTCGGCAAAGGTTTTCATGTTCGCCAGCAGCACCCCGTCACCCAGATCCTGCAGTACATCCTGGCGGTAGCGCACAGTTCCGGCATCCTGCAGCGGGCTGTAAAAAAACGGCTTCAAATTGTATTCCTGTTTTTTCGCCGTGATGGCGTTGACCACCTGGTCAAGATTCAGGTCGCTAAAATAAGCGGGTTGCTCTGCGGTTTCTTTCTGAAGGTCATCCCAGTTAAAAAGAATACTGTGGAAAATCATCAATCCAAATCCTGTTCTTTTGCTCTTAAGGAAAACAAAAAGCCTCTACTGAAAGATTCTTTTCAGTAGAGGCTATCAGTCCGAAGGACGGTTGCGGCGAGCCTCATCGCCAAGTGAGCTTGATTCTACCACGAATCAATTCGGCGCGGCAGAGGCGCATATCCGCTCAAATGACCAGCTTCACTGCACGAACAGCGCCCTGGCTCAAAGCAGGTGTTGCTTCATTAAAATGGCGCCGGCAAACACATCCGGGCGGGGCTCAGGGTAAATATTCAGGATGGACTTTGAACTTCATGATCATCGTCCGAAAATCATCACCAAAAATCGGGATCAGGTCCAGACCTCTCACCCGCGCGATGTAGCTCGAAGGCTCCTGGATGGGGACCACGCTCAGCAGGGAAAACCAACTGTCGGGGACCTGGTTGCACTCATGCAGAACGACCTCCTTGCCGCGATAAAGCTCGTTCTTGAAATCCCATTCTGTTTTATAAGGATCGGCGCAGAGCTTGAGATAGGCGTCGTAATCCTGGTCCATGAGCTGGATGTAGCCCACCGGCGAGCTTTTTGCAACCGAGATCGAAACCCCTTCAGCTTGGAACTTCAGGAATTTTTCGATGTCGGTCGAAGCGATGAAGGTCGTGCCGATCTCCCTGCCGTGATCATCCAACCAGTCTTCGCTGCGGGTATCCGTCCAGAGCAGCGGGATGTTGGCTTCGATCGCGCCGCTGGCATCGCTGACGAAATGGGTATTCTTTTCCGGGTAGGGCGTGGCGGGCGCAGCCGGGCTGGCTTCGGGTGCGCTCGTCTCGCTTGTGGGCAGGCTCGGCGCCGGCAGGGCGGTCCAGGTTGGACTGGGGGTCGGGTTGGAGGTCGGACTGGGCAGGCTGGCTGGCGCCGCGGTCACCTCGGCGGGAATCTGCCCGCTGAAGTTCGCGGGGGGTGGCACCTCGCCAAAGATAAAACGCGTCACCGCGCAGGGCAGGAATAATAGCAAAATCAGCGCCACCGCGGGCAGGGTCTGGAGGATTTTCATTTTCGTCCGCCTTTCAATGCACGCATCCGAATGGAATTTTCAGACGTATTTAATGACTCATGTTGATGATAGCACAGCTGAATCTTTAAATAAATAACATTCACCCCCGTCGAATCTATAAGCCGCAACGCCTAAAAACAACTCGCTTATTTAGGTCCTTTCCTAAAGAATACCATCTTCTCCTTGATCTAGGGTGAAAAGAGTCGTTAATAACTCCCAGCTGGTTCCTTTCCAACGGAATAGCCCGGCTCTAATTTCTCCGAAGCTTGTACCTGAAAATAGATAACCGTTTAGGAATTTGGCACTCACTCACCGAGATAAAAATAGGTTATTTCGAAAGTTCTCTGGGTTCTGAATCATTCAATGAATTGACACTTAAAGATTACCTCGTAATCAATTTTTACTCTACTATTGAGCTCCACTCATTAGCGAAAAAATTAAGGGTTGTTATAAGAATCCTCTGGCTACCGAATGCTCAAAACCATACAGAGGATTCTTTGAATAAATATACAGTGAAAATAATAATTTGCCCTGAGAGAAAAAGTAAATTAATTTAAATTGAACAATTGGCTGCCTTCCACCTTTTTAACCTTATTACAGACGTGCTGATCATTTTAGAAAAGCTGGTTTACTTTTCCATCTTCAAGAAAGCTTCAACCACTCGGGGATCGAAATGTTTGCCGGATTGGTCCTGTATGTATTGAAGCGCTTTGTGTTGATCCCAGGCTTTGCGATAGGCTCGATCAGAGATCAAAGCATCCCATACATCTATCACTGCAAATAAGCGCGCAGCCAGCGGGATTTGATCGCCCTTTAACCCACGCGGGTAACCGGTTCCGTCCCATTTCTCGTGATGGCAATAGGGAATGTCCAAAGCAGGCTTCAGGTAATTGATCGGTGAGATCATCTGGAAAGCAAAATCCGGATGTTTGCGCATGATGAGCCATTCTTCATCGGTAAGAGGACCGGGTTTATTGAGGATGCTATCAGGCACCCCTATCTTGCCGATATCGTGCAGGAGAGCTCCATTCTTGATCTGATTCAGGTCCGACTCCTTAATATTCAATGCACGAGCCAGGCGCAAGGTTAATTCAGTGACGCGCTGACTATGGTTTTCTGTTTCCATATCACGCAAATCCATTGCTTTCGACCAGCCAACAATTGTTTCGTCATAAGCAATGGAAAGTTCCATATTTGCTCTATACAAGCCATCGAATAGTTCAGCGTTATTAATGATAATGGCAGCCTGCCCGGCCAGCGTTTCCAGATAATCGATCCAAACCTTTTCTGGCTCAATGTAGGAACGGTTGAAGAGTTCCATCACTCCCACCACTTTGCCTTTGGCAATCAGCGGTTCTCCGAAATAGGAGATAAAACCCTCATTTGCACGAACGCCCTCATTTGAAAATGGATGTACGTTTGTTGAGATAGGGCTGATCCGGATCGGGCTTCGGTCCAGTGCGATCCTGCCAGCGGAAGCCTCTCCTAACCTCAATTGCATCTGGTTAATGCCACGGTTGCGAAAACCACGGTTGCTTACACAGGTAAGGATATAATTGGTCGAATTTAATAGCCAGATGGCAACCGCATCCACTCTCATTTGCGAGACTACCTCTTCCAGCAAGATTTCAAACGTAACCCGGATATCGACACTCCCGGAAATGGCTTTATCAATTTTATGCAAAGCATTCAAGCGTTGGATCTGGAGCTCAAATTTTTCTTCTGCCAATTTACGCCGGGTAATATCGCGAGCCACCCAAAGCGTGTTGTCTGCCGTCATACGAGAGATGGTGGTAGAGAACCAGACCTGGCGACCCTCGATGGTCAATTCATACTCTACATTACTCGTCTGCCCGGTTTCCAATACCTGCTGAACAATTTTCAAGAAATGCTCTGCCTGTTGTGAGGGAAAAACATCCATCAATTTTTTCCCCAGTAATTCTTCTGGCGGCTGAGACAGTAAGGATAGATTGGTGGGGGCGATCTTGCGATATACCCCCTGTTTGTCAATTACCATAACAATATCCTGCATGGAGGCAAACAGTGCGCGCAGTTCCGCCTCAGATGCAGCCAGTGATTCTTCTACAAACTTGCGGTCGGATATATCGCGGTTAATCGCGATATATCCAATGGGCATTTCATTCAGGTCCTTGATAAATGAGAGCGTTGTCAACACCGGGAAACGCTCTCCAGACTTACGATTCTGGGTCAATTCCCCTTTCCAGAATCCATCCTCAGAGATCTTTTTTAATATCTCCTCGAACGAATCATCCACATACTCGTTCTGGATGAAATTGCTCATCGGGTGTCCGAGCACTTCTTCAGCCTTCCAGCCGTATTGGGTTTGTGCAGCAGCATTCCAATGCTGAATATTGTATTGCATGTCCATCGCAATGATGGCGTCCGGTACATTGGCAAGCAAGTTGGCTTGATAACGGATCTGTTCTTCAGCCTGTTTGCGCTCGGTGATATCCTGTGCGATCACCAGGGCAGCCTTGCGTCCGCCAAATTCCAATTCGTGGGAAACAATGTCCACATTGATCACTGAGCCATCTTTTAGCACATGTCTCCAATCCTCCGAATGTTGCAAGGACGGACGTTTTTTCTTAACGTTCTCAGCAAGACGGGCATTATCTTCCTGCGGACGGATATCGGCGATGCTCATCCCAAAAAATTCAGGACGAGAGTAACCATATTTTTCAATGGCAGCATGGTTGACTTCCAGGAACTTGAGGGTTTGTAAATCATATACCCACATGGGTTGGGGGTTGTTGAAAAACAAGTAACGAAATTTTTTCTCGCTGTCGCGCAGGGCAGCCTGTTCACGCCTCACCTGGTACATGTGAAAGGCATTTTCAAGCACGACAGGTAACTTATGAAGATAACCAGGATTCTTGACCAGGTAATCGGCTGCACCCAGTTTGATGGCCTGCACAGCCACTTCTTCGGAACCCTGACCTGTGATCAGCACGATGGGCACACCTAATCCGCATATCTGGATGGTGTCCTTGAGCAGATCCAGCATGTTCAGGCCAGGCAGGCTGTAATCCAGCAGGATGACATCGAATTTCTCTTCAATCTTCAGGTCCGAAAGACGTTGAGTGATCTCGAGTGGGGTATTGACCACCTCCAGCCGGATGAAGGGGGCATATTGAGCCAGATGACGGCGGGTCAGGTCAATGTCAGAGGTGTGATGTTCACCATATAGTACACGCAGAGGTCGGGCGTGCAGGTTCAGTTCAGCGCGGTGGCGTTGAAGAGCATTTTCGAGCGTAAGAGGTAGTTGCGCCAGGTATTCCTTATGCTTGACAATATAATCATCCGCGCCTGCCATGAGGGCAGCCACGGCGCTTTCCTCATCACCCTTGCCGCTGATGACAACCACTGCATAGGGCAAGCCAAGTCCGCGGATGTGCGCCACCAGGGAGAGACCGTCGCCATCCGGCAATCTCAGGTCCGTCAGGATGAGGTCGTAGTCGCTGGCTTGTTCCAGGCGGGTAACTGCTTTCTGGTATGTAACGACAATTTCAACTGCAACTTCCGGTGCGGATTTGGCCAGGGCACGACGGGTTAGATCAGCATCTTTTGGATCGTCTTCTACGTATAAGATTTTCATGATTTTCCTTTTGGCTGTGGAAACGGGGAGGAAGGTTTGTTTCCTGGTTCAAATCAGCGCGGCGGAGTATTCAGCAAGATCCAATACATCTCGATCTGTGAGACCACTTCCAAAAATTTTTCGAAATTCACCGGCTTGACAATGTAGGAATTGGCGCCCAACTGGTAGGCGGTTTTTACTTCTGCATCTTCTTGGGAGGAAGTCAGCACGATGATGGGGATCACGGCAAACTGGGGGTGAGATTTGATCTGGCGCAGCACATCCAGCCCGTGGATCTTGGGTAGTTTAAGGTCAAGCAGAATAATGGCGGGCAGGGGTTCCCCGGCCAGCCAGCGTGGTAAAAATGCCAGGGCTTCCTCACCATTCCGGGCTACCTGGATGGGGTTGGCAACCTTGCTTTTCTTGAAGGCACGCAAGGTCAGATCGACATCCATGGGATTATCTTCGACCAGCAGGATGGGGCGAGTGGTGTCATTCGTGTTCATCTCGGAACCTCCAGATAGAAAGTGGCGCCTTGACCAGGTGTGCTGTCTGCCCAAACCCGGCCTCCCATGCGCTCCATGGCTTTGCGGACGATGGCCAGACCAATACCGGTGCCGGGATATTCCTCGGCGCGGTGCAGGCGCTGAAAGATCTCAAAGATGCGCTCCTGGTACTTCAATTCAAAGCCAATGCCGTTATCGCACACCTCAATCATATATCCTATCTCGCTTTCGCGCCCGTTGATCTTTATAACCGGTTTGGATACATTGACTGTAAACTTAAGCGCGTTGTCTAGCAGGTTACGCAGAGCTAGGCTCAAGCCTTCAGGATCGGCATTAATAATCTTTCTGGGAATATTAACTGTCACCCTGATGTCACGCTGCTTGATCTCGTCGGAGCGTTCGGCGAGAAGGGACTCGACCAAAGCGCTCAGGTTGACGCTCCCGGAGGAGACCTCGCGCCGTTCGAGGCGCGAGTATTGCAACAGGTCTTCGATCAATTGATTCATTTGTCCGGTAGCGGTGCGAACGTTGAACAGGAACTGGCGGCCTTCCTCATCCAGTTTAGAGTTGTATTCCTCCAACAACAGGCGACTATACCCGTCTATGCCTCGCAGTGGGGCTTTCAGGTCGTGCGAGACGGTATAGGCGAAGGTTTCCAATTCCTTGTTGGCTGCCTGTAATGCAGCGGTACGCTCAGCGACGCGCTGTTCGAGTCCTTCGATATAATGCTGCAGATCCGCATGCAATTGTGCCTTGCGAATTCCGCTGGCGACCTGGCTGGCAAGTGTCTCGAGGAAGCCAGCCTGCGGTTCGAAATCGCGTTCCGCATGGTATCCCAGCCCGAGCACGCCGATGATCTCTTCACCGCTGCGCAAGGGTAGGGCAGCAAAGGAGCGATAACCCGCTTTTTTACACTCCTCCCATGTACAGCGCATATCGGTGAAAATATCGCGTGAGTAGAGCGGCTGACCTTTGCTCACCGCCAACCCGCAAATGCACTCTCCAACATGGTGCCAGGGCATTTCGCCGAATTTCTTATTTGCTTTCTTTAAACTGATACCGGCCAGGGTCAGTTTTTCGCCCTTCCGCAGGAAGAGGAAGACCACGTCTGCCTCCACCGTCTTGACCATTTCCTTGACTGCTGTCGATACGACCTCATCCAGAATAAGGGTCTGGTTGACCTTTTTCCCAATGCTCAATAAGGCGGCAAGTTCCAGGCTGCTTTGGCGGATCTTCTCTTTAGCCAGCACCCGATCCGTGATCACTTCTGAGAATAAAATGATACCCCCGATCTCACCTGTCATCTCGTACCAGGGACGGATCTCCCAACGCACCCAGTCTAACTTTCCACCGGCACGCGGGAAAGGATCTTCCTCTGCTCTTTCTGTTGCCCCCGCCAAACAACGCTGGTGGATTTCTTTCCAACGTTCCGGTATTTCCGGGAAGACTTCATAATGCGAACGACCAGAGATCTCCTGCTTCTCCAGTTCATAATCAATGAGGTAGCGATGGCTGGCAATGATGTATTTCATATCGCAGTCGAACATGGCAATGGCAGCAGGCGAATTTTCCACGAACAAACGCAGCAAATGCTCATTCCTAAACAACGCCTGCTCCACCTGCTTGCGCTCGGTGATATCCATCAGGCATCCACGCACTATCGTACCTTGTCCATCTGGATTACGTTCAACTACTTGTCCAGTTACCATTAACCAATGGATTGTTCGATCGGGATAAACCACACGAAAATCAAATTTGTAATGATCAGGACCTCCGGTAGCTACTGACTTTTGAATCATTTCGTTTGAAAACCCTCGATCATCCGGATGTGTTGCGTTCAGGAAAGTATTAATATCCCACAATTCTTGCCAATCAAGCCCGTATAGTTTGTCGTGATTTTTCGAGCGTGACATAGTATTTGATAGAAAACTATATTCCCAAACAGCCACGTTTGCCAATTCAGTAGATAATCGCAATCGCTCTTCGCTCTCGATCAGTGCTTCCTCCGCCTGTTTGCGCTCGCTGATATCTTCGATCTGTGTAATGAAATGGAAAGGTTGACCGGAGGCGTCTTTTAGCAATGCCGAAGAAACATGAGCCGAAAAAAACTCACCGCTCTTGCGCAAATATCTTTTCTCGAATGAGACGCTTGGGACTTCATCCAACATCATCTGGCGCACGGCGTCTTGGCCGATCTCGAGGTCATCCGAGTGGGTGATTTCGTTGAAATGTTTCCCTTGCAGAACTTCCTTTGAAAAACCAAACATCTTGCTCATGGCCTGGTTGACACTGAGCAGTGTCCCCTCCAGACTGGTCAGGCACATGCCACTGGCAGATTGCTCGAATGCAGTGTGGAAGCGTTCCTCGGATAGGCGCAGCGCTTCCCGATTACGCAAGGAGTCCAAGCCATAAGCCAGGTCGTCAGCCAATTCCACCAACAATTTCTCTTCTTCCGCGTAGAAAGCCCCCGATACAGTCGAATAGACATTCAATGCCCCCAATATTTGCTCCTTATTTTTTATCGGTAGGGCAATGGACGAGGCATAGCCGCGCTTGAGAGCTTCACTCCTCCAGGGAGCGAAGTTTGGATCCGTATGGATGCTGCGGGCAATGATGGGTTCCCCTGTGCGGATGGCAGTACCTGTTGGACCGTGCCCGCGCCTGGTATCTGACCAGGTAATTTTTAGCGTCTCGAGGTAACCCTGCTCGAACCCTGCCTGGGCGGCAGGACGCACACTCCTGGCTCGGTCCTGTTCCGCAAAACCGACCCAAGCCAGCTGGTAGCCACCTACATTAACGATTGCCTGACAGATTTCATCCAATAGTGTTTTTTCGTCCTGGGCATGTACCATTATCTGGTTGCAGGTGCTGATCATCCGCAAAGCGCGGTTCATGCGCAGGATACTATCCTCGTCATGTTTGCTCTCGGTGATGTCTTCCCCAATACTGGTTGTACCTATGATCTTACCCTGGGCATTGTGGAGAATGGTGTTGTTGAAACGAATAAATCGTTCTTCCCCGTTTTTTTGTACGAATGAGGTTTTCAAAATGAGCAGAAATTTCGCCGGTTCTGAGTCCGCGTGAAAACTCTTCTTTAACGTCCGGGCGAACATCCGGAACGAACTTAGCGAACCAATCGCAACCCAACACTTCGTCACTTGAATAACCGGTGATTTGTAATAGGAATTTATTGCAAAAAGTGACACGCCCCTCTAGGTCAAGGATAACCGCGATCAAATGAATATTCTCCATTGTCGCGCGCAGGAGATGGTCTGAATTAAATTGATCTGATTCGGGTTGCCTTTGACTGGACGGATTTTTTCCAGATAAGATTTTTTCTTTAGCTGGATGGGACGTGTCCAATTTACCCCTGGTTGTTTTGGCTTTTCCTGTTTTTGGATTCATAACCACTCCCGAGTGCTTTAAAGGCATCTTTCGAGGTCCAAAAAGATGGATCACAATCAATCATAGTATACACTTTTCCGTTCTCATAACTTCAGGAGTTGTGACCTGGGATCATACAAAAAAGGTCTGATTGAATAATTCATCTTGAGAAGAATGTCCCGTAGTTGTTTCGCACCGATCAGCTCCCGGCTTTAACGGCGATCGTATAAATTCATTGTTCGTTCATAGCGACGCAGTCTTCGACTTCCAGGTTTACGCTTTGACTTGTTGTGGCTTGGGTGTCGCCTTGGGTCAAATCATCTCATCCCCATGCGCGCCACCCTGGGAAAAACTCTCTCAGATTCCGGTGCTCCGCCTGCTTTGATTGCCAAGCTCCTGCGACACAAGGACGTAATAACTTCGCTTCTTCATTACACTCAGACGGAGATCGAACAAGTTCGCAGTTACCTGATTAACATGGACGAACATATCACTCCGTCGACTTCGGGCATAAAACCCACCATGGGTACTTTGGAAATGCCTGGCTGGATTGCTGACCACGAGATGGAGGATGAATGAACAGATTTGGACTTACAAGGGGAATGGGTACGATTGTCGTCTCAATTGTTAGCGAATGATGTAAGTGTTTTACACGGTGAAGGATGAAAATCTATTTCCGTAGCAAGGTTCTGGTTTCTCTTGAGGGATACAGTACCATTAATACTATATCCAGGGAAAGTTTTGCCTCAGGTCAGTCTATAAGCCGCAACGCCCCCTGCAAGCTTTTGATCTGCCCGGCACAAAGTACCGGGCACTATCCGTCACATGGAGTTTTTTCGCCGACTCTTGGCGAAAAAACTCCATATAAAATACAGTTCCCCCGCCCACGGGCGGGGGCTAGGGGGTGGGCTGAAATTTATCCGGCAGGGAAAACCAGATTGCCGCGCCGCTGGAACATCACAGCGGCTAATGACACCATCCGGTACAAAGTACCGAGCATTATCCGGTAAGACCCCCGTATGAACATACCCGCTGCGTCCGCGGAAAGGAGGGAAGCACCCTCAAAGGGTGAAGCACCCTCAAAGGGTGAAGCACCCTGAAAGGGGGTTCTGTCCTCCATATTTATTTGGTGCCTCAGGTCAGTCTATAAGCCGCAATGCACCTTTTAAGGGTGTTCTGTCCTCCATATTTATTTGGTGCCTCAGGTCAGTCTATAAGCCGCATTCTGTCCTCCCCTTGCGGGGATGGATGACCATCTCTCTAGGCGGTCTACCCGGGACTCAAAGAGGCGAGCAGCCTCTCATCCCTGTTTGACCTTGCTCCCGCTGGGGGTTACCTGGCCGCCCGCATTACTGCGAACGCCGGTGGTCTCTTGCACCACCTTTTCACCATGACCCCGCTTTCACGAGGCTGTTTGTTTCTGTGGCCCTATCCGGCAGATCTCTCCACCCCGGGCTTTCCCCGGCAGCGCGCTCTTCGGAGTGCGGACTTTCCTCGACCCTGGCTGGCAGAGCCGCGGTCACCCGACCAACCTGAGGCAGCCTTGATCATACCTTTTCGCAGCCCTCCGGTCAATATGCCCGCTGCGCCCTTTGATAATCTCCCAACGTAAGATAAAATGAAGATACGGTATTTTTTGCCGGTTATTAATATTTAACCCACGGGAGAGCTGTATTTGATGAGCAAATGGACTGATAAAACCATCATCGGTCTGACCGGGAACATCGCCACCGGCAAAAGCGTCGTCCGAAAAATGCTCGAGCACCTCGGCGCCTACGGCATTGATGCCGACGCCCTCTCTCACCGCGCCATCGCCCGCGGCGCCCCCGGCTACAAGCCGGTCGTCGAAACCTTCGGGAAATGGATCCTCAAGCCCGATGCTGAAATTGACCGCGCCCGCCTGGGACGGATTGTCTTCAACGACCCCGCCGCCATGCTCCAGCTCGAAAGCATCATTCACCCGCTCGTACGCCAGGCTCTCGAATTCCTGATCCAGCGCACCCGCCAGAAAGTCGTCGTGATTGAAGCCATCAAGCTCCTGCAGGGTGACCTGGTGAACATGTGCGATTCGATCTGGGTCGTGACGGTGCCCCAGGAAAAACAGATCACCCGCCTGATGGAAAAGCGCCAGATGAGCCTGCAGGATGCCCTCCAGCGCGTCCAGTTCCAGGAAGAACAGGCTCAAAAAGTGAAACGAGCCCAGGTGGTCATCGAAAATAAAGGCTCTTTCGAAGAAACCTGGAAGCGCGTCAACGAAGCCTGGAAGAAGATCACCCCTGCCGAGACGGAAGCCCCCGCTTCGCCGCCCATCCAGGGCGAGTTTGGCGTCCTGCGCGGACGTCCGCGCGATTCCGTCGCGATTGCCGAACTGATCACCCGCCTCAGCGGCGGGCAGCAAAGCCTGACGCGTGAAGACGTCATGGCAGCCTTCGGTGAAAAAGCCTTCATGCTGCTCCAATTCGGCGGGAAGAACGTCGGCATCGCCGGCTGGCAGGTTGAAAACCTGGTCGCCCGCACAACCGAATTTTATATTGATCCCCAGGTTGAGCTCGAAAAAGGGCTGAAAATCCTGGTCAGGGAAGTTGAACGCGCCTCCCTCGATCTGCAGTGCGAGGCGTCCCTGCTCTTCCTGAACCCTGGCATGGCTGCCAAAAAAGAGACCTGGAAGGAACTGGGCTACGAATCCCGAAAAGAGGGCTCCCTCGGGGTCTCAGCCTGGAACGAAGCCGCCCGGGAATCAGCCCGACCAGATACCGAGTTGTTTTTCAAGCAGCTGCGCGTCGACCGCGTCCTGCGTCCCATCTAACCAGACGGTCAGGAACATTCCGCTCGTGAATCCTCCTGTCCAACCGCCAAAACGGAATGACCGAACTCTTTAGCAACCTGATTTTTATTTTTCAACGCATCAACCCGCTCAGCATCATCGATATCGGGCTGGTGACGCTGGTATTCTTCAGCCTGCTGAATTTCCTGCGCGATACCCAGGCCATGGTTCTGGTGCGCGGAGCCATCCTGATCATGGTGCTCCTCTCGGTGCTGACGGCGGTGGTCGATCTGCCGGCATTTTCCTGGCTGGTGCGCACCACCCTCCCCGCGCTCCTGCTGGCGATCCCGGTCATCTTTGCGCCCGAAATCCGGCGCGCGCTCGAACGGATTGGTCGCGCTGGCACTTTCATCCGCAGCAACAGCCGCAGCGAGGACGATGAAATTAATGAAGCCATCCAGGCTATCGTCAGCGCCTCTGCCCGGCTCGCCTCGCGCCAGCACGGCGCCCTCATCATCCTGCAGCGCCTCGACAGCCTGGATGAATACGTCAGCACCGGTGTCCGCCTGGATGCCCGCCTGACGCCCGAGCTGCTGCTCCAGGTTTTTTACCCGAATACCCCGCTCCACGACGGCGCAGTCATCATCGATAAAATGCGCGTCCTGGCAGGCGCCTGCGTCATGCCGCTCTCTGCCAGCGGCATCCTCACTCACTCCCCCGAACGCCAGATGGGGCTGCGTCACCGCGCCGCGCTTGGAATTTCAGAAGCCTCCGATGCCATTGCCGTGGTCGTTTCCGAAGAAACCGGCTCCATTTCCATCGCGCATGCCGGGCGGATCATCCGCCGCCTGGATTCGGAACGCCTGGAAAATATCCTGAGCGCCTTTTACCGCCCAACCGAACAGCAAAGCAAGGGCTTTTTCCAGCGTCATTTTCCTTACCTCTTCAAGATGGAAGACTAGCAGTCCATGATAAAATGGCTCCTTCGTAACACCCGCACTTTTCTCCTGGCACTGGCACTGGCGCTGATCGTCTGGATTTCGGCAGTGACCGCCGCCGACCCGGATGAAGTCCGCGAATACCCGCAGCAGATCCCGCTCCAGGTCATCGGGCAGGATCCGGGACTGGTGATCGTGGGGCAAGTCCCGGCGCAAATCTCGGTCACCCTGCGCGCGCCGCGCTCCGTCTGGAACCAGCTCCTCGCCACCACGGGTGAGGTCAAGGCAGTCCTGGATCTCTCGGGTCTGGATGTCGGCGATCACCAGCTGCGCCTGCAGGTCCAGGTTGGCTTGCATCCGGTCCAGATTGTTTCGCTCAGCCCGCCCTCGGTCACCATCCGGCTTGAAAAGCTGGCGACCGTCAGCCTGCCCGTTTCGCTCTCGCTGCGTGGAGAACCTGCCGTCGGCTATTCCGCCGGCACCCCCCAGGTTGTTCCCAATACCATCACCATCTCAGGTCCCCAGTCGCTGGTCAGCAGCGCTGCGCTGGCGCGGGTTGAACTCAGCATCGCCGGCTTGCGCCAGGATGTCCAGAACACGCTCCAGGTTCACTTCCTCGATTCTGCGGGCAACACGATCACTGGTCTGACCTCCAGCCCCGATGCCGTGCGGGTCGACCTGCCGATCACCCAGCAGGGTGGTTACCGGGATATCGCCGTCAAGGTCAACGTCCGCGGTCAACAGGCAGGCGGCTACCGCGTCACCAATATTTCCGTCTTCCCGCCAGTCGTGACGGTTTATTCACAAAACCCGGCGGTGGTCAACGACCTGCCCGGCTATATCGAAACCGAACCGCTCAACCTGAACGGCGAATATCGGGGTTGGTGATTTGC
>JAJYOU010000006.1 GCA_021795965.1 Chloroflexota bacterium
GATGGCATTGAAGGTGGTTATATTACCAAGGGAACTCTTCAGTACATCACTGCCAGTATGGTCATGGTTGCTTCAATCCTGGTCTGGTTACATTTCACTTCCCA
This sequence comes from Chloroflexota bacterium, assembly GCA_021795965.1. GTDB lineage: Bacteria > Chloroflexota > Anaerolineae > Anaerolineales > Villigracilaceae > UBA5195. The sequence continues at coordinate 105 of JAJYOU010000006.1, forward strand.
ATCCAGCATCTGGCTGCAGGGTTTGGGAGGAGTGTTACTGGGCAGTCTCTTCTACGGAGCAGGGCTAATCCTTTTGAAGGTCTCCGAAGTTCAGTCTGTCTTTCGTTTTTTGAAAAATCGCCTGGCAGGATGATGCCACATGGCGGAGCATTTTTTAAATCCTTCAATCGTTAATTTCAGCCAGATCTATTTCCTATCCAACAATTTTCCAGTAAAGAATTCCCACGGCCAACCCCAGGATAATCCCCCCCAAAACCTCCATGGGTGTATGCCCAAGGACTTCTCGAAGCTGTTTGTCAGAAATCGGGTGACCTGAAAAAAGTTCGTTGATTAATAAATTGATTTTTTCGGCATGTCTGCCTGCTTCACGACGAACTCCGGCTGAGTCGTAAATGACAATCAGGGTCATCGCAATCGCAAGCGCAAAAGTAGCCGAATTAAATCCTTCATGCAGCCCAATCCCGGTTGTCACGCCCACCATGAGAGATGAATGCGAACTGGGCATCCCGCCTGCGCTGAAAAGGTAACCCCAATTCCATTTGCCTTTTCGAAAGTATTCAATCGGCACCTTGAGAGTTTGAGCAAAAAACCAGGCAACACAAGCAGTAAGTAAAGCTGGGTTGTCAAGTAAACCTGAGAGAGGCATATTAATCCTGTCTTTCGTGTTCAGAGGAGTCAGCCGGGGTCAGCTGACGGATTTTTAATTCAGCTTTTTCCAGCAGGCTGGCGCAGTGAGCTGCGAGAATCTGGCCGCGTTCATAGAGCTGCAGAGATTCTTCCAGGGGATGTCCTTCGCTCTCCAAAGCTGCGACGATCGTTTCCAGCTCGGCAAACGCCACTTCATAGGATAGTTCCTGATTTTTGGCAGATGGGGACATTACACTTCCTCCATTTTTGATTTTTTTACCATCACATCCAGCTCTCCCGCGGCAAGCCGGATATTCAAAGCCGACCCAACCGGAGCCTGGCTGGCATTATAAATTAATTGACCATCCTCTGCCCGGGAAACGAGTGCATATCCACGTTTCAAGATACCCAGCGGGCTGAGTGTTTCCAGCCGCAGACTCAACCCTTTTAGACGGGTGGATGCCAGCATCATCTGGTGCAAGACTGCATTTTGCGCTCTTTGTTGAAAATCATCGATTTGTTGAATTTCATTCAAAAGGCGGCGGGCCGGAGAATAAAACCCCAGTTCTTTCTTGAGCGCTGTCAGGTCCATCCGGTCAGCGCTGATCTGGCGGTTGATCAATTCATCGATCCGTTGACGGTAAACTTCTAAATTGCTGTAAAGATCTGCCGTGGTGATCGGAGTTGCAAGCTCCGCTGCTGCAGTCGGAGTGGGCGCTCGCCGGTCTGCCGCGAAATCCACCAGGGTGAAATCGGTCTCGTGACCCACCCCGCTGATAACCGGCACCTGCGAAGATGCGACTGCCCGTACCACGCGTTCATCATTAAATGCCCACAAATCTTCGATCGAGCCGCCGCCGCGTGCCAGCAAAATTACATCGGGTTGAGCACTAGAGTTGAGCAATTGGATCGCTTCGACCAGCGCCCTGGGTGCTTCGTTCCCTTGCACTGGCGAAGCTGCCAGCGCCACCGTTGCCAGAGGCAGGCGCCGCCGCAGTGTGTTTAGCATGTCTTGCAGGGCTGCACCGCTTGCTGAGGTGACAATCCCGATAATCTGTGGAAGTTCAGGGAGAGCTCTTTTTCGATCCGGGTCAAACAATCCTTCGGCTTCCAGCATTGCTTTCAGCCTCAGGAATTCAGCATATAAAGCTCCTTCGCCGCCTGGACGTAAAAAATCGACCACGAGCTGGTATTGACCATTGATTTCATAAACTGTGAGTTTTCCATGCACATCCACATGCATGCCGTCCTGCAATGTGATTCCCCGGAAACGGTAGGCATCGCCCTTCCACATGACACAGCGCAGGGAAGCCCCCCCATCCTTCAGGGTAAAATAAATATGCCCTGATACCGGACGCGAGATATTGGAAATTTCTCCCTGAACCCACGCATCCGCGAGGGCAGGATCCCCTTCCAAAAGCCTGCGAACCCGCCGGGTAAACTCGGTGACTGTAAAGCTGGGAGTTGCAAAAAGGGCTGACTGGAACATTCTGGGGGCTTCTTTTTCGCTCAAACTTAGTGCAGGAAATTTTGGATGATGTACAATACAGTCAGGAAATTTCTCAGAAGATGGTAAATCGACCGAATTTAATGACCGGTTCAACCTCTTGAAAATTGCAAATGAAAATTTATTTGAATAAATCAATCCTTCGAAAAGGTTTTACAGTTTCATTGATGGTGGTTTTAAGCGCCTGCCAGATTTCCCGGAGTCCTGCTCCCACGATTGCGCCAGATGTATTTTACACCCAAGCCGCAGCAACCATCATGTTTTACCTGTCTCAAACCATCCAGCCAAAACCCAGCCAGACCCCAATCCCATCGACCACCAGCCTCATACCGAGCGTCACCCCGATCTCAGGCTTGGCAGCTCCTGCTCTGGAAACTGCATCTCTAACCAGATCGGCGCCGCCGGCTTTCCCAAGTGCTACTTCCATCATCATCGATCCGTCAACCGCTCATGGTTGTTACAACGCAACCTTTATTTCTGATGTGACCATTCAATACTCCCCGATATTTATTCCAGGCAGTCACTTTACCAAGACCTGGAAAATATTAAATTCTGGCAGTTGCGACTGGTCGAGAAACATCCAAATTATTTTCGCCGGTGGGGACCGCTTTGGTGCAGATTCCACTGTGATTGACCAGAAGGTGGCTGCAGGTGAAATGGCGAATATTTCCCTGAATATGATTGCGCCCCAGATGACTGGACTGGTTACCAGCACCTGGCAGCTTGCTACTGAGACAGGCAAACCTTTTGGACCAGTCTTATCTGTTGTGATCAACCTTTTGGAAAACCCGGATGCAACCCTCGCCATGGGATGTTTGAACTCGGCACTGATCAAGGATGTTACGATCCCGCCTGGCACCGAAGTAACACCCGGAGCCAATTTTACGAAGACTTGGCGCTTGAAAAACACGGGCTCCTGCACCTGGACCAAGAATTTTAAAATCACTCATATTGGCGATGAAACTTTTGGAGTCATTGCTGGCTTGATTGGACAGGCAGTCGCACCGGGGAATAATATTGAAATTTCACTCGACATGACCGCTCCTGGTTCACCCGGTATTTTTTCTTCAGCCTGGCAACTGGCAACGGATGATAATCGATTGTTTGGTCAACTTTTTGCCTTTTCAATCGTAGTCAGGTAACAAGATCGGAGAACAAAAAACATGAGACACATGTGGGCAAACTGGCGAATGAAATATATTAACAGCGCGGGTCAGGAAACTGGCTGCATTTTCTGCAGTGCCCTCGCCAAAACCGACGATAGCAGCAATCTGATTGCACTACGCGGTCAACGTGCCTTTATCATCCTGAATAAATTCCCCTACACCAGCGGGCATGTCATGGTTGCGCCTTTTGCACACGAACCTGGAATCGAAGACCTCGATCCGCCAACCCGGGCGGAATTGATGGAATTATCCTCCCTTTGCATGACCGCACTGCGGCATGTTTATCACCCGCAGGCTTTTAACCTGGGTGCGAATATTGGTGAAGCCGCTGGCGCCGGGGTTCCGGGGCATGTCCATCTTCATATCGTACCGCGCTGGAACGGGGACACGAACTTTATGTCCTCAATCGGCGAGGTTCGTGTCCTGCCCGAAGATCTGGAAACCACCTATCGACGAATTAAAACCGAATTAATTCGAATGAGTGATCTCCAAAAATAGCAATGGTACGACTCCTGATAATGATAGGTATCTTCTATGCATTTGCGATGATAACCAGCCTGCCTTTTCATATCCTTGAATAAGTTGAACTCCATGGAAATTTCCTGGAGCGCCCATATCTGTCGCTGGATGGCGGAAATCTCACTCACTCCGCTTCCATTACCCCAAGTTAAAATACTGGATCCAACTTTACCTGGCACGAAAGAGTTTGTTTAATAAATACGAGCATGAAACCATTTCCCTTGTTCTTGGCTTTTCTCACTGGTTGCCTGGTCTTCTCGAGCTGTCAGGCTGGAGAAATTCAACACCCTCAAACCCCCACGACCCATTCGCCGCTTTCTTCATCAACCCACCAGGCAAGTTCCTCTCCTGTTCCATCATCCACCCAAATACCCACTGTCAACCCCACGGGCACCCCCACCGCCCAGCCTCGTCTGACTCTTTCTCCCTCCGGACCTGACCTGGACCAGTTCAGCCCTAAGGTAAATCCCCTGACCTCCTTGCAGCAGGAGGATCCTTCCCTGCTCAATTTCCCGGCTGTTCTGGTTTCGATCAGCAACATGCCCGTCACAGCACGCCCTCAAGCTGGCACTAGTTTTGCGCCCTGGATTTACGAAATGTTCATCGGCGAAGGTACAACCCGCTTCATGGGCGTTTTTTATGGGGATTTACCCCGTCGCATTCCCAATGACCCTGGAGACTGCCCGCTGAATACTGTAATTTTCCAGCCAAAAGGAAGCTGGGTTGGAAACCGGGTCTGGCTTGATGAAAATAAAAATGGCATCCAGGAACCCTGGGAAGCAGGTATCGGCGGAATTTGTATTTCTCTCGAGGATGAGCAAAGCGCGAAAATAATTGGGAGCACAAGTACTGATTCCAACGGATATTATGCCTTCGACACTTCATTACTTCAACCTGGGGGAAAATATGATCTTGTGATGGAACTGCCCTCTGCTTACCAATTTACTTTGCCCCATGTTGGTAACGATGACCAGGATAGCGACGCAGATCCCACTTCCGGCAGGATATCTTTTACCAATTCAAATCAAATTGAAACCAACTTGGATGTGGGGCTGGTGCTGACGAAACCTGGACCGGTAATTGTTGCATCTTCTGATATCGCGCCTGAACGCACCTATGTCGGTCCAATCCGGAGCGGCAGGCTGACATATAACGATTTTGTGGAAATGTACCCGGCTGGCTGCCTGGTTTATGCCAGCGCCGGAAATGGGATCCGTCAGCGCCTGGAAGGGTGCGAGATAATTTTTGGCGAGCAGCCTTTGCAAAGCCCGAACACGGCACTCCTCGATGTCGGTCATCTCAAAGAGCTGGCGCAAAAAAACAAGGTTGCGAATCAGCCAGTAAATTACTCTGGCAACCTTTTTGACCCCAACCCTCCGGACGGTGGTCTGCCAGCAACTTCCCTCTGGACATATTTTCATGCCTTCTCACAGTCCTTCTGGCAGTTCAACCCGGTCTCAGGCAGTTACCTGCGTCTGACAGATGACGGGGATGGCAAAGGGATTTTCCACCCGGATACGGACCGACTGACCGGCAGACAGCTTGAGTTTGAAAATATCGCCATCATCCTGGCAGATTATCAGGTTTTCAGGCACGGTCAGTACGACATCAATCTTTGCTGCGGACTGGAAGGTTACGCCTATCTCTTCCGCGATGGACAAATGTATAAAATTAGATGGTCCACGAATAACGGTAGCTGGGAAAAAACAAGCGGTTTACGCCGGCCCCTGCATTTCACCACGGTCGACAAGCAGCCATTTCCCCTCAAACCAGGTCGCACCTGGGTCAGCATCATGACATTGAATTCCTTTGTCCGGGAGTCGAACCCGGGTCAGTGGCAGGCTAATTTTTCCATGCCGAATGATTACGCTCCCCCCGATTAGGTTAGCCTTAAATCCTCCAATTTGTGATAATCATTGCTTAAAATAACGAGGATCTGAAAACCCTCTAACCATAAAACTGCAGGTTGGTCGCTCCGCCAATATGGCCGCGTCGACCCAAATACCGTCCTGGACTTCGTCAACCAGGCAGATTTGAACCCCCTCAGCCGCAGGGAAGCTCTCAAATGGTTCGCGAACCACAGGTCAAATCCTCAATCCATCTCCCCTTTTAATAATTGACTCTACCGGGTGGTTATTGGTCTTATAATTAATGGACAATCTGAGTATTCTCTTGGAGGAATAATGAGCAAAGATACTGAAGTGGTCATATTGAGTTCTGTCCGCACCCCTATTGGTAAATTTCTGGGTTCATTAAGCAGTCTGACTGCACCCAGGTTGGGAGCGGTTGTCATTAAAAATGCTGTTGAACGTGCCGGGTTAAAAAACCTGAAAGAAATCGATGAAATCTTCATGGGGAATGTTGTCCAGGCTGGGGTTGGACAGGCACCTGCGCGACAAGCTGGGATATTCGCAGGAATTCCAGCCTCTGTCAGTGCAACCACATTAAATAAGGTTTGCGGCTCCGGCTTGAAATCAGCCATGACCGCCGCCCAGGCAATCCGAGCCAATGATGGACAACTCTTCATTGCTGGCGGCATGGAATCCATGTCTCGCGCCCCTTTTTTACTGCCAGGCAGGAACGGCGAACTGCGCTATGGAAATGTGGAAATGAAGGATGCCCTGCTGCAGGATGGCTTATGGGATCCTTTCGAAAACTGGGGGATGGGAAATGCTGCTGATTTCATCGCGGATGAATTTGAGGTCTCCCGTGCCGCCATGGATCAATTCTCGTTGGAAAGCCACCAGAAGGCGATCGCCGCGATGGATGCCGGCAAGTTCAAAGCTGAGATTGTCCCCGTCGAAATACCCGGCAGAAAAGGTGAAGTGACGATCGTTTCTTCCGATGAAGGTCCTCGGCGCGATGCCAGCCTGGAATCCCTCTCGAGATTAAAACCCGCCTTCCGCCCTGATGGAAAAGTAAGCGCGGGGAATTCTTCCACGTTGAATGACGGCGCTTCGGCAATGGTTATCAGCAGTCGCTCCTACGCGGAAAAAAACAATCTCAAACCGCTTGCGAGAATTGTCGCTTATGGTCAGGCGGCAGTTGAACCAAAATATTTATTTGGCGCGCCCGCACTCGCCATCCCCAAAGTCCTTGCAAAAGCTGGTTGGACATTGCAGGATGTGGATCTGATTGAATTGAATGAAGCTTTTGCAGCCCAAGTTTTGGCGAACGGTTATGCATTACAGGACCAGGGTTGGGACTGGAAAAAGGTCAACGTACACGGCGGAGGTGTTTCCCTGGGTCATCCGATCGGCGCGAGCGGCTCACGCATCGTGGCGACCTTGATTTATGCCCTCATCGATCGCGGTCTGCAGCGTGGAATTGCAAGCTTGTGCCTCGGCGGTGGTGAAGCAGTTGCCATGGCTCTTGAAATTGAATGAGAATATTTTCAGTCTTTGGGACGAAATTCGTCGGTCCTGTTGAATTGGAGAATTTATGAACAACAAGGAACGCAAGCAAAAAATTGAACTTTATGGAAAAGGGTTTAATTTATTAACTCGGGCTCTTAAGGATATTCCAACCAAAGCCTGGAAATTCAAACCAGACCCGGCTGAATGGAGCATTCACGAAATCATCATTCACCTGGCTGATAGTGAGGTCATTGCCGCCATGCGCGCCCGATTGCTGGCAGCCGAACCTGGGCGTCAATTAATGGCATATGACCAGGATAAATGGGCGACCGGGCTGAATTACCAGGACCAGGAACTGGAGAATGCGCTCAAGCTGCTCAAGCAGGTCCGGAAATTCACCTATCAATGGTTGCTCACCCTGCCGGAGAGCGTCTTTGAAAACTCAGTGGTTCATCCCGAATCCGATTTGCCCTATACTTTTGAAAAATGGTTAACAATTTATTCCGGTCATTTACCTGGTCACGTAGATCAAATTAATAATAACTTCGAACTTTGGAAAAAACAGCATTAATTTAAGCATTTCTTTGCCATCGCAATTAATTCTTAAATCAACCTGGAGAGTACAACCCGATGACCGAAGTATTTGATTTTGTGATTATTGGTTCTGGTTTTGGCGGCAGTGTTTCTGCCATGCGATTAACCGAAAAAGGGTATTCGGTACTTGTCCTCGAAAAAGGGAAACGCTACAACGAAAACGATTTTGCAAAGACAAACTGGCAATATTGGAAGTACCTTTGGGCGCCATTTATCCGCGCATTTGGCATCCTTCAAATCAGCATCCTGAAGGGGGTCATGGTTTTACATGGCGCTGGTGTCGGTGGCGGCAGCTTGGGATATGCCAACGTCCTTGAAATTCCAAACGAACAGGCTTTCGCCTCGCCGCCCTGGAAAACTCCCATTAATTGGGGGGAGGTTCTCACTCCGCATTACGTGACTGCAAAAAAAATGCTGGGCGCTGCCCGAAATCCCCGCCTTTGGAAAGCTGATGAAGTACTGCAGGAAATGGCTCGCGAGCGAGGAATGGAGAGCACTTTCCGCGCCACTGAAGTCGGAGCCTTTTTTGGTGGGTCGGGTGTGATTGTCCCGGATCCGTATTTTGGCGGAGCTGGGCTGCCCCGCGCTGGTTGCAAGCATTGCGGCGGCTGCATGGTGGGATGCCGGCACAATGCGAAAAACACTCTGCCCAAAAACTATTTATTTTTTGCTGAAAAATTCGGTGCGAAGGTTCTGCCCGAAATGGAAGTGCTGAATGTTAGACCCCACCTCACAAATGGCGAAGCTGGCTACGAAGTTTCCTACCGCTCTTCCACTAAAATCTGGTCGTCCCGCCAAAAAGTTCAGGCGAAAAATGTCATCTTTTCGGCTGGGGTTATGGGAACTGTCAAACTGTTGCTCCAGTTAAAAAACCGAACCGGCTCCCTGCCAAAACTTTCTCAGCATGTGGGTGAAATGATTCGCACGAACAGTGAAGCCCTGCTCGGATCAATCGGCAAAAGTTCTGAAATCAACTACTCTGAAGGGGTTTCAATCTCATCGATTTTCAACGCTGATGAAATCACCCGGGTGGAACCCGTGCGATATCCCGATGGCTCCTCCCTCATGCGGTTTATTTCTGCCCCGTTGATCAACCTTGATACGGGAATCTTCATGCGCTTGCTTGCGTCCCTTGGATGGATGATTCGCCATCCAATTGATTTTGCCAGGACCACGTTCCTACCGGGTTGGGCGCATAACGGTACCATCCTCTTAATCATGCAGCACTCCGATAACCGGATGAACTTCCGTCTTGGTCGAAGTCCATGGACTCTTTGGCGAAAAAGCCTGGTTGCAGAACAGCAACCCGGATTTGAAGTCCACGCCCAGGTTAAAGGCTCGCATGAACTCACCCGTGATTTCGCCCGGCGCACGAACGGTGTTCCAATGGGTTCCCTGGGCGAGAATCTCCTCAATATGCCAACCACCGCCCACATCCTGGGAGGGACGCCGATTGGGAAGGATGCCGGGGAAGGAGTGGTGGGATTGAACTTTGAAGTCCACAATTACCCGGGACTTTTCGTGATAGATGGTTCCATCATGCCTGCCAACCCGGGTGTGAACCCAAGCCTGACCATCACCGCCCTGGCAGAATATGCAATGAGCCAGGTCGCACCCAAAAACAACAATATACACACAAAACTGCCAATGGGTCGATAAAAACAGTCAGCCTTGAAACGTTGCTATAATAAAATTAAAGGGGACCATCCTTTTTGAAATGAATTTACCTCTCAAGCGTTTAAATTATGCCTGGCTCTTATTTGATGCCGATGATACGCTTTTTGATTTCCCCAGGGCAGAAGCAAACGCGCTGAAATGGACGCTCGAAACAAGCGGGATTCCATTTCGAGCGGAATACTTTCCGCTTTATTCCCGGATTAATCAACAAGTCTGGAAAGATTTTGAAAAAGGTCAGGTCAAAGTCGCAGAATTGCGCGTTCAAAGGTTCCGCCAGTTTCTTAAAGAAGCCCATCTCACTGGCGATCTGCAAAAGATCAGCGAGCTTTTCCTGTCAAATCTCGCGCTTGGTACGGACCTGATCGAGCACGCTGATGAAGTGATCCATACCCTCAAGGCTCATTATCCTCTTGCCTTGGTGACCAATGGCTTGCATGATGTCCAGCGTCCGCGGCTTGAAGCCTCCGCCCTGAAGGATTGTTTTGAGCATGTTTTTATTTCCGAAGAAATCGGTTACGCCAAACCGGCACGAGAATTCTTTGAGCGCGTCTTTGTGACCCTGGGTTTCCCAGCCAGGGAGGATGTTCTGATCATTGGAGATAGTTTGAGCTCAGATATGCTCGGTGGAATTAATTACGGCATGGATACCTGCTGGTTTAACCCCAAAAAGGAAGCAACTGATTTGCCGGTCACTTTCCAGATCTCCGACCTGGATGAACTGCAGGAAATATTGCTCTAAATTTTATCCATGTAACCATTTCGTTTTTTGCGGCGTTTTCAACCTGGAAAACGGATGGTTTAAATTGATTCTGCCAGGGGGAATCTATTAAGGCTTGGGATTAACAAGATTCGGGAAGCGAAACCTCGCGCGCTTGGGTCTCATTTCACGGTTACAATAAACTCATGAAACCCTTTCGCATCAAAGACGCTGTAATTTATCAGGATGATGAGATCTGTGTCATCAACAAACCTGCAGATTTATCGGTTCTGCCGGATGGATGGCAGCCAGATTCACCCTTCCTGCTCAAATTATTGCGGGAAAAATTCCCCGGAATGATGGTTGTTCACCGGCTGGATAAAATCACGAGCGGGGTGATTGTCTTCGCCTGCACAGCTGAGGCACACCGCAATTTAAATATTCAATTCGAACGCCATTCCATCCAAAAAATTTATCATGCCATCTGTGAGAACACCCCGAAATGGGATGAGCATACCGCCCGTCATAAGCTTCGCGTAAATATCGGGCACAATCACCGTACGGCGGTGGATAACGGCAGGGGGAAACCAGCAGAAACCCGCTTCACAATCCTTGAAAGGATGAGAGGCTACACCCTGCTCGAAGCTTCACCCGCAACTGGTCGCACACACCAGATTCGAGTCCACGCCATGGCGCTGGGTTATCCGCTCCTGGGTGATACATTTTACGGCGCTGCTCCCAGCGAGTTGATCGATCGTCCAGCTTTGCATGCACATACCCTGACTTTTACCCACCCGGGCTGCGGAGAACCGGTCACTTTCAACGCAGCTTATCCTCAGGATTTTCAAAACGCACTCGATAAAATTAGAGCCGGTCATTAGCCGGCTCTAATTTTTTAGATAATTTTTCGACCTTCCATGTAAAAGCGCTTTTCATGCGCTTCTCCCATCGAGAAGGTTTTGCGCGGAAGTGCACCATCCAGGATGACCGTCTTGAATAAGTCTGATTTATGCATGCCAGGCAGGTAATATCCCACGTTGCCAGGCTGGCTGCCAAGTTGGACGGTCACACTTGAACCATGGACATAATCAATCTTCTCCGCTCCACCTGCTTTTAGAAAATCATCGAGGAATGCCTGTAAGGTGCCAACGGGTAGATTGGAAGATGGGTTTGAAATTTCGATGACCCCAAAGGACTGGCCTGCCCCGATCAGACCAATGGACTGGCGTGAGCCGGCGGTGGAATCGACCTGTTTGATCATTTCTTCCGCAGTGTCAACCGTTCGAAGGTTGAATTTTTCTCCAAAATAGGAACGCATTTCAGCAATCAAATCTTTTTTCAACCCGAAGAGAACCCGGTGGATTGGTTCGAACTCAAGCGCCTCGTCATGAACATTTTCAATTTCCACCAGTGCATAGCGGGATGGATGGTTCATACCCACTTTTGCTTTATTTTTTTCCCAGATGGCTTTGGCAGTTGCCAGCGAATGGTTGCCATCGCCCATCGCAAATAAAAGCACAGGTTGATCTTTAACCTCGTATTTTGCAGAAAAAACTTCGGGCTTTGCCAGGGAACGAATGGCAGAGATGACCTGCTGCTCCAGTTTCTCGCTGACATGGTATCCAGTCAGGTGACCACTCCCGAGCATCAGGTCGAAGCTGTAAATCTGCTCCAAATCTTTTTTCGCCGCTTCGAGCGGTTCAATCACAGTTCTCTCCGGGTCGTCGATCAGCACAAGAATGTGTGGAAACTCGAGCGATGCTCCTTCACGAATTTTCATGCGCGGGGGTAAACGTTCGATAATGGTGCCTTCGGTTGCGCGGATCAGGCTCGAAGAGCCCTTTGCAAAATCATAATGCTCCAGGTCGAGTGCCAGGATCAGCCCCTTGCGCGTGCGGCCATCCACACTGCGCTCGACATAAATTAACCCTTCGCGAGGTTCGATGATCTTCTCCTCGAGGACAGTTCGCATCGCAGCCTGGATTTTTTGAATTCTCTCCGGCTCCTCCTGGGATCCCAAAAATACTTCGGGCAGGGTCAGGTTAAAGGTCGATGGGCTATCCCCAACAATTTGTTCAACTTTTTGCCAGTATTCAGGCTGCGAAGTGAATTGGTCGCAGGCGATGACCGCCCATTTGGTCAGGTTGGTGCCGCGCCTCGGCAGATAAATATCGGGAATCAGGACACCAACATCATTAATCACCTTCATTGAACCTCCGCTTGTGCTTAATAAATATGGGCGACCTGCAGGTCGCCCATATTTCGTTTACTTGATGGTTTTGGAAAATTCGATCAATTTATCAGCCACTTCAGCCGCAACACGACCCTGTGCTTCTTTGGTTGCAGCACCAATATGCGGAGATCCAATCACGTTTGGCAGTTTGAGCAGCTTCCAATCGGAGGGTGGTTCTTCAGCGTAGACATCCAAAGCCGCCCCGGCAACCTTGCCGCTGGAAAGCGCTTCAAAAAGAGCTTCTTCGTTGATGATGCCGCCGCGGGCGCAGTTGACGATGCGAACACCACTTTTCATTTTTCCGAACTCAGCCTTGCCGATCATCCCTGCTGATTCCTTCGTTTTAGGTAAATGCAGGCTGATGTAGTCAGCTTGCTCAAGCAATTCGTCTAGGTTCGCAACAAGTTTAATGCCATTCAGGGCTTTCACATATGGATCATACGCAATCACTTTCATTCCCAGGGCAGCAGCGCGCGAAGCGACCGCCTTGCCGATATTGCCCACACCGATCAAGCCCAGAGTTTTTCCGCCAATCTCATCCCCTTCAAAGGCTTTCTTTTCCCATTTTTCAGCTTTCATGGTGGAAGTTGCCTGGAAGATTGAACGAGCCAATGCCAGCATATATCCGATGGTCAATTCGGCGACCGAATCCGAAGAAGCCAGCGGAGTGTTCATCACGGCAATTCCTTTGGACCGGGCGAATTCAACATCAATCGTATCCAGACCAACGCCACCGCGCACAATCACTTTTAAATTTGGGCAGACTTCCAGGAGCGGTTGGCGCACCTTTGTCCGGCTGCGCACCACCATCCCATCATAAGCCGGTAAAACTTCCGGCAGTTCTTCGGGGGAAATATCGAAGCGGGTATCCACGGTTAGACCAGCAGCTCGCATCCGTTCAATAGCCTCGGACTCGGTTTTATCACAAACTAATATCTTCATTTTTTCTCCTAAAATCCCAATTTATATGATGATCGTTTGGATTAAATCAGTTGGTTCCTTGAGGACAAGTGGTTCGCACAATTAAGATTCTACCAATCGGTAGGGGGTGTGTCAATTGTGAAATTTTTGGTAAACTCAATTAATTCGTCAGGTCCGGTGAGGATTATAATTGGTGTGAATGGGAGACGTTGAAACTCATTCGAAGAAGATAATTCTCGGAATAGATGCCCTAAAAATTTAAATAAGGAGTCAAGTCAATGTCTGAAGTAAAACGCGCCCATAATTTTAATGCAGGTCCATCCATCCTGCCGCTTCCTGTGTTGGAGCAGGCTCAACAGGAATTGCTTGATTTCAAAGGCACCGGCATGTCTGTCATGGAAATCAGTCACCGCTCCAAGGAATTTGAAGCTGTAATTGGTGAGGCGGAACAGGATTTACGAACTCTGATGGGAATTCCCTCTCATTACAAAGTTCTATTCCTGCAGGGCGGAGCCACCCTGCAATTCTCCATGATCCCGATGAATCTTCGCCCTGCGGGTAAATCTGCCGATTACGTTGTCACCGGTTCCTGGAGTAAAAGTGCGCTCAAGGAAGCTCAGAAATTAGGTGCTTCCAGGGTCGCCTACAGCGGTGAAACAGGCAATTTCAAGCATGTGCCGGCACAAACTGAACTCACTCTCGACCCGGAAGCTGCCTATCTCTACTTTACTTCCAATGAGACTATTCATGGTGTGGAATTCAAGGGCGAACCCACTCCTCCAGCGAACGTCCCGCTTTTTGTGGATACCTCATCAGACTTTATCAGCCGTCCAATCGATGTCTCCAAATATGGGCTCTTGTACGCTGGCGCCCAGAAAAACGCCGGTCCGGCAGGCGTGGTGGTCACGATTATCCGCGAGGATCTTCTCGAGCGAGTCCCTGCCAACCTTCCCGTAATGCTCGATTACAAAACCATGGTGGCAGGCGGCTCCATGCATAACACTCCACCCTGTTTCGCGATTTACATCGTTGGGCTGGTCTTCAAATGGGCACTCAAAATCGGTGGATTGCCTGAAATCCAGCGCCGCAACGAAGCCAAGGCAAATATCATTTACAAAGCCATTGACGAAAGTGGTGGATTCTATAAAGGACACGCCGAGCCCGGCAGCCGTTCAAACATGAACGTCACCTTCCGGCTGCCCAGCGAAGAACTTGAAAACAACTTTGCCTCGGAAGCCAAAAAATTAAACATGATTGGTCTCAAGGGTCACCGTTCGGTGGGTGGTATGCGCGCATCCATCTACAACGCTCTGCCGCTTGAATCGGCGCAGGCATTGGTGGCATTCATGCGCGAGTTCCAGCGAAAGAACGGATAATTTGAATAACACCCCCGGTTTATTCTTAAGCCGGGGGTGTCAAAAAAAATAATCATGACAGACGATCTCGAATTTTTCTTTCCTGAATTAAACCCTGCCGAACCAGGTAACCTTCCTTTACCTCCGGGTGAAATGCGTATTAAAGAAGTCAGAGTGGAGCCGGTTTTGGATGACGGACCGGTGCGCCTGAGAGTTTATCTGGAAACTACGGCTTTCCAACAGCGCCCATACCTGGAAGCAACTCTTTTTAATAAGCAAGGTCAAGAAGTGGCATCTGTCAGCATCATTGAGCCGATGCAGAGGAAGAATGTCTTTACCATGCATGTGCGCGGTGCCCAACAAAGAGGGGCATTCAGCCTGCAATCACGCTTGTTCTACCCTGATCAACCTGATTCAGACCATCTACAGATTGAATTTGAAATTTAAGTCAGAATTTATTTCCTCTCTTCGAATCACTTTCTTAAAAAAGACAGTTCTTAAAATATTTGGTGTTATCTTCTTTTTAATTTCCATCGGATGTACGGAGATCACAACCACCATCCCTTTGACGGGTTCGACTCCATCCTTGTCTCCTGTTTCAGTTCCAACGCGATCTCAATCCCCATCTTTTTCCTCCACTACATTTACGGCGGTACCATCTGCTACCCTGGATATTTCAAGCCGCAATCCTGCCACACATATCGCTGATCAGGGGGTTTGTTCCCCTTTGGCTGATGTGCCTTTAATCGGGTTAAAAGCAATTATCACCCAACCTTTCATCATGCCCGGAATTCATGAAGATGGTTCATTTCTGGATAGTGGCCACCATGGTTTGGACCTTGGCTCTTATGACATTTCTGGAAAACAAGCCCGCGGTCAGCCCGTATCAGTGGCGCTTGCAGGTCGGATTTCAAGCGTCATTTATGACCGTCCTCCTTACGGGAACATGATCATGGTTGAAACTCCTTTTGAGTCAATCCCGCCCGCTTTGGTGACCAGCCAATCCATCCCCAAAGGTGATTCCGTCTACACACTTTATGCACATTTACAGAATCCACAATTTTTCCAGTTGGAACAAAAAGTGGAATGTGGGCAGCATCTTGCTGAAACAGGCATGACTGGCGCCACTGGCGGGCCTCACCTTCATTTTGAAACTCGCTGGGGCCCTCCAAATACTGAATTTCCCGTCATGGCGTCTTATGGCACCGATATAAAGGATGAAGAGAAGAAATATTATTATCTCTGGCGCAACAGCGGAGTCTATCATGTTTTTGATCCGATGGAATTGCTTTCTCCCTTGGATTTTATTGCCCATTAATTTCATTTTTGCATACTGATTTAAAGCCCGGTTTGGATAGGATACAATTAGTCTTGATGAAACCCACCCTTCCTCGCCTGGCAGTTATCTTTCTCATCCTGACCTTTATCAGCGCCTGTAATCCGTCTTCGCTCGATCAAACCCGTAAAACTGACGAACCGCTGCCTGCAACTCGATCTCCCTCACCTTCTCCATCAGCACGCCTGACCTCCACGATCACACCCACACCGGCCCCAAATAAAACTGCGCAGGTCTTCATTCTTTCCATGGATGATAACGGCTACGACCATTTATTTGCCTATTCGCCTGAAAAATTACTTCCTGTTCGTCTGACGAATGGACTCTGGGATGATGTCTCGCCAGCCATCAGTGCTGACGGCAGCCAGATAGCTTTTGCATCCAATCGCAATGCATACTGGGATTTATACACATTAAACCTGACCAACGGCAAAATCAGCAGGCTGACTGACACTCCAGAATTTGACGGCAGCCCTGCCTGGTCGCCAGATGGTCTATGGATTGCTTTTGAAACATTGTCTGGAAATCAATTAAATATTCATATTCTCTCTGTAAGCAACCCAACAAAAATTTTACCTCTGACAGGTGATCCGATTGCTTTTGACCAGCAGCCAAGCTGGTCTCCGCTTGGCAGGGAGATTGCCTTTGTTTCCAATCGAAGTGGTGACAATGAAATTTGGATTGCCGATCTGGACAAACCACTGGAAAACCGTTTCAGCAAAATCAGTCAACTTCCCTTCAGCAAAAACACCCATCCAAAATGGTCTCCAGATGGCAGCCAGCTGGCGTGGGTGTCCCACGCAGATGGACAGCCGGATCAGATTTATGTATGGGATAAAACCAAACCAGAACAATTGCCGCGCGTGCTGGCAACTGGCGATTGGCCAGTCTGGAATGCTTCCGGTAATCAAATCGCCACACGGTTGACCGCACCCAACCAAAATTATCTGGTTGCCTATGCCATGGATGGAAAGTTAACTCTTCCGCCAACCCGTCTTGGCGAGCTTGCCGGTCTGGACTGGCACCTGGAGCATCTAACCAATTTAACCAATATTTTTCGTCAGAAGGCAAGTATTTCTCCAACCCCACTCAGACAGGTCGAGAATTCTCTCCCCAGTCCAAATGCCGGTCAGAGAGCCTCCATCATTAAACTACAGGATGTTGATGCTCCGCAACCTTACCTGCTGGATACGGTCAGTGAATCCTTTCAAGCGTTAAGAAAGCGGGTTATCAACGACACCGGTTGGGATGCGTTGGCAAGCCTCGAAAACGCGTTTGTGCCCATCACATCCAAACTCGATCCGGGCAGGGGACAGGATTGGCTTTACACCGGTCGCGCTTTTGCAATCAATCCACTCACCATCAATGCGAATTGGATGGCAGTCGAACGGGAAGACCTGGATGGCAAGACGTACTGGCGTATTTTCCTGCGCACTGTTGCCCAGGACGGCTCGCAGGGAGAGCCTCTCACCCTTCGCCCCTGGGATCTGACTTCCCGTTATGATATGGACCCAGCTCCCTATGACCAGGGTGGAAAATATTCCAGCGAGATTCCACCTGGTTACTGGGTGGATCTGACATCCCTGGCGCTTAAATATGGCTGGGAACGAATTCCGGCTCTGGAAAACTGGCGCGCTTATTATGAAGGGGCGAGATTTAATGAATTCGTCTTGAGAGATGGATTGGATTGGACTACCGCCATGCTCCAGGTTTACCCCTGGGAGATCTTTATCACCCCAACCGCTATACCAACACCCACAAATACCGCCACCTCCACTCCGTGGTGGTACCATCCTTACTTATCGCCCACTCCAACCATGACCGTGACGTTAACCAATCGTCCTACTTACACTCCCGCGCCATGAGAAAATTTTTGGTTTTATTCTGGCTTATTGCCTGGACACTATCTGGCTGTGGTGCCGATTTGGAAAATAAACAAACCGGGAAACCTCTGAATGATATCCATGAGCCGGTTCGAAATATTTTGCCTCTTGCCACGGTTCCTCCCCAAAACGAAATCGCTTGTCCAAATGCGGATTGTGTCGCACCGCGACAAGACTCTAATAATAATCTTCCCATCAGGTTGAGTTTACCAACCCCTGGGAAGGAACCGGTTTCAGTCTGGCGACCACCTCAGTATCCCGTCCCACTCGCCAGGGGCAAATTTGACCATTTTTACTTCGCCAGGCCTATCGCAGCAGATGTGATCAACTGGCCTGTCGCAAATTATCGTTATGGAGGGACCGAGTTAAGCCCTGGAATCACCCATACCGGGGTGGATATACCCGCAAACGAAGGAACCCCGGTCTTGGCTGCTGGACCAGGCGTTGTAACCTGGGCAGGTTGGGGTCTTTTCAGCAGTTCCCCCGGGAACGTCAAGGACCCATATGGTATTGCTATCGCCATCCGGCATGATTTTGGTTATCATGGGACAAATCTCTTTACCGTCTATGCGCACCTTTCTGCCACCTGCGTTTCAGTTGGACAAAGGGTCAATACCGGTGAGAAGATTGGAGAGGTGGGAGATACAGGCTTCACAACCGGAGCTCATCTTCATTTCGAACTTCGTTACGGAAAAGATTCTTATTTTTACACTCGAAACCCCGAGCTTTGGCTCGCACCACCCCAAGGTTGGGGTGTGCTGGCTGGACGTGTGATGTCACTCGATAAATCTCTGGCGACAAGCAAGGTCGTGTACATTCGTTCCTTGGAAACAAACCAGCAATGGATGGTCAATACCTACGGTCCTGAGGCGGTGAACTCTGATGATAATTATGGTGAAAATATGGTTATCAGTGACCTTCCGGCTGGTCAGTATGAAATCAAAATATCCGTTTCTCCTCCCAAAATTGATATTACCCAAATCACGGTTCGTCCCGGGCAGGTTTCATTTTTTGTTTATCGTGATAAATTCGGTTTTCTCAGCGTCGATCCAGACTCAAATACACTGCCCGTACTGACCAATAAGCACTGAGTACCGATCAGGTAGTAAAGAATTTTTATAAAAGAGGTCATCAAGCCCTTGACGCACTGAACATTTGTGCTAGACTATGATAAACTTTTATCTTTTTAGTTCCCTCAATTTTTCTGGAGAATAATATGGCTCGTAAAACACAGGAACTCCTCCCAGCCGTACGTCAGGAAGACAGCGCTAAAAAAACTGTGCTGGACAAAGCTGTCAGCGATATCATTAAGCGCTATGGTGATGGTTCGATCATGCGCCTTGGCGAAGCACACAGCATGGTTGTAGATTCAATTCCGACCGGGTCACTCTCCCTCGACCTGGCATTGGGGGTTGGCGGTATTCCACGTGGACGCATCACTGAAATCTATGGTCCCGAATCTTCCGGGAAAACCACCATCTGTCAGCATATCGTGGCAGAAGCTCAAAAATTAGGGGGCACTGCCGCCTATATTGACATGGAACACGCCCTCGACCCAGCCTACGCAGCCAGGTGCGGCGTGGATATTGATAACCTGCTGGTTTCACAGCCGGATACCGGCGAACAGGCTCTTGAAATTACCGAGACGCTCGTTCGCTCGGGAGCGGTGGATATCGTGGTGGTGGACTCTGTCGCTGCGCTCGTACCCCGCGCAGAACTTGAAGGAGACATGGGAGATGCTACCATGGGCGTCCAGGCCCGTTTGATGTCACAGGCTCTGCGAAAGCTTTCTGGTGCCATTAACCAGACCAAAACCTGTGTCATTTTTACCAACCAGTTACGTCAGAAAATTGGCGTCATGTTTGGGAACCCTGAAACCACAACAGGGGGTCAGGCTCTCAAGTTTTATGCATCAGTTCGCCTGGATGTGCGTCGGATCCAGGCCATCAAACTGGGCGAAGAAGTCATTGGTAATCGAACCCGCGTCAGGGTCGTCAAGAATAAAGTGGCTCCTCCTTTTCGCACTGCCGAATTTGACATCATGTTCAACGAAGGAATTTCCAAATCAGGCGACATGCTCGACCTCGCCACCAAGCTGGAAATCATCACCAAACGCGGGGCATTCTTCTCGTACGGCGATATTCGCATCGGTCAAGGACGTGAAAATTCCAAAGAATATTTGCGCCTGAACCCTGATCTTTCAAATGAGATTGAATCCGTCATTCGTCAAAAAGCACTTGGCGGCGATCTAATTCTTCCGATTGATACCTCCGGGGATGACAATGCCGAGGTTGAAGATTAATCAACTCCACGCGGGTAAGTCCAGGAGTGTTGCAAAATACGCAACACGATTTTTGTGCTGCGTATTTTTATTTTCATTGCTCCTGAGCGCCTGCAGTGCAGCACCCAGCCCGACCCCTTTTATTGCCCCGCGCAGTATCAGGATTGCACCGTCGGAAACCCTCAGTCCAGTCAACCCAACCGTCTCAGTCGCAGGCAACCCTTCCGTTTCGCCAGGGGTCACACCCGGCTCGAGTTTGCAAAACCTGCTAACACTCCCGCCAAACCCAGAAATCACGCTGACTGCAGCGGCGCCATCTGCCACAGCCACCGGTTCAAACCGCTTGCCCTGCTCAGATGCTTTGATTTACATCGATGATCTAACTTATCGGGATGGGACGATTGTAGGACCGGGTCAGCCAATCGAAAAACAATGGAAAGTGAAAAACAATGGTTCCTGTGATTGGGATGAGCGCTACAAGTTTAAACTCTCCCCTGGCGACCTTGCCCTGGGTGCCCCGCAAGAAATTGCTCTGACCCCAACCCTTGCGGATACACTGGCTGTCATCACCATTAATTTTATCGCCCCGCTCGAACCGGGAAATTATCGCACCAGCTGGCGGGCATACAATGCCGAAGGAGTGGCTTTTGGTGATGCGCTGACCATGGATATTAACGTCAGCCAATAATCTTTTCACGGCGACTTTTTTCATTGAAAGCCCTTCCAAGGGAATATTGTTCACAAATTAATAAAACCGTTGCTTTAGTTCTTGATTTTCCTGGCATACAGATTCCCCAATCTCTGTGTTCTCGTTTACAATTTCAGCCATGTTTGAATTTGAATTATTAAAGATTGATGGCCGTGCCCGTCTCGGTTCCTTCAAGACACCTCACGGCGATCTTAAGACTCCTGTATTTGCCCCGGTTGGAACACAAGCCACCGTTAAAACACTCACTCCCGAACAACTCAAGCAGCTAGGAGCCACCCTTGTGCTTTCCAACACTTACCATCTTTTTTTGCGACCTGGGGACGAATTGGTGGCAAAGATGGGCGGGCTGCACCAGTTTATGCAATGGCCCAACCCGATACTGACCGATTCAGGCGGCTACCAGGTTTTTTCACTGGCGCTGACCCGCAAGATCGATGATGACGGTGTCACTTTTAAAAGCCACATCGATGGCTCCACCCATCGTTTTACTCCGGAGAAATCCATTGCCATTCAGGAAAATTTGGGCGCAGACATCATCATGGCATTCGATGAATGCTCAGACCCCAATGACAAAGCTTACACTCAAAAAGCCATGGAAAGAACCCACCGCTGGGCAGAAAGATCCCTGAAAGCCCAAACCAGGGCTGATCAAGCCCTCTTTGGCATCGTCCAGGGTGGCGTCGACCCCGTCCTGCGGGCACAATCCGCAAAATTCATCTCAGGGATGCCTTTTCCTGGGATTGCCATCGGTGGCCTTTCCGTCGGGGAAACCAAACAGGAAATGTTCGACGCGCTGGATGTGGTTACCCCGCTCTTGCCAGGGGACAAACCGCGCTATCTGATGGGAGTTGGTACGCCGGAGGACCTGATCATGGGCATTGCCCGCGGAGTGGATATTTTTGATTGTGTCTTGCCCACCCGCCTTGCCCGCCACCATGCAGCTTTTTCATCAGAAGGACGGCTTAACCTGATGAATGCCAGCTACAAATGGGATCCGCGTCCGATTGATCCTCAATGCAGCTGTTATACCTGCCAAAACTTTACACGCGCGTATATCCGCCACTTAATTACCTCAAAAGAACTCCTGGCGGGAACATTAATCTCCATTCATAACCTCCATTCCCTGATCCAGCTTGTAAATGATATTCGCGGTTACATCCAGGAAGGGGTATTTGAAAGTAAAATATCCATGTTGCTGGAACAATGGGGAAACAATGCCCAACGCCAAATGCTTCGATCCGACCATGAAATTTGAAAGAAAGCAGGAATCAATATGAATTTCTTTAATGCAGTCATCCTGGGGATTATCCAGGGTCTCACCGAGTTCATCCCGGTTTCCTCTACAGCCCATTTGCTCATTGCTGAATACTTGATGAAAATTCCAGCAGATACCGCCAGCCTGGCTTTCAGTGTCATTATCCAGCTCGGAACCACCCTGGCGCTGGTCCTGTATTTTTGGAAGGACCTCGTTGCCATTTTCATGGAAACTCTGACCCATCTCAAAGGGCTTGGAAATTTCAAGGGACTTCCCGAAAACGCCAAGCTGGGCTGGTATATTATCATTGCCACCATCCCGGCGCTCCTGGCAGGATATTTCTTCAAAAAGCTGGTGGATGTGCTCTACACCCAGCAGTTGATCGAAGCTTCCATCCGGTTGTTCTCAGCAGCCATCCTGATGGCGTTGGCAGAATTTTTCGCATCGCGCAAGCGCAAGCTGGATTCAATGAACTGGTTGGATGCCCTGATCATCGGCATCATGCAAATCATTGCCGTCCTGCCGGGTGCATCCCGCAGCGCAACCACCATCAGCGGCGGTTTGTTGAGAGGGTTTGACCGTCCATCAGCTGCCCGTTTCTCCTTCCTGATGTCTGTTCCAGTCATGATTGCGGCTGGCGCTTACGAAATGTTGGATGTTCTCAAGCTGCCCAATCTCAATCAGCTGATCCCGCTTGTTCTGACAGGTTTTGTGTTTGCCGCAATTGTCGGCTGGTTTTCAATTCGCTGGCTGCTGGCATACCTCAATAAAAATTCGCTCTATGCTTTCGTGATTTATTGTGCTGCTGCAGGTTTCATTTGCCTTGGTCTCCAGTTTATTAAATAATTTTTTGGTGCTTGCAGAGGCGTGAACTGCGTAAAATTGAACCATGAAAAAAGTCATCTTGCTGATGATCCTGGCGTTAAGTACAGCCTGCTCGCCCCCGGTTACTCTTCAATCCACGCCAGAGGCGATCAGGATTTTTGCATCCGATATTACCCAACCCTGGCTGCAGACCTCCTATGATTGCGCGCGAACGCTGCAGATTGTCCTCTACCGGGCTGATAGCCCAGCTGAAGCGCAAATCAATATCCGGCTGGGTGAACCACAATCGCTAAATTCACTGGCTTTTCAGATTGGTCAGGATGACTTGTTGGTGGTGACCAATCCACAAAACCCGGCAAAAAATCTCAGCCCGGCGCAGGTTCGGAAAATTTTCTCTCAAACCTCTGACGAGGAAACCCTCGTCTGGGTATTTGCACCCGAATCAGATGTTCAAGAAATTTTTTCCCGGGAAGTTCTGCAGGATTCGCGCGTGACTTCCCTCGCCAGGCTTGCGCTCAGTCCCGAGCAAATGCAGGCTGCCATCGGAAAGGATCAAAATTCGGTTGGAATTTTGACCAGGCACTGGTTGACCAACTCCCAACAGGTTGTCTTTTCCATCGATAACATCCCTGTTTTGGCATTGACACCGTCTGAGCCGGTTGGGGCGATCAAAAATTTGATCGCCTGCTTACAAAAGAAATAAAACCAGTCAAACACCAGACCGATGGATTGCTGGCTCGTTTTTTGGAAATTGGTTATCGCTATATTCGATGAAGAATAACCACTTAGGAGCTGAAGATGGGTAATTCTTTTGATTTTGGCGGGGAGATTGTCTGGCGCCCGACGAACGCCATCGTGGAACAAGCACGCCTGACCGGTTTTATGCATGCGAATAACATCCCAGATTATGACACTTTAATGAACCGCTCAGTCGCTGACGTGTCCTGGTTCACTGAAGCAGTCTTGGAATTTCTGGACATCCAGTTTTACCAACCCTATTCGCAGGTTGTCGACCTGAAGGATGGCATCCAGTTCCCCCGCTGGTGTGTGGACGGGAAAATGAACATCGTCCACAATTTGCTGGATAAATATGTCATCCAACAAAACAGGACCCAGCTCAATCAAAAAGCCCTGATGTGGGAAGGTGAAGGGGACATCCGGCGCAGCCTGACGTATCTCGAGCTTTACCACGCCACGAACAAGGCTGCCAACGCACTCCGCAGCCTCGGTATAGGCAAGGGCGATGGAGTTGGTTTGTATATGCCCATGACACCCGAAATTGTGATTGCCATGCTTGCAATCGCAAAAATTGGCGGCATAATCCTGCCGCTCTTCAGCGGGTATGGTGCAGGAGCAATCGTCAACCGGATGGAGGATGCGAAAGCACGAGTCCTCTTCACTGCTGATGGAATGCTGCGCGGCGGCAAGTATATCGAAATGAAAAAGGTTGCTGACGAAGCTGCAGCCCAGCTGCCAGATCTGAAACACCTCGTGGTTTTACAGCGAACCGGTCAAAAAATCCAGATGACTCCTGGGCGCGATCACTGGTGGCATGAACTGGTTGACCAGCAGCCCCTCGAAGCCAGCACCGAAATCACCTCAGCAGAAGATGTTCTGATGCTGATATATACAAGCGGAACAACCGGAAAACCTAAAGGCGCCGTCCACACCCACTGCGGTTTCCCGGTCAAAGCAGCCCAGGACATGGCTTTTGGCACGGATGTCCGCCGGGGCGACGTCATTTATTGGATGACCGATATGGGTTGGATGATGGGTCCGTGGCTGGTGTTCGGTTCGCTTCTGCTGGGTGCCACGATGTTCATGTATGATGGCGCCCCTGACTACCCTGGACCCGAATGTTTATGGAAACTGGTTGAAGAAAACAGGATCAACCAGCTCGGGATCTCGCCAACTTTGATCCGCACCCTCATCCCGCATGGGGATGACATCCCCGCCCGTTACGATCTCACCTCGTTGAAATGTTTCGCCTCCACGGGTGAACCCTGGAACCCTACCCCCTGGATGTGGCTCTTCGAAAAAGTGGGCAAGAAAGCCCTGCCGATCATCAATTATTCGGGCGGAACGGAAATTTCCGGCGGTATCTTAATGGGCAACCCCCTCCTGCCGCTCAAACCCGGGGCATTTTCGGCTGCCTGCCCGGGGATGGATGCCGATGTTTTTGACGAAAACGGATCACCAGTCCGTGGACAGGTCGGCGAACTGGTCATTAAAGCTCCCTGGATTGGTATGACTCGCGGCTTCTGGAAAGATCCCTCGCGTTACCTTGAGACCTACTGGTCGCGCTGGAAGAATACCTGGGTCCACGGGGATTTTGCCGCCATCGATTCAGATGGTATGTGGTATATCCTCGGCCGGTCGGATGACACTTTAAAAATCGCAGGGAAACGACTTGGACCCGCTGAAATCGAATCGGCCCTGGCAAACCATCCCTGGGTGGTGGAATCCGCCGCAATCGGTGTGCCGGATCCAATCAAGGGTACAGCCCTGGTGATTTTTTGCGTACCGCGGCATGCGGCTGGCTCCAACCAGGCTGGAAATTCAAATCCCGAGACGATCCGTCAGGAGCTGGTCCAGATGATTATCAAACAAATGGGGAAGCCGCTCGCACCAAAGGCGTTGTACTTTGTGACCGACCTTCCGAAAACAAGGAATGCGAAGGTCATGCGCCGGATGATCCGGGCTGCCTACCTTGGTCTGGATCTGGGCGATACCAGTTCATTGGTCAATCCTGATGTCCTGGATGAAATCCGCCATGTCCATTGATAAGTTCGTGACCTGCCGCGAATATTAGGCAGGATATTCTTCAAAATGCGTTTAAAAACCGGGAGCACTGTCCGCTCAGGTACAGGTTGCGATTGCTCAGCGTCTTGCAGCAGGCTCCATCAGGTTGCCCATCTGCCAGTAAAAACTTAACCCGGGAATCCATCCACCAATGCGGCAATAATTCAGAGGAGAATTTATGGAATTGATCGATTTGCGTTCAGATACCGTCACCAAGCCGACACCCGCCATGCGCGAAGCAATGGCAAAAGCAGAGGTTGGAGACGATGTGTATGGTGATGACCCGACCATCAACCGCCTGCAGGAAATGGCTGCGGCAAAGCTCGGGAAGGAAGCTGGCCTTTATGTTCCATCGGGCACCATGGGCAACCTGGCTGCCATTCTCACTCACTGCAACCGCGGGGATGAAGTCATCATGGGGAAACACGCTCACACCTTCCTGCATGAAGGTGGTGGAATTTCCACGTTGGGAGGAGTCAGCTCCTGCCAACTCGAAGAGCAGAAGGATGGCTCGCTGGCACTTGAGGAGGTCGAGGCAGCAATCCGCGAGGATGATATTCATGAGCCGGTTACACGCCTGATTGAAATTGAAAATACTCATAATGCCCGCGGCGGCGTTTTTCAAACCCCTGAGTATGTTCAAAAATTGACGGATTTCGCACATGAGCGCGGCTTGATCGTGCACATGGACGGCGCCCGGGTATTTAATTCGGCTGTAGCCCAGGGGATCGATGCCCGCCGTCTGACAGAACCGGTTGATTCGGTCACATTTTGCCTGAGCAAGGGATTGGGTGCCCCGGTGGGATCGGTCCTCTGCGGCAGCCGTGAATTTATCAAAAAAGCCACCCGCATGCGCAAACATTTGGGCGGTGGAATGCGCCAGGCTGGCATCATTGCGGCAGCCGGGATCGTCGCGCTCGAAAGCATGGTGGACCGTCTGGCTGAAGATCATCAAAGGGCAAAAGTACTGGCTCAGAGACTCAGCTCCATTCCTGGTATTAAATTAAATCCATCCGTACCCGCCACCAACATGATATTTTTTGACCTGGCAGACACCATCCAGCTGACAACCGCTCAAATCGAACAAAAGCTGGCAGAACAGGGCATCCTGATCATGTCCAGCGGTCCCAGGCGTTTCAGGCTGGTCACTCACTATATGATCGATGATCAAGCACTCGAAAAAACAGTTTCCGCACTTCGCGAAACTTTGCAATAACCTGATGAGGGCGCTTGAATATCAGCGCCCTCATTTTTTCCCTTCCCCTTCGCTTCTTCAATCCCTTTTCGATTCGTTTACACTTTTTGTTTTGTTAACGAATTGGTTTCCACCATCATTCGCCAGGTGAATCCAGGTCATAAATTTCCTTACAGATTAAAAAATCGATGCAAAGTAATCTTTTGCGGTTCATTCTCGTTTATCGGGTATAATTTTTATCATAAGAGTCCTTTTTTTCACAAATCAGTGTTTTAGAATCAGTGCTTGAAATCAATGATCACCAGACTGGAATTCCATGGGTTTTTTACCTCAATATGAATAATCAACCTTTCATTTCATTGGACCAAATTGATGAGGTTGCAAATCGCATCCGAATTGGGACGAAATATCGTCCCAAAATCGGTCTCATTCTCGGATCAGGGCTGGGAGAGTTGGCAGATTCAATTGAGAACCCGGATTTTTTCCCATTCAAAGACCTGCCATTCTGGCCGCAATCGACCGTTCGAGGACATACTGGCCGCTTGGTAGTTGGGAATCTTGAAAATCAGAGCCTGCTCGTGATGCAGGGTCGAATTCATTTTTATGAGGGTTATTCAATGTCCCAGGTGACTATGCCCATCCGGGTCATGCAGCGCTTGGGAATTGAAATTTTGATCGTCACCAATGCGGCCGGTGGTATCAACCCTGATTTTGTCCCAGGGGATTTGATGCTGATCACTGATAACCTCAACCTGATCGGAATGATGGGCTTCAATCCCTTGATTGGACCCAACCTGGATGAACTCGGTCCACGCTTTCCAGATATGAGTCAGGCTTATGATCGTGCCTTGATGGAAACGAGTCGCCAGGCTGCATTTGAGACAGGTATCAGCCTGCACGAAGGAGTTTACGCCGGGTTGAGCGGTCCTTCTTTTGAAAGCCCTGCCGACCTGCGCTTCCTGCGCGCAAGCGGCGCTGATGCAGTCGGCATGTCAACCGTTGCAGAAGTCATCGTTGCGCGGCATGCTGGCACACGCTGCCTGGGATTTTCGGGAATCAGCAATAAAGCCAATTTAGACGGGAACACCGTGACCACCCACGAAGAAGTTTTGGAAGCCGGCCGCGTGATTGGTCCAAAACTTGAAAAAATCCTGCGCTCAATTTTACGCAAGATCAGCCTGTAATTATCCTTGCTTGATTGAGTTTCTTTTGTGGATGCACTCTATCGGTTCTTCGTCCAATTTGAATTATATATTTATCTCACCCTCGCCATTGGAGCCATCTTTTCCGCACGCTCCCTTTGGAAAGTATGGGTGGAATGGCGAACGTCGGTCTTCGGACTCGAAAAAGAACTGTCATTTCAGAAAGTCCGAATTTATGGTTCTTTATTTATCCTGCTCATGATGATCGGTTTAACCCTGTTTTGTCTGGTCACATTCGTTGTGCCCTTTCTTCCATCCACGACCTTTAGAATGACACCAACTGCAAATTTATTACAGACACCCGCAGCAACTCTTTCGGCGCAGGACCTGACTGCACAAATCGGGTCACCCGTGGCAACCGTTTTTGCCGGAAGCCCAGGCTGCATCGCTGAACAGGTTTTCATCTCATCTCCTCTACCTGGCAGTAATGTAAAAGGTAAAATCATCCTTACCGGTACGGTCAATGTACCAAGTTTTGGTTTTTTCAAGTATGAATATGCTTCGATTGGCAGCGATAACTGGACAACCATCGCAGCCAAAGATCAAATTGTCAAAAACGGTGATTTAGGCGCATGGGACACCTCCCAAATGACGCCTGGTGATTACCAGTTGCGCTTACTGGTTACAGATAACCTTGGGAAAGCTCTTCCCCCCTGCATTTTACAAATTCACGTTCTTGCCCCCTAAAAAAAATTATGGCTGATATAGAGATTAGAAATACTGTTTCCACCGATCTGGCCCGCCTTTCAGCGCTGGATCATTCCATTGATACCGATTACGTCTGGCAGTTGGATTTACACCGTGAAACTGGACAGGTGGAAGTGTCTTTACGCGAGGTGCGCCTGCCCAGAACCATCCGGCTTGAACATCCGCGCCCTGCCAGCGAACTGGCTGATACCTGGCATCTGCGTCCCATGCTGAGCGCAATGATCGGGTTGGAAGCGGTTGCCTACGTGCGATTTAGCGATGTGATCATGCCGCATGCCGTCTGGATTACTGATGTGGTCGTTGGAAAACCAATGCGCGGTCAGGGGCTGGCCAGGAAATTGATTAACTCAGCCGAGGCTTGGGGAATTCAACGCGGTCTTCGCAAGGTGGTGATTGAAGTTCAATCCAAAAATGCGCCAGCCGTGCGAATGATCCAGAAATTGGGTTTTGAGTTGCTGCGGTTATAATGATCAATATTATGTAACCCATGATGTGGGTTTATTTTTTGCCCGATCACTTTAAATTGGTTGTGTTTGAAAAAATTCCTGGAAAAGACTCACCCGAGTTGAATCGTTTCAGGAAATCATGGGGAATCTGCTCCGCTAAATTAAGGAATAAGTTCATTTTTATTTGTAGGTTGCTTCAGAAACTATTTGGAAGGTCCAGGTTTAAATGTTTACTGGTTGGTTAATCACTCTTATTACGGGGATAAAGACGATCAATCAAATACTCACGGCGGGGATTGCCATCACCGCCTTTTCTTTGCTTATCTACGCGCTGACATTCAATTTACTAGACCGGGTGGCACGATCCTTTGCGACGATCATGCTCTCTGTTGTGATTATTTTCACCTGTGAAGCCATTCAAAGTACAGAACAAATCCAGCCGCTGGTTGAATTATTTTTAAGACTGCAGTGGGTGGGATTGATATTTCTACCTGCCTCTTATTTACATTTATCAGATGCCCTGCTGGTGACCGCCGGACGTCCATCCCGCGGCCGCCGCAGGTTTTTTATCTGGGCAGTTTATTTCGTTTCAACTGGATTCCTGATCATGCTCGCAGCAGGAAAACTGGTAGGGCCAATGATGTCCACTTCTGAGCCCGCCCCTTACCTGCAGCGGACGCTTTGGAGTGGTATTTTTACCTTGTATTATCTTGCCACCATGCTTCTGGCAGGGCTGAACTTTATCCGTGCTTACAGGCGCATGCTAACCCGCTCCGGACGAAGGCGTATGCTCTACCTGATGGCGGGTGCCACTGCACCAGCGCTTGGCACTTATCCTTATCTTTTATTCGGCTCATCCATCGCTGCCCGTTTTCCTCTGGTTTTCTGGACAGCTGCCACCCTCAGCAATTTCCTGGTCGGTGGTTTAATCATCGTCATGGCTTACGCCGTGGCTTTCTTCGGTGTTTCATGGCCAGACCGGGTGGTAAAAAGCCGCTTGTTTAAATGGATCATGCGCGGACCGTTAACCGCCTCCCTCGCACTGGGTGTATTAACCGTTATCCGCCGCATGGGTGAGTTGGTCGGGTTGCCGTATAACGCCCTGGTTCCAGTCAGCATGGTGGCAACCGTTCTAATCATGGAACATTCAATCACCCTGCTGGCGCCAATCTGGGAAAGAACCTTGTTCTTCGGCAACGACCGTGCCGAACTGCTCCCTTTGCAAAATATTGACGAGCGGCTGCTCACCCGAGATGACATGCGTCAATTTTTAGAGGCAATCCTGGCGGCAGTCCGTGACTATATGCATTCACCCTCTGCCTTCGTGGCTGCCCTCGACGACACCCACCTGACCATGTTGATCAACGCTGGAAATCCATTCCAGAATAAAGATCAATTATCCGAGGTGCTTGAGGAAGTCAAATCCGACGGTACCAAAGAATTTCTTTGGAATAATACCTGGATTCTTCCCCTCCACGCCCGCCGCTCATCAGAATTCGATCTTGATCAAAAACCTCCTCTCCTTGGATTGCTGGGCGTGACCCGAACTACTGCCTTTCAGCTTGAACCAGACCAGCGCCAGGCTTTATGGCACCTGGCAGATCGGGTATCGATTGCACTCGAAGATCGTTTACTTCAGCAGAGGATTTTCCGTTCTCTGGAAGCGATCGAACCGCAGATGGAAATGATCCAACGCATACGAGCTCTCGGCCGTTACGACAGCACCACCGCCCTCACAGAAGAGATAACTCCCAGCTCTGCCATCAACGAACAGGTCCGCGATGCCTTAAATCATTATTGGGGCGGGCCCAAACTCACTGATTCCCCCCTAATGAATTTACATGTGATCCGGGAAACTGCAAGAAACGAATTTGATGGCAATATGCCGAATGCCCTGCGTGCCATTCTGAAAAAAGCCGTGGACCACGTCAAGCCGGATGGTGAACGTCGTTTCACCAGTGAATGGATTTTATATAATATTCTTGAGTTAAAGTTCATCGAAGGTCTCAAAGTTCGTGAAGTGGCCCAACGTCTGGCGATGTCTGAAGCTGATCTTTATCGGAAGCAGCGTATCGCCGTCGAAGAGGTTGCAAAAGCTATTCTTGACATGGAATCGAATTTTAACTCCCGCTTGGAGGTGAATTAATGGTAGTTTCAAGCAAACCCCAACCGTTTGACCTTTCCGAATCTGAAAAGGAAGAGTTTCCCAATGCAAAACACGATGAAGGCTGGTGGGAATCGGTCCTCGCTGAGGAATCGCAGTATTCGAATGGGAACCATGCCCAGGCGCCAGCGCTTGAAGTGACTGATACCCGGAAAACTCCCCAGGTGGACACGGTGGAAGATTTACCTCCGCTCGACTGGGAACTCGCAGAGACTATCTACAAGCAGGATCAGATTATTAACCTGAATGTGATGGGATACAACCGTGGTGGGCTGCTGGTCAAAAATGACAGGTTGCATGGTTTTGTTCCTTACTCACACCTGGTGGATATGACCTGCCAGACTGATGCTGAAAGGGAGAACTTCCTGGCAGAGTTCGTTGGAAAAGAGCTTCGGCTGAAAGTGATCGAATTTGTTCCAGAGGAAGGCCGGGTGGTTTTCTCAGAAAGAGCAGCCCGCGCCGATGCCGGCAAAAGAACAGAACTTTTTTCCGCCCTCCACACCGGTGAAATAACCTCTGGGGAGGTGACCAACATTACCGATTTCGGCGCTTTTATCGACCTTGGTGGGGTGGAAGGTCTGATCCACATCTCAGAGCTTTCCTGGTGTCGCGTAATCCACCCCTCGTATATTTTGAAGTTGGGTCAAATCGTCAACGTCAAGGTAATTGACATCCTCCCGGAACGTTGCCGGATTGCCTTAAGTCTAAAACGCCTCCAAGCCAACCCATGGGATAACATCCAATCCCGCTATGCAATTGGTGACATTGTTCCTGCAATTATTTCAAGTGTTGTATCATTTGGCGTTTTTGCGCGTCTGGAAGAAGGTCTCGAAGGATTGGTGCATATCTCAGAAATCAAACTAAACGGTGCTTCGGTGCGCGAAACCTTTTCCGAAGGGCAAAAAATAACCGTCCGCATTCTTCATATGGAACCTGAACACCAACGCCTCGGGCTGAGCCTGAAACTGGACAACAAATGAGCGATAAAAACAATTTTGAGACTGAAAACCCTCCCCGCGCTGGTCTTGACCTGCTGGATTGGATCCAGGGGATTCAAAACCATTTCGGACGGTTTGTTTTTGACATAGGCGGAGTTCTGCTTTTCGCATTTGCCTTCATGACACTTCTGGCTCTCATGGGCTGGACAGACGGTTCCATCCTGACCCCCTGGGCTCTGACACTCTGGCGCTGGCTGGGTTATGGTTCGCCTCTTGTCGGCATCGCTGCTTTGGTCGGCGGATTGTGGTTAATGCGCAGACCCATTCACGGGGAAAGAAAAATCTTTTGGGGGCGGGTTGTCGCCCTGGAAGCAGCTATTGCCTCTTTATTAACCCTCATGGCAATTTTTGGCGGCACCTCGATTGATCGCGCTGAGGCTGGCACGGATGGCGGCTACATTGGCTGGAGCCTGGCCCTGGTCTTTGGACGCTTGATTCCAAATAACGTTTTGTTGGGTCTTTTCGTGTTCCTCTGCTTCCTGGTTTTTGTTGTTCTTGGTTTTAACTTTCTACCAGTCATCGAAAATTTCCTCTGGAAAATGGCAGGAGATCAACCCCATCATCCTCCAGCGCAGACGCAGGCTGACGAATTAGCCTCACTTCAGCCCCTGGTGGAATCGCCCTCTCCAACTACGACCTCAGTTGCCTCATCCAAAAAAGCCGCTGCACCCCTTCCAGTAGAATTTCGCAAGAATTTTAAAATCGCGCCGGAACCTGAAGAAAAACCTTCCGAACCGCTTCCGCGCAGTGAAAGCCTGCCCCCATTCAGCATGTTGATTGGAGATCAGACTTCCCGTCCGGATGAAAACCACATCAACATGACCGCTGGTCTGATCGAAAAGACTCTTTCTGAATTCGGGATACCCGCAAAGGTGGTCGGTTTTCGCATCGGACCAACCGTGACACAGTTCGCTGTCCAACCAGGGTTTATCAAAAAACCAGGCAGCAATGAAACTGATTCCATTCAAATGAAAGTCCGGGTGGCACAAATCGCGTCCCTGCAAAAAGACCTGGCGCTGGCGATTTCTGCTCAACGTTTGAGAATCGAAGCCCCTGTGCCCGGGCGCTCCTATGTCGGGATTGAAGTACCCAATCTACATTCTTCATTAGTGCGTTTGCGCCCCTTACTGGAAAGTGAACCCTTTAGAAAACTGAACGCCCCATTGGCATTTGCCCTTGGACGGGATGTTTCCGGACAACCGCTCGTGGCAGATTTATCGCGGATGCCGCATTTGCTGGTCGCAGGTCAAACTGGGTCGGGTAAATCGATTTTCATTGCCGCTCTGGCTGCCTGCTTGGCCATGAATAATGATCCAGCCGATTTGCGCCTGGTCATGATTGATGTCAAGATGGTCGAGCTGCTTCGTTTCAACGGACTCAGACATTTGCTGGGCAAGGTCGAGACCGATGTTCAGCGTATTCTGGGCGTTTTACGCTGGTTGGTGAACGAAATGGATCACCGTTATCGACTGCTGGAAAGTGTTCATGCGCGCGACATTGTTGCTTACAACCGCAGGTCGAAAAACCACCTGCCGCGCATCGTCATGATTATTGATGAACTGGCAGATTTAATGATGTCAGCGCCAGATCAGACCGAACATCATCTGGTGAGGTTGGCTCAGATGGCGCGGGCGGTCGGAATTCACATGGTGGTTGCCACCCAGCGCCCCAGCACGGATGTTGTGACTGGTTTGATCAAAGCCAACTTCCCGGCACGCCTGGCTTTTTCGGTGGCTTCTGGCATCGACAGCCGGGTGATTTTGGATAGCGTGGGGGCGGAATCTCTCCTTGGGAAAGGTGACATGCTTTTCCTGAACCCTGAAGTGGGCAACCCAATCCGTGCCCAGGGGGTCTGGGTGACTGACCAGGAAATTGAACGAATCATTGCTTTCTGGCAAAAAACCAGTGCTGCCTCCAGTCAGATCGCCCCATGGGAAACACTCCTCAGCGAACCCGACGAAAACAGCGATGACCAGCTCGTGGACCAGGCGATCGAAGTCGTTCGATCCTCCCAGCGGGCGAGTGCATCTCTAATTCAAAGAAAACTTAAAATAGGCTATCCCCGAGCTGCTCGTCTGCTCGACCAGCTCGAGGAGATGGGCATAGTCGGTCCTTCTCTCGGCGGCGGTCGTGAAAGAGACGTCCTCGTCGGGCCAAACAATACTGAAAACTCTGATGAACAGGATGAATAGAAGTACAATTCAGCAGTTATTTTTTAAATAATTCTTCCCCTCAATGAAAAGGTACATCCAATTCGTCGGTGGGCATGACATGAAAGGAAGTTTACTGGATGGAAGATATAAAAACGAATCACAGGACCAGAACTTTTACGGATTTTATGCGGGGTCTGTTCAAAGGTGTTCTTGAACCCGTTGGAAATTTTTTGAATAAAATCGGCCTGACACCCAACATGATGACCATGCTCGGTCTCCTGGGAAACATGTTCGGCGCATGGTTCTTGTCACAGGGGAACATGGTCCTCGGGGGTCTGTTTGTCCTGATTTGCACCCCCTTCGACGCCCTGGATGGAACCATGGCGCGTTTGCGCGGCGAAGCCAATGATTTTGGCGCTTTTGTAGATTCTGTCACAGATCGTTATTCTGAGCTTTTCATTCTGGGCGGATTGTCCTATCATTTCATCACGACAGGTGATCATCTTTCGACATTTATCGTCTATGCAGCAGCGGCTGGTTCCATCTTGGTTTCTTACGTGAAAGCCCGCGCTGATTCCCTCCATTTTGACGCCAACGTTGGTATTTTGACCCGAATGGAACGTTATCTTGTCATCGCTCCGCTTTTACTGATCAACCAGCCTGTGCTGGCGATCTGGATCGTCGCAATCCTGGCAAACATCACCGCTTTGCAGCGATTTTGGAAAGTTCGGCAGCAGGCGCACCAGCGCGTCGAAGAACAGCTCCTTTAGATTCATCTCCCGGGTGATTTAATTGATAGAAAAAGATTCGGGCTGGCGCAGTCATAAAGAAATTAACGGAGAATTATCCAATGCAATTCGCTTTTGATGGTATTCATTTCCTGTTCTGGGGTCAGCAATTTACAATTTATTATTACGGCATCATCTTGATGACTGGCGCCGTGGCAGGAGCCTGGTTGGCAAATCAGGAAGCCGTGAGACGCGGCCATGATGGAGAGATCATCTGGGACATGCTCATCTGGCTGATCGTGGGGGGGATTATCGGTGCGCGACTCTGGCATGTCTTCACCCCTTCCCCTTCGCTGATCGCCCAGGGAATTGATACTCATTATTATTTGACCCATCCGCTCGACATGATCAATTTGCGCCGCGGCGGATTGGGAATTCCTGGGGCTGTGATCGGTGGTCTGATCACGATGTATTTCTTCTGCAAAAAACGCAAACTTAACCTCATGGAATGGATCGATATTTCGGTGCCTGGTCTGGCATTGGGTCAGGCAATCGGGCGCTGGGGCAATTATTTTAACCAGGAGCTTTACGGCGGCCCCACCAACTTGCCGTGGAAAATTTATATCGATCCTCAACACCGCCTGGCTGGTTTTACTGACAAGGAATATTATCATCCCCTCTTCTTGTACGAATCCATCTGGAACCTCGCCAATATGGCGCTCCTGATCTGGCTCACCCGCCGCTTCCCAAATAAATTAAAAACAGGGGATTTGCTGCTGGTCTACCTGGTTGTGTATCCAACCGGGAGGTTTTTACTGGAATTTTTGCGGCTGGATGCCTCACAGCTGGGTGGAATCAATGCCAACCAAACCCTGATGGCCATCGTGGCGGTCTGCGCAATTGCTGCCCTACTTTGGCGTCACCGGCCTCTTAAACAATCAACCCAATCTTAAACAGGAATCCCACCCAGATCTTATCCATGACCCGTACATGATCGAATGTGAAGACCTGAGTAAAAACTTTGACTCTTTTAAAGCCGTCGACGGCATTTCGCTGCGCGTCAAACCGGGGGAAATACTCGCGCTTCTAGGACAAAATGGGGCGGGAAAAACCACAACGGTTCGAATGTTGAACTCAGTTCTGACGCCAACCAGGGGTTGGGCACGGGTTGCAGGCTTTGATACGGTCAATGACCCTGTCAACGTGCGCTCTTCTGTCGGTGTTTTGACAGAAATGCACGGGTTGTATGGTCGCATGACAGGTTTTGAGTACCTGGAGTTTTTTGGAAAAGTCTATAATTTGGATAAAACCCGAAGAGAACAACGCTCCAGGGAGCTTTTGGAATATTTTGGCATGGCTTCTGACGGTTTTCGCAGAACAGGGGAATATTCCAAGGGAATGCGCCAAAAAATATCCCTAGCCCGCGCTTTGATTCACGACCCCCCCGTTCTTTTGCTTGACGAACCTACCTCTGCCATGGACCCGGAAAGCGCCCAGCTGGTTCGCCAGGAAATCGGGCGGCTGCGCTCTTCGCAGCGTTCCATCATCATTTGCACCCACAACCTCCTCGAAGCAGAATTACTTGCCGACCAGATTGCGATCATGTTCCATGGACGAATTTTACTCAAAGGCTCCCTGGAAGAATTGCGCGATCAACTGCTTGGCTCACCAGTCTACGAGATCAGCCTTGCAGGTACCTTCCGTTTGGAGGATCTCAAGTTTCCCCCGGGGAGCAGTTTGCAGGAATTCCACGAGAAAAGTTTTCGCTACCAGGTCAGTGACCCGGCTTCAATCAACCCTATCATCCTCCAACAATTATTTAACCTGGGCATACCGGTCATCTCTGTTCAGGAAATTCCTCGTTCCCTGGAAAAGATTTACCTGGAAGCCATGCGCCTGGCTGGACAAGGACTCTTATGAAGTGGCTTAAACCAGCCTGGGTTGTGGCACAACGCGAATTAATCGATCACCTGCGAGATTGGCGCATCCTTGCGCCAATGATCATCTTGACCCTGGTCTTCCCCTATCTGATGACCCTGGCTGCCAAGGTTTCCATCCAGTACATCAACAAGTATGGCGGTAATCTGATTGCCAGCCGCATGCTGCCGTTCCTGATCCTGGTCGTCGGCTATTTTCCCGTGACTATTTCGTTGGTGGTCGCATTGGAAGCCTTCGTCGGCGAAAAAGAACGCGGAACCATCGAACCGCTGCTTGCCAGCCCGCTGTCAGATGAGCAGCTTTACCTGGGAAAATTAATCGCCGGGACTCTCGTGCCCATCACGGTCAGCTTTACCGGGATTGGCTTTTATATGGCAGGACTGGCGTGGCAGGGAATTGCCTGGCCGGAAGCAAGTTTCATTTTCCAGACCCTGGCACTGACGGCTGTTCAAACCCTCCTGATGGTGAGCGCCGCAATCGTCATTTCCACCCAATCGACAACCGTCCGGGCCGCCAACCTCCTGGCATCTTTTATTATTATCCCTGTCGCGGCACTCATCCAGGGAGAGAGCATCATGATGTTTTGGGGTAACTCGGATATCCTTTGGCTGGCGGTTCTTGGCGTTTCGATCATGTCCCTGCTCACCATTCGCCTGGGAATCATTCACTTTAAACGGGAAAACTTGTTAGGGCGTGAAATTGACGTCCTCAATTGGAGCTGGGTCTGGCAGACTTTCCGCAGAACATATTCCAGTGAAACCCGCCAATTTTTCAGTCTATGGTCATTCCAACCTTTAAAAAATGTGGAACAGGAAAACGGCGACCAAAATAAAGATCGATCCCCTGGGGGGACTGTCCGGGAAGGCTTAAACCGCATCTTGCATTGGTATCGAGTGGATTTGATGGACACCTTGCAACGCCTGGCGCCGACCATCTGGGTGGTTCTGGTGATTGGAATTATGGCAGTTCTGGCGGGTTATATTTTTGTCCAAACCAGGGTCAACCAGACCGTTCTAACCGATGCGCAGTTCAACCAGACCATCAATTCGATTCGCGGAATCATGCAGAACAGCCTTGGCAGCGGGATCACGACCAAAATGATTTTCTGGCACAATTTGCAGGCTGAGCTGATCATTTTACTGCTTGGTGTTTTTACCTTCGGTATATTAAGTATTGTGGTTTTTATCGGTAATTTTGCCCTGATCGGTGGCATTTTAGGAGTCTTGCCGGCAGTTGGGCTTTCGCCCTGGCTGGTTTTTATCAGTGGAATCCTTCCACATGGCATTTTTGAGATGACATCCATTATTCTCCTCAGCGCTGCCATGCTGCACCTTGGCTTGCGCCTGGTAACACCCGAAAAAGGGCGTTCAATCGGAGAGACACTGATCATGTCCCTGGCTGATGTAACAAAATTATTGATTGGTATTTGTATCCCCTTCCTGATTCTGGCGGCTGTTATCGAAGCAAACATCACCCCCCGTTTATTAATCACAGCAGTCGGACATTATTTTAACCTCCAACCCTGATGGCAAAACTGATTGTTCTTGGGTCCTCGAATGCCATACCAACACAGGGTCATGAAAACACCCATTTTGTATTTCGTATTCCGGGAAGAATCATATTGGTCGATTGCGGTCCCAACCCGATTGTTCGCCTCGAACAGGTTTCTATCGATCCCTGCCAGGTTACTGATATCTTCCTGACCCATTTTCACCCCGATCACACTGCCTCCCTGCCATTATTCCTGATGGACTTGTGGCTGATGAAGCGAAAGCAATCGCTGACCATCTATGGATTGGATTACACAATCGACCGCGTGGAAGCAATGATGGATCTTTATGGCTGGCGGGAATGGTCTGGTTTATTCGAGATCAAATTGGTTCGCATCCCTTCTGCAAAGAAAATCATCGCCCTCGAAGATGACAGCCTGCGTGTTTCCGCTTCTCCCGTGAAACATTTCATCCCCAATATTTGCCTGAGGTTTGACCTGAAACAGGAAAAGAAGAGTTTCGCTTACTCTTCTGACACTGAGCCCTGCCAGGCGGTTGTGGAAATTTCCAGGGATGTGGATATCCTCATTCACGAATGCGCCAATACGCCCGGTCATTCGTCAGCCGCCCAGGCGGGTGAAATTGCCCAAAAAGCAGGTGCCCGATCCTTGTACCTGATCCACTATCCGGGCAACATTTCAAATGGGGAAGATATGCTTGTCAAAGCCAGTCAAACTTACCCTGGTCCGGTAAAACTGGCGTTGGATTTTATGGAAATTGCTTTAGAAGCTGATTTGTGAGAAAATTAACTTAAGCTTATCCTTTCACTCGGCACGCTTCTAAAAAAACATTCAAAGATCAAGGTGAATATGATGCGTACTCCAATGGTTGCAGGAAACTGGAAAATGAATAAAACGGTCGCTGAAGCCCGCGATCTGGTTTCAGTGATGGGCAGGGATTTAAATAATATCAAAAATGTGGAAAAGGTGCTCTGTCCGCCTTACATTTCTCTCGTCGCAGTGGCGAACTTGCTTGGGGGAACCGACCTGGGTCTTGGTGCCCAAAATATGCATTGGGAAGATAAAGGCGCTTTCACCGGCGAAGTTTCTCCCATCATGGTCAAGGAATTCTGTCAATACGTCATCCTTGGACATTCAGAGCGGCGTACTTATTTTGGCGAAACGGATGCGACCGTCAACAAAAAAGTCCTTGCCGCTCAGAAGCACGGGTTAATCCCCATCGTTTGTATTGGTGAGACCCTGGCAGAATACGAAGCCGGGAAAACCGCCGAAATCGTCCACCGCCAGGCGCTCGAAAGTCTGAAAGGGATTGATCCTGCCTTCGCATCCAAAATTGTAGTGGCTTATGAACCAGTCTGGGCAATCGGTACTGGGCGGGCATCCTCCCCTGAAAATGCTGAAACAGTTCATCGCGATGTGGTGCGCTCAGCCTTGAAAGATCTATTTGGCACAGAAACCGCTCTTTCCATCCGCATCCTTTACGGCGGTTCAGTCACGGCTGCAAATGCCGCAGATTTCTTCAAAGAAATCGATATCGACGGCGCCCTTGTTGGCGGTGCCAGCTTAAAAGCCGAGGATTTCGTCGCAATCACGAGAGCAGCGTCAAAATAGACTCACAAACCTTTCAGCCCGCAGACCGTTTTTTTGGGCACAATTTGATGAGATAATGACCTGAATGCAGATATCATTTGATGGTCTGGTTTGGCTGTTAATCACCCTCGGGCTTTTGTTTATACTGCAGCGCCAATTGCATCGCGAGATCCAGGCAATTTTTCTGATCATCACCAGGAATCAGGATATTACCATCTGGGTATTTTCCCTCCTCTTTTTCCCAGGGGTATTTTTGCATGAGTTCAGCCACCTGGTGATGGCGAAATTATTAAGAGTTCGTACCGGCAGTTTTTCCCTCCTGCCCAGACCAATGCCCGATGGACACCTGCAAATGGGTTATGTCGAAGCTGCCACCACCGATGTTTTTCGAGATTCACTCGTCGGTTTGGCGCCCCTCATCAGCGGGATGCTGTTTATCGCCCTGGCGGTGATTCCACACCTGCAGCTGACCACTATGTGGGAAAGCTTGAACCAGTCCCAATGGCAGGTTTTTTTGAAGGAATTTGAGGTCCTTCCTTCAATCCCTGATTTCTGGCTCTGGTTTTATGGAACCTTTGCAATCTCCTCCACCATGCTGCCATCCGAATCCGACCGGCACGCCTGGCTCCCAGTTTTATTGACGGCAATCGTGCTCCTGGCAACGGCTGTTTTGGCTGGCGCGGGACCTTGGATGCTGGATATTCTCGCGACACCGTTTAACCAGTTTTTAAGGGGAACTGCCCTGGTACTGCTGGTCAGCGTCATCATCCACGTTCTCTTGATCATTCCCCTCGCCCTGATTCATCTTTTGTTATCTCACCTGACTGGTTTGGATGTCAAATAGGCGCTGTTCTCTAATTCTTTTGCCAACCTGCCTGTTTTGTGAATTGATGGGATCAGGAAATTGCTTTCAGACTCGCTTTTGAATGTCTTTTTCCTGCATTTACCAGTGTGAGATATGCACCCAGATCAAAAATCAAACTCCCCAAAACGATCAGGATGATGGATTTTGCCCCGGAAAAATCAATTAAATGACCCACCAGCCAGGGCAGTATCATCGCGCCCAGGCTATCGCCCAGCAAAACAACTGAACTGATACGGGCAGTCATTGGGATGGATTGACCCGATAGAGAAAAGCCCATCGGCCAGAGGGGTGCCAGGCAAAAACCCAGGATGATAGTCGCAATCCAGAGCAGGTTTGCAGAAGCTGGCGCCAGGTTTAAGATCGTCAAAATTGAAATGGCACCTACCAACGCAATTGGAATCACCTGGCGGGGAGTGGTGTGGATGGCAGCAGGGATCGATAACAAACGACCCATCGTGAAAGCCAACCAAAAACCGGAAGTCAGGAAGGCGGAACTCGATGCATTTAATATGCTGAGAGTGGATGCATACGTATAGATCCAGCCGCCAAAAGTAATCTCAGCTCCTACATAGAAAAAGAGATAGAGCGCTGCTGATATGACCAGCACGGAAAAAATCGATACCCGCGATCCTTGCTCATCATTTTGCAGATGAACGGGCTTTGGATTCCCCGGAAGAAAAATCGTTCGCACTCCCATTAATATCCCGAAAATCCCAATCCCCCAAAATGCCCATTGATACCCATTTGGAATGGTGATCAATCTGCCAACAATCAACGGGGAAACAAACGCCCCTAAACCAAAGCAAAAGTGCAAAGTATTTATGAAAAGTCCTGCCTTCTCGCGGTGAGTCCACACAAGCAGCGTATTTACCCCCAGGATCAAGCCTTCAGCCATTCCTTTAACTAGGATGATTGCCATCAGCCACCAGAACCCGGTCGAAAACGGGATCAGCATGATTAGACAACCACCCACCAGTTGACCCATTCCCACCACCAGGTGACCTCTAAAACGTTCCATCCAACGCCCACCAAGGAGGGTGCCGATGGTAAATCCCAGGGATCCAATTAAAAATATGTTCCCCATTTGTCCGATACTGACTTTGATTTGCTGCGCCACAGATGGCAACGTGGGACCATTGATCCCGGTTGACAACCCAAGGTAGATGAATAAAAAATAATATTGGATGGTTTGGGCGATTGATTCCTGTTCGAGAAACCTGGAGATCCGGTTGGGCAAATTATTTCTCCTCGAAAATTACTTAACACGAAAACTCTTTAAAAAAAAAGTATTTTAGCGCAAAACCTCAAAATACCCGCTTGTATCGAGCAATCGATTTCGTCTCTTTTGATACCTTCAAATGATAATTCCTATATTTATTAAAACCCTCATTTCACACCAGGAGACCTGCCCATCCAACTGCCCAATCGAATGTTAGGAAAATCGATTGTCTATCTGGCAGGGATTGAATAATTATAGGATAATCCGTCTCCAATCCAGACACTTTCAGATCAAATATAACTTCACCTGACGTTGATTTCCCTGACGCGGAAAGATATTACAAAATATTTGAAATCTCTAATGTAATTATCTTGAATCTGAGCGCTTCAAATGGTAAAATTTTTTCATCACGTCGCAAGATAGGGGAGTGTTTCTCCAAAAAACACCAAATGTGGCGGCAACAAATGTTCTAATGATTGAGGTGATTTATGCGCTGCCCGTATTGTCAATATTCTGAATCTAAAGTGATCGATACATCCCATGATACGCACGGTGGAATACGCCGGCGGCGGGAATGTTTAAGCTGCGGGCAGCGGTTTAGTTCATATGAAAGACCAACCCTGGCTACACCCCTTCTAATTAAGCGGGATGGCACGCGGGAAGAATTTGATCGCGAGAAACTGGCTCGCGGACTGCGGATGTCCTGCACCAAGAGACCTGTTTCTGCCTCAGATATAGAAGGACTGGTTGGAAAAATTGAATCTGAACTGCAAAAAATGGGTAAATTGGAAATCCCATCCCGGGTTGTCGGGGATATGGTCATTAGCGGGTTGAAGGAACTCGATCAAATCGCATACATTCGTTATGCAATCGTTTATCTACGCCTGGATGACTTGCACGCGCTGCGAAATGTAATCGACCGCCTGTTATTGGAATCATAAATCACCCCCAAAATTTCCTAATTTTATTAGTTTAATCAGGAGAATTTCCATGGTTGCAAGTACTCTCAAATCCAGGCACGAAAGTCAACCCACCCCAGCCATTCCAAAAGATCTTCCCAGGGTAGATCTGACTCCAAATGCCCGCCAGGTTCTCATCCGGCGCTACGTTCGCCGCGGGGATGATGGAAATCCTGCAGAAAGCATCGAAGCCATGTTCTGGCGGGTCGCCTACCATGTCGCAAAGGCTGAAGAGCAATGGGGCGGAAACACCATTGCCCGCGCGCGTGAGTATTATCTCCTGTTGACTGAAAAGAAATTTTTTCCTAATTCCCCCA
This sequence comes from Chloroflexota bacterium, assembly GCA_021795965.1. GTDB lineage: Bacteria > Chloroflexota > Anaerolineae > Anaerolineales > Villigracilaceae > UBA5195. The sequence continues at coordinate 43,840 of JAJYOU010000006.1, forward strand.
CTTTTACCGGCGCCGGAACCCCCCTCGGACAACTGGCTGCCTGCTTTGTATTACCTATTTCAGATGACATGGGACGTGACTCAGCCGGGATTTTTCAATCTCTGCGCGATGCAGCCCTTATCCAGCAGACTGGTGGCGGAAATGGATTCTCTTTTTCACGTTTACGCCCTAAGGGTGGTTTGGTAAAAACCTCCTCCGGTCAGGCTACTGGGCCCGTTGGTTTCATGCGAGTCTATGACCATGCCTTTGGTGAAATTGCCCAGGGGGGCACCCGTCGCGGTGCCAACATGGGTGTTCTCAGGATCGATCATCCGGATATTGAAGATTTTATCGTCTCCAAAACTAGTGAAAACGCCATCACGAATTTTAATATCTCTGTGGGTATTACTGATGCTTTCATGCAAGCTGTGATGGAAGATCAGGACTGGGACTTGGTTTTCCCTGATATCGCCTCACCTGCCTACCGTACTTTCCACGGCACCATCGACCAGGCTCGGGAGCAGGGAATTCCGATTAAAGTTCATAAGACCGTTAGAGCCCGCGATCTTTTTGAAAAGATCATCAGGCAGGCACACCACAATGGCGAACCCGGTGTGTTATTCCTGGATGCTGCCAACCGTCAGAACCCTGTCCCCCATCTTTATCCTCTCGAATCCACCAACCCCTGTGGTGAACAATGGCTGGGACCCTACGAAAACTGCTGCCTGGGTTCTATCAACCTGGCACAACACCTCGGACCCAAAGGAACGGTGGATTGGGAAGCGCTCCGTAAAACCATTATTCTTTCAACCTATTTCCTGGATGATGTGGTCGAAGCCAATGCTTACGTCCCCGCCGTCCCGCAGTTGAAGGAAGCCGCTCAACGTGCCAGGCGCATCGGGCTGGGTTTAATGGGACTCAGTGATTTGATGTACCACGTGGGTGTGCGTTATGGTTCGCCCGAAGGCCAGGACTTTGCTGGTCAGGTGATGGAATTTATCCGCTATCACTGCATGCAAACTTCAATTGAGATGGCTCAAAATCGTGGTCCCTTCCCCGCAATTTCCGGTTCCCTCTATGACCCTGATGATCTTCACTGGCGCGCCCCCTCAGCCTTGACTCCGAATCAGGGAAATTGGCATCGCCCCGAATTGGATTGGCAGGTTATCGTCGATGGGATTAAAGCCCATGGCATTCGCAACGCTGCCCAAACAACCGTTGCACCGACAGGAACCATCGCGACAGTTGCTGGCTGCGAAGGATATGGCTGTGAACCAGTCTTCGCCCTTGCGTATTTTCGTCACGTCAATGACAACGGCAAGGATTTGCAATTAACTTATGGATCACCAGCCTTCGAAGAGGCGCTCATCAAAGCTGGGCTGAATGAAAAATCCCGCCAAGCAATTTTCGAAGAAGTAATGCGGCACGGCACCTGCCAGCATATCCGGGAAGTTCCTGAAAAGATTCGGCAAGTATTCGTCACAGCTGGAGATGTCAGCGCCGAAGAACATGTTCGCATGGCAGGCGCGCTCCAGGCTTTTGTGGATAACTCAATTTCCAAAACCATCAACTTTCCTGAAGGTGCCACTGAGCAGGAAGTTGCCGAGGCTTACCTCTTAGCCTGGGAGCTGGGTGCAAAAGGGATCACGGTCTACATTACCGGTTCCCGCGATAAGGTTGTTCTGGAAACGCAGGCAACCGTTGAAAAGAAACAAATTGCCGCACCCGTGGAAAAAACAATGCCAGTCCCTCAGGAACAAAAGGTGATCTGGCATGAAACCAAGAAACCGCGGCCGCGCTCTCTGCATGGCACCACTTACACCATAGACACCCCTCTCGGGAAAGCGTTCGTGACCGTAAATGCGAACGGCGGCAACCAGCCTTTTGAAGTTTTTGTCAACACCTCCAAAGCCGGGTCTGATACTGCTTCAGTCTCTGAGGCGATTGGACGCTTGATCTCTTACGTTTTGAGACTGGCTTCCCCGGTCGCACCGCTCGATCGTTTACGGGAAGTGGTCAGCCAACTGACAGGTATCGGCGGCGGACGTTCCCTCGGTTATGGACCGCACCGGGTGCGTTCTCTGCCTGATGGGGTCGGGCAGGTTCTGGATGAGTTTGTCCGCTCTCAAGATCAGTCACAAGGCACAGACCCAAACCCGGGCAGTCTGTTGCTGGCTTCAAACGAAAATCCAGCTGCAAAACCCAGCCCAAATTTCGAAACTCTGACGCATTTGCCTGTCATGAAAATTGGTGATCTTTGCCCGGAATGCGGCGAAGCAGCTGTGGTCAATGAAGAAGGCTGTCGCAAGTGTTATGCCTGCGGCTATAGTGAGTGTTAATTAGCTTGTTCCGCTTGCCAAAAAAGGATGCCGCGTGAAAAAATCACGGCATCCTTTTTCATTTAATCCTGTTTTTTTCTTATTTCTTCCTGAGTACGAAAACAGCCGTTGTCCTTCCGGGGATGATAAATTCGCCTTTCGAGGAATTAAATTTTGCTTCCATCAGGGCTGTATCCACCGAGGCAGCCTGAACCGGGTGCAATTCAAATTCCCGGTCGACAAAGGCTTCGTCTGAAATTGAAGTCGTCCAGGGGCGGGAATTTACACAAAAAACAATGGATTGGTAAATTGGGTCAATCTGGTCAACATCTTCAAGGCAGCCCGTGATTAATCCGGGTATTTGTCCGTAGCCGTTGTTCCTGAAAGTGAGGCAGCGCTGAACTGCCTCGGCCGAGTCCAAATGGAAAAGTCTGGAACTCTTTCGGATTTGTAAATATTCCTGAAAAACCTGTCCAGCGAAAGAAATCTCTGCCCTGCCCGGTCGCAACGCTGGATTTGCCAGCATCGGACCATACAAATACCAGTTCTCGCGGCCTTCCCGCGGAAGTCCTGCCCCCCAGTTATTACTTTGATAGGTCCAATCCAATCGATTAAACCAGTCGCCTGAATTGTAGGAATTACGATTCAATGATTTCGAGCGCAAAATATCATCACCGGCATGGAAAAATGGGATCCCCTGGCTAAATGCAACCAGGCTCAATGCCAGGTTGTTCATGCGAACTTTATCCTGCAAGGAAAGCGCTGGGGAGGATTTAATCTGGATGATATCCCATAAAGTTTCATTATCGTGAGCTGAGATATAAACAACATTTTCCTGTGGATCGAGGGTGTATCCTGCTGGTGTCCCATGGTAATAAACATCCCGGGCGCGAACGGTTTGACCACTGCCGCGAACAATTTCATAGTCTTGCAAATTTCCAGCCATGGAGATACGAATCAGGTCAGTATAGTCGAACAGCATCCATTTTTGACTTTCAGAATCGCGTCGTTCTTCATGGTTGGGTTGTAAATATAAACCGGTAGTAAAACCCTGCTCTTGGATGTGTCCGAACGGGTTTCCTCCGCGAACTGCATCGCGCATCCGATCATTGAAGACACCAATACCGGTCCCTGCGATGTTCGCCTGGACGGCATTTACCCCACGGGCGTTATTGGCTACCTCTCCAAAATTCCAGCCTTCGCCGTAAACATAGATCTTCCTGCCGTCCACCCCGTCTTTTTCAAGGGTCAGACTGTCGAGCGCCGCGCGCACTGCGCGCATATCTTCCAACATATGATGCCCCATCAGGTCAAATCGGAACCCATCAACTTTATATTCCTTCGCCCAAATCAGCAGGGAATCAATTATCAACTTGAGCATCATGGTATGTTCACTGGCGGTGTTTGAACAACAGCTGCTTCGCTCCACCTGTCCCTCAGCATCCAGGCGATGGTAATAGCCGGGTACCACTTTGTCCAGAACAGATTTTTCTTCCAGACCACTAGCCATGGTATGGTTGAATACCATGTCCATCACCACCCTTAACCCATTTTGGTTAAGAGCCTGCACCATTTGGCGAAATTCGGTGATCCGGACCGCTCCATCAGGATTGGTTGCATAGCTGCCCTCAGGTGTATTGAAGTGAAATGGATCGTAACCCCAGTTGTAAGGCAGGTAAGCCTGGTTGGCATTCAGGATTTGCTGCTGTTGGTCTGAATTCGGCGGAAATTTAGCCATTTCGCTGGCTTTTAGCATCTTCCAGGTGGTTTTATCATCATTTACACTCGCAAAATCAAAAACCGGCAGCAAATGCAGGTGGGTTAATCCACTTTTCGCCAGCTTCCTAAGATGCTTCATCCCATCAGAATCGCTGATCGTAAACGCTTGGTACGTCCCCCGAAAATTTGCCGGAACACTCTCATCAAACGCGCTGAAATCACGAATGTGCATCTCGTAAATGACAATATCTTTAAGGCTTTCAAGGGCAGGCTTGGAAAGACTGTCCCAGCCTGGCGGCTTGAGGGAAGGATCTTCCAGGTTCACAATCTGGCTGCGGCGGCTGTTCGTCGATAAACTCAGTGAATAGGGATCAGTGACCAGGTTTTTTTCAAACCTGCCGGTTGAGGGAACAAAAACCTCCACCTCATAAAGATAATATTTCCATTGCCAGGATTCATCTCCCCTGATGCTCCAGACTCCCGTTTCAGCATTCCATTTCATGGGCAGTTTTTCGCCTGAACTGGTGCAGGAATTTGGAAAAAGGACAAGTTTGACCATCCTGGCGCTGGGCGCCCAAATCTTTAAAATTGGGTTTTGCCCATCGCAGGAAACCCCCAATGTTTCAGTACATGGATAAAGTTCATCCAGCACACCTGGAATCTGTATCCCGCTGACTTCCAAAAGGTGACCGGCACCGTTTTTAACGGCTATCACCATCTGTCCCTTTAAAGCATTCTGGATCCGCTTCAGGCTGCCTTCAGGTATTTTTAATGCCGTGTAATTTGCTAAATGAGGGAATTTGCTGCGAATTTTTGGACTGGCTCCTGTCGGCACGTAATCTAGCTTGATCTCTCTCCCGCATAATATTCCCTCCGGTGTGACTTCAAGAGAGGCAGTAGGTGAAAAATATAAGGAATATTGAAAAAAAGGGGAGCCTTCAACTTTCCACAAAATTGTTCGAGAATCAACCCAATGTGATTTTAACCTGGCCAGCCTGGGATCCTGCAGCCTGGTTTGTCTGAGCGCTGTTTCTTTATTCATCGTTCTTCCAAAAGAGATTTTTTAGACGCTAATAGTATCAACAATGAGCGTAAAAATGGAAACATTAAAAAGAATTAAGGATGATGGAATGTTGCCCCTTTCATTCCATTCCTGCTGCGTCGTGCAATTAAATCTAACCCATTTTGCCGGTAATGTAGGATTCGGTCAATTCCTGGCTGGGACGCGTGAAGATTTCCGTGGTTAGTGAAAATTCAACCAGTTTTCCCAACCAAAAGAGGCCGGTATAATCTGAAACACGGGCGGCTTGTTGCATGTTGTGCGTCACGATCACGATGGTATAGTCCTGTTTCAATTCCTGGATAAGATCTTCAATCCGCAAAGTTGCGATCGGGTCCAACGCAGAAGTAGATTCATCCATCAAGATCACGCTCGGTTTTGTGGCGAGCACCCGTGCGATACAAAGGCGCTGTTGCTGACCCAGGGTAAGACTGAGTGCATCCTTGTGCAAATTAGAACTGACATCTTCCCATAACGCGGCGCGCTTCAGGCTGTTCTCGACCGTTTCTTCGAGTTCAGATTTATCCTTGACCATTCCGAGCACCCTCGGACCAAACGCGACATTATCAAAAATGGATTGAGGAAAAGGATTTGGTTTCTGGAAAACCATCCCCACCCGCTGACGCAAATCCACCACATCGACGGTATCTGAATAAATATCCACCCCGTTTAATAACACCTGGCCTTCCAAATGAGTGTTTTGGATCGTATCGTTCATGCGATTCAGGCAGCGCAAAAAGGTGGACTTTCCACATCCAGAAGGACCTATCAGGGCGGTTACCTGGTTTTGTTGAACTTCCATGGAAATATCATCCAGCGCCTGGGAACGCCCATAATAAAAATTCAGATTGCGAACAGAGTAGGCTGGGGGTAGAGTCATATTTTGAATTTTACTTGATTATTAGCCCACTGTTAACGATATAATCGCCTCACGTATGGATAGAAAAATATTCGTGTTTTTGCTCAGCATTTCCATCCTCTTGTCGGCTTGCAGTTCATCCTCAACAAGCTCGGTTTCTGGTGGTTCAACCACAGCAGGGGCTTATATTGAAAATAAAGGTTCTGATACGATCGTGAACCTGGCACTGGCATGGGCTGAAAAATACCAGACCGAACATCCTGATATCCGGATTTCGGTCACCGGGGGCGGTTCCGGGACGGGAATTGCCGCCTTGATCAACGGGACCGTGGATATCGCGAATGCCTCACGTCAAATCAGTCCAGACGAAATATCACAGGCAGAAGCCAAGGGCATAAAACCGGTCGAACATGTCATCGCCAGGGATGCCATTGCGGTGATTGTCAATCCGGAGAACCCGGTCAACCAGCTGACTCTCCAACAGTTATCCGATATTTACAGTGGAAAGTATAAAAATTGGAAAGAGCTGGGTGGCGATGACCGTCCCATCGTGCGCCTTTCGCGTGAAACGAATTCAGGAACGCATGTCTATTTCCTCGAAACAGTCCTGAGACTTGGGAAAAAAAACAATAAAACTCTCTTTTCGATGGATACGCTGCTTTTACCTTCATCGGAAGGCATTATTAATGAACTGCGCTCGAATCCAAATGCCATTGGTTATGATGGTCTGGGCTATGTACCGAAAGATTTGAAAGTCATCGCGGTTTCCAAAGCGCTGGATAGTCCTTTTATCCTTCCCTCGATTAAAACCGTGAATGATAAGAGTTATGCCATTGCTCGAGACCTGTACATGTATACCGCGGGAGAAGTGACTGGTGCAAAAAAAGATTACCTCGACTGGATTTTATCCGCAGAAGGCCAACAAATTGTCGCAGATTTGGGTTTTGTACCGATAAAGTAAATTTATGGAATCCAACTTAAACTGGAAAGAATACGTAATTACACGTGCAATCCGCGCAGCAGGATACTCAACCATTTTGTTTGTGGTGCTGATTTTTTATTTCCTGCTGGTGGAAGGACTGCCCACACTGGCGGAAGTTCCCCTTTCGAACCTTTTTTCCATTCGCTGGTATCCCATTGAACAATATTTTGGCATTCTTCCACTGATCAGCGGTTCCATCATCGTGACGTTGGGGTCTGCAATCGTTGCGGTTCCTCTGGGCATCGGCACAGCAGTTTTTATCTCAGAAATATCCCCGCGCTGGGCTCGCGAAATCTTAAAACCGCTCGTCGAACTTCTCGGCGGTTTGCCTTCAGTGGTTCTGGGTTTTCTGGGAATTCTGATCCTTGCCCCCTACCTGAGGGTCTTGTTGAACCTGCCAACTGGGCTGACCGCCCTGACCGGTTCGCTTCTCCTGGGAGGGATCGCCCTGCCGACAGTTGTGACTATTGCGGAAGATGCATTGGATGCCGTTCCCCGCGCCTACCGTGAAGGAGCCTGGGCCTTGGGTGCCACCCGCTGGCAGACCATCTGGCGGGTCACTCTCCCGGCAGCCCGTTCCGGTGTGCTGACAGCAGTCATGCTAGGAATAGGGCGCGCCATCGGCGAAACCATGACCGTCATGATGGTCACAGGAAATGCCCCAGTCATGGCGCTTTCACTCAGCGCAATCTTCTCGCCTGTACGCACCATGACCTCCACCATCGCCGCCGAAATGGGCGAGGTCTCGAATGGAAGTGTTCACTACCACACCCTGTTTTTCATCGGCATGGTCCTTTTTATCATTTCCCTGATTGTAAACGTCACAGCTTCAGCAGTTGTATTTCGATCTCAAAAACGTGCCGAGAAAGTACTGTCCTAGCCTGATTCTTCAAGAACCGCTTCACATAATCCATTGAATAACGCATGATGACGAAAAAACCACTCTTCAATCGCAACCTTACTCAAAAATTGGGTTTCTCGCTGCTTACCCTGATGGCTGCCATGACAGTCATCCCCATTATTGTGGTCGTGGTTTATATCATTTACGCAGGAGGCGGAGCAGTCAACTGGGAGTTTTTGTCCGGGCTGCCTCACGATGGGATGCGCCAGGGTGGCATTATGCCGGCGATTGTCGGAACGTTTTATCTTACCCTGGGTACGGCAGCGTTTTCAGTCCCGATTGGGATCGCCGCCGCAGTTTATCTATCTGAATACGCTCCAGATAACTGGTGGACTCGCCTGATCCGGATTGCGATTATCAATCTTTCCGGAATTCCTTCGGTGGTCTATGGTTTGTTTGGACTGGGTTTATTCGTCCTTTTCCTTAAATTTGGCACCAGCATCCTCTCTGCCTCCCTGACTCTTTCGATCATGACTTTGCCTGTGATCATTTCCACTTCAGAGGAAGCCCTGCGTTCGGTCCCCCAATCCTTTAGAACCGTTTCCATCTCCCTCGGTGCAACCCGCTGGCAGACGATCCGCAGAATCGTTTTACCTGAAGCCCTGCCTGGCATCATCACTGGAGTCATCCTGGGGCTGGAAAGAGCCGCAGGAGAAACAGCACCCATCCTTTTCACCGGGGCAGCTTTTTTCCTCCCGCGCCTGCCGCACTCCATTTTTGATGCAACCATGGCTTTGCCCTATCACCTCTTTGTAATCTCAACCCAGATCCCCGAGATGCCCTTTCAAATCCAGTACGGCACCGCCCTGGTTCTGATCATATTTGTACTGGGCATGAATATCTTCGCAACCATCATCCGCTCAAGAGCAAGAGCACGCAGACAGTGGTAAGAATTACCAGCCTGCTCAATGGAAAATAATTGTGAACGAAAAAATTGTCATTGAAAATCTCAGCTTGCAATACGATGATGGCACCGAATCGCTTCGTAATATAAGCCTTGGAATCCCAGAAAATGCCATCACGGTTTTATTTGGTCCGGCTGGTGGAGGTAAATCCAGCCTGCTGCGCTGCCTGAATCGCTTAAATGATCTCTCAGAAGTAAAAACCATGAGCGGGCGCATCTGGCTCGATGGTGAAAATATCCTTGACCCGAAAACCGATGTCATTCGCCTGCGCCGGAAGGTGGGGATGGTTTTTGCCCGGCCTGTAGTGCTCCCGATGTCCATACGCAGCAATATTACCTACGGTCTGGAAGTGATGGGAGAGAAACGCCGCTCCAGACTGGAAGAAGCGGTTGAACGTTCTCTGATACAAGCCGCACTTTGGGAAGAAGTCAAAGATCGCTTGAATGACCCAGCCATTGCCCTCTCCGGCGGTCAACAGCAGCGATTATGCGTGGCGCGCTCCCTGGCGCTTGAGCCGGAAGTCATCCTGTTGGATGAACCCACCTCCGGCTTGGATCCAATCTCCACCAGTAAAGTTGAAGCTTCCCTCCAGGAAATCAAAAAAAATTATTCCATCATCCTTGTCCCCCATTCCGTTCAGCAGGCAGCCCGAACAGCTGATTTTGCGGCATTCTTTTTACAGGGCGAGCTGGTGGAATACGCGCAAGGGAAAACCATTTTTACCGCTCCAACCGATAAACGCACTGAAGATTACGTCACGGGTAGATTCGGATAAAACTATTCCTTTTTATCAAGAGCGAGGTCATTAATGTTACGGAAAAATTTCGAATTTGAGATCCAGCATTTAAAAGATGAGATCATCCTGCTCGGCAGCCTGGTTGAGAAAAATGTCATCGATGCTGTTGACGCTTTGAAAAAAAGAGATATGGCTGCTTCTGAACGAGTAATTGAGCTGGATCAACAAATCAACAACAAGCGCTTTGAGCTTGAAAATCAAGTCATGATCGTGATTGCCACTCAACAACCCCTGGCCCATGATCTCCGTCTGCTCGCTTCCTATTTCGAGGTTATCAGCGAATTGGAACGCATGGGAGATTATGCCAAAGGGATTGGCGTCATCAACATTCGCATTGGCGAGCAGCCCTTGCTTAAACCGCTGGTGGATATTCCCCGCATGGCAGAAAAAGGTGCCAGCATGCTCCACCGGGCACTCCTGGCTTTTGTAAATGAAGATGCAAATACTGCCAGATCCATTCCCCAGGAAGATGACGATGTTGATAATCTTTACATCCAGGTATACCGAGAACTGATGACCTTCGTTATGGAGGACCCAAAAAATATTGAACGCGCCAACTGGCTGCTATGGGTAGCTCATAACCTGGAGCGCTTTTCTGATCGGGTTACCAATATCTGCGAACGAACAGTCTTTATTGTGACGGGTGAATTAACTGAGATTGACAGCGATCCAGATCATAAAAATCACTAAAGAGTTCCCCGCCTTGTAGAACCATTTCTTACCTTAAAAACCATCCCACTCTTCAGAATCGTCTTTTCCTCAAGTTGGACGGGTTCAAACAAGGATTTCCCCAATCCTTTAAATCAAATGCCCGGGTCAGGCTGACCCGGGTTTTTGTGGACAATTCCCTTGGATCCGGCTCCAACAGGTTACCATATTTAATTGGTTACCCAATCCTTCCGGAAGTATTTTCACTAAAAACAATCCTCGAATTGACCCGCTGTCAGCCAGCACAATGGCTCTCAGATCCTTATCGAAAATACGTAAAATTACACTCTTGCAAGCTTGCCTGTTGGATTGGTTGCATTTACACATAAATGCCTTCCATGTATAATCCTTTTCACAATTCCAACCAGTTCCAAATCCTGTTCTTCGAGGCGTATATGGCTCTCCGGGGCAACTTGCGTGATTTCACGGTTACACAATTGCTGAACCTGATCAACCTAGCCCATAAAAGTGGAACACTGGTCATTGATGGCTCAAACGAAACCGCCCAGATAAGTTTTCGGGACGGGAAACTTGCCTATGCCCAAATAGGTCAGGAGGACAACCACCTTGCTGCGATCCTGCATCGATTCAAACGCTTATCTGCCGGTCAACTGCGAGCAATTCATCTTCGGGCAGATCATTTAAACGATAAAGAGTTAGGCCTGCTTCTGATTAACGCTGGTTACATTAGCCAGGAAGAAATTCTGAGTTTGCTGCAGAGCTACTTTATTGACGTGGTCAGACGTTTGTTCAAATGGGTCGATGGGGCTTTCCAGTTTGAATACAATTTGCATCCACCCGCAGACCGCATTCCAATTCGACTCGATCTGGAAAACTTGATAATCGAAGGCGCACGCCAGCTGCGCGAATGGGAGCAGCTCCGCGAGGAAATACCTAGCTTAGAAATGGGACTGAAATTTCTTGACCGTCCTGAAACTTCCATCCAGAAGATGAACCTGAGTTTGGAAGAATGGCGAGTTGTTTCTTACATCAATCCCAAAAACACCATTAAACAAATCGCCTCAGTCACAAAATTGAATGACATGGAAATCCGGCGCATTATTTATGGATTGCTGCAAGCTGGTCTGGTAGAAGTAGTTCGCCAGGGAAGCACACCTCGAGTTGAAATCCTGCGATCACCTGTGACTCCGCTCTTCAAGGAAAAACAAATTTCCTTGGTCCAGCGGCTCATTACGAGAATTCGATCAATCTAAAAACATGCCTGAGGCAGCCAAAAGATGCAGACCGTAAAAATGGTGGTGACAGGCCCTTTCAGCGCCGGGAAGACTCAGTTTATTCGCTCGGTAAGCGAGATTGATGTTGTCGCCACCGAGCGTAAAATCTCCACTCCTGATGAACGTGCCATCAAACAAGCCACCACTGTGGCAATGGATTTTGGCCGCATCACCGTGGATAATGACCTGGTCTTATACCTCTTTGGAACCCCCGGACAAAAACGGTTTGATTTTATGTGGGAAATCCTGTCTGAAGGGATGTTGGGGTTTATTGTGATGATTGACAGCACCCGCCCGGAAACCTTCCGGGAGGGGCGATCCATCCTCGAGACTTTTCGTGCCTACGCTCCCACCCCTTATGTTGTGGCAGCCAATAAACAGGATGAACCCGATGCCTGGGAGCTTGAAGACATGAGGAATGCCCTGCGCCTCTCTCCAAATATTAAACTTTTACCTTGTGTTGCAACCCAAAAAGAAGCAGTCAAAAATGTGCTGCTTGAACTTCTTTACAGCATCCTGTTAGAGATGGATGGTTCTGAAAAATAACCGACTGGGATAATCACTGTGTCTTCTATTACAACCGATCAAGGCATCATTCATTATGAAGTATTAGGGCACGGTCGTCCGGTAATTTTGCTGCACGGCTGGCTCGGCTCCTGGGGCTTGTGGCAGGAGTCAATGGCGTACCTGAGTCAGTTTTATCGCACTTATGCACTGGATTTTTGGGGATTCGGAGAATCGGGTAAAAAAAGGGATTCTTACGCGATCCAGGATTTTGTTTTACTTGTTGACCAGTTCATGGAAAGATTGGGGATCGATCAGGCTCCGCTGGTCGGACACAGCATGGGGGGAACGGTTAGCCTATCGGTTGCAGCCCAATTTCCCCATCGAACTCCAAAAGTTGTCGTAATCAGTTCACCCATCGTCGGATCCTCACTTTCTCTGCCTTTGAAGCTGGCGGGAAATCAGTTTGTATCGGCGCTGCTCTTCAAAATGATGTGGGCCTTCCGCGCAGGGCTCAAGATCGCCGCGCCTACCCTCTGTTCGGATCCGAATTTTCCAGAAATGATCAGTCGCGATCTGACTAGCACCACCGTGGATTCGTTTTCAAGAAGTATTTCGTCATTGCGTCGCACCGATCTCCGCCCACTCCTGCCCAATCTAAAAATTCCGATCATGGGGATGTACGGCGATCGGGATAACCTCCTTGATCCCCGGCAGCGACAAATCCTGTTAAACGGAGTTCCTCACGCGAAAATTGTCCGCTGGCAAAATGCCCGGCATTTTGTAATGCTGGACGAACCAAAGGATTTCAAGGAAAAGTTAAAATCATTCCTGGATGAAGGAGTCCCATCCGTTTGATGGATCAATATGGCTAAACCGCGAATATTAATTACCGAAGATGATGTGGAAATCTCAGATATGCTGAAATTCTATTTCAGTGAAATCGGCTTTGAGGTTGAAATTGCCCTGCGCGGGTCGGAAGTGCTTGAAAAAACCCGGCACTCGCTGCCCCAATTGATCATCCTCGACATCATCCTGCCAGATTTTGATGGCTTTGAGGTCTGCCGCAGGTTGCGCAAGAATACGCGCACGAGCCATATACCGGTCATTTTTTTAACACAAAAGGATGAACGCTCCGATCGTTTAAAGGGATTGGAGCTGGGCGCCGACGACTACATCACGAAGCCTTTTGATATTGAAGAGCTCAAGCTGCGGGTTCTGGGTGCCATTCGACGTGCTGAACGGGAAAGCTTAACCGATCCGCGTTCTGGACTGCCCGCAGGGAGATTGATCGAGGAACACCTCAGACGAATAATCCGGGCTCAAGGCTGGGCATTGCTTGATATTCGACTGAATAATTTTGACTCCTTCTCAGATGTTTACGGTTTTGTTGCCGGAGATGAGGTATTGCGTTTTTCGGGGAAATTAATTGGCGAAGTCCTGGATGAACTGGGAACCCCTGACGATTTTATCGGGCATGCCGGAGGCGACAACTTCATCATCATCACTTCGGAAAATGCCGCTGAACCAATTCGTCAAGAGCTGAAAGATCGTTTCCCCGCAGAAATAAAAACTCATTACAATTTTATCGATCGATCCCAGAATTACCTGGTTGTGCCCGTCAAGGATGGAAAAACAGAACAGAGACCCTTGATTTCCATCTCGGTTGGTGTGATCTATTCGTCGCAGCATTCTTTTTCAGATATACGGGAAATTACAGAAATGGGCGCAGAAGCTCGTCGCCAGGATAACCCTGAATCGCAATCCTGATTTTGAAGGGTGGCTGGTTTTCTGCGTTCGTCCCTGCTGAAAAATGGGTTTCACGCCCTGATCATCATCAAATCTTTTGATTTAACCTAAAGCAGAATCCCCTGGAGAGTTTCAGATCAATCTTTAGAACGAAATTTATTTTCATCCATTTTCTCTTTCCCGTTGATCAGGAAAAATCGTGGCTAAAATTGTAATTTCTGAAGATGAACCTGATATCCAGGAACTGATAGCCTTTTCGCTGCGCCTTGCAGGTCATGAAGTCATTGCGGCAAGCAATGGGCAGGAAGCTCTGGACCTGACCCAGAAGGAACATCCAGACCTGGTCCTGCTGGATGTGCGCATGCCTTGTTTAACCGGCTATGATGTCTGCCACAAAATTAAGGCAGATCCGAAGATCTCTCATATTCCGGTGGTTTTCCTTTCCGCCAAAGGACAGAAATTTGAGATTGAGCAGGGATTGGCTGCAGGTGCCGACGAATATCTTTTGAAACCATTCACCCCGAAAGAATTGTGCACACGAGTTAAATCCATTCTCGCAAATTATGAAAAATAAAACCTGCTTTCGAGGCATGTTTTGTTAAGTAATTGCTGGATCGGGTGTCTGTTTGCGGGATAACCCTCTACCAGACCTGCTGAAGGTTGGGGTTATCCAAATGTTTTCGACCGATTTTTGCCATATCCACCCATTCTCCGTTTACTTTTATACGCACCACGTCTGCAGTAAAATCAGATACGGTTGCGCCGTTGTTGTTAAAAAGATACGAACCAACGGCATAAATATCGACCGGCACGCCCAGCTTTTCAAAACGCTTTATTTTTTCAGGGGCAAAACCACCCGAGACGACAATCTTGACGTTTTGACAGTACTCTTTCGCCACAGATTTCCATTTTTTTGATAAATCCCAGCTCTCCCAGGCTGAATCCAGTGCCTGGCGAACATTGAAAACCAGGCGGGGGTTCACACCCAGGTCAAGAGCAGGGTCCCCTAGCGGGGTGACTGATTCATCCCGAATGCTTGCGCTGGTATCCAGTCTGACTCCGTACAGCTTGTATTTTTCAGCTTCGTTGTGATCACCCAGTTCCAGCATGCGGCGATACTCGGAAAACATGGCATCCTGGACGCGCAGCGAATCCCTCACTGAATGATTATTGAAATCTACCAGTGCAATTCGCGGAATGTTGACGGGAAGAATGCGGGAAAAAGCCATCATCACTTCAGCAGTATCGCCCAGGAAACTGGCGATGGCTGCGTGCGCCACCGTTCCACCGCCTGCACCTCCCCACCAGTCGCCCTGGGCATCCGTGGAGATAAAAGGTCCCAGGTCGCTGGCATGATCATAATTAAACCGCTGAAGGGCAATATTATACGCATACCCATCCGCTGCCTGAACTTCATGCAAATCGAACCTTGCCGGGAAAAATAGGACGGGTTTACCGCCTGCCGCCACAAAAGTCTCGTAGACATTAGTCGCAATCCGGCTGGAACGGGTCAATATGCCCAAGGTGGGCGTTTCAAGCAAGGCAAAATCGCGGTAACGTCCCCGAACCCGCAGGACAGGCTGCACCCGCATTGGGTCGCCATCAGATTTGACGATATCGCCATCCTGGACAGCCATTACTTCCAGCCTGTCGGAAGTGTTGATGAATTGATCACCTTCAAAATAACCAGTGCATAGTTTCAGCATTTCGAGGGCTTTATCCACTCCAACCACGATTGTGGTACCTGCCCGCCGGGTGAACCACTGCATTTCGACTTCCATGTCACCGACTGGTATTTGATCCACCAGGCTGGTCGCTGGTAAATTGGGGTACTTGCCCGCATAAAGATATTTTTCTGCAGAAAGCACCAGTAACATCCGGTTGATATTTGCAAAATATTTATCCGAATACCAACCCTGGCGCATTCGATCGATATCAAGTTTGAAAGTTTTATTCGTTAGACGTTTCCCATCAAATAGCGACATGGTTGCCTTTATTTTGGTTGATCAAAATATGAAAGAAGCAGGCGCAAACACGCGGGTAATCTTACCAGTTCTCGATGAGACTGGTCGACTGAACAAGGTGCATTCCCGCTTCAGAAAATTTTGTAAATTGAGCATTTGCAGAATCTGTATAATCCATGAGTCCGGGAACGACCACCGCTGAAGTGCAGTCTTCAAGCAGGTATATTTTTTGAGCAAGCATTGGATCCACTTCTTGAATATCAGTCAGTAAATCTTCCACCGTCCAGGAAACACAGTGGCTTTTTGCCTGTCCGGCGATGATCATCCGGTCCACTTTTTTTAATTTTTCCAAAATTTTAAAGTTATGGTGTCCGAGGGATTCGCCTTTCGGGCCATTAAGGACCTCCGGACCGAGGACCGAATAATTTTCGGTAAAAGGGTTATTACCCTTGATAATAAATTCGGGCTGCGATAAACGCACGCTGGAATGAAAGAATATTGCCTCTTCGATTGCAGAAACCAGGGCATGTCCAATTCCGCCCAGCATGGCGTGATGCGGCCAGATCGTCAGTTCGTACTTTCCATTTTCGGCAAGAGTCTCTGCATAATGCAGCACCAACCTCTGTCCATATTCTGCAGTGATGCCGAGCTGCCCTGCCAGGGCTGGGTTGAATTTCCACTTGCCCGCTACCAGGTCTTCCAGGTGAATATTGGTATAAGGAGCCGGATTTTCCCCCAGGGAATTCACGAAAAACAAAGGGTGAAAAATCTGAAAGATGTAGTGTGTGTCCAGCGTGGCGCTAATGGATGTGATGGAAGATAAATTGTGATAGATAAACGCACAAAGACGCCGGTTATCATCCACCGCGCCATTACCACTCCGCCCACCGACATAAAGTTCAAATCCGGGGATGCAAAAAGTATTTTGTACATCCACCAGTAATAACCAGGTGGATTGCTGGTCTGCGGATGACGGGGTTATTCCATGTTTTGTGCGGAATGATCCTGCCACCTGGAAAAGGTTCTCATAATCGACCCGATAAACCTGGGTCAGAGAGTCAGGTTTATAAAATTCAGAAAGTGGAAGCAACCGGAAATCTCCAGTCTGATGTTTGGTTCTATTGGATGTGTAAGTTTCAGGTGCTCTATCGAAGAAAGAAAAAATGCTTTTTCCGTTAGATAATTCCAGTTCAAACACGCCTGGATCGCGGGTTTTTTTTCTTTGACCCCACGAAAGCCGGGGCGGTAATAGTGACGATGTTACTGATCCGCTCGTCACGCAGCCGGGTGAGAATCCGCTCGTCTACGTCCTTGAGCATTTCCACCGCCACGGTGATCACTGTCGGCAGGTTGCTGTTATAACGATAGTTTAAAAGCTGGTAAAGCTTTTCTTTCGCCCAGGGGGTGGAAGATTGGGATCCAAGGTCATCCAAAACCAGGAGTGAAGCCACTCTGAAATCCTCGAAGCGCCGGTCATAACTGACTCCTGAATTGGGATTATACGTAGCGCGAAGATGGTCCAACAAATCGGGCACCAGGACAACCATGGGCGGTTCGCCATTTTCCGCACAATAATTGGCAATGGCAGCCCCCAGGTGGGTTTTTCCGCTGCCGTAAGGACCTGTTAAAACCAGCCAGCCATGCGGGTTATCCGCAAAGGTTTTGGCTTCTTTAAGGGCATGTTCAAGCGACTTAATTTCATCCGGTTTGAGGTCTTCATGCTGCCTGAGTGAAAAATTAGTAAATTTTTTGTCAGCAAGCAAATCCAGGGTGGAAAGTTCGGATTGTTTTATTTCGGTGATTGGGCGGCGGTAATCCGGTGCATTAATCTTGAGGATCGAGACGAGCTCCGGATCCTGCAGCCTGGATCGAATGCGAGGATCAATATCTTCAATCGTCATATTGGTAGTGACAACCAGGGGAAGTTTATTGATGTAGCGAAAGTTAATGATTTGGAAGAGTTTTTCCTGCGCCCAGGCGGTCGTATTTTGCGTGCCAAAATCATCCAGCACCAGTAAATCTGCGCTCCGAATTTGATCAAACCTTTCTTCAAAGGAGGTGTCTGTGTGGTCGTAAGCAAACCGCAGGGAATCCAGCAGGTCGGGCACAGTCAGGAATAGGGTTGGCACACCCATCTGAACAGAATAATTGGCAATTGCCGCAGCCAGGTGCGTTTTTCCACAGCCATAGGAACCCTGCATCAAAAACCAGCCACGCAGATCCTGTGCGTACTGCCTGGCATGGTTGAAACTCCATTCGAGTGAATTGGCATGTCTCTCCGCCAGACCGGTTCGTCCGCGGGGTTGGAATGTTTCGAAGGTGAGTTCTTTTAATTCATCGAGGCGGCTGAATGAAAACAGTCGGTTACGAATCTGCTCAGTCACAGATGGGCGGCGGCAATCACAGATGGTAATTTTTCCAAAATCCGGGTGTCCAACCGGCAGATCCTGGCGCAGATAACCCGACCCGCCACAAAGCGGACAATCTGGTTTCCCCAACAGACCCGGGTCAGTGTTTGGGTTTGAGGAATTCTTCGACTTTTCGGGTGACGACGTCACCGCGAGTTTCCTCAGTGTTTGGTCGATTCTGCTTTTCGGCACGGCCTTCTTCCTTCCAGCGGCGCAGGATTGCGTCGATATATTTCCAGTTGCGTACATTTGATTTTAAGGATTGTTCCATCGCATCTGCAATCCACCCGTCTGGATATGCCTTTTCTGCATCATTTAGCATATCCGCGATCATGGGAGTGATCGGTCCAATGTTTTCCTCATACAATTTATAAATATTGGAGGTCTCTCGCGGAGGATGCGAGGACCGGGCTGCAGCCCGCCAATCTCTATTCTGCATTGCCTGGGCGGCAGTTCTTCCAAGAGGTGAGTTGAGAAAATAAAAACCTCCTTCAGCATTCTTCACCATCAAAAGCGTACCACGCTCGACCGCTTTTTCAAGTCCGCGA
Organism: Chloroflexota bacterium; assembly: GCA_021795965.1. Taxonomy (GTDB): domain Bacteria; phylum Chloroflexota; class Anaerolineae; order Anaerolineales; family Villigracilaceae; genus UBA5195. Next base: position 62,475 of record JAJYOU010000006.1, read on the forward strand.
TCCAAATCATCCGAGGAGATGCCTTTCATGAAATCCTCATCTTCCACGATTTCACTCCGGCAAATCTGACGAAAAGCACCTTCGATATGCTCAATGCGCCACAAAACATAAAGCGTGACCTTGAGTTCATTCAAATCATTAATCTCACCCAGAAGCCGGAAAAGGCTGTCTGGTATCCGGGTGAATGATTCGTTCGCGGTAAATCCTTCAAAAACTGTCATCAACAATTACACCTTGGAAAGATCAACCCTGCGGGTGGCTGCATTTTCAAATTTTGTGAGGTTGCTCCTAAAAATCAAATCAATCTGACCCGTTGGTCCATTTCGATGTTTTGCAACCTTTAAATGGGTGACATTTGCCATGGTGGGATCTTTTTCTTCGCGGTAAATGAACATCACAATATCTGCATCCTGCTCGAGTGAGCCCGATTCGCGCAAATCCGAAAGCTGAGGTTCCTTGTCTGCGCGTTGCTCAACCGCACGCGAAAGCTGGGCGGCAGCCATCAGAGGCACATTGATCTCACGCGCCAGCTGCTTGAGAGAACGTGAGATATACGATACTTCCTGGACGCGGTTATCATTTCGGGTTTCTGAGGACATTAACTGCAAATAATCGAGGATGATCAAATCGATGCCATATTCCATATGCAGACGGCGGCATTTTGTCCGCAGCTGGAGGGGAGTCAATGCCGGAGTATCATCGAGGTAGATCCGGGTATCCCCCAGTACCTCAATGGCGTGGTTGAACACAGGCCAATCGTCATCGGTAAGTTTTCCAGTGCGCAAACGCTGAGAATCAATTCCAGTTTGCTGGGCAATCAAGCGCTGGACAACCTGTTCATTCGACATTTCCAGCGAAAACACAGCCACCCTTTTTTTATGGACCAGTGCAGCATTAAGCGTCATGGTCAGCATCAAGGCAGTTTTACCCGTTCCCGGTCGACCGGCCGTGATCAACAAATCTGAAGGCTGCAGCCCACCCAACATTTTATCCAGATCGGTAAATCCTGTCGGCACCCCAACAATTTCATCACCGCGCCGGTACAATTCATCGATATGATCGTAAAAATCGGAAAGAACATCCCGAATTGGAAGGACATCATGCCGCAATCTTCTTTCACCCACATTGAAGATGGCTTTTTCAGCTTCCCCCATAACGGTATTGATGGCTTCTTTTTCATCATAAGCCAGCGTGGCAATGCTGTTTGCCGCAGTTAATAGTTTCCTGCGGATGGAGGTCCCTTCGATTATTTTGCCGTAAGCTTCAGCATGCAACGTGGTTGGAACCTGGTTTAAGAGTGCAGTCAGGTAGGCTGGTCCACCGATTTCTTCCAGCCGGTTCATATCTTCGAGCTCTTCGGTCACTGTCAGGCTGTCAATCGGAACCCTGCGTTCTTGCAAACGAACATAGGCTTCCCAGATAAATCGCAAGCGGTGGATATAAAAATCTTCCGGCTGTAAAAATTGAGCAAGGTCAAAATAAACTTCAGGATTGATCAGCACTGCTCCGATGACGGCTTCTTCAGCTTCGCGGCTGTGAGGTAATCCGCTCATGCCTGCCGGGTTTTCCTGGATCGGATTCTCTCTTGGTTCAAAATCAGTCATTGAAATTCTCTTTAATCTGCTCGAAGGCATCCGTTTTTTTAGATCAACAATTTGATTATTCGGTCAGTGTGTTAATTCTGATATTTATCATACTGCCTGATTTGTCACGAGTGTTCCGTATACACTTAATGAGGGACGAAAGCAAATTAATTACTTTTCCCCAGGCATTCGTTGCCGACGAAGTAAAAAAAGGACACGTCCGGTTTTTGGAATGAATCCTGTCGTGTCCATCATACAAAAAAAGATGAGTTAATTCTTTTTCGGTTCTTCGGGTTCTTCAGGATCAGTTCCTGGTTTGTCTTTATCCAGTTTGCTCAAAAAATCTTCGAATATTGAGAGGCGACCAGCATCTTCGCTCGGGACAGAATCAGCGGGTGAGACCGGAGCGCTTGGCTCGGGCGGATTTGGATATGATAAATTCTCTGGGGATGCCGCTGATCGTCCAGGCTTGAAGTTTCTTAAGTCCGCTTCAGGTGCAATGCTAGCTTCAGTCATCACGGATGGATCCACCATGATCGGCACATGCGCTCGAACTGCCAGAGCTATGGCGTCTGATGGACGCGAATCGATATTGAGGGTTTGCCCATCAACTTCCACCACAATATTGCCATAAAAAATATCTTCCTTGATGGCAATCACTTCGACACGCTTAATTTGAGCTCCAAAAGTCACAAGGAGGTTTTTAAGAAGATCGTGGGTTAAAGGGCGAACAATCTCAATTTCATTCAGGGCGACCGTGATCGCCTCTGCTTCATACGGACCGACCCATATTGGTAAATAACGATTATTGTTCGTATCGCGCAGCACCACCAGCCTCTGCGGTGACATCAGGCTAACTCGAACGCTATCGATTGTCACTTGAACCATGTCAGTCATAAATACTCCTGGAAATTATTCTTATTTTACTTCGTCTTAAGCAATTTTGCTAATTTCTATTCCCGCCCTTCCTCCCGTATAATAGAACCATGTTCTCCCGTCGTTTAATTAACCTTTCCCACTCATCCCGACTGGCACTCACCCTGACGATAATTCTCGGTTGGAGCGGGGGGGTGATGACGATCCTGCAAGCCTGGTTCCTTGCGAACATCGTGAAAAGTGTATTTCTGGATCACGCCACATTGCTGACCCTGCAGCAGACTTTATTCCTGCTGCTGGTTGTAATGATCGGAAAAGCCCTCTCCATCTGGGGAACAGAAATCTGCGCAAATGCGGTCGCGCAAAAGGTAAAGACGGATTTAAGAGAAAAGCTTCTTGCACACCTGACCACCCTCGGACCGGCGTTTACCCAAGCTGAACGAACGGGGGAATTGGCAAACGCCGCCATGGAAGGTATTGAAGCGCTGGACGCTTATTTCAGCCAGTATTTACCCCAGTTGATTTTCGCTGCGACCATCCCCCTCACAATCCTCATCCTGATTTTCCCGCTGGATATTCTGACCGGTATCGTTTTTTTTCTGACAGCCCCGCTCGTCCCCTTTTTTATGATCATGATCGGCAAATCTGCCGAAATTTTGACATCCCGTCAGTTTACAAACCTGGGTCGCCTTTCAGCTCATTTTTTTGATGTTCTCCAGGGTCTGACCACCCTCAAAGCCCTGGGACAGGCTCGTGGGCAGGCTCAAGTCATTGCCAACGTCAGCGAGCAGTACCGCAAACTGACCATGCAGGTTCTAAGGGTCACTTTTTTATCCTCCCTGGCGCTCGAACTTGTGACCACTCTCAGCACAGCTCTCGTGGCTGTTGAAATTGGATTGCGCTTATTGTATGGCACACTCGATTTCCTGCCGGTCATGTTTATCCTGATCATAGCACCAGATTTTTATCTGCCGCTGCGCCAGCTCGGTTTGAAATTCCATGCGGGAATGCCTGGCGCTAGTGCCTCGAAGCGGATTTTCGAGATTCTGGATCTCCCACTGGTAAATACCGAAAAAACGATGAGCATTCCCGTCCTGGTGCACTCAAGCCCGAGATTAGGCGAGACAGATTTCAAGCTGACATTCGACCGTGTCACATACCAGTATCCTGGTCGTCGTCTGCCGGCTCTCGATCAGGTTTCATTTCAAATCAATCCTGGGGAGATGACAGCCTTGGTGGGAGCTTCAGGCGCCGGAAAAAGCACCATCGCGAATTTGATCCTGCGCTTCATCGAACCTGCCTCCGGGAGCATTTTTGTGGCTGGGAAACCGCTAGCAGAAATCCCTGCCCGGGAATGGCTGGACGAAGTCTCTTGGGTGCCTCAAACCCCGTATCTCTTCCATGACACTCTGGCAGCCAACTTGAAACTCGCCAGGCAAATGGCTGATGAGCAGGATCTCGTTCGTGCCTGTGAGCAGGCTGGTCTAATGGATTTTGTTTCTTCCCTTCCGCTCGGCTTTGAGACCCAGATTGGGGAGCGTGGAACTCGTTTAAGCGGGGGACAAGCTCAAAGGATTGCGCTGGCGCGCGCCTTCTTGAAAAATAGCCAGTTTTTGCTTCTGGACGAACCCACATCCAACCTCGACCCGGGGCTGGAAAGCGAGCTGCGAACCACGCTGCAGAGTTTGATGCGCGGGCGAACAACACTGGTCATCGCACACCGAATTTCCACGGTTTACCAGGCAGATTCCATCCTTGTTCTCGAGAACGGGAGCCTGGTTGAATCTGGCACTCACGCCGAACTGATCGCGCTGCAGGGAAAATATGCCCGCCTGATCCATGCCAGCCTTCAGCTGCCTCTTCAAAACCTTGGTCAGCAGCCATCTTCAGAACAGGCGGGTTCATGAAAACCATTTTCCGCCTGCTCAGTTTTATGAAGCCCTTCTGGCCGCAGGTATTGCTCTCAGCCATTCTGGGAGCGCTTACGATCGGCGCCAGCATCAGTCTGATGTCCACTTCTGCCTATCTCATCTCTGTTGCAGCCCTTCATCCCTCCATCGCGGCGATTGATGTGGCGATTGTAGGCGTCCGGTTTTTTGGCATTTCGCGCGGGGTTTTTCGCTACTTGGAGCGCCTGGTTTCTCATTCGCTGACTTTCAAAGTGCTTTCCAGATTGAGAGTATGGTTTTACCAGTCCATCGAGCCACTTGCTCCGGCGGGGTTGGTCTCCTCTCGCTCAGGGGATTTATTAAACAGGATCATCTCTGATGTGGAGACCCTCGATAATTTTTATGTGAGAGTGCTCGCCCCTCCCCTGGTCGCCGTGATCGTCATCCTGGCGGTGGCAATCTTCATGGGAAGTTTCGCCCCCATTCTTGGATTTGTGCTGACCATTTTTCTGATCTTGATCGGGGTTGGGTTAACCGTCCTCTCTCTCGTTCTTAATCGGGAGCCCGGGAAAATTTTAACCGAAGAGCGGGCAAAATTGCGCGCGGACCTGGTGGATCTCATCCAGGGATTGCCAGATTTGATTGTATTTGGGCAGATGAATCAGTGGGTGGAAAGAATTAAATTACGCAGCAAATTTTTTGGTTCAATTCAAACCCAGATGGCGCGCCGCAATGGAATCCAATCCGGGCTTAACAGTCTGCTGATGGGCTTGGGAATCTGGTTTCTCCTGATCATTTCGATTCTCCTGGTTGCGCAAGGTATGATTCTCGGCATCTACCTGGCAGTGATCCTTCTCGGATCGATGGCAAGTTTTGAGGCAGTTCAAAACCTGCCGCAGGCTGCGCAATTGCTCGAATCAAACCTGCAATCAGCGCGCCGTTTATTTGAGATTTCCGATAGCCAGCCGCTTGTCAGGGATCCGGCAGCACCGCTTGCCAGGCCGCTGACTGCAGGCCTGTCGGTTAACGATCTAAGTTTCGGATACGAAAATTCGATTCTGCTGAAAAATATAAATTTTGATCTGCCCGTTGGGTCGAAGACTGCCATTGTTGGGCCAAGCGGGGCAGGAAAAACCACCCTGGTCAACCTATTCATGCGTTTTTGGGAGTTTTCTGAAGGATCAATCCTTTTGGATGGACAGGACATTCGCCGGTATAACTCTGTGGATGTTCGCAGGATGATCAACCTAGTCAACCAGGCAACCTACCTCTTCAACACCAGTCTGAGCGAAAACCTGCGTATGGCTCGTCCCAACGCTACACAGGAAGAGATAGAGGCAGCCTGCCGCAAGGCAGAGCTGCATGACTTTATTACTACCCTTCCAAAAGGATATGAGACAATTGTGGGTGAGCGAGGAGTACAGTTTTCAGGAGGCGAGCGCCAGCGTGTTTCCATTGCGCGCGCCATCCTCAAAGATGCCCCGCTTCTAATCCTGGATGAACCGACTGCTAATCTTGATCCGGCAACTGAATACCGGCTGATTCAAACGATCAAACAGGTTGCCCAGGAGAAATCAGTTCTCTGGATCACTCACCGTTTGATCGGTTTGGAAGACATGGACCAGATACTTGTAATGGATCGCGGCCAGATCGTGGAGCGCGGCACACATCATGAACTAATCCGGCAATCCGGGCTGTACAAAAAACTCTTTGACCTGCAAGTCTTTTAGATCAAGCTTGGATGGAACCGGTTAATTTAATTTGAAACCGCCAGTGTGCAATCGTATTTTTCACCCAGGGGACTGGAAATCATCGTTCTTCCGGTTACATCCAACACGGCATATTTTGAAAGGGAAGTGCCCAAACGGCTGGCAGCCTGGTCTGCCCAATATCTGGAGAAATTAAAAGCCTGCCAGGATGGATCCATCCGTCTATTTCCTGACTCGTGCTGAATGCAGGCAAGGACTGCACCCACACGATCGCGAGCAGCCGGGCTAAGGGAAGGATTTTCGAAAGCAGCAACCTCTGCGGGAACCGAATCTGATGATAGAGAAGCAAGATAACCCACATCGAGCGTCTGTCCAGTCTCGAATCGAGCCAGGTTGTTTTTCACAATAAATGTATCAACATTCAAAACGAGCAGCGAGCCGGAAAATCCGATCACACAGACCAGGAATGCAAGAGCAAAAAATCGTTGGCGTCCGTACAGATCCAGGATGACCTCGAATGCCAATAAAACAGCCACCCAGATCATGAACACATGCGTATAGGTTCTGAGGCGTGTAAACCCGTATGCGTTTTCATACAATTGCAGACGCTGGTAGGCAGAGAAAAGCATGATTGCAACGGTCAGGAATAAAGCCACTCCCAAACCTGAAAAAATCTTTTTCGAGCTGGCTGTTGTTCTATGTGTGATGGTTGAGAGTCCAAGAAAGAGGATTTGGGCAAAGAAGGCTACCAGCGCCAGCTCCCCGAACCCCTTTCGCGCATATTCGGCGTAAGTCAAACCTGAAATCGTAATATTCGCTTGACCGCCAAAAAAATATTGGAATTGAACCCCCACAAATAATGCAAAAAGTAGGACCACTCCTCCCAGCACAATGCTTGTTTCGATGATTCCAAGGAAAGCTGGGAAAAGAGGTTTATCTGAACCAGTCAACTTTTGATCTTCAGTACGCTGAGCCGCAAACAGGTAGACCCCCGCGAGAGCATAAGCGCATAAAGCGATCAGGCACATCTGGAGAATATATTCTGGCAGCTTTTCGAGGCGGAAAATTGAAGCGAAGTTCGTGAGATCATTCGCAAAAACCAGATCGGCAGAATATAACAAGGCAGTGAAAAATGCGACTACCGGTATCGCCAATAGCAATCCGCGTACCACCGGGCCAAAGTATTTCCACTTTTTTTGAGAGCTGCGCTCCTCCGTTTGAGCGTCCCGTTGTTCAAGGGCAAATTTTAATGGCAAAACGATCATGTTTCCGGCCAATGAAATACCTCGAACAAGGTAATTTACAAAACCATATTGAATCCAGAGTTTGCTGCGATAAGAAACAGCCAGGATTGCCATTAATAAAAGAGTTAACCCGAGTGCTAAGAAAGTGCTCATCGGTTCCGTGCGAAGAAAAGTAAATCCTGCAAAAAACAGAATTAAAGGAATTAAAACCCAGTTGGCGCGCGCGGGTTGGAATCCTTCCAGCCAGAGCAAAGCCAGCCCTGTTCCCAGGGTTGCGATTACAAAAATGGCAAATGAGATGCCTGGAGTGTGTTTGAAAAATAGAACATCAAATAACCAGCCCAGAACCAAAACACTGATCCATAAACGATTTGAATGTTTTTGCATAAATGTCTCCATGTATCATCTAATGGTAACCTGAGCCGTGTAATTCTGGCACTCTTAATCTGTCCATCATTTCGAGATCTTTTACGCCTTGAAATACCGGTGTTTCCGTCCAATTTAATCACCAGGGGTAAAGGTTCAAATGAAAAGGATACCCAGCCAGGACTTGCAAAAACTCTCTGATAGGTTTTGAGTGCGTCAAATCCTATTTTCGGATTCCGCCCGTCAAATCATCTTTAGCCATCCTGATTCAACTTACTTTCTGGTGGATTAAAATCTTTAACCTTTCTATTGACATCCATTCTGGATTATGGAATACTAAATTTATCTATAGGGTTCTCCATTCTTTCGTTGCCATTCTTTAAGAAAGGAGGAGGTGATGTCTAGCATGGACAGTTGTAGTAAATTCCAACACGGCGCAGTGACATCCCTCCCCGCTCTTTAGTAAGGAAGTCACTGCGCCCACAGAATGCCGTCTGCAAAGGCGGCATTCTGGCTTTTAATGCCTGATCATCCTGCCATATCATCCCTGGTTACCTTCTCGTCCAAAGTCCCAATCGCTCCATTCCAAGTGATTTGCCTGTAAAAGAAAATCTCAAGGAAATTGTTCCCCATTCAGCTTGTCAATCCATGTGGTTATTCATATAATGATCCGATGTTTAATCGCTTAAAGTTGGCTCTTTTGAAACTTTCGAAGGTCCTTGTCCCGCTGGCTGGTCTATCCATTCTAATTATTTTTTTATACATCACCCCGCCGGGAATCCTGGACAAGGTCGGAGCGGTTGGTTATTCCGTTTGTCATCAAATCAGTGACCATTCTTTTCACTTTGGAAATCAGCAATTACCTCTTTGTGCCCGCTGTTCCGGGATGTACCTTGGAGCGGTGGTTGGATTGATCTTTCTCAACCTCCGTTACCATCACAGCGCAGGAACACCCCGCAAAGGTGTTATCGCATTATTGATTCTTTTTGGGATAGCCTTCGCTGTGGATGGATCCAATTCTTATTTGAGTCTTTTAAAATCCATCAGCCCGCAATTCAAATTTCTTCCCGATTTTTACATACCCAATAACACCCTGCGTTTATTTACAGGGTCTGGCGTCGGGCTTGGGATTGCAGTAGCCCTTTTTTTATCGATCAATCAATCCCTTTGGAAAGACTGGGACACAAAACCGATACTCAGGAAACCTTATGATTTTTTCTGGTTGGTCGCATTGATGCTGGGGATTGACCTTTTGGTGCTGCCAGAATGGCCGTGGTTGTTATACCCCGTCGCATTTATCAGCGCGGGTGGTGTACTATTTTTGCTGACAATGATTTATACTGTCCTTTGGACGGTAATCATGGGGCAGGAGAATACTTTTCTCCATTTTGGTCAAGCCTGGTTGCCGATCCTTGCCGGACTGACGATTGCACTCCTTCAAATCACCGTGATCGACCTTCTCAGGTTGTCCCTTACCCACACCTGGGGCGGGTTTCCATTAGGTTGATGCTAACCAGTCGCTGCATAGGCACCTCACTCAGGGCATAGCTCCTGATCAAGGAAAGAGATAAATATGGAGCTTCTTTCTGCTTTTGGACTTTCAACCAGCGCCGGGTTAAACGCCTACATTCCCCTGCTTGCAATTTCCCTCATGGCGCGTTACACCAGCTTGCTCAAGCTCTCCGAACCCTATAATTTACTGACAGATCCCTGGATCATAGCTATATTGGTATTCCTGATACTGGTCGAGTTCTTTGCTGATAAATTCCCCGCTGTTAACCACGTCAACGACCTTCTTCAAACTGCCATCAGACCCATTGCCGGAGCAATTGCATTTGCTGCGTCTGCAAATATCCTGACAAATGTTCACCCGGTCCTATCCCTGGCATTGGGTTTAATCCTCGCGGGCAGCATCCATATTGCAAAATCTGCAGTGATCCGTCCAATGGTCACTGCCACCACCGGCGGATTGGGAAACATTCCGGTCAGTTTCGCAGAAGATTTCCTGTCTTCGTTTATGTCCTTCATCGCCATTGCAGCCCCCATTTTGGTAATCGTTGTCACTCTTATCGTCTTCGTTGCCGCTTATGCTCTCTGGAAATTCTTTTCGCGCTAGGAAAAGATTGTGATCTGTGGAATTGCGTAAGGCGCAAACATCTCTCAGGAGTTGGCCAAAGGTCCGGGCAGGGGGGTTTCGTCCAGGGATTTTCGCTCTTTAAACAGGTTTTGCAGCTCTGCCAGAGCCTGGAGAGCTGCAAGCCGGCTCACTTCGTCGATCCCGGCTTGCTGAAATTCAGCCTCATCCAAAATTTCCTGGGAGCCATCCGGATTGACCCACAAATCCAGCAGCATGTCCATATAGGAAATTGAATCCGGACCATCCCAAACCATCGGGCGCCCTATATTGCAATACCATCCTTTCAGGGTATCATCGTCTCGGTCATGAATTTCGAAGATGTTGTACCAGCGATCTAAAAAATAAGTCTCAATAAATCGATCCCCATTTTTTAAGGTAATTCCCTGGAAAGACAGATCCGCTCGATTGAAAAATGCCTCCAATCTCACGAAATTGGACCCGCGCTCGATAATTTCAGCAGTATATTCCCACGAAATTTGCGCGAGTTCGTTCCTCTTTCGAACCGTGATCATAAGCATTCCACCTGCAGGGGTCTTACCCGAATGGATTGACCAATGGAAGGGGCAGGTTCCAGGTAAAAATAAAGCCCGTTTTCCAGCTCAACCCGGTAATCCTGTCCCCTAAAAATCACATCAGCCACGTTTCCAATGATGGACGGCTCCGAGTCAGCCATTACAGCTTGAGGTCTCAGCAACAATGTGACCTCCTCCCGGGCAGGCTTGGTGTGGGCGCAGGGAAAGATTCCCAGGGCTGTATTCACCCCATCGGGGGTCGTAACTCCTCCAAGTAAATTCCCCAATCCTAGAAAAGATGCCACCCATGGATTGACCGGGTGATTAAACACCTCCGAAGCGCTGCCAGCTTGTGCCACCAGCCCGTCATGCAGCAGGATGATCTTATCCGCAATCGTGAATGCTTCCTGTTGATCGTGTGTAACATAAATTGCAGGGACGCCGCTTTCATGCAAGATCCCGCGTAATTCATTGATCAAGCCTTCGCGAAGCGCGCGGTCGAGTGCACCCAGCGGTTCATCCAGCATCAATAACCGCGGATGGGGAGCAAGGGCACGCGCCAGCGCCACCCGCTGCTGTTCACCTCCCGAAAGTCCAGTAATTGATCGATGGGCAAACTCTGTTAAATTCACCTGGCGAAGAATATCAACTACACGCATTTCAATTTCTTTGTTTCCCAGATTCTGCATTTTCAAACCAAAAGCCACATTCGCAAAAACGTCCAGGTGCGGAAACAAGGCATAGTCCTGGAACATCAAACCGAAACCCCGTTGATTCACCGGGATAGTCTTCAGGTTGCTGCCCTGCCAGAGTACTTCCCCGGAATCTGCTTTTTCCAAACCTGAAATTATTCTTAAAATTGTACTTTTGCCAGAGCCGGAGGCACCCAGGAGACAGACAGTTTCGCCCCCATCAATTCTGAAAGAAATTCCATTCAATAACGACTGCCCGTTATACATTTTCTTGAGATTAATGATTTCGAGCATGTTGGAATCCCTTCCTTCGTTTCTGACTTGTTTCAAAAATCACCATCGTTAAAAGTCCCCGCTCCCTGGTAGTCGGAAGCTTTCGATCAATAAAATTCCCAGTCCGCAAACCAGCATAAGAATGGTCGCCATTGCCATTGCCTGACCGTAATTCAACCCTCCCGGTTGGGAAAGAAACCGGTAAATCGCCGTGGGAAGCGTGGGATAATCGGGACGCGTCAGCAGTGAAGCAGCACCAAATTCGCCCAGGGAGATGGTGAATGCAAATGCCCCGGCAGAAATAACCGCCCGCGAAATAATTGGCCAATCCACGTAAAGCCAGATTTTCCAGCGCGGTGCCCCCAGGACTGAAGCAGCTTCCCTTAATTGGCTTGGGATTTGTGCCAGGGCTGCCTGCAGACTGCGAATGACAAAAGGCAAAGCGATGGTGGTATGAGCAAGCGGAACCAGCATCGGCGAAGTAAGAAATGTAAACTGGCTGAAAAACAGGGGCCGGTTGAACGTCAGGATATACCCCAATCCAAGGGTCACGGAAGAAGCCCCGAGCGGGAGCATTAATAGCGGATCGAGCCATTTTTCCAGTTTTCCTGGACGCGCCAGGGCTGCGGCTGCCGGGAATCCCAGCAAAAGAGAAAGGATGACGGTGATGGATGCATAAAAAAGTGAATTGCGTGCTGCCTGAAAAGGTGGAACATAAAACAGGCTGTCATTCCGGTTGACGAATAATTCACGATAGTAATCGAAAGTCACCGTCTGTTTTACCTGGGAGAGGTCCGCGCGATTAGCTTCCAGTTGCGACACGGATCGCAGCGGAAGAGCCAGCAAAGGAAGAACAAAAAAAATCACCAGGAAAATAATCATGCCGGTCACGTACAATTTTTGTCCCTTCAAACGCGGTCTAGTCTGGTTAAGCGAAGCAGCTCGCGGCTTGATCGCTGCTGTTACCCTGACGATATAGCGCGCATAGATTGCAGAGAACCCCAAGGTGCAGATCAATTGCACCAGGGAAAGCAGGGAGGCTGCCGGCAGGTTGAGCATTTGCAGCGCCTGGATATAAATTTCCACTTCGATTGTCGCAAAGCGGGGTCCGCCGAGCAATAGGATCACTCCGTAACTTGTAAAATCAAACAAAAAAACCAGGAGGCTGGCTGCAAAAATGGATGGACGCAGCAGTGGCAGTGTGATCCCCATCAGGACTTGCCGCGGCGAAGCCCCCATCGAAAGTGCCGCATCACCCAGGTGAGGGTCCATCGAAGCCCAGGCATTCCCCACCAGTCGGATCACGATGGTGGAATTATAAAAAACATGCGCAATGAGAATCGCCGATAAAGTTCCGATAAACACGAGTGGTGCCCGGTCCAGCTGAAAGAATGCCATCCATCCCAGGTTGATCCACCCACGGGGTCCCAGCAAAGCATTAAAACCCGCCGCTACTACCACCGTCGGCAGCATGAACGGCACCGCCGTCAGAACTCTGAGTACTTTTTTGCCCGGGAAATCATAATGAGCAAAAAGATGGGCGAGCGGCAGTCCGACCACAAGCGTCAGCAGGGTGGATAATGCAGCCTCGTAAAATGTAAATCGCAGGATTTCCAGGGTTTGGGAAAGAAAATGGGGGGATTTTTGGAAAAAAGAAAAATCCAGTCCTAGTGCCAGGATTCGAGTCAGGGGATAAAAAAAGAACAGGCTCAGAAAGATGGATGGAGCCAGCCAGGGCAGGACTTTTCGAAAATTAACGATGGGCAAGAGAAATTATTCAGTCATGGGCACCCCGGCTAATGCGGGGCACCCATGCTGATTTAATGATTAGATCAATGGAGAACTGCCTGGTTCCAGGCTTCAATCCAGGAATCGCGCTTTTCATCCAGGTTGGCTGGAACGGTTGCAGGCTGAATTGCAGGTTGGCTGTAACTGGTGAAAATTTCAGGCACAGCAGCCTTGGGATTGACAGGGTAAACCCACATGTTCGTCGGCATATCCTCCTGAAAGGTCACATCCAGCATGAAGTCGACAAATTTCTCGGCAATATCGCGGTTCTTGGTTCCTGCCAGGATGCCGACAAACTCAATCTGGCGGAAGCATGTTCCCGGCGCGTTGATGTTGCCGTCCGGTGAATCATTGAGGGGCGTCTTGGAATATGCAAATTCAGCCGCCGGACTGGTGGAATAGGAAACTACCATCGGTTGAGGACCCGCGCCCGAGGAACCTGTAAAATTGGTGTAATAAGCTGTTTCCCAACCATCCACCACCACAACTCCATTGGCTTTGAGTGCTTTCCAGTAATCCAGGTAGCCTGGATCACCGTATTTTTGAATAGTCGCCAGTAAAAATGCCAAACCCGGGGAAGAAGTGGCAGGATTTTCCACCACCAGCAAGTCCTTGTATTCGGGTTTGATCAGGTCATCCAGCGAGGCTGGCACAGCCAGTCCATTTTTGGAAAAATAAGCCTTGGAGTAATTGATGCAAACATCACCGTAGTCCACGGGCAGGGCGCGGTTTTTGAGATCGAGCTTGAATTCGTCGGGAATGGAATCGATCAGAGGGGAAGCATAGCTCTCAAAAATCCCTGCGTCGAGAGCCCGGCTCAGGAAAGTATTATCCACACCATAAAACATATCTGCAATGGGCGCATCCTTGGTCAGGATGGCTTTGTTCAAAGCCGCGCCAGCATCCCCAGATTTAACAAAGTTAACTTTGACGTTATTGGATTTTTCGAATTCCTGGATGACACCAACACTTGCTGCAAAAGAATCGTGGGTCATTACCGTCAAAATTCGCGGCTCGCCTGAAGGTGGCGTGACTGCCGTTGGAACGACGTCCGTCGGTAGGGGGGTTAGCTGCAGGGCGGTGTTCGGGGCTGCGGCAGGACCGCTGCCCGCAGGGCTGCCGCAGGAAACCAGCAGCATGCTTGTAATAAGTAAACCAAAAAGTAAACGTTTCATTAAAACCTCTTCTATTCTTTTCGGATATGAATGCACAGCAGCAAACCGCTTTTCAAGCTGACACTGGCGGTTTCTGACAACATGACATTGCTGATGCTGCGTGTGCGGAACGGATAAAGTGGTTCATCAAGAAGTGGATATGCCAAACCCGTTGTGGTCACGCCTTCTGCCGGACCATTCCAGGGGATGAGCGAAACAGTATCTCCTGCTCCACCATGAATGACAAATTGACTGCGAACGAACATCACCTCGGTAACACCATCCTCCAACCTGATATCTACTTCAATTGCCCGCGAGTTGCCCATCAGCATGATGTTTCCCAGCAACTGATCAAGCCTTCCGCCAAAAGCACACAGGATGAGCACAGGATTGCAGCCAGCGTCCAGCGCGTCCTGCACAGCCAGCTCAAGATCTGTCTCATCCTTTGCCGGTGGAAAACGTTTGATCTGAACTCCCTGCCTGGCATACTCGTTGACCTGAGCGGGACTGAGGGAATCCATGTCTCCGATAATGATGGAAGGTGTAATCCCGATCGCTTGAGCATGCCGGGCTCCGCCATCCGCGGCTAAAATTAAATCCTCCGGCAGGACCAGCGCCCTTATTTTCTCTGGATAATTTAGTTCACCATTCGCAAATATTAATGCTCTTGACACAAAAACAACCTTCCTGCCGGGGAAGGTTGCTGCAAGCTGACAATTCCCTCCGCCGGTACGAACCGGATCAGGTAATGCGGGTCGAGGGTTTAAACCCTCCTCTCAGCCTCAAAACAGGCTCCCCGAAGTTCATGGATTTTTTTAATTGTAACTCAATTTAGTCCAATTTGATCAGGCAAAAATATCCTTCGAATTTCTCATCCGTTTTTACGAAAAGGCGGTTGGGAAATCTCAGCTATCCTTCATTTCAGAATATTTTTCACTGTTTTGACCAGTTGCCACAAATATTGTTCGCTCACAAATATTGGTCACGCGGTCGGCAAAGCGCTCGAGATTATGAGCCACCCACAAAAACCAGTTGGCGCGCTCAATATTTTTGGGATCTGAGATTACAAAAGTCATCAACTCGCGGTATATCTTTAAGTAGAGGTCATCCACTTCATCATCGAGCTGCGGAAGTTTGCGGGCAGACTCTTCGTCCTCATTCACAAAAGCTGCCAGGGCAAGGTGCAGCATGTTTGCACCTTTTTCTGCCATCACTGGAATATCAATTAATGGCTTTAAATGGGGTTGCTGACCCATGCGCAGGTGAATGATGGATATTCCCTTCGCATAATCTCCCATACGCTCCAGTTCGCTGATGATTTCAAGAAAAGATGCCAATAATCGTAAATCTTTCGCCATCGGCTGTTGGGTGGCGATCAAAATCATGACCCGGTTTTCCAATTCAAAACGGATCCGGTTTATTTCCTGATCTCCATCCACAACCTTCTGGGCGCCTTCGAGGTCATAGTTTTTCAGGCAAGTGACCGAATTTAAGACCGCCTGTTCAACCATGCTGCCCAGGATGAGAACTTCATCCTTTAGTTCTTGAATTTCGATCTCAAAATTTTTCCGTATTGTCATGACTGAACTCCTAACCGAAACGGCCTGTCACATAATCTTCGGTACGTTTGTCTTTTGGGTTGGTAAAAATACGCTGTGTGTCGTCAAATTCAATTAATCGTCCGGAGTGCTTGTCGTCGATCATCATCATGGCGGTGAAATCTGAAACGCGGGCAGCCTGCTGCATGTTATGAGTAACAATGATAATTGTAAATTCTTTTACGATATCCTGCATTAATTCTTCAATCTTCAATGACGAAATGGGGTCGAGCGCAGAAGCAGGTTCATCCATCAGGATAACTTCAGGTTCCACAGCCAAAGCGCGTGCAATGCACAAGCGCTGCTGCTGACCGCCTGAAAGAGCAGTGCCAGACTGTTGCAGTTTGTCCTTGACCTCATCCCAAAGGGCTGCCTGATGCAGGCTTTTTTCGACAATCTGATCGAGCTCTCTCCTGTCGCGGATGCCGTACAGGCGCGGACCATATGCCACGTTATCATAAATGGATTTTGGAAAGGGGTTGGGACGCTGAAAAACCATTCCCACTCTGCGGCGAACATCCACCACATCCACACCGCGCCCCAGGATTGTACTCCCATCCAGGAGAATTTCACCTTCTGTGCGGCAACTTGGAATGAGGTCATTCATGCGATTAAAGGATCTCAACAGCGTGGATTTCCCGCAGCCTGAAGGACCAATGATCGCCGTAATTTTATTGGCGTAAATGGGTAGATTAATGTCAGTCAAAGCCTGAAATTTACCGTAATAAAGGTTTAAGTTTTTTATCTCTGTCTTGGCATCTGATAATGCGTTGGCACGGGAGACAGAAAGTGGTGAAATATTTAATGCCATGATTAACCTCGCAGCTTCCTAGCCCGGTTCTCCAACCAAAGGCGTGCAGCAATATTTAAGAATAAAACAAAGAACATCAGCACCAGCGCCACTGTCCAGGATTGGGCTACGCGTTCCGGGTAAGGTTGGGAAGCATACTTCCACAAAGTCAACGGGAGCGAATCCATGGGCTGGTTAATAATTCTTGTGACCATCTGGAAAAATCCCTGTTTGCCCTGAATGGAACTGGTCACAATCTGTCTGATATCGTAGCGTTCGTTCCCAAGAGCGGTAAAAAGGAGTGGGGCAGTTTCCCCCATGCCTCGTGCCAGTGATAGCAATATTCCGGTCATGATGCCGTTAAAAGCAGCCGGCAGGAGCACGTTCATGGATGTTTTCCATTCCGGTGCACCCAAGGCCAGCGATCCTTCCCGTAAAGACTGCGGCACCAGTTTCAACATTTCTTCGGTCGTGCGAATAATGGTTGGGAGCATCAGGATTGCCAGCGCCACGGCGCCTGCCAATCCAGAATAATGTCCCATCGGTTTGACAAGAAATGCATAAGTAAACAACCCGACTACGATCGAGGGAACGCCGGCAAGTACATCAGTACTGAAACGAAGCCCAATTCCAAGCCGGGTATTGGGATTCCTGGCTGCATAAAAAGCAGCCAAAACCCCCGGTGGCACAGCAAAAATTGCCGCCAGCATTGTGATGATCAGGGTGCCTTCGATGGCGTGCAATACGCCACCGCCCGCAATCCCAACCGGACGCGGCAGTTGTGTAAAAAAAGCCAAATTTAAACCCGGTCCCCCTTTGTAGACCACATAGCCAATAATCCAAAAAAGAGGAACAAGCGCCAGGATGGTTAATAACCCGGTCAGAAAAAGCATGACAAAATTGCTGATTTTTCGATTTTTTAAGCGACGGCGCGAACCGAGAGCGATCTTTCCTGAAGAGGAGGTCATCCCCGAGCCTCCTGTTGAATTTTGCTCGAAACCCGCCAGACCAGGAAACGAGCCATAACATTTAAGATCAGTGTCATCACAAAAAGCGCTAGTCCCACTTCAAGCAGTGCCTGCGAATGGAGTTTCGTGACTGCCTCGGCAAATTCATTGGCAATGACGCTTGCCATGGTGTAACCCGGCTTAAGCAAGGAAATGGCGCTGTTGGTACTGTTGCCGATCACCATCGTGACCGCCATGGTCTCGCCCAATGCGCGTCCCAGTCCAAGGATCACTGACCCCAGGATCCCCGACATGCCATAGGGTATCAGGACCTGCCAGATCGTTTCCCACTGGGTGGATCCGAGCGCCAGTGAGGCTTCTCGCTGCGAATTTGGAATTGCCTGGAGCACATCCCGGCTGACAGCAGCGATGGTTGGCGTGATCATGATGCTCAGGATCAATCCGGCACCCAGCCTCGAAGCTCCGCTGAGCGGAATGGGTCCAGCAAACCAAGTCCCCAGCAATGGGAAAGTACCCAGGCTGGCTGAAAGATATTCTCCCAGGGGGGCAACCACCAGCGGTAGAAAAACGAACAAACCCCAAAGACCATAAACCACGCTCGGAATGGCTGCCAGCAATTCCACCAGCCAATTAAGCGGAGTTCGTAACCAGGGAGGGCATAATTCTGTCAGGAAAACTGCAATTCCAAGACTGACAGGTACCGCCAGTAGAATTGCAACCAGGGAGGTCACTAAGGTTCCATAAATAAATGGCCAAGCCTGAAACTGGTTGTTGACTGGATCCCAATGAGAGTCCAGTGTAGGAGTAAAAAATTTCCAACCAAATAACGACCTCGCATCCACTGAAGACTGCCAGAGCATCCATCCAATGGAAACTGTCAAAACGATCACCAGAAAACCCGCAAATAACAGCAATCCCCGCCAGGCTAAATCACCATGATCGAAGATTTGACGTATGCCTTGAATTGTTTTTTCCGCAGTCAAACTTCCACCTGGTTTATCCGGTGAAAAAGACTGAGTTTTTCGGATCATTTAAATTTCCTCAGTTTTTATTTTTAACCAAACCGGCAATTTATTTTCTTTCAATTTTCACTTTTCTCTCTAATTTTTAGATTTAGCCTGGTCTGGTTCGGGGTTGGATTTTTTAGTCAGGATTCCTTCCTTTTGGAAGGAATCCTGGAAAGATCTTGTAGATTATTTGAGAACCGGAACACCGTTGCAGGTCACTTCAGCCAATTTTGCCAATACTATCGTTTTGACTGAATCAGGCAGCGCTGAGTAACCCAGGGTTACCGCACGCGCAGAAGCATTCTGATCGGTTTCAGCCCATTTGAAGAATTCGAGGATCTTCTGAGCCTTGACACAATCTGTCATGCTGGAGGTATGCAAAACCAGGTAGGTGTAACCAACGATTGGATAAGCGCCATCGCTCGCACCATCCACGATCGTCGCGGTCAGCTTGTCGCTAAATTTACCTTCTGCCATGGCTGCCTGAACACTTTCATTGCTCGCAACCACTGTTTTTCCCGCCTTGTTGATAAGGCTTGCGAACACCAGTTTATTGGAAATGGCATACGAAATTTCAACATAACCGATGGAGTTGGGTGTGCTCATCACGGCTGCAGCAACACCGGCATTTCCCTTTCCACCCACATTGTTTCCCTTGGGCCACTCAATTGAAGCGGCACCACCAGCTTTCCAATCAGTGCTGAAGGAGGTTAATGCTTTCGTAAAGATTTCGGTCGTTCCTGAACCATCCGAACGGTGCACGGTGGTAATATCAGCCGCTGGGAGGTAATCCTTCCAGGCAGGGTTGAGCGCTACGATGGCAGGATCATTCCATTGGGTAATGGTCGAGTTGTAGATACCCACCAATGTTTGACGGTCAAAAACCAGCACGGGCAGCGGGGTCGCCGGGTTGGCAACCCCCTTGGCAAGCGGGATGTTGTAGATCAGAACGACTGCACCTGCTACCGTTGGAAACATTCCCAAGTCTTTCCCGCTGGCATATTCTTCAGGCGTGAGTAATGAGTCGGAACCGGCAAAATCCACCGTTCCGTCAATGATGGCTTTCTTGCCGCCACCAGAACCAATGCCCTGATAGTTAATCACCACCGAAGGGTCAACTGACTGGTAAGAATACGCCCAGTCGGTATAAACCGGTGCAGGAAAGGTGGCTCCGGCACCATTGATTTCGACCGAACCCGCTGCTTGTAAGGTTGACGCTGTACCATTCGAGCCGGAAACACCTCCGGCTGCCGGACTTGCTGTATTCGCACCACAGGCGCTCAGGATGAAGCTTGCAACCAGTAGAATCGCGGGTATTACGAATAAATTTTTACGCATTAGAGTTTCTCCTAAATTATTTTCCATTGAATTTATCAACCTAATCATCTCATGTCGTTGTTAATGACAATGGAAGGTCTGATTAAGGTCTTGTTAACAATTTAATCCTTTACTCGCGGGATATTAATCCACGGCTTTATGAAAAAAGCTGGTTTGAGAATCCATTTGAACAGAGGAATTTTTGGTTTTCAAGTTTATATTGACAATTGGGAATTTATATTTTTGCAGTTTTTACCAGGCGTTCCACCCGCCGTTGTTGTAAAATGGTTAAATTGACAGGTTCCATTCGATTTTTACTTCTTCGGAATCAACCCTGCTTTTCACGGTTTGAAAAGTTTAAATAACTCGAGACTTAAACCATTTATTCATTTACAGAAAACCTGATTCCATCATCAGAAAGAGAAATTCCTTGTTAAATCCTCCTTTTCCCAACCTTATTGATTTAATGACCATGATCGGCGAAACCGGTCGACAAATGGCAAACATTGAAGCCAGCGAAGGCGGCGCCGGGAACATTTCCGTCTGGGTCCGCTGGCTGGTGGAACCCGGGGATTTATTCCCCCTGACCGAACAGATCCAGCTACCCATTCCCGTCCCTGAATTGGCGGGATCGACTCTTCTGGTCACCGGTTCTGGCCGGCGTTTGAGGGAAATCTTGGATGAACCAGGCGCAAATCTGGCTTTCCTTGTGATCAACCCTGGCGGTGAAAGCGCTACCCTTCGTACATCAGCGCGGCGGCGCTTCGAACGCGTGACCAATGAATTTAACTCCCACCTGGCCGTGCACCACGACCAGGTCAAACGAACCGGGACAAATTTTCATGCCATTGTGCATGCTCAACCCATCCACATCACTTTCCTCAGCAACATCCCCCGTTACCAGTCGTCAGTTTATCTCAACAGTCATTTGCTGCGTTGGCAGCCAGAAACCATCCTGAATATGCCGCAGGGTATCGGTGTTCTTCCCTTCAAAATACCCGGTTCGGTTGAATTAATGATTTCAAACCTGGAAAGCATGCGAGACCACAATCTCGTCCTCTGGCTTAAACATGGTTTGATGGCGCGCTCGGATGTTTCGGTTAAGCGCGCCGCCGATAAGATTGAATATGCCGAGGCAGCTGCCAAATACGAAACTTTAAACCTGAGCCTGGGAGAAATCGGAGAAGGTCTCCTCCCCCATGAAATCAGGGCTATTTGCGATACCTATCATATCGAGCAAAAAATTTTCTAGTTCCATTCTTCCAAGACCCGAAAGAAATAGGCAGGAGCGGAAATCCTGTTTCAATGAAAATTGACTGTGTTAAGTTTTTTCTTTTCCACGGGATGGGTTAATTTTGACGCTCGGACGCGGCTGTTCTTCCAGGGAGGGGACTGCCCGGGCACCGTTATCGTAAATGATATACTTGCGCGCATGCCTAATGTAGCTGATCAGATCATCCGCTCCCGGCGGAAAACAATTGCCATTTTAATTCGACAGGACGGAAAGGTGATCGTTCGTGCCCCGCTTTTGCTTCCTCAGCGCTTGATCAATGCTTTTATCGAGAGCAAAATAGCCTGGATTAATGATAAAAAATCCCTGATACTGAAATCTCCACCAGTTCCCACACGTCAGTTCGTATCTGGCGAAAAATTTTGGCTGTTCGGAGAGCTTATCCCCCTGAGAGTGGTCGATGATCAAAAAACTGCCCTGATTTTCAAGGAAGAATTTCACCTTTCCAGCAAATCACAGGGTCAAGCCTCCATTTTGTTCCAGAATTGGTATAGAGCCAAAGCCAGGACGGTCATCACCCAACGAGTGGAACTCCTAGCCAATCGATACGGCTTCAAATATGGTCGGATCCGGATTTCCTCTGCGCGGAACCGTTGGGGCTCCTGCAGTTCCTTGGGAACTTTAAGCTTTACCTGGCGCCTGGTCATGGCACCTCTTGAAGTCATCGATTATGTTGTGATTCACGAACTTGTCCACTTGAAGATTAAAAACCATTCTGCTGCTTTCTGGCTCGAAGTTGGTCGCCTGATGCCTGATTACAGGCTTCACAAGGAGTGGCTGAGAAGGAACGGGCATTCTCTCACTCTGACTGGAAACGAATGACCACAGGCTACCTCTCTCCCAAGCTTGAAGCTCGTCCCACTCCCACCAAAGGCGGGTATGCAGTTTATGCCCTCGCTCCGGTAAAAAAAGATGAGTTATTGGCGGTTTGGGGTGGAATAATTGCCACTTTGGACCAGATTTTGGCACTTCCACGGGCAGAACAGGGGCATTCCGTCCAGGTTGAGGATGATCTTTATCTGGCTCCCCTGGACATGGTGGAACCTGCGGACATGATTAATCACTCCTGCAACCCCAATGCTGGCTTGAGTGGACAAATCGCCTTAATTGCCATGCGCGACATAAATACCGGGGAAGAAATCACCTTTGATTATGCGATGACCGACAGCAGCAGCTTTGATGAATTTGACTGCTCCTGCGGTGGGGCAAATTGTCGCGGCAGGGTGCGTGGAAGTGATTGGATGCGCCCCGAATTGTGGCAGAGATATGATGGCTATTTTTCACCTTACCTGCAGAGAAAAATCGACCATCTGCGAAAAAGGGATTCAAAGTAATGTCAAAAATATTTACGAGGACCTTTCGAGCCCGCTGGTCAGAACTGGATGCTTCTGGAAGAATCAGCCCATCCAGCTACCTGCGCTACTTAATCGAAACTGCTTATGATTGGGGATCCACGCTCGGTCTGGACAATCATAATTATGAAAAATTGGGGATTTTCTGGCTTATTCGTGAGACAGAAATCAACTTGGTCCACCCTATGAGACACAATGACATTTTTGATTTCACCATCTGGATGGTGAATTGGCAGCGAGTGAGAGGTTCGCGCTGTTTTGAAGTCAAACTGAAAGATAATGGGAAAATCATGGCACAAGGCACCCAGCATGTCGTCTGCATGGATCGTGAATCCTTGCGCCCAACAAATCTTGATCCATTAATTATCAAAAATTTTGAGATGGATAATCCCCTGGTATTCCCATCCTCCCGTTTCCCGAAGATTAAACTCCCGCAAAACACCTTCACCTGCCAGCGCCAGGTTGAATGGAGCGACCTCGACGCCCAGGAACACGTCAATAATGCAGTTTACGTCAGTTATGCCGAGGAAGCTGCGATGAAGCAGTTTTCCAGTCTTGGATGGACTCCTCAGCGTTTCGCCGCTGAAAACCTGGCTCTCCAACTAATGCGCACCCACATCCAGTATCAATCACCTGCCACTTGGGGAGAAATAATCCTCCTCTCCAGTCATTCGATTCAACGAGAAAAGGATGGCGGCTCACACTACACAGCTATGACGCGCAGCGATGGATCCCCAGTGGCTGAATGCATCATGGACTGGAAAATGATCAACCGTCTGACCGGTGAAACACTCGCTCTTCCCATCGAGCTTGAAAATCTTGCGTGAGAATCATCTCGCCGTTAAACCACGCGGTAACCTCTTATTCGTTGAGTGCCTTGGTCTGCTCTTCACTCATACCCTTGACCATCGGACGGTCATATTGTTCCTGCAGGTGCCGTTTTCCTTTGAAATCTTTCAAGTCAATTAGATGTCCAGATTTTTCCACCTTGGTCCGCAAATAAAATTCATTATAAGGATTGGTCGGTAATACATGCGGGATACGTCCATTAATTTTGATTCCGTAACGGGTCAAATCATTAATCTTTTTTGGGTTATTCGTCATCAAACGGATGGACTTTACTTTTAAGGAATTCAACATGTGGGCAGCCACGGCATAATCCCGTTCGTCATCCCGAAAACCCAGAGCCAGGTTTGCTTCAACCGTGTCCATGCCATAATCCTGCAAGCCGTAAGCACGAATCTTGTTGGTCAAGCCGATCCCTCTTCCCTCCTGGCGCAGATATAATACGACTCCCTTTTCCATTTTACCAATTGCCACCAGCGCTGCCTCAAGCTGATCCCGGCAGTCACAACGCAGCGACCCGAAAGCATCGCCTGTCAGGCATTCCGAGTGCAGCCTGACAACAACATCCTCGCTATCCGTTACGTCACCTCGAACAATGGCTGCATGGTCCTTGCCATCCTTGTTATTATAAAAAGCGACGATATGAAAATCCCCGAAACGCGTCGGCAATTCAGCGATCGAAGCGATCCTGACACAAACATGATCTTCACCAACACCATCACATTCATGCGCGCGATTTTCATCCAGTAATTGTTCAATTGGCAGGTGCATATGGTCAATTGTCATGGTTATCCTCTTTTTTAATTTTTGGTATTTTGTAATGAAGCAAAACCCCGCCACGGTCATCTGCTTTCTGGACATTCAGCAGTTCCAGTTTCAGGGCACTAAAATCAAAGTATCCTTTGCCTTCTGCCAGCGTCGGGGCAGTTTGTCCACCGAAAATTTTTGCCGCCAGGTAAATCATTAATTCATCGACCAGGCCCTGTCGCAGCAGTTCAAAATTAAGCGTTCCTCCGCCTTCCACCATCAGGCGGTGTACACCCATTCCACTCAGGGTTTCAAATGCACTCACAAGATCAACCCGGGACGAATCTGAGATATAAACCTCCGCACCCAAGGCTTCGAGCGCCTTGATTTGCTCAGGGCTGGTTTTTGAGGTGGTAAAGATCACACGCCGGGCAGTTCCATCCATCATAAAGTTGCCGTCCAGCCGGAGGTCAGCTTTCGTAACCACGCCAACCTTGATCGGGTTTTCTGGTAAACCTCTTGCTTTTCGCTCCAGCCTGAGCCGGTTTGATTTTATGGTTAACTTCGGGTCCTCATCCAGCAAAGTGTGTCCACCAACCATGACCGCATCTGACTCAGAACGCAATTGCTGAACGCGTTCGTTGTCCTCTGGTGACGAGATGGCAGAACCCTTTCTTTCAGAAGTGTCCATTTTGCCATCGGCAGTCACCGCGACATTAATGAAAACAAATGGTCTCATAGTCAGTCCATCTTCATTCAGCATATGGCGCCAGTATCAACCACTCAATCCTTGAATTTCTTTTCCCCAGCCTCTATTCGTACTTTCAGCCGGTTTTCTGCGGATGGAAGTGGGCAGGACCAGCGTTCGTTATAGGCACAATAGGGGTTGTATGCAAGGTTGAAGTCCACGTAGAGAATATCCGATCGCAGCTCGATCGGTTCGAGGTAACGTCCGGATCCGTAAGTCTCTTCAGGAGCGGTCGCATCGATGAACGGAATGAAATAACCGTAATCATCTTCATAAACCTGCAGGATCGCTTCCTGTCCGCTGACCTCGAACCGCACCTGTCCAATATGGGTATAAGTACGATCTTCACCAGTGGATGTAATTAATGTAACTTTTCGCGGATGAACATTCCGCTCCAGCTTAAGCTCCAACCGAAGAGCCTGGTTTTCCGTGTAATAATTCAATCCGGTAAATTTCCGCTGTTGTTCCAGCGAAAGCGGAGATTGGTCTCCAATTCGAAAAGAATCATCTTTTTCCATTCGAAATCGTTCTAAATCATTCATAATTTTTTCTCATCCAAATTTGATGGAACGCATGGAAATGGATCCGAGGGTGACTTTTTCGGCGAAATATGTGATGGGGTCGATCTCATCTTTGAGACCCAGGGTGTATAAAAGTGGCAGATAATGTTCCGCACTGTTGATCGCTCGCGCTGCCGTTTGCCCAAGCTTGTCGTAGTTGATGAGTGATTCATGATCTCCAGCATCAATTAATTCTTTAACCTGCCGGTCGAACGCTTCAGCCCAATCAAATTTAAGATTTTCGTCAAAAACCGCCAATTGTAAATTATGGACAATATTTCCTGAACCAATCACCAGTATACCCTGCTCGCGCAATTCTTTTAGCTGTTGCCCAAGCTGGTAGTGTTCCAAAGGAGTTTTTAGCCGGTCCAGAGATAACTGAACCACCGGGATCTTGGCTTTTGGGAACATGCGTACCAGAACCGACCATGTACCATGATCCAGACCCCAGTTAAGATCTGGCTGGATGACGGCTTTCCGGCTGAGCTCCTTAATGGACTGCGCCAGGTCAGGAGAACCCGGAGCCGGATAGGTTATTTCAAAAAGCTGCCTTGGAAAACCATAAAAATCATGAATGGTGCGGGGTTTTTCCATTGCAGTTATCTGGGTTCCCCGGGTTTCCCAATGTGCAGAAATGGCGAGGATTGCACGAGGCGTTGCTAAAATCCTGCCGATGTCTTTCCATGATTGAGAAAATTCATTTTTCTCAATGGCATTCATCGGGCTGCCGTGACCAATAAATAAAACCGGCATTTTTGATGTCATAGAACCTCTTTAAATTCTATCAAATGTTCCATGCCCAGTGTTTTATCCAGTAAATCTCCAACTGTGGTTTTAGCCAGAGTCAATTCCATGGCTGCCTGGGCATCTCCAAATATGCTTTCCAGCGCCGGAAGAATGCGGCTGCCGATGGGACAATCAGGATTGGGGTGCTGGTGTAATGCAAAAAGGGTTTCCTGGGTTAACGCCTGGTGCACTTCGTGCAGGCTGAGTTGTGATGCAGGTCGAGCCAGCCGCCAGCCGCCATTGGCTCCGGGTCGTGAATCCACCATCCCGTTTTGGCGCAAATGTGACATGATCCGCCGGATAACGACCGGATTTGTATCCACACTTTCGGCGATTTTTTCTGATGTTACCGGAAACGCCGGGCTGGCAGCCAGTAGGACTAAAATATGACAGGAAACAGAAAACTGTTGATTCGCATTCATTTGTAACCATTTTAGTTACAAATAAAACAAAGTCAAGTTAATGTTTTATAAGATTTAAAAAACTGGTGCCTTTTGGGTAAGGCACCAGTTTGAAATCTAATATAATCCCAGAATAGAACAATATTATTATGTCGATACATCCCTCTGGGTAAGTTCCGGCGGGGTTTCGCGTTTTTGCAGGGTATGCATTTCTCCATTTTCGAGCAGGAGTACTTCCGGACGCAGCGCACCGTTGTAATTGCTCGACATACTTAAATGGTAAGCACCCGAGACCGGGATTGCGATAAATTCCCCTTCCTGCACATTTCGCAAGTCAACCTGCTCTATCAGCACATCCCCGCTCTCACAATAAGGACCTGCAATGGAGACATTCTTTTCCGGCCTTGCTAGGGGGTGTGCCACCGTCAGGCAGGAGTAACGCGTTCCGTACAAGGCATGACGGGGATTATCAGCCATGCCGCCATCCACCAGGACCCATGTCCTGGCGCCAACATCTTTCACTGTTCCAATTTGATAAATGGCTACCCCCGCCCGTGCAACCAGGCTTCGACCTGGTTCAAGGTGCAAAATCGGCAGGGTCAAACCGCGCTTCCGGCACCCTTCAAGCATGGCGCTGGTTATAAAATCCACATACATTTCGATTGGGGGATGGGGAAGATCTTCTTCATGATAAGAAATCCCCCAACCGCCGCCCGGTGAAAGATGCCATGTCTCCGGAAAACCAATTTCCTGTACCAAGTCAAGCGCCCGGTCGATGCCATCTCCGAGTGGTTCAGGGTCGCGGAATTGGGAACCCTGGTGGAAATGCAGACCAACGAGCGGCAGGTTATTTTCCCGGCAAATCCTGACCGCTTCCAAAATTTGAACGCGGTCCATGCCGAACTTGGAGCCTGAATGGCCTGTTTGAGTATACGCATGGGTCTCGACAGAAGAACCTGGCTGAAAACGTAACCAGAGATCGGGCAGGGTCTGGGCTTGAGAAAGGGAAAGCAATCGTTTCAATTCAGAGAGGTTGTCGACAACAATCGTTCCTGCATATGCCACCGCTGATTTCAAATCTTCCGTGCTTTTATTGACTCCATGAGCCAGAATTTTATCTTTTGAAACACCGGCTTTTACGGCAATATTGATTTCACCTCTTCCGGTACAGTCGATATAAAAACCCTGGTTGGCAGCCCATTGGGCAATTCCTGTGCACAAAAATGCTTTCCCGGCATAAGTCACTGACCATTTTCCAGGCCATGAGGCATTCAGGAATTCCCGGTATTTGTCTGCCGCTGCATCAAGTTCTAATTTGTCATAAATATATAAGGGAGTTCCATGTTTTTCAGCCAAAAGTTGCAGATCAAAGCCGCTAACCTTGAGGCTGTCGTTTGCCACCGTGGTGCTGGCAGGAAATAGAGGGAGGCGTTGAGTGAGGGTCGAATTCATTTGCCGAAAAGGAAGAACATCCAAACATCCCAGGAGCTGAATTGCTTTGAAACCTCGGTGGGGATGGGAGTAAGAGTTGGTGTCACACCGGGTTCGGGTAAAATAACCATCACTTCATCGCCAGGTTTCGCAAGATGAGCTTCACCACGGGCGTAATTATCCGCCGCGGCTGGAGAGGTGGCAAAAGCTGCCTCCTGTTCTAAAACCTGTTGGGTTAAATTAACCCCGGTAGCCTGAGCTCGCACCGTCGCAACCTGATCCTGAACTCGGGCTAATTCCCCCAGCCGGTTGCTAAAATTCATGATCAGTGCCATGATCACAAGAATGACCACGGGGAAAATCAATTGCTTAAATCTAATTTGAAATGAACCGATTTTCATTTCCATATTTTACCACCCGCATCAATTCATCTCAGGGCATTTGAACTTACAATTTGCTTTTCGGGAGGTTAAAATAAAAAACCCGTAAAGGTACGGGTTTTCTGGTGCCGAAGGAGGGATTTGAACCCTCATGGGTGTTCACCCACTACGCCCTGAACGTAGCGCGTCTGCCAATTCCGCCACTTCGGCTCTTAGCGAGTTGTATTGTATCCACTTTTCAGGTTTTGTCAACCTTTGGCGGTTACCACCGCCGTCCACAACCCATTCGGCAAATTCATAACCTGATCTTTTTTCCTTTTGGATCATTTTTTAATATACTAAACCCCTGTGAAATCGCGATTAAATTATTAATCTCACTGGATAAAAATTCATTGCCTTGGATGGCGTATCTCACGGATCCTGCCTGCCCAGCTTGACCAGATCAATTTCTTCCTTTCAACCTTGCCCGAAAAAAGGATCCAAAATTTGACTTGCTCTTGGTTACCCCAGGTTCGTGCGGATTGAGAACTCCAGCATTGAACTCATATTTATTTCATAACGTAGTATGATTCATAAAATTAATCCCACTTCTTTTTTCTTTTTTCAATAGTCCAGATTTAAATAACCGATGCAATTCGAAATTACTCAAAAAATATTACTGACAATCACCGGCGTGGTCTGTTTGGCAGCCTTTTTTTTTGGCTTTAACCTGATCAGTTCAGGTCGCAAGAGCCCCTATTTTAGAATCCGACAACGCCGCATCACCCAGGGCTGGCAAATGATCGGGTTTTCGGTCGTGCTCGGTTTGATATTTTTTCTGATATTCAATTATTGGAAATCAGCCACTGAAATAGTTTTTCCTCCCACCCCAACCCCCACCCTGACTGCAACCATCACGCTCACACCCTCTTTGACTCCTCTCCCAAGCGCCACCAAGACCGTCAGTCCATCTCCTACATCTTCCCAGACTCTCCCGCCAGGTGTAAAACCCAGCTGGACACCTACCATAACAAATACTCCATTACCCACAAAAACTCCTTCGAATACCCGGACTCCGTTTCCCAGGGATACCCCCACGCGAACCCCGCCGTTCACCAGCACCATGAAACCAAGCCTGACGCCCGCCCCTGCGAATACTCACGCACCGACCCCCACCATAACACCCTCAAGAACCATCGCGCCCACCTCCACAATGAGAGTTTATGCAACTAGAACTCCAGTCATTACTCCAACGAAAACTCTGGGCGCTGCAGCCGCAGAATCCTTCCGTTCGCCACTTGACCGATTATCAGTAGACCTTCAAGGCAACCTCGCTAAACTTAAAGCGCCTTCGCGTTCGATCTCTTTCGAATGGTTGTCCGGGTTGTTTTCCGGGATGGTCCAAGCCACTATTTTGGCCATTAATCAATATTTTTAATCGTTATCACGACGGGTAATTTCAGGCTGATCATAATACTGAGAAGGATATGAGTGACGGCAGGAATGCCTTAATAGGGATGTAAAATATGTGCCTGGTTATTAATTTTACTGCAGTGGGAATTCTGCAAAATATGGAGAAGAAGAAAAATGCCTAAAAAATCCAAAAAAGCGCCAAAGGGATTAAGTCAGATACAGCAAATTGGGATTGCGGCTGCGATTGTTGCAGGTATCGTCCTAATTCTGCTGGTTCTTTCTCTATCCTCGAAAAGCAACCAATCAATCACCACCCAACATAATGCCAACACCCCTGCTCCCAGCCAGGCACCCGTCTCAACCCTGGCAGTGAAGCAATATCCGTCCCCTCCACCCATGACCATCGATGTTAATAAACAATACTTCGCCGATTTTAAACTTGCCAAGGGCGGGGAATTTGTTGTCCAGCTTTTCCCGGACAAGGCTCCAATCACGGTCAACAACTTTGTCTTCCTGGCAAGGGATGGCTTTTATAACGGGGTGACCTTCCACAGGGTCCTGGATGGCTTTATGGCCCAGGGCGGCGACCCAACCGGAACAGGAATGGGTGGTCCAGGGTATCAATTCGTAAATGAAGATAATGACCTGAAATTCGACAAGCCAGGCGTGGTCGCCATGGCAAATCCCAGACGAGATACGAATGGCAGCCAATTCTTTATTACATTTGCTCCCGCGGATTCGCTCAATGGTGGTTATACCATTTTTGGGCAGGTGATCAGCGGGATGGATGTGGTTAATGGAATTACACGCCGTGACCCCCAGCAAAATCCCACTTTTACCGGGGATGTGATTGAGAGTGTCACCATCACAGAAAAATAATCCAAGGGGCTGTCCAAAAAGTCTGGGCAGTCCCTTTACAATTTAAAAGGGGAGTGATTCAATAGGGGCATGACAAAACGAAAACCATCCGCCCCCGTGTTCAAGCCGTATGTGATGAACCAAATAGCC
>JAJYOU010000007.1 GCA_021795965.1 Chloroflexota bacterium
GGTTTTGTGGGCAGGGTGTCCAGAATTCCCTGGAGATGAGTCGATAATTCCATGGTCTGAATTTTATCCCGATTTCATGAATTACTGGTTTATACTTAAAACTTAGTGGAAGTATAAAACCAAAATATTGAGAGAAAATATATCAATGGACAACCTTGTGGAAGAAACACTTGAAAGTAAAATTAATGTATTGCTTCGTACCAGCGGATTGAAACTTGCCACAGCCGAATCCTGCACAGGCGGTTTGATCTCTCATCGCATCACCAACATCCCCGGGTCTTCAGAATATTTCCTGGGTGGGATCGTGGCTTATGCTTATGAAGCCAAGGTCGCGCTCCTGCACGTTTCGTGGGATACACTGCATCAATACGGCGCGGTCAGCCGGGAAACAGTCCTGGAGATGGCCAGGGGCGTCAGGTCGGCGCTCGAGGCTGATCTGGCAGTCAGCGTCAGTGGGATTGCCGGTCCTGGTGGGGGGCTGCCTGGCAAACCAGTGGGCACCACCTGGATTGGTTTTTCCACAAAGGATGGCGAATTTGCCCATGTATTTCATTTCGATGGCGACCGGATAGGAAACAAATCTCTGGCTGCGGATGCTGGCTTGAAAATTATTTTCGATTATCTGAATGGAGAACTGGCCTTAACCAGCCGGCAACCCCAGGAACCCTGATCACCATATGCAGAGAATCACGATTATTATTTCAGCAAATTCTGAATGGCACTCGATCAAAGGACTTTTCCCCGGCGCAGTTCTGAAAAAAATACCCTTTGGAGAATATTTTAGTCTCCTGTTCAAGTCGCTACCGGTCACTTTTTTCCAGGGGGGTTGGGGGAAAATCTCGGCTGCCGCAACCACGCAGTATGCCATTGATCATTTCCAGCCGGATCTGCTCGTCAACCTTGGAACCTGCGGGGGATTTGAAGGACGAATTGCCGCCGGCGCGCTCATTTTGGTTGAAAAAACCATTGTTTACGATATTGTTGAACAAATGTCCGACCCGGTTGAAGCGATTGAGTTTTATTCCACCCCCATTGATCTTTCCTGGCTGCCCGATCATCCTGCCATTACTTCCAAAAAAGGTTTGTTGGTGTCCGCCGATCGCGATATCGTAATTCAGGAAATTCCAGCCCTGGTTGAAAAGTTTGGGGCGCGGGCAGCCGATTGGGAATCCGGGGCAATTGCCTGGGTTGCCGCAAAAAATCAAACCCGTCTTCTCATTCTGCGGGGTATAACAGACCTGGTGGGTTCAAACGGTGGGGAAGCTTACGGCAGGATCGACCTCTTCCATGAGCGGACAGAGGTCATGATGGCTGAACTGGTTCGCTGGTTTGGTCTGATCCTCGAATTAATGAATCAAAATCAATCGTCGTGAAGCAGATCGATCACATGCAAAAATTCAAGGGTAATCCGGGCGGTCACACCCCACAATAATTCACCATCAAAAGGGTAATACGCGATGACCTGCCGGTTTGATTCCTTGCGAATATAAACATGGAAATTATCCCGGTCCACCAGCCATGAAATCGGGATGGTGAAAACCCGGTTAACCTCGATGGTTTGCATCTTAAATGTATAAGGCCAGGTGAAAATTCCCACCACGGGGGTGACCAGGAAATTGGTGACCGTCTGCATTTCTCCAAGCTTGCCCACCACGCGCACATCTGATCGATGCAGTCCGATTTCTTCCTCGGCTTCTCTTAAGGCGGTCATGACCCGGTCGGTGTCTTCCGCATCCACTGCCCCGCCCGGAAAAGCAACCTGCCCCTTGTGATGTTCGACGCGATCGGTGCGGCGGGTAAACAAGATATACCATTCTCCATCCATGTTGATTAATGGAATCAGCACGGCAGCCGGCCGGGGTGCTCTGCCTGCGAACTGGGGGAATGGGTCTTCGTGGATTGCTCTGGGATGGGCTTGTTCGAGCCTTCGCGCGATTTCTGCTTCTGTCAGGGATGAAGTCATAAAAAAATCTCTGCCTGGAAAATTCTTCTTATTTTCACACGGGTTAATTAACGAGCAAATTTATTCCAGGTTTGGCGATTTGCTTACTCTGGGTCTGTGGCAGGTTCCGCTTCAACCTCGAGATCGGCACCAGGTTCGGATTTCTTCAACTTGCTGATCATCCCAATTTCTGACAACAAATCCAAACCTCGCGGATCCTCACTCGGTTCGATCTTCCTGCCGAAAATGAGAAATCCGGTATGCGCCACCATCCGGTCGGTCGGTCTTAATCGGGAGGGTTCGGTTTTATAGTAGCGCAGTAAAATTTCGCACATCTCCAGGAATGCGAATTTATTTCTCTGGAGCGCCAGCAGTAACTTTTCGCTCTGGTTAAATGTGGGCACCAGCGCACAGAAGAACCCCCCGGGTTTCAAGGCGTTTCTCACCTGGACGATGTAATCGTAAGGATTGGCAACGTCCAAAAAAAACGCGTCTGCATTCGTATCTGTCTCATCCACACCTTCGCCAATGTCTTTCAGGCGGAAATCAACCCGGGTTTCCAGTCCGAGGCGAGCCAGGTTCTTCATGGCGAGATTCTGGAATTCCTGCCGGCGTTCATAGGATAAGACCCTGCCCTCCGTGCCGACCGCGTATGCCAGGGCGATGGTCATCGAACCTGAGCCTGTCCCGGCCTCAATGACACGCTGCCCGGGACCAATTCCCATGGTCACCAGGATCATTCCAATTTCCTTTGGGTAAAGGATCTGTGTGTTGCGCGGAAGATTGGTCAGAATATCACCGAGCATGGGCTGCAGGATGAAAAAAGGGCTGCCCAGGTGGCTGAAAATTTGAGACCCCCACGGCAAACCGATCAGGTCATCATGCTTGAGGATGCCCCTGTGAGTATGCATTTCACCGCCCGGGACGAGGGTGAAGATGAAATTTTTATGGCGCAAACCCACCAGTTGAACAATATCACCGGCTTCGGTACGGGAAGAAGTTAAATTCCAGGGCATGAATACTTTCCCGGTGATCGTTGTAAATCTTTTTTGACCACCGAATGAATGGATCAGGATTTGAGATATTTCCTAAAAAAATCAGTGATCGCATTGTAACAGGTAATGCGGTTCTTATATTTCAGGACATCGTGCCCTTCGTCTTCAAAAATTAATAACTCGATATTTTTCCCTTTC
This sequence comes from Chloroflexota bacterium, assembly GCA_021795965.1. Lineage (GTDB taxonomy): Bacteria > Chloroflexota > Anaerolineae > Anaerolineales > Villigracilaceae > UBA5195. The sequence continues at coordinate 3,136 of JAJYOU010000007.1, forward strand.
TTGCGCAGATTATTGACCAGGTCCTCGGATTCTGCTGCAACCACCCGCGGGTCATTCCGACCTTGAATCACGAGCATCGGGCATTCCATCTGCGGAAGGTATTTCCTGGGAGAACGCTCAATCAGGAATTGTTTCTCCTCGGGTTTCTCGGGATCACCGAGGGCAATTTTAAAATAGGGCTTCCAGGTTTCGGGGATGCGCTCGCTGAAGGTCAGCAAATCATAAGGACCAAACATATCGCAGGCAGCTTTCCAGAGATTGGAATGCTGCCCAGCCTGGATCAGGGTCATATAACCCCCGTAGGAGCGTCCGACCACGGCTGCGCGGGTCAGGTCCAGGCGCGGGTCCTTTGGCAGGATCTCCGTCATGGCATGGACGTGATCCAGGCGATCCTGCCCGCCCCAGTCCCGATCAACTCGCTTGGTGTAGCTGAGTCCGTAACCTGTTGAGCCTCTTACGTTGGGCACAAAGACTGCGAACCCATTCAAAGTCAGGAATTGAATCAGGGGCATGGAGAACCAGGCAAAGTCCGGTCGTTCCTGTCCCTGCGGACCGCCATGAATGTAATAGACCAGTGGGTAAGGACTCGAATTCTGCTCGGAATTTGCGGGTAGGTATAGACGGGCGGAAATTCTCAAGCCATCGAAGGAAATGAATGAGGCGTCTTCCCCTTCTGATAAAGCCTCTTCAGGAATACCCAGGATTTTTTCATTGGTGTGCAGAACCACGTAATTACGTTTTTTCTTTTCAATGCTGAAAATCTGGGTCGGGGAGGTTGCCGTGGAGAAGGATACCGTGAAAACATCCTGCTTTTTGTCGTAATGCGCATGTTCCAGCACGCCTGAAGCGAGCGGGGAGACACCCACCACCACATGTTTCAAATTGAGTGCGAGGGTCTCTTCGTCAAATTTTCCATCGTAAACGAATGAACAACCATCAATGTTATAAGTAACTGCGTAGCGGTTCCCATAAAGATGTTCGATGCCGGTCATTTCTCCAACACCGCTGTGGGAAATTCCGCTGATATTTATGGGTGAAAGTTTCCCGGGCGATTCGAGAGAGATGTAACCCAGCGAATATGTATCTTCAAATACAGACGAAATCGCCAGCAACCCTTTTTCACTCTCGCTAAAAATCACTGCACCCAGTCCGTTGGGTGGAATCTTGCTGTCAGGTTTCCTGTTCCGGTAAGGTTTTCCGAAAATTAGGTGTTTATTTTTCCCCTCCAAAAGGTAAAGCACATTATCGCCAACCGTGTATCCATCGGTAACCAGAACTTTGGAATGATCCTTGTTATGAGCGGTCGGGAAAGCTCCCCATTTTGAAGAAATCAATTTGGTCAGCTGGTCTGTTCTTAAGTTGCCCTGGTAGGTTTCGCTGAAGGGTTTGTCCCTTCTTTCCGCAGAAAAATAGGCCATGTTTTTTTCCGCGTCGCAGAGAGGCAGGTGAACCCTGTGGTTTTGAAAGTAATTTTTAAAAGCTGGTTCCGGGAAGCCGCCTTCGATTGGAATGAGCATGGGTTGGTAGTTTTCGTCCCCATTATGGTCGATCATCACCAAAATTTTCCCAATCTCAGGAAATACGAAAAAAGAGGTGCCTCCCACCAATTCAGGATTTTGCAGAGCTATATCCAATGGCAGCAGCGGCTCGGGGACACTTCCGCCATAATTCATGCAATACAGGCTCAAATGCCCGGAGAGGTTGCTCAGGAAGAAAATTTTATCATCCACCAGCTGTGGATGAAGAAACAGGCGTGCCGATAAAAGAGATTCAATTCGAGGAGTCATGGTTTCCTTTCTACTCGATTTACTTTTCGTTCTCATCTTTTTTGTTAATTGAGCTGGTGATCACATCCACCATAATCAGGAAAATGAGACTGAAAATCACACCAATCCCGGCATTTAATAAACCTATCTCAAAAAATGACCAATCAATGAAAGTTGCGAAATAATCTCCCAGCCAAAAACCGGCTATTGAAATCAAGAGGTTGACGGCAAGTCTGTTCGAAGAACCGCCGCGAATTAAATGATAGAGCGCCCCGCAAAAGATAGCCAGCAATATGCCAAATATGATGGTTGTGATCGGAATCTCAGTTAATAATGTCATAAATGCTCCTATCTTGATTTTACAATCATTCCACCACCAATCACCACATCACCGGCATAAACCACCGCCGCCTGCCCATTGGTGATATCGCGTTGGGGAGAATCAAACTGGATGGAGACCCTGGTCGGATCGCTTTCTGGCATCACCCAGCCAGGTGCTGCCTGGGCGGTGTACCTCGTTTTGATCTCAGCGCGGAATGGTTCTTTTTCAATCTTACCGCAGGTCCAATTGAAATCCACGGCGCTTAATCCAGTTTTGCCCAAATCCTGGAAAGTTCCCACGATCAGCGTGTTGTTGATTCCATCTTTTTCCAGGACGTAAAGCGGGACGGTTGAGCTGATGTCCAACCCTTTGCGCTGCCCGATGGTGTAATTGGGTAGTCCGCTGTGCTCACCGAGCACTCTGCCGGTTGAATCAAGGATCGCACCTTTTTGGAATGCAGCCGGCCGGTAACGCAGCAGGAAATTCCGATAATTTTCTCCCGCCAGGAAGCATAAATCCTGGCTGTCGGGACGTCTGGCGACGCTCAAGCCATTTTCTTCAGCGATTTGCCTGATTTCCGGTTTGGTGTAATCCCCAACCGGGAACATTGCGCGCGAAAGCTTTTCCTGTGTCAGTACATGCAAAACATAGGATTGATCTTTCGCGGGATCGTTTCCTTTTAATAACAACCTGCGTCCATCCGGCAAAATTTTGCTGCGGGCATAATGACCCGTCGCCATAAAATCCACACCCAGCGCAAGCGCGTGCTCGAGTAAAAATTCCCAGCGGATCAAGCGGTTGCAGACCAGGCAGGGGTTGGGGGTGTCTCCGGCAGCGTACCCGTCCAGAAAACTGGAAACCACTTTTTCCCAGAAGATTTCCTTGGCATCAATCACGTAAAAAGGAATGTCCAGCCTGGCAGCAACGCGCCTCGCCTGCGCCATCGAATCGGGAGTGCAGCAGCGGTTGGAATCCTCTTTACCGGGTTCGCTCCATAAGCGCAGCATCATCCCGGTCACATCAAAACCCTGCTTTATAAGCAGTACCGCCGCGACGGAACTATCCACCCCGCCGCTCATGGCGAGAGCTACCTTGGGCATAGTGATCCCTGTTTCGAAGCATGGATCCTGCGCCGGGGTCGATCCAGGTTCGCTGTCATTTTCCTCCCAGGCTTCTTGCCTGGTTTACCAGCCCGGGTAAAACCTGCAGAAAGGCGCTGATTTGTTCTGGAGTTGTCCCGCTTCCGAGGGTGACCCGCAGCGACCCCAACCCCCATTCGCGGCTCAAACCGATCGCAGCCATCACTTCGCTGGGTTCCGGGTTGCCGGTTTTGCAGGCTGAGCCTGAAGAACAGGCGTACCCGGCAGCATCCAGCAGGGTTAAGAGCAGGTTCCCATCCACGTTTTTAAAAACAAAGCTGGCATGCTGTGGCAGCCGATCTTTTGGATCCCCGGTCAGGCGCGAATCCGGAATTTCTTCCAGGATACTGCCAATGATTCGATCTCTTAAAAGGCTAACCTGGGCGCTTCGTTTTTCACGCTCGCTCTGCGCCAATCGCAGGGCTTCGGCAAATCCGACAATGTATGGAACATTTTGTGTGCCGGCTCGCAGACCAAATTCCTGCCCGCCGCCAGTCAGAACTGGCAGCAGGGGAGTTCCGCTGCGCACGAAAAGCGCTCCCACGCCCTTCGGACCATAAAATTTGTGCCCGCCCAGGGAAAGCAGGTCCACTTTCATGTGCTCAACATCCAAAGGGAGATAGGTGGCAGCTTGGACGGCGTCAGAATGAAAGATCACCCTGTTGTGCCGGCAAATCTCCCCAATTTCAGGGATTGGATTGATGGTACCAATTTCATTGTTCGCAGCCATGACCGAGACCAGGGCGGTTTTTTCATTAATCGCTTTTTTCACCACTGCAGGATCGACCCTGCCAAAAGGATCCAAATCCAGCCATTTCACCTCGAAACCGAAATAGCGTTCAAGTTGTTCGGCGGTCTTGCTGACGGCATGGTGTTCCGCTCTCGAAGTCAGGATCTGATTCGCACCGGTCTTTTCCCTTATCGCCAGTGCTGCACCCCGCAGTGCCAGGTTATCCGATTCCGATCCGCAGGAGGTAAAAATGATTTCTTCCGCTTTGCAGTTTAAGACACCTGCGGTTATTTCCCGGGCTGTTTCCACGGCAGATTCCGCTTGCTGACCAAAGCGGTGAATTGATGACGGATTTCCAAATTTTTCCTGGAAATAGGGAAGCATCGCTTCCAACACCCGCGGATCGAGTGGAGTGGTTGCCGAATAATCCAGATATACTTTTTCCATTAAGCACCTGATATTTTTGATTTCCTTAGATTATACCTGTGCTTTTTACACTATAATGATCCACAATGAATAATTATTTTGCAGTCACCACCCCTGGGCTGGAAGTTTACACTGCCCGGGAATTACTCGAGCTTGGCTTCGCTCCGACGATAGAGCCGGGCGGCGTGGTTTTTCAATCTGACGAGCTTGGCATGTACCGCGCCAATTTGCATTTACGCAGCGCCAATCACGTCCTCGCCAGGGTGGGCTACTTTTTTTTCGCCACCAGTTTTGCTGAGCTGCGTGCCCGGGCAGGCAAATTACCCTGGGAGCGATTCTTAACTCCCGGGGGTCCGGTCGTTTTCCGGGTAACCTGTCATCATTCCAAATTAATTCATACCGGTGCAGTGGCTGAAAGAATTGCTTCAGCCATCGCGGATCGCCTAGGCAAGCCGCCGTTGGTCCGGAAAGCTTCCGAAGATGATCTGAATGGTTCAGCCCAGCTCCTGGTCGTGAGGGTGGTTGATGACCAGGTCCAGGTCAGCGCTGATACATCCGGAATGCCGCTTCACAAGCGTGGTTACAGGCAGGCTGTCGCAAAGGCGCCCCTGCGGGAAAACCTGGCGGCGGGAATTTTGATGGCATCTGGCTGGGACCGGAAATCGCCGCTTGTTGATCCATTTTGCGGTTCCGGCACCATCCCGATTGAGGCAGCTCTCATGGCAAAGGGTATTCCCCCTGGAATAAATCGCAGGTTCGCATTTATGGACTGGCCTGGATTCAAGGCTCAGGAATGGCAAAATATGCTTGAGGAAGTTCCTGCCGTTCAGGCAATAATGCCCATCATCCAAGCCTCGGACCGCGACGCAGGAGCAATCAAGATGGCTCAGGAAAACGCGGGAAGGGCGGGAGTTGCCGGAATGATCGAGTTTACCTGCCAGACCGTTTCAGCCATTCAGCCTCCGCCGCAAACCGGTTGGGTGGTCACAAATCCGCCCTATGGATTCCGCGTCAGCGAGGGCAAGGATCTCAGGAACCTTTACGCGCAGCTTGGCAATGTTTTACGGGATCGCTGCCAGGGCTGGTCTTTGGCGGTGCTTTCAAATGACCTGATTTTGCTAGGACAGATTGGTTTTAAACTGGATACCACGCTCACGCTTTCAAACGGGGGCATCAATGTCCGTCTCGCCCGTGGAACTGTCTCAAAATAACCTTTTATATGGCAAAATACTGCGCATAGATAGATTTATTTATTTTGGAATTCAATAAATGTCATCCTGGAGTATAAAATGAGCAAAGTAATCGTGATCACTGGCGCCAGTTCTGGGATAGGTGCACTGCTGGCACGCAGGCTGGCTGAGCGAAGCGATGAGCTCATGCTGGCTGCCCGCAGATCCAAAGAGCTGGGACAGTTGGCTCGTTCCTGCGGAAGAAATACTTTTCCCTTCACAACCGATGTCACCCGGCGACAGGATGTCAACCGCCTGCGCGACGAAGCCTTGCGGACTTTTGATCATGTCGATGTCTGGATCAATAATGCCGGTCGGGGAATTACCCGCAAGGTCATGGATTTGACCGATGCAGACTTGGATGAAATGATGGCGGTCAACGTGAAATCTGCCCTGTACGGCATGCAGGCCATCATGCCCCATTTCATGGAACGCGGGAAAGGTCACCTGATCAATGTCTCTTCCTTCCTTGCACGCATCCCGCATGCCGCTTCCCGCTCAGCCTACAACGCTTCGAAAAGTGCCTTGAATTCCCTGACAGCGAACCTGCGTATGGATTTGGCTGCAGAATATCCCGATATTAACATTTCAGTGGTAATGCCTGGAGCTGTTGCCACGGATTTTGCGGTAAATGCGCTTTATGCCCCTGCCGATGCCGCCCCAGTTTCAACCGCGCAATCGACTGAGGAAGTCGTCACAGCCATTATCGATTTGATTGATCATCCCCGCCCGGAAATTTACACAAACCCGGAAATTCAATTGGAGCAGGTCAAACAATATTACAGTGATGTTGCTGCCTTCGAACGAAATATGCGAAGATAAATCCCGCAAAAATTCGATCTAAAAGTTAAAAAACACCACGAATTTTCGTGGTGTTTTTTACAGAAGACTGGGAATTCGGTCGTTGTAGATGTTGGTCGTCACGGGATACCCAGTTGAACCCCCGCGTTCGGATCCGGCTTGACGTAATGCGGTCATGCAATTGAGCATAATCCGATGATAAAACAATTAAGCAACTGGGTAAATTGTTCCAAGAGATTGGCTGGAATTAGAAATTCGCCTTAATTCAAAGTAGTATTTTGAGAGAGAAATATTGGGATCAGGGCGAATTGGTTGGGAAGGCTGTTTTTCTTATTCTGTTATAATCTGGGTGAAAACTAGTTTCGGGAGAGGTATGATGGCTTTCAAAATTAAATTTGGTACCGACGGCTGGCGGGGTATGATCGCTGAAGATTACACTTTTGACAATGTCCGGCGGGCAACCCAGGGATTTGCATCTTTTTTGTTGGCTCATGGCAAACAGGATCAATGGGTGGTGGTTGGTTTTGACAAGCGCTTCGCTTCCGAGAATTTTGCCGTTGCGGCAGCTGAAGTCCTGGCTGGGAACGGTCTGCGGGTCTACATCACCAACGACGCCACACCCACCCCGGTCATCGCTTTTTCGGTGGTGAACAAACAGGCTGCCGGCGCGGTCAATATTACTGCCAGCCATAATCCCCCTTCCGATAATGGTTATAAAGTTCGCAATGAAACTGGTGGAGCGATCGATCCCGAGGGTCTGCTCGAAATTGAAGCTGGAATTCCCGATGGGATGGAAGCGGTCAAACGAACGCCTTTTTCCAGCGCTGAAAAGGACGGACGAATTCTCCGTTTTGATCCCGCCCCCGCATATATCAAGCACATCAACCAATTAATCGACCTCCAGCCTGTTAAAGATGCCGGGCTGACGGTGATGGTGGATCCGATGTGGGGCAATGGTGCCGGCTGGTTTCCACGCATCCTCGCGGGTGGAAAAACCTCGGTCTTCGAAATCCATAACACCAGGAATCCATCCTTTCCAGAAATGAAACGCCCGGAACCCATTCAACCCAATATCGATGTCGGTCTGCAAGCGGCACTCAATCATAAAGCCGACATCCTGCTCATTACCGACGGTGATGCAGACCGCCTCGGTGTGGGTGATGAAAATGGTCACTTTATCAACCAGCTGCGCGTGTTTGGCTTGCTGGCTTATTATTTGCTCGAACTGCGCGGCGAACGGGGTGACATTGTCAAAACTTTATCCACCACGGGCATGTTAAACATCCTCGGCGAAATATACGGCGTCAAGGTCCATGAAACCGGTGTCGGTTTTAAATATGTTGCTCCAAAAATGACCGAGACCAACGCCTTGATCGGTGGTGAAGAGAGCGGTGGTTTTGCCTTCCGTGGGAACGTCCCGGAGCGGGACGGCATCCTGGCAGGATTGTACATGCTCGATTTCATGGTTCGGACGGGGAAAAAACCGACCGAATTGTTAAAGCTGCTCTTCGCCAAGGTGGGTGGTGAATTCTTCTATGACCGTATCGACAGCGCGTTCAGCGGTGACCGCAGTGACCGCGAAAAAACCATTCTTGCCGCAAACCCGATCACAATCGGTGGATTGAAAGTCCTCAAGCTCGTCACCATTGACGGATTCCAATTCAGGCTTGAAGATGGAGGCTGGCTCCTGATTCGTTTCAGCGGCACCGAACCCATCCTGCGCGTTTATTGCGAGACCCGCCATGGGGACAAGGTCCAGGCAATTTTGCAGGATGGTCTGCGCATTGCCGGGCTTAAATAATCTCGGCTGGAAATGTTTTTCCCGTGAATCTGACCGATACACATTGTCATTTGAACTTCGAAAAGTTCAATCTTGACCGCGGAGACGTGATCGAGCGAGCCTGGAGCGTGGGTCTTACCCGCATTTTGATTCCCGCCACAGATATTCAATCCAGTGCAGCCATCCTTGAATTGGTCAAAACTGACACACGGATATTTGCAGCGGTTGGGTTTCATCCAACCGATTATCCAGCCTGGAATGACGCATCACTGGAGCAGCTCAGACAGATTATCTTGAATTCGGACGAATTTTCACCTGAGCGTTCGGGAGCGCGCAAAATGGTTGCCATCGGTGAGATCGGTCTTGATTATTACTGGGATGATTCCCACCATGAATTGCAGCAGCAGATTCTTGAAAATCAATTGAGGCTTGCCGCCGAATTCGAGCTGCCGGTCATCCTGCACATGCGCGAGAAATCCGATGCCATGCATGGGAATTGCGCCGAGGACCTGCTCACGCTCCTGGCTGCCTGGGTGCAGACACTGAAAGATAACCGAAATCCGCTTGCATCAAATCCGGGGGTTCTGCATTCATTTAGTGGTAACCTGGATACCGCCCAAAAGCTGATCAATATGAATTTTCGATTAGGAATTACCGGTCCATTAACCTTTAAAAACGCAGAAGCCCGGCGTGAAGTGGTAAAATCAATCCCGCTGGAACGCATGCTGATAGAGACAGATTCACCTTTTCTCGCTCCCGTTCCAAAACGCGGTACACGCAACGAACCCGCATTTGTCGGTTATATTGTCGAAAAAATTGCAGAAATACTCAATAGAAACCCGGAAGAAATTGCGGCAGCGACAACATCCAACGCGTCGAAGCTTTTTTCCTGGGGAGGTTAGCTTTTGAACACTCCGTTTTTTAACCCGGTTCAAGAAGGAATACGGGAAGTTGAAAATTTGATGCGTTCCCAGGCGGGAAATGATCACCATCCCGATTTGCGCGCCGCATTGGAGCATTTGTTGCTGGCAGGTGGGAAACGAATTCGTCCGAACATTGTTTTCCTGGTGGGAAATTTATTCAACGCACAACACGAACGCCTTGTAACCCTGGCAGCCGCGATCGAAATGCTGCATACCGCCACCCTTGTGCATGATGACCTGATTGATGGTTCACTCCTGCGGCGCGGCATCCCGACCCTGAATGCCCGCTGGTCTCCGGCAGCCACTGTCTTGACGGGAGATTTTTTATTCGGCCGGGCAGCTAAGCTGGCGGCTGAAACCGATAGTTTACCTCTCATGAAATTATTTGCAGAAACATTGACCATTATCGTCAATGGCGAATTAACTCAAATGTTCGCTGCAAAAGGGATTATCGATCGAAAAAATTACTACAACCGGATTTATGCCAAGACCGGTTCGCTGTTTGAATTAAGCGTGCTGGCTGCGGCTCTCCTGGGCACGGACGATCAAGCCAGCCTCCTGTCGATGAAAACCTATGGTTGTGAAATTGGGTTGGCATTCCAGATCATGGATGATGTGCTTGATTTTACCGGGGAACAGGCAACCATCGGCAAACCGGTCGGCTCCGACTTGTTGAATGGGCTGGTAACACTACCGGCGATTTATTATGCTGAAAGTTATCCCGATGACCAGGGCGTGCGATTGCTGGCAGATGGCGGTTGGGGCAATCCAGATAAAATGGAAATTTTGATCAAATCCATCCAATCCAGCAAAGCCATCCGCTATGCTATTGATGAAGCCAATGAACATGTTGAAAAGGCGCTGGCTGCCATAAAAAGATTTGAATCCCCAGCCATTGAATATCAAGCCCTGGTGGACCTGGCTCATTTTATCGTCGACCGAAATTCCTGATTTCTCGAATCAATCCAAATCAAATCCTTTTCCGACTGGTTGGCTCAATGATGACCAGAGAATTTAACTATTGGTTAACCACTTTCCCTGAAAGTGAAACTCCAACCTCCAACCTGCCAGAAAAAACAAATGTCGTCGTGATCGGATCCGGTTTCAGCGGTTGTTCGGCTGCCCTTGAACTCGCCAAAGCCGGAACCTCGGTCTGCGTTTTGGAAGCCGAAACGATCGGGTGGGGCGCTTCCTCGCGCAACGGTGGAATGATTCTGACCGGCCTCAAGCTGGGACCCGAGACCTTGATCAGCCGTTACGGCATTGAGCGGACTCAAAAAATGTTTGCACTTTCCCAGGCTGCCCTCAATACCGTCGAAAATTATGTGACCGGAGAGAAAATCGATTGCGAATTTTCCCGCTGCGGTCACCTCGAAATGGCGTCCAAACCAGCCCACTTTGCGGCATATTCCCGCACCGCTGAAGTGATGGATAAATATTTTGACCACCATGTCGAGATATTTCCCCGCCAGGATCAATCAGCCGAAATCGGGTCGAACGTATATTTTGGTGGTTTGCTCGATAAAACCAGCGCCGGGGTTAATCCAGCCCTTTTGGTGAGAGGCTTGGCGCAGGCTGCGGTTCGCGCAGGCGCACAAATTTTCGAGCACACCCGTGTTCAAAAAATCGAATCGACCCCGGGCGGGGTGGCTGTCCATACGAACCGGGGCATCATCCACGCTGAAAAAGTTTTTGCGGCGACCAATGCCTATCTTGGCAATTTTCTCCCGCATTTGCAAAAAAGAATCATCCCGATCGGTTCTTATATCATTGCCACAGAGCCCTTGCCTGATTCACTGGCAAAGGAATTAATTCCGCGGAACCGGATGGTTTTCGATTCTTTGAATTACCTCCATTATTTTCGTCTGACTCCCGACCAGCGCATGCTTTTCGGGGGCAGGGCGATTTTTAAACCAGAAACGGAGCATACGGTCAGGGAAAGCGTCCCGATCCTGCAGAGGGACTTGTTAAAGGTTTTTCCTCAACTCGAAAAAATCCCGTTGGATTATGCCTGGGGTGGAACCCTTGATTTTGCCCTCGATAATATGCCTCATACGGGCAGGGTTGGAGCCATCCATCATTCGATTGGATTCGCAGGTCATGGAGTCGCTTTTGCCACCCACCTGGGAAAAATCGTCGCCAGCCAGATGCTCGGGAATCCGGTAGACAACCCCTTTGAAGACCTGCCATTTCGACAGGTGCCGTTCTCAAAGGGCATACCCTTCTATCTACCGATGATCGGCTGGTACTATAAAATGCTGGATTTGCTGTTCTGATTCCAGGTGCTGCCCATCCAGGAATCAGCTCCGGGAGTCAGCCAGTCAAATCCAAAATATTTATAGATATACGAAAACCTGATTGACTTGATGATTCACGCGTGCTAAAATGAACATAATTAATATTGGAACAAAAAATCCACTTTAGAAGTGACACTGTGACTAATCCTCGCAAACCGTTTCGCCTGAACGTCGGCTTCATCATTAAAGCAGCAGTCGGGTTCAATCGAGATTTTGATTTTTATTTTCCGCGCTACGTCGACGATGATTTGGTGTTAACTGAAGTGGAGGGCTTGATCAATGTTGGGCGAACAAGCCAGGGTCTGATCGTCCAGGGAAATTTCAGCGGTCACACCACGCTGGAATGCGTTCGCTGCCTGACGACTTTTGAACAACCGCTTAAGTGGGAATTTACAGAAGTGTATGCTTTCAAAATAGATGATGTCGCGGAATTCGGATTAATCGTCCCTGAAGATGGTCAGCTCGATCTTCAAACCATATTCAGGGAATACGCAATCCTTGAAATTCCAATTCAACCCATTTGCCGCGAAGATTGCCAGGGATTATGTATCGAATGCGGACAGAACCTGAATGAAAAAGATTGTGGACATAGCCAAACCCCCGATTCTCCTTTTGCTACACTCGAGAATCTTCTGGAAGATTAATTAAGCAAACGCATTTTTCGCCCGTAACAAGTACATCCAATTTTTATAGAGGAGGACACAGCGTGACATTGACAGGGCACACTTATCGCAATGAAGTCCTCAATATCCTGCTTGAAAAGGCAGGCGTGCAGGGGTATTTAACCACGGATGACCTGCTGGAGCTCGCTCCCGATTTCGATTCTGAGCGTTTGTCAGTCATTCTGACTGTATTACGCAGGCGCGGGGTGGATGTTCTGGATCCAGCGGGGGATGATGACTCATCCACCATAGAGTATATCGAGGCAGGACCCGGGAATGAAACTTGGGTTAATTCGGTTGATTCGGTCATGACCGAAGATACGATCGGTTTATATTTCAAGGAAATGGCGCGGGTCCCTCTTCTTAACCACGAAGAAGAACTGGAAATAGCCAGGCGCATTGAAAAAGGTCAACAGGCTGCAGCTTCTTTGCAACAGCAAATTCATTCTCCGGAGAACCGGATGGAATTGGAGACAGCAGTTGCAGCCGGGCAGGCAGCCCGTGATCATCTCATCAAGGCCAACACGCGCTTGGTGGTGAGCATCGCCAAGCGCTATACCGGGCACGGCATTGCCCTCCTCGACCTGATTCAGGAGGGAAACCTTGGTCTGATGAAAGCGGTTGGAAAGTTTGATTACAAAAAAGGCTTCAGGTTTTCCACCTACGCCACCTGGTGGATTCGTCAGACGATCTCCCGCTCCATCGCCGACCAATCCCGCACAATTCGTCTCCCGGTCCACATGGCAGATAGGATTCGACAGGTTTACAAGTTAAATCACGAATTGGAACAGGACCTGGGTCGTGTGCCTACGACCGAGGAACTGGCAGAAAAATTACAAATTAATGTCAAGAAATTGCAGTGGATGATGAAGGTATCCTGGCTGCCGCTCTCACTTGAAAGCCCCATCGGTGATGACGAAGATTCGGAACTGGGAATGTTCATTGAGGATGAATTCAGCCCGACCCCACTTCAAAGTGCCTACCAATCTATGCTGAAGGAAAAACTGGTCGAAGTCCTGTCCACACTTTCTCCCAGGGAAGCCCGTATTATCAATATGCGCTTCGGATTGGATGATGGCAATGCCTACACCCTCGAAGAAGTCGGTCAGAAATTTGGATTAACCCGGGAACGCATTCGCCAGATCGAAGGCAAAGCGTTGCGGCGACTGCGTCACCCCAGGCGCGCCCGCCAGCTCATGGATTACCTCTAATCTCATGCCTGTTTCTTCGATGACCTGATAATCCTCTTGTAGTAAAATATGAGTATGATGGTTGGTTCGATGTGCCTGATGAAAATAAATTACAACTCTCCGCCAGACGAGACGTGATACGGTGGTATCCATCAAACCCAGCTGGCGAAAGCCGGCATTTTTGTTTAAAACTGGTGACATCCAAAACCACATTATCCCTGTTAATTGGATGTGACCACGATTAATTTTTTTTGGAGATCGTAATGCCTGAAAATATCCTGATTGCCATTGCCTGGCCTTATGCCAATGCCGAGATCCATGTTGGGAATATTACTGGTTCCCACCTCCCCGGGGATATCATTGCCCGTTATCATCGTTTAAAAGGCGATCACGTCCTGATGGTGAGCGGAACCGATTCCCACGGCACCCCGGTCACCATTGCGGCAGATAAAGAAGGCGTGCCGGTTGAATCCGTTTACAAAAAATACCATCAGGGTTTTCTGGAAGTATTTCAACAAGCTGGAATTACCTATGATTTATTTACCACCACTCACACCCAGAACCATTTCAAGGTTTCCCAGAGTATTTTCCTGGCTTTGAAAAAGAATGGATTTCTTTTCACCAAGGTCGAACCACAGTGGTACTCGCCAACAGCCCATAAATTTTTACCGGATCGCTTTGTGGAAGGGACCTGCTATATTTGCGGCTACACTGAAGCCCGCTCAGACCAGTGCGACCGCTGTGGCAATGTTCTGGAATCTGCCAAATTGATAAATCCGCGCTCCAAGGTCGATGGTTCCACACCGGAATTGCGCGATACCGAGCATTTTTACATTGACCTTTCGAAACTTGAACCGGTTGTAAAACAATTTTTGCGTGAACGTTCTGACCACATGCGCGATACGGTCCTGGGCGAATCCCTCGGGAAAATTGAGGCAGAAGGGTTGAAACCGCGTCCCATCACCCGCGACCTGGATTGGGGCATCCCGGTTCCCGTGGAAGGTTGGGAAGGGAAGTGCCTCTATGTTTGGTTTGAAGCAGTCATCGGCTACCTTTCGGCTGCCATTGAATGGAGTCATCTCGCTGGCGGCGAATGGAAGGATTGGTGGGTCAACCCTGCTGCCAGGCAGTATTATTTCATCGGCAAGGATAATATCTTTTTCCACACTTCCCTCTGGCCTGCCCAGTTGATGGGCGTCGGGGACCAGTTTGTGGAAATTTTCAGCGGTGAAAAAGATGTCAAGCTGACCCTGCCGTATGATGTGCCTGCCAACCAGTTCATGAATTTGGAAGGACAGAAAATCAGCGGTTCGCGCCACTGGGCAGTCTGGGGCAAAGATTTTCTCTCCCGGTACGATCCTGATGCTCTTCGCTATTACCTGACCGTGAACATGCCCGAGAACAAGGACAGCGACTGGGACTGGAACGAATTTGTCGCCCTCAATAATAACCAGTTGGTGGCAACCTGGGGCAACCTGGCAAACCGCATGCTTTCATTTTGTTATAAAAATTGGGATGGGCATTTGCCCGAAATTGATCCTGCCTCTCTGCGTCCGGTCGATCTCGATTTGTTGGCTGCAATCGAAGCCGGATTCAACAGTGTTGGCAGCGAGTTGGATGCCGTCCATATCCGGGCTGCCCTGGCTGAATGCATGCGTTTATCCACCGAGGTCAACCGTTATATCGATCTGAATGCTCCCTGGACAACCATTAAAACCGACAGGAATGCTGCAACGCTGACGGTTTTTACCGCCTTGAAAGCCATCGATTCCCTCAAAATATTAATTGCACCCATTCTTCCTTTCACCAGCGAAAAACTGCATCAAATCCTGGGTTATGAGAATCATCTTTTCGGCGAACAATTCGTTGAGCATACTGTCGATTCGCTCGGCGATCATACGGTGTTGCGCTATAACCCACCCGGTGCGGATGTTGAAACCGTTCAATGGAAACCAAGTGCTCTGAAACCCGGGCAGCCAATCAACCAGCCCTTCCCGCTTTTTAAAAAATTGGATGAGAGCATCGTGAATTTTGAACGGGAGCGCCTCGGAAGTAAGTAGAAACAAAGTGGTCGAGCCTGCCAGGTTCGACCATTTTATTCTCCAAAATCCGGTTTGAATCAAGGCTTTTCAGCGGTTGATATTTGAACCATTTAAACTCGCTTGTTTTACCTGGTCTAAAGCATTAAAATTAAAAAATGACTACCACATTCCTTAAAATATTTCCGGATCAATCCGATTTTTACACCTTCGCGGCGGAACTATTCCGGCAAAAAGTTTTGGATGCTGTCCAGACTCGTGACAGGTTCCTGATCGCCTTGTCTGGTGGTGGAACCCCAATCCCTTTGTACCAATTGCTGGCTCATCCTTCCAACCTTGATACACTGCCTTGGAAGCAAATGTATTTCTTCTGGGGTGATGAGCGCCTGGTGCCTCCCCAGGATGCGGAAAGTAATTATTACCAGGCTTATTCCGCTTTTCTTAAATTTGTGCCGGTGCCCCCGGAGAATATTTTCCGCATAAAAGGTGAACATTCTCCCACCGCCGCTGCTTCGGATTATGCCAAAACACTTTCATCTTTTGCTGAGAAGCCTGCTGGATGGCCGCGGTTTGATCTTGTTTTCTTGGGTTTGGGCACCGACGGTCACACGGCTTCACTTTTCCCCGGTTCTGAATTAACTTCCGGAGTGGCGGTGATTCCTACCGTTGCGAAATATCAGGATCGCCCTTCACTTCGGATCAGCCTCACTCCCGATGTCATTAATGATGCCAGGAATGTTGCCTTTCTGGTTAAAGGTCAGGAAAAAGCCGAGGCTTTGGCGGCGACTCTTTTGGCAAAAGCTGATTTGATCCATCTTCCGGCACGCCGAATCTCACCAACCTCGGGTACACTCTGGTGGCTGCTGGATTCAGAAGCAGCCAGTCTTTTACCCGCTTCCGCAGCTTTGGGAATAATCCAGCTTTGATCCAACCGGGTCAAGATGGTCCGCGTTCATTTTAATAGGTGATTTCATGAAAAAACCAAGTACTTGTGTCACGATCGTCATCTTCGGTGCATCCGGAGATCTTACCTGGCGAAAATTGATCCCGGCTCTATACAACAATTTCAAAAAGAAACGGCTGGATTCATGCACCAATATAGTGGGGTTTGCCCGCCGCCCGTTTTCAAAAGAATCTTTTCGGGACCATTTGAAACAGGGAGTGGTGGAAACCAGCCCTGGCACGTTTGATGCCAAAACTTGGGCGGTATTCGCAGAGAAAATCACTTATTTCCAGGGAAACCTTGACGTTGCTGAAGATTTTAAGTCTCTCCACGTCTATTTGAAAAAGGTCGAAGATGGTCCAGTCGACCGCCTTTATTATCTTGCGACTGCGCCTGAGCACTATGCGCCGGTTGCTGCCAACCTGGGCGCTGCTGAAATGGCACACCCGTCGCAGGGTGGTGGCTGGAGAAGGATCATTGTTGAAAAACCTTTTGGCGTGGACTTGAAATCTGCCGAGAACCTCAACCTGGCTCTCCATGCTGTTTTCGAAGAAGAACAAATTTACCGCATCGATCATTACCTTGGCAAGGAAACTTCCCAGAACATCCTTTTTTTCCGTTTTGCCAATACGATTTTCGAACCAGTCTGGAATCGCCGTTACGTGGATAATGTCCAGATTACCGTGGCTGAAGATTTGGATGTGGGTCAACGTGCCGGATACTACGATGAGGCAGGTGTCATCCGGGATATGTTCCAAAACCACCTCCTGCAATTGCTGGCATTGGTGGCAATGGAACCACCCTCATCCTTTGATGCGACCTCCGTCCGCAATGAAAAAGTGAAAATTCTGGAGAGCATTCGTCCTTTGGCGCTCGAAAACACGGTTAGGGGACAATACAGCGGTTACAGTTCAGCTGCCGGGGTCGCCCAGGGTTCTCAAACACCGACCTTTGCTGCGGTCAAATTACTGATTGATAACTGGCGCTGGAAAGGAGTCCCTTTTTATTTGCGATCCGGCAAGGCACTTAATCGAAAAGTTTCTGAAATAATCATTGAATTTCAAAGACCGCCGCATTTGATGTTCCACTTAAAATCCGATTCGGACTTCACGCCCAATATATTGTCGCTTTCCATCCAACCAGATGAAGGCATTCACCTGCGCTTCGAAGCAAAATTACCCGATTCAGACCAGGAAATGCGCTCGGTGAACATGGATTTTCTGTATCACACTTCCTTTGACGGCGCACCCTTGCCAGATGCGTACGAGCGTTTACTCCTGGAAGCCCTGGACGGCGATGCCTCGTTATTTACCAGGTCAGATTCGATTATCGCATCCTGGCGGCTGATAGATCCTCTCCTGGCTGGTTGGGAAAAATCCGAGTCTCCTGAGCTGGTCATCTATAAACGGGGTACCTGGGGACCTCGAGCTTCGGATGATTTGCTTGCCAGAGATCACCGGACCTGGAGGACTTATTCCCCCGGCACTACCAAATGACGCAGCCTGATTTTGCCGATAACTTTCCTTCAATTTCCGACTTGCAGAAATCAACCTTGGTCAAGAGTCAAATTTTATGAAATTACGCGTGACCCTGATCCTGCTTTGTGCTCTCCTGGTTGCTGCACATTTTTTGCGCAGCTACAATTTGATTCCCGTCTTACTTTGTTTGGCAGCACCTCTCCTGCTTTTAATCAGGCGCAGATGGGTTGTTTATCTTCTCCAAGCTTTGACATTAATCGTATCAGGTATCTGGTTTTTCACCCTCGCCAACATCATGGCGCAGAGGCAGCTGGAGAATCGATCCTGGACAGCATCAGCCATCATCCTGGGGCTGGTGATTTTATTCAATCTTTTTTCAGGCTGGAGTTTAAATCAGCCGGAATTTAAACGAAATTACCCGGGATAAAGTCCCTCGCCACTGGGATCATTCGGTGGGTTAAGGGCAGCTTCCGGGTAATTGGTTGGAATTTAAGTACTAATTAAACAACTTTGGTTGTGATTTCAAATTTTGGGGGTTTTTCGAGGTGCTTTTTCACCGCGCACAAGTCTGCAGATCGTATCAGTGAGTCATGGTATTTTTCAGGAAATGATGCCGGAACCTGGATTTCGAGGTCAATTTTATCCACCATACCGCTGAAACCGGAATGAACCCGTTGAATGATACGAATTCCCTCGGTTGATAAACCGCGCTGCTGGCAAAAACCCAGCACGTAAATGCCGGCGCAGGTTCCGATGGAGGAAAGGAAGACTGCGAACGGGGTGGGCGCCTGGGTTGAAGGTGGTTGGTCGGTCGGTACGGTGTATGGACCAAAATGAGCGTCAACCCGTAGGCCGCCGGGAAAATCAATTAGCATTTCCATTGGGAAAATCTCCTAAAGTTTATATTTTGTTCTTTAGATGACTCACCCGTCGAATAGTTTCAAAACCGGAAATTCCTGGCGCCATTCACGCTGAAGTGGTAATTCTCATTTATTGGATTGTGATCACCAGACTGTAATTCACCACCATCCCTGCCCGCGGCACAACCTGGATGATGTAATCCTGTGTTTTTGGCAGCACCATGCTGAAGCTGCTTTTTTCCACCACGTAGCGTAAATAAGGGTTGCCATCCTCAAAACCGTAAACACTCAGAACAGCGTTATTGTTTTCAGCCGTCAATTCCAAATTCATGGTTTGTCCTGCATTCGCCCGCAGGATATAGGCTGTATTTAAACCATCTGGAGTGGACCCGTCCAGCTTTTTCGTGATGCTGCCCACGTCAAAAGTGATTCTCGCGGGAGTGCTGATGTTCAACATAAAACTTTCATCGCTTCCGGCAGCGATTACCTGGATTAAATAATCCTGGGTCAGGCTTAACATGGATTGCCAGCTCGAGCTTTTTGAGGCGGGAGTGACGTAATAAATACCATCTGAGAGACCCTGCACCGCAAACGTCAGATCGTGATTGATGGAATCGAGGTTGATCATGAGAGGCTGGTCCTTTGCTGCTCCCAGGATGTAATTAATCACAGTGCCCGCCTGGATGTTATTCCTGATGACCTCGGAGGTGGCATATTGGGCATAGGTAATCCGGACAGCGTTCGGAATGGGAGTTGAGACCACCGGGGTCACTCCCTGCGTCGGGGGTTCGGTGGCAGTTGGCTCCGAGGTTACCGTGGGTGGAATAAGGATCGGATTTGGCGAAGCCGTTGGAGATATTTCACTCTCTTGCGCCGTGGCGGGAGTCTTTTCGAGATTGCCAAAGGGGGTGTTGTTCGAGGACGAACTTGAGCTGGCAGGTAAATTGCAGCCTGAAACCAGCAGCATCAAAATGATCAGGGTACCGAATGCCAATTTGACACCCGGATGAGAGAACGTTTTATTTACCATTGTGTCCTTTGAATTCAGCCCAATAAATGACTGGGCTTGAATATATTGTGTAAATTAAAAATGACAGGCAGTCCGATCATTTCTGATAATCGAGTAATGCCTGGACGATACGTTCGGAGGCGTGACCATCCCCGTAAGGATTGCTGGCACGCGTCATTTTTTCCACTTCCTCCGCGGAATCCATCAGGGTTTTCACTGCGCTGATGATTTTCTCTGTACCGGTGCCGACTAATTTGACGGTTCCTGCCGCGATTCCCTCCGGGCGTTCGGTGGCGGCTCGCATGACTAGGACCGGGATGCCCAGGCTCGGGGCTTCTTCCTGCAGTCCTCCCGAATCGGTCAGCACCAGCGCAGATCTTTTCAGCAAATGCACCATGGGTAAATAGTCAAGCGGATCCAGCAAAGTGATCGTTTCGGGGTACTTTCCAAGCCGGGGATAGACCGTGTTCTGGACGTTCGGATTAAGATGGACTGGGTAAACGAAATGGATTCGATTTTGGTAGATTTTGCCTAATTCAACCAGGGCATCGCAAATATTTTCGAGCGGTTTCCCAAAGTTTTCCCGGCGGTGCGCGGTAACCAGCACAATTTTGGCATCGCCAAACGAATCTGCCAGTTTTGTGATTTCAGCCGGAGCGGGTTTCCCTGCCACCTGCTGCAAGGCATCGATGACTGGATTCCCCGTCACAAAGATAATCTCGGGGGAAATATTTTCCTTGAGGAGATTCTGCTTTGACCATTCGGTTGGAGCAAAATGCAAATCTGCAGTCACTCCTGCCACTTTGCGGTTAATTTCCTCGGGAAATGGCTGGTATTTATCGCCTGTCCGCAGCCCGGCTTCGACGTGACCAAATTTAACATGGTGATAATAGGCAATCAGGGATGTCGCCATGACAGTCGTTGTATCGCCCTGGGCAAGGATCCAATCAGGTCGCACGTCCTTAATGACCTGGTCGAGGTGAATGAATATTGCCGCAGTTATCTCAGCCAGGGATTGGTCGGGTTTCATCAAATTCAAATCGATCTCGGGTTTGATTTCGAACAATGCCAGCACCTGGTCCAGCATTTCGCGATGCTGGGCTGTGACGCAGGTAATCGCTTCAATACCCGGGGTTTGCCTCAGCTTTTGGATGACCGGTGCCATTTTGACGGCTTCAGGTCGTGTACCGACGACGGAAAGGACTCGAATGGGAGGTGTCATGATTGTTTGAACCTGGCTTGGATGATCATATAAACTTCAGTCTGAATGCGGCGATGGCGAGCATGCGAAACAGGAGCAGACCATGTCGCCAGCGGTGAATGTTGGTTGAGCCATACGTTCGGTCCTGGTAGCGGACCGGTAAATCGATAATTTTTAGATTTAGTTTGGATGCACCAAAGAGCAGGTCATAATCCCCGAATGGGTCGAAATCACCAAAATAGGACCGGTTGGCGACGATCTTCTCATAATGCGTTCGCCGCAGGACTTTTGTTCCGCACAATGTATCTTTGATGGGTTGTCCCATCAACCAGGAGAAGGCAATGCTGAAGAATTTGTTTCCGAGCAGATTAAAAAATCTCATGGCTTGATCCTGCATCGGGTAAACCAGGCGCACCCCGTTGATAAAATCCCCTTTTCCAATTGCCAGGGCATCATAAAAACGCGGCAGGTCTTCCGGGCGAACAGTTAGATCGGCATCGAGGATCATCAAAATGTCGCCGCGAGCCATTGAAAACCCAGTCCGGACTGCATCCGCTTTCTCTTTTCCGGCCTGGCTGAATAACCGGGCATTCCATTCGGGATGCGCCGAGATGGCTTTTTGGATGACCTCATAAGTATTATCGCTGGAATGACCTTCCACAAAAACCAGCTCGGTCCAGCTTCCCATTTTGGGAATCCGTTGAAAAGCCGCTTCGATATTTCCGGCTTCGTTCCGGGCGGGGATGATCACGCTGACAGACTCGTTTGGATGAGTCTGAACGGGTTCGGGTCGGGCAATTAAAAAATTGGTCCAGGCTAATGCACTGAAGGGCCATATCTTGACCAAAAATTGGTTGCAGAGGTTTCGCAGCAGAGGGATGGGTAAAGTGAAAAGGATTTCCTGTTGGCTCCGGATGACTTCAAACCCAGCGAGATTCAACAGGTTCTTCGCATCTGCAGGGGTGAGCCAGTTTTGCGGCAGCATCTTTTTTGCCAGCCCGAGGGAACTGGCAAGGTTGAGGACAGGCTGGTAAACCCGGCTGTAAAAATTCAGAATCAGGCGTGAATCTGGCTTGCAGACCTTGTGAACCTTGTCCAGCACTGTCTGGACGTCCCACAGATCGTTGACAAGATCGGAAAGAATGATCACGTCGAATTGTTCGTCCAGTTCGAAGGAATGGGCATCCCCGACCAAAAAAGTTAATCCGGCATGGCGCGCCCGGGCTTGGGTGATCATTTCGGCTGAAAAATCAATCCCGACGCCGCTTTGCGGGGCAACCAGCGCCAGTAAATCTCCCTTGCTACAGCCAATTTCCAGCACCTTTGAGCCCCCAGGGATCAGCAGGCGGTAAAGTTCCTTCAGGCGGGAATGGTACTCAAGGCTGAAAAAGGACTCGAATTTAACGGAATCCGCCAGTTTGCCCCAATGGGTTTTCCTGATTTCGTTGTATTGGCTCAGCGTGCTGATGCGGGATTCAGGCATAGGAATTTAAAATGGAGGTTGCTTCTTCGAAGTTCGGAATTAACTCAAACAATTAGCCGGGTAAGGGACGCTCATTTTCATCCCGATTGAATTTTCCATCAATATTTTTTCGATTGCCCAAGCAACGCCATCCCCATCATTATCCGGGGCGATCCACCTGGCGACCTTCTTTAGCTCTGGGACGGCGTTTGTCATCGCGATCGCCAGGCCTGAATTTTCCAGCATCGGGATATCGATTTCCTGGTCTCCAATTGCGGCGGTTTCAGAGCGTTCAAATCCAAGGAATTCAATCAATTTCAGGAAGGCGCTGCCTTTATTGACGCCAGCATCGGTAATATCGATGTATTGAACCCCTGAATAAACAAAATCCAGCGATGGACAATCGTTCCGGATGAGTTCCGCCGCGGCTTTGAGCAATTCCGGGGATCCAGTCAGGGTTGCTTTTAAAATGGGTTGGTCAAAATCGATTTCCGGTTCGAACGTGCGGATATTTCTATTTGCTTCTTTTGCTGTCAATGAATCCATCTCCAGCAGCAGCGCATCCGAGCCAAACCAGTAGGATTTACCCGGCAGGGTTTCGACCAGCATGCCGGCGCCATACCGGCGGCAAAAGTCAATCAGATGCAGCATTTCAGAGTGAACGTGGAAAGGCTGGGCGTAAATTTCTGTCCCGACGATGCCGGCACAAACTAATCCACCAGCCGCGCAAACAAAAGGGGAATTGATCCCCAGTTTGATCAAAGCTTCTTCTGCGCCGCGGCGTGATCTGCCGGTGATGATGACGGGTTGGATTCCGTTCGCCATCGCCTTTGAAATCGAGCGTTTAACATTTTCTGTAATATTTTTATCAGTTGTATATAGCGTGCCATCCAGATCAATGGCCATTAACTTGATCATCTAACTTACCTCTTATCAGGATAATTTTTAATCCTACCACAATAATAATGATTGTTTTCGCTTGAAAACACCAGGAATTGCTCCTGCTTCAGCCTCGAACGTGACATTTATCCAGTCTGGTCGGTTATAATGAACATTATGGAAGAACGAATACAGAAAATTTTAGCCCAGGCTGGGTTAGGCTCCCGGCGAGATTGTGAAGTTTATATTATAGAAGGTCGCGTAAAGGTTAATGGAAAAATTGCGATCATCGGCGAAAAAGCCGACCCATTAATCGATAAAATTTCTGTGGATGGGCGTTTAATCAAACCACCTGAAGAAAAAATATATATTGCGCTGCATAAACCTCGTTTTGTGTTATCCACTGTCGACGCCGAAAAGGGAGATTTTCGGAAAACGGTGAAAGATCTCATCCCGCTCAGTGAGCGTCTCTACCCGGTTGGAAGGCTGGATTTTGAAAGCGAAGGTCTCATCCTCATGACCAACGACGGTGACCTTGCGCAAAAACTGACCCATCCATCCCAGGGTCATTCCAAGGAATACCGGGTTTTACTTTCCCGCCAGCCGGATAGTGAACAAATCGCCACCTGGCAGCGCGGGGTTGTGCTGGCAGATGGATACAAGACCAAGCGGGCTGAGGTTCGTGTGGAATCCCTGGCAGGAAAAGGCGCCTGGGTGCGAGTCATCCTGCATGAAGGACGCAAGCGTCAGATTCGTGAAACAGCCATCACGCTCGGGCTGCCGGTCGTCCGCATCATCCGGGTTCGGATTGGAAATCTCTGGCTTGAAAACCTGAAACCTTCTGAATGGCGCTATTTAACCGCGGAAGAAATCAAGACTTTGAAAGAAGATGAACCCGCGAAACCCAGGAAAGTCACCACGGTCACAAAACCTGTCATTCTGAAACCAACTTCGAAAACTTCGCGGATCATCCGCAGCAAACCTTCGCTCCCCGCGCGGGACGGAGTACCGCGAAAATCCTTCCGCAAGCCAACCCTTCGCAGGGAAAAATAAATCTGGCTGGTTTTTAAAGCAGTTATTCAAAAAAAACGGTCGCCCTAGGCGACCGTTTCGATATTAACTTCACCAAATCAGCTTCATGAAATTCTCAGGTCGACAATTTCCTTGACGATCGGCGTAATTGCATCCCTGACTTCATCCAACGACAATCCTTTTACTTTAAAAGTGACCAGCTTGGTATTCAAGACCGGACCGCTGAATTGTCCAAAGGAAATGAAATTACCTTCCTTGCCTGCAATTGCCCGGGTAATATTTAAAAGTTGACCAGTTTGGTCTTCAATCAGTACGGTCGCACGCACACCGCTTTCCCTCGCCCCGAGCAGTTCAAGGAACATCTTGAACAGGTCGGTCTCGGTAATGATGCCGATGACATGCCCATCCCGCATCACTGGCAAACCGCCAATTTTGTTGTCCGCCATGATTCGAGCTGCCTGCTCAATCGGGGTGTCCTCGGTTACAGTCATGACATTGGCTGTCATTACCTGCGAAACAGTTACTTTGTTGAGGAGATAATTCATTTCCCAGATGCTCAGGGTCGTCACCGGGGAAGGGGATGCGTTGAGAAGATCTTTGTCAGAAACAATTCCCACCAGTTTGCCATCCTTGACAACCGGCGTCCGGCGGATGTGTTCCTTCTTCATCAAGTTTAATGCCTCAGTGATCGGCATTTCCGGTGGAATTGTGATAACAGGTTTGGACATTCGCTTGCCAACTAGCATGTGAGCCTCCTCAATCAATGATTGATATTATATTAATTATAGCATTTAAATTTTGACTGACCAACTCGAAAACATTTCTCAGTCAATAAATTTCCTGTGAAGTCTTCGTCAAATGATTCCTAAAAAAAGGGTTTCAGCAAGGGTTTTCCTGGAATTTCACTCTCCTTTATTCAGCCCTGCCCGATTCTCACTTGAAAAAGTAATACAACCAGTTGATGGAATAATATCCGGCATATGCGAAGAAAAGCATTTTGACGATCTTTCCCAGGAAACACCAGAAAAGGAAATTCCGGACTGGCATCTTCAAGGTTCCCGCTATGATCCCGCCGATGTCGAAAAAAGGATTGGGAATGGCAGCCAGCAGGAAGATGGCTGCTCCTCCGTATTTTAATATATAGGGTTGAATTTTTTTGTAAATATCCTGTCGTTCGATGACAGCCTGACCGCTGAAGCCAGCCAGGTAGCCTGAAAGTTCTCCGATGGTGCTTCCTGCTCCTGCCACAATTGCCAGGATGATGGGATTAAATTGGCTCAATCCACCCATGGCAAAAACCAGCGCCACCCCGGGTGCGGGGATCAGGACGGTGGCATTTGCCAAAATTGAGATGATAAAAATTCCAGGATAGCCCCATGCGATGAGCTGCCTTGATTTATTTCCAAGCGAAATGACAAAAACACTGATGCCTATAACGGCTAGCAGGCTGATGATCTGAAATAACAGCTTGCGCCGCTCAGGAGTCATAAGCGCTCAATCACTCTCGCTGATCGTGATCGATAATATTTTCACGGATGGGCTTGAAGTTCGCATCGGGTCGCGCTCTGGAATGGATAGGAGCACATCCATCCCGTTCTTGACCTGTCCAAAAACTGAATGTTTTCCATCCAGGTGAGGGGTGGGGACATGCGTGATAAAGAACTGCGAGCCATTTGTGTTCGGACCCGCATTCGCCATGGAGAGGATGCCGGGTTTGTTGTGCTTCAGGGAAGGGTGAAATTCGTCCCGGAAACGATATCCCGGACCGCCGGTTCCTTTACCGGTTGGGTCTCCGCCCTGGGCCATAAACTGGGAAATGACCCTGTGGAATATGGTCCCGTCATAGAACCCTTCACGCGCCAGGAATGCGAAATTGTTGACGGTGTTGGGAGCCTTATCTGCGAACAACTCGATTTCAATATCGCCTTTATCGGTGGCAATGGTTGCAGTGTATTTTTTACTTGGATCGATCTTCATTGCGGGGGGGGTGCCCCATTGTTTTGTAGCCATTTTCTCTCCTGTAATAATTAAACTTTTTGGGTTTTCGGTGCATTAATGATTCAATCCGCGCTGCGACCATATCCAGAGCGGCGGTGTTGTAACCGCCTTCCGGGATAATTACATCCGCGTAGCGCTTGGAGGGTTCGACAAATTCAAGGTGCATCGGACGCACCGTCAGCAGGTATTGTGCGATGACTGATTCCGGTGATCTTCCTCTCTCGTTAATATCCCTTTGCAATCTCCTGATAAAGCGGATGTCGGGATCCGTATCAACAAAAATCTTCAGGTCAAATAATTTTCTCAATTCGGGTTCAACGAAAATCAATATCCCTTCAACAACGATCACCCGCAGCGGGTCGATGCGAATTGTTTTTTGAGTTCGCCGGTCTGTGGAAAAATCATAAACCGGCAGGTCAATCCCTTTTCCAAGTTTTAAATCCTGGACGTGCCGGACCAGCAGGCTGGTTTCCAGTGAATCAGGGTGATCAAAATTGATTTCAGATCGTTGGACAGGCGGCAGCCCACTCAAGTCTTTGTAATAGGCATCATGCGGTAAATAAGCAATCCTGTCATTTCCAACCCGTTTCAGGATTGCCTGGGCGACCGTGGTTTTACCCGACCCTGAACCTCCCGCGATTCCGATGATTAAAGGACTGGTGGTTTGCTGCATGGGCAAATTATATCCTGATTGCGCCGGCAAAATTTACCAGCGGATGGAGGTCGCAATGGGTGAGTTTAAATACCCGTTGAAAACCCGAGAGCGATGGTGCCCGGTCCCACGTGGCTGCCGATGACGGGGCTCAAATCCCCGCTAAGGGCTTCGACGGGATGCAAAATATCGGACGCCTTGGTTAATACATTGCGGGCATCCTCGGGTGAATTGGCATGTGCGCACACCAGCCGGATCTGTTTTTTGGCGTCACATTTCTCGACCACGATATCGACGAGGTAATCCAGCGCTTTTTGCTTGGTTCTAACTCGATCGAGCGGGGTTATTTCACCATTGTTCATGTAGAGGATCGGTTTTGTCCCGAGTGCGGTTCCAAGAAATCTCTGCGCCTTGCCAATTCGACCTCCGCGTTGCAGAAATTCCAGCGTGTCCACCATGAAATAAATGCCTGAATTCTCGCGCACATACGTGGCAGTCGCCTGGCATTCATTGAGGGATCCGCCTGTTTCGGCTAGTCTGGCAGCAGCCAGGATCTGAAAACCCATCGCGAGCGTGGTCGTCTGGCTGTCTAAAAGGGAGACATGCTTCCTTTCTTCCTCAGGGAGCATCTCCATCGCCTGCATGGCGGATTGGTAAGTTCCCGAAAGCTTGGACGAAAAGAATATTCCGAGAACATCAAATTCCCGTGCGACCAGCTCCTGCAGTATTTTTGAAAATTTACCAACCGCAGGCTGGGAAGTGGTTGGCAGCTCTTTGGCTTTCACCAGGCGTTGGTAAAATTCCGTCGGCTGAAGCGTCACCCCATCTTCAAAGACTTCTTTTCCCCAGATGATTTCGAGAGGAACGCTGATGACGTTATATTGACTGATGATTTCACTTGGAATGTTGGCGGTGCTATCGGTCAAAATTGCTACTTTATTCATTTGATCACCTCGCAATCGGATTAGGTAAATTATAGTTTATGCAACCGAAAAAGGTGCAGGGTAACCGATCGAGTTGACAAAAACGAAAAAATTGGACAGTGAAAGTCCCCCCTCACGGCTGAGATTATTTTTATTGAGGGCTGGCTATGCTCGAAGGAACCGGAATTTACCAGAAAAAGAAAAGGAACTGCCGCGGGTTTTTCTCAGCAGTTCCTTTATATTTGGAGAATGTTTTGGCTTGTTGTTTTTAAGATTCGGTGATGTAAGCCAGACCCAGGGTACCAGGACCCGTGTGGGTTCCAATCGCAGGGCTGACTGCACTGAAAATCGCTTCCTTCGGGTGAAGCAGGTCGGAGGCATGCTTTAACAATTCCTGACCTTCTTCGGGGACGTTTGCATGCAGCGTTGCCAGGCGACTGATGGATTTCCCTTTGCATCGCTCTGCAATCAGGTCGATCACCCGTTCCGAGGCTTTGGTTTTGGTTCGAATTCTTTCAACCGCTTCCACTTTGCCGTCTTCAATGGTCAGGATTGGCTTCAAATTAAGCGCAGACCCAAGGAAACGCGCTGCACCGCCAATTCGACCACCCCGGTGCAAAAATTCAAGGGTATCCACCACAAAAAACACACCGCTCCGGTCTTTGGCTTTTTGAGCCACTGCTTTGCATTCAGCCAGGGATGCGCCATCCATGGCTGCCTCTGCGGCTGCAAGTGCTTGGAAACCAAGCGCCATTGCCACCGTATCACTATCGAAGATTTCCACCTTATCCTGCCCGCTTGCCATGTCGCTTCGACCCTGGTATGCAGATGATAGAGTTCCTGAAAGCTTCGCTCCAATGAACACCCCCAGCACGTCATAACCCTGATCCACCAGTCCTGAAAAGGTGTTATGCATGTGGATCACAGAAGCCTGGGATGTGGTTGGCATCTCTTTGGCTGTACTCAATCTTTTATAAAATTCTTCGGGTTGGATGGTGACGCCATCTTCATAGGTTTGATTTCCCCAGATCACCACCAGGGGAACTTCCAGGATTTTGTATTTATCTTTGTATTCTTTGGGAATGTATGCCGAACTATCTGTCACAATTGCAACTTTAGCCATTTTTCTCTCCCATCAGACATAATAATATATAATTAGTTAACCCAAGTAAATCCAACGAGTTACGTTTGTCATAACAGGATCGTTTCCCAAATTCAATGGTGGTTTACAGAATGAAGATTTTGGGGATTGTTGGCATGGTATAATCCTTCCCGACCTTTTCTTAAGGTAATTATTGTTATTATTTTCAGGAGATCACTTTGGCTTTTAACCCCTTAAACTGGCTGCTAGGCCTGTTTTCATTGGATATTGGAATAGATCTGGGCACGGCGAATACTCTTGTTTATGTCAGGAATAGGGGAATTGTAATCAACGAACCATCTTGGGTCACCATCGACAAACGCACACGAGAACCCCTCGCGGTGGGTCAGAAAGCGAAAGAAATGATGGGCAGAACGGCGGGGAATGTTCTGACCCTGCGCCCGGTTCGGGATGGTGTTATTTCAGAATTTGATGTGACCCAGGTCATGCTCACTTATTTTATCGGACAGGTCCACGAACAAAGCATCGTTCCGCTGCCGCGCCCCCGTGTGGTGATCGGTATTCCGGCAGGTGTCACCGAGGTCGAAAAGCGAGCCGTATATGATGCGGCAATGTCCGCCGGCGCGCGCGAGGCTTATTTGCTCGAGGAACCGATCGCTGCCGCCCTTGGCGCAGGTCTCCCCATTGGGGATGTCCAGGGTTCCATGGTGGTGGATATTGGCGGCGGCACAACCGAGGTCGCCGTGGTCGCCGGTGGTGGGGTGGTGGTCTCCCGCTCCCTGCGTGTTGCCGGGGACGAAATGGATCAGGATATTGTCCAGTATATCCGCAACAAGTACAACCTCCTGATCGGCGAAGGGGTAGGAGAACAAATTAAAATCAAGATTGGTTCTGCTTATCCGCTGCAGCAGGAGAAAATCACTGAAGCCCGCGGTCGCAACCTGGTCAACGGGCTGCCTGAATCAATTGAAGTGTCTTCGGTCGAAGTTCGGGATGCCATTTCGGGATCCATCCAGGTCATTGTTGATACCATCCGGGATGCCCTCGATGAAGTCCCTCCTGAAGTCGTCGCGGATCTGATGGACACCGGAATTTGCCTTGCAGGGGGTGGAGCCTTGCTGCAGGGTTTGGCTGACCGCCTTGCGGATGAGTTGAACCTGCGGGTCTGGCAGGCTGAAGACCCTTTGACCTGCGTAGCCCGCGGCACAGGAGTGGTTTTGAGTGATTTTGAAAATATGCGGCATTACCTCGTTGGTCTTGAGCGCGGCTCAACCCGTCACACTGCGTGAGAATCGGGCGGGCTTTTGCCTCGCTTTTGATGACGAACTTTTAAAATGAAAAATTTACATTCCCGCAATTTCCAGATAACCCTGCTTTTCCTGGTGATCATCGGAATCCTGGCTCTGGCTTTGAGCGGTTCTCTCAGTTTCGTTTCCGGAAACTTTAACAATTTCCTCGTCTCCAGCCAATCCTGGATTTACACCAGATTCGTGGTGATTCAGGAATTCTTTACCGTCCCGCGGGATGTGCTGGCTTTGCGGCAACGCAATGCGGAACTCGAGAGCGAACTTTCCCGCCTCCAGGCACAAGTCGTCCAGCTGCAAAACTCGGTTTCCCAGGCTGATGCCCTGGCTGCCCTGGTCAACTTTTCCCGTTCCAACCCTGAAAATTCTTATACCGCGGCAACGGTCATCGGGCGCGATCCCAGCCCTTTCCTGCGCTATATTATTATCGATAAAGGCTCCAATAATGGATTGCGGCGCGGAATGCCGGTCGTAACCGAGCAGGGACTCGTTGGCAGAGTCGATGCGGTCATCAGCAGCGCCTCGCGGGTGCAGCTCGTCAGCGATACTTCCTCTTCGGTCAACGTCCGGCTCGAAAAAGCGAAGCAGGAGGCCATCCTGACGGGGAATATATCCGGCGACCTCGTCCTCGATCTCCTGCCGCAGAATGTCACCATCGAACCTGGGGATCTCGTCCTCACATCCGGATTGAGCGGCGGTTTCCCCGCGAACCTGATCGTAGGTCAAATTCTCAGCATTCGCAAACGCGATTCTGACCTGTTTCAGCAGGCAATTGTTCAACCGGTCGTTGATTTTTCAAAACTGAAAATCGTCCTGATCATCACCGATTTTCAACCTGTCGACATTTCTCCCCTGGTACCCACTCCCTGAAATGAAAAACATTATTGCCTTTCCAGTCCTGGCACTGGCGTTAATGATTCAGACCTCACTGGTGAGCCGGATTACCCTCTTGTCAGGAGCGGCTGACCTGATATTACTGATCCTGGTTGCCTGGTCGCTCCAGGAACAGGTTCAATCTTCAATCCACTGGGCGGTCCTCGCGGG
The DNA here is from genome assembly GCA_021795965.1 of Chloroflexota bacterium. Classification (GTDB taxonomy): domain Bacteria; phylum Chloroflexota; class Anaerolineae; order Anaerolineales; family Villigracilaceae; genus UBA5195. Next base: position 34,327 of record JAJYOU010000007.1, read on the forward strand.
GCTCATGACAGCCTTTGTCTCCGGTTTGCCGCCTTACGTTTACCCTCTCGGCTATCTTTTAACGGTCATGCTCTCACGTTATGTTCTCAAACAAACCTGGCAGAATCCGATTTTAGCCTTGTTCTCGGTGGTGTTTTTCTCGACCATTATGATCCAGTTGTTGACTTACCTGTCACTGGTTTTAATTGGTTCCAAAACCACCATTGGGGATACCCTGGCTTTAATCACCCTGCCCAGCCTGCTTTTAAATTTACTATTAGCCCTGCCAGTCCACTCTTTTATGGGCGACCTGGCTTTATGGGTTTATCCTTTGGAGGATTTGGGATGAACACTCCCGCTGTTCCACGTTTAAAGATTGATCGCTGGCGGATCTTTATTTTTTACGCTTTACTTCTGCTGGGTGTAGCGGTCCTCGTATTTCAACTTATTAATCTTCAGGTATTTCAATATTCCACCCGCCTGGCACAAGCCAACGAAAACCGCACCAATGTCATCAGCATTCCCCCCACCCGCGGAATTATTTATGATCGAAACGGGTATATCCTAGCCCGGAATGTTGCTTCCTATAACGTCGTCATTACGCCGGCGAGTTTACCGAATGATGAAGCCGATATCCAAAATGTTTATCGGGAATTATCTGCATTGATCAACGTCCCGGTCAACAACGGCACCGTGGAGGAAGCCAAACTTCTCTCCGCCTGTGTACCCGGACCCGGCATCTCGCAGCTGGTTCAATTACAGGAAACGATCGCCCCCTACAAACCAGTCAGCATCCAATGCAACGTCAGCGAAGATACGGCAAGGATCGTGCGCGAAAAATCCATGGACTGGCCCGGGGTTTCAATTGAAGTTGACCCGGTGCGCGACTACCCGACCGGCATTCTCACTTCGGATGTGGTCGGTTTCCTGGGGCCCATTCCCGCGCGGGATGAAGCTTTGTATACCGGTCAGGGTTTTCAACTGAACCGGGACAAAGTCGGTTACTCGGGGCTTGAAGCCTATTTTCAGGATTTACTGGCAGGAGTCCCCGGAAAACGTGTGGTTGAACGAGACGTTGCTGGGCAGGAATTAAGCAACCTAGAACCACCCATCGCTGCCCAATCTGGTTACAACCTGGTTACGACGATTGATACACGCCTGCAAAAAGCGGCAGACGCAGCCCTGACCGGGGAAATAAATTACTGGAACGCTTATTTTGGAAAAATCCGCATCACAACCGGGGCAGTCATCGCCATGAACCCCAAGACCGGGGAAATTTTGGCGATGGTTTCCTACCCCTCTTATGAAAATAACCGCATGGCGCGTTTTATCCCATCCTACTATTACAACCAGCTCGCTCAGGATCCTGCCAAACCCATGCTCAACCATGCAGTCTCTGACCAGTTTCCCCCTGGTTCAGTTTTCAAATTGTCAACAGCCACCGGTGCTCTCAATGAAGGGGTTGTGACCCTTGATCAGATCATCGACGCCCCAGGTCAGCTTGTCCTGACCGAATCTTTTTCCCCGAATGATCCGGGGCGGGAACGTCCGTTCGTGGATTGGAACGCGGCAGGCTTTGGAAAAATTGACTTTTTGCATTGTATTGCCTATTCAAGCAATGTTTGTTTTTATAAACTGGGTGGTGGCTATAAAAACGAAGTCAAACAGGGTCTGGGAATCGAACGTTTGCGGGAATACGCCCGTGCCCTCGGGTATGACCAAAAATCCAATATTGAATTGCTGGGAGAAGCGGCAGGGTTAATCCCCACCCCCCAGTGGAAACGCATCAACCGCGGTGAGAACTGGTCCACCGGCGATACTTATATCGCCAGTGTCGGTCAGGGGTACGTCCTCGCCACGCCTCTCCAGGTTTTGGAATCTGCGGCGACGATTGCGGATGATGGCAAACATGTCCAGCCCACCCTAGTGAAAGCCATTACTGATAGCAGCGGCAAGGTGGTCGAAATATGGCGCGATAACGAAGCGAATTTATACCAGCGCTGTACATCACCCACCACGAACCAACCCGGCTGGTGTGATACGGGTTACGGCATTACCGACCAGGTTGTTTTTAGCCAATGCCAGCAAAAAAATGACAATGGACAGATGGTCCAGGGTTTTTGTGGCACTGACGAGAAAAAACAGCCTATTTTTCGCGAGGGTGCCATCCAGGAATCTCCCTTCACAGGAGGTCATGTTCTTTGGGATATCACCAAGGACCCTGTCATCAACGATTTCCAGTGTGATGGACCGTACTGCGTTCCCACCGGGAACACGAAAACTGTCAGCCCGGATGTCGTCAAGAGCATTCAAACTGGCATGAGAATGGTGGTCACATCAGATCCAATTGGAACCCTGAACGCTGTCTTTTCAGGTCGCACGCGCGATTTTACAACTCCATTTGATATTCCAGTCGCCGGCAAAACTGGCACAGCCGAGTACTGTGATAATGTTGCCCAGGCGGCAAATCGATGCCAGTTTGGCTCCTGGCCAACTCATGCCTGGACGGTGGCATATGGACCCTTCAATGATCCTGAAATCGTGGTGGTTGCCTTTTGTTACAACGGCGGTGAAGGTGCAACGGTGGCGGCTCCGATCGTGCGCAAGGTTTTGGAAGCTTATTTCGAGATCAAAAACATCGATTCCACCAAATAAGGTCTGCTTTCCAGATGTGCTATAATTTTCCATTGGTAAAAATATGAGCGAATCTTCGTTAATTCAAATTAAAGGAATTAAGGATGGACTTCTGGTGTCTCTTGGAGATGCAAGCTGGAACGTCCTGCAAAGTACCCTGATTGAACACATCGAACAGCAGCCTGCTTTCTTCCAGGGAGCCAGGCTTGCCCTGGATGTGGGCAAAAATTCCCTTAAATCTGCTGAATTATCCACGCTTCGCGATAAACTTTCAGAAAACGGCATCATGCTCTGGGCGATCTTAAGTGAATCCCCTGTGACCGAAAAAACCGCCCAATTCCTCGGTTTGGCGACCAGGATTTCAAAACCCCTGCCGCAGGAACATCGGGTTTCTCAAGAACCTGTCGATGAAAAAACACTTTTCATCCACAAAACGATCCGGTCTGGAAATCGAATTGATTCTTCCGGGCATGTCATCATCTTTGGCGATGTAAACCCTGGTGCGGAAATCATCGCCGCGGGAAATGTGATTGTCTGGGGCAGGCTGCGCGGAGTGGTTCATGCGGGCGCCGAAGGAGATCGGAACGCCGTGGTCTGCGCCCTGGAATTATCTCCCACTCAATTGCGCATAGCCGAACAAATAGCGATTTCTCCCGATCGGCATGGGAAACCTTTGCCAGAAATTGTGCGAATTAAAGATGGTCAGCTTCAAGCTGAAACTTGGAACTCAGGATAACAGGGAGTAATGCATGACGGCTAAAATAATTACAGTAACATCCGGCAAGGGGGGCGTGGGCAAAACCACCACCGTCGCCAATATTTCCGTGGCATTAGCCCTGGAAGGAAAAAAGGTGGTTTGCATTGATGGAGATATCGGTTTACGCAATCTGGATGTAATCCTGGGTCTTGAAAATCGCATCGTTTATGATCTCGTGGATATCGTCGAAGGTCGCTGCCGCACACGACAGGCGATGATCCGCGACAAACGCCTGCCAGATTTATTCCTGATTCCCGCTGCTCAAATCCGGGACAAGAATGCGGTCTCTCCAAGTGACATGATCCGCCTTTGTGATGAGTTAAAACCTGAAGTGGATTTTATTTTGATCGACTCTCCCGCCGGCATTGAGCGTGGATTCAGAAATTCAATCGCGCCTGCTGATCAAATCTTAATCGTCACCAACCCTGAAATGTCAGCGGTCCGGGATGCCGACCGGGTGATTGGCTTGCTCGAAGCGGATGGAAAAAATCCTCCCTCATTGATCATCAATCGCCTCAACCCCTCCATGGTTCGGCGCGGGGATATGCTTTCCATGGAAGATGTCTTTGACCTGCTGCGGATTGACGTGATCGGCATCATACCTGAAGACGAGAACGTCATTTTAGCCTCCAACAAGGGTACTCCGCTCGCTCTCGATGGAAAAACGAAAGCCGGACAGGCTTTTCGAAATATTTCACGCCGCTTAAACGGGGAACAGGTTCCTTTTCTGGATCTGAACCATCAAAATATTTGGGATCGATTTGGCTGGAGGAGATGAGATGAATTTATTCGAGCGTCTCATTGGGAAGAAAAGTGCAAAAAACGCCAAGGAACGGCTGCAATTGGTGCTCATCCATGATCGCATCGATCTTACCCCTCTCGCGATCGAAGCCCTTAAGGATGATTTAATTGCCGCAATTTCCCGGCATATTGATATCGATCCGGCGAACGTGAAGATCGAAATCGAAACTGAAGGTCGATCCCAGCGCCTGGTGGCTGATATTCCGCTTCGCTCCACACCTCGCCGGCGGACCGGATAGATCTTTGTTTTTATTGATTAAGACTGTGGTGAAAAACTGATATGCGTGGAGGATTCTGGCGTCATTTTGATTTTTGGCTCCTGGGGGCAATGACGGTCCTGGTCATTATGGGTATCACGATGATAAATTCAGCCATCGCTGGAAATATCGAGTTGACGGTCACCACGCCCCTGGTAAATCGACAAATCATCTTTGCCGTCATCGGTTTTGTTTTCCTGATGGGAACTGCAGCAATTGACTACCGCTTATGGTCATCCATGAGCAACACCCTCTACGTCGGCATGATCATTGTGCTGATTTCACTGAACGTGATCGGCGCCGCCTTATTTGGTTCTGCCCGCTGGTTCACCACCACCCTGATCTACATCCAGCCTTCTGAATTTGCCAAACTGGTCATGATCCTGTCCATGTCCCATTTTTTTGTCCAGCACATGCCAGAAATCGACAAACCAAAATGGGCGCTCCGCAGTTTACTGATGGCGATGTTTTTGACCGTCTGGGTCATCCTGCAGCCTAATCTCAGCACATCCATCGTATTGCTGGTGATCTGGTTTGTCCTTCTCTGGGTTGCCGGTATTCCTGTTAAACACCTGGTTGGTTACGCCGCCGCCGGGGTGACCATTCTCGCGATTACGTTTCCACTGCTTGTTCAATTTCAACTGGTTCAGGATTACCAGGTGAAAAGGATTTTGAACTTTGTTTCCCCAGACCCGAATGCCCGTTATGGCGATATTTATAATATTCAACAGGCGCTCATCTCGATCGGCTCGGGTGGTTTATTCGGTCAGGGATACGGGCACGGCACCCAGGTCCAATTACGCTTCCTCAAGGTGCGCTGGTCGGATTTTATTTTCTCAGCCATTTCCAATGAGCTTGGCATGGTGGGTGCTCTGATCGTGATTGGACTGCTCGTCTTTATTATTTGGCGATGTCTCTGGGCGGCTCGCATCTCGCGCGACACCTACGGCTCGCTGGTAAGTTACGGCGTCGCCACCCTGATCGCTTTCCAGGCGATCGTGAACATCGGGGTCAATCTCAACCTGATGCCTGCCACCGGGTTGACCCTGCCCTTCGTCAGTTACGGCGGCAGCTCGCTGCTTGCCAATATGATCGGCATCGGCCTGGTCGAAAGCGTCATCATGCGTCACAAAGTACTGGAATTATAAATTTTTGGAGGTCTGATTGATTGATAAACCTGCTCGTGTAAGATTTGCCCCCTCTCCGACCGGTCACATGCATTTGGGCAGCGCCCGCACCGCGTTATATAATTATTTGCTTGCCCGCCAGACCGGCGGTCAATTCATTCTGCGGATTGAAGATACGGATCAAAAGCGTTATGTACCCGGCGCAGAAAAAGAACTGATCGATGGTCTGCATTGGCTCGGGTTGGATTATGATGAAGGACCGGATGTCGGGGGTTCTTTTGGTCCCTACCGCCAAACAGAACGCCGCGAAACCTACCGGGAACATGTCCAAAAACTGGTGGATTTGGGCAAAGCCTATCCCTGTTTCTGCACGCCCGAAAGGCTTGAAAAGGTCCGGCAGGAACAGCAGCAGCAAAAGATCAGGACCCATTATGATGGTTTCTGCCGAAATCTAGACCCACAGGAAGCCGCCGCGCGCATCGCCAGCGGCGAAAAACATGTCATCCGCTTCAAAATGCCATCCGAGGGGACCACGACAGCCCTCGATTACATTCGCGGACCCATTACGGTTGAAAATAAACTTCTGGATGATTCGGTCCTGATGAAATCGGATGGCTGGCCAACTTATCACCTGGCTGCCATGGTCGATGATCATTTAATGGAAATCACCCATGTTTTTCGCAGTTCCGAGTGGCTGGGAACCTTCCCGCTGCATGCCAATATCGTTCGCGCATTTGGCTGGGAAGAACCCATCTGGATCCACCTTTCGATCTTTCTGAAACCGAGCGGCAAAGGCAAAATGAGCAAACGCGAAAAAGCCGAAGCCATCAAGGACGGCTATTCGATCTTTGTCAAAGATTTACAGGACCTGGGTTTTATTCCCGAAGGCTTGAATAACTGGGCTGCCCTGATGGGCTGGGGTGCCGGCGAAACCGAGGATATCCTGACCCTGCCTGAGATGATTGAGAAATTCGACCTTCACCACCTTAATCCTTCACCGGCGGCGATCAACTTCACCAAGCTGGACTATTTCAACGGCGCCCATATCCGGATGCTGGCGCTTGACGACCTTGCCGCCCGCATCAAGCCGTATTTCCTCAGGGAAAATTACAAGGTGGATGACGCAACCTTATTGAAGATTGTGCCCTTGATTCGGGAAAGGCTCGTCACCCTCGATGATTGCCTGCCATTCGCAGCCTGGTTCTTTAAAGAGACCCTCACGATCAATCCCGCCGACCTGGTGGCAAAGAACCTGGATTCCGCCCAGTCTGCTCAGGTCGCGCGGAAAATTTACGCGGTCCTCGAAAACCTGCCAAACGTATCCCATGCCGTGGCAGAAGCACCCATGCGCGCACTGACTGAAAATCTCGGGCTGTCGCTGGGTCAGGTGCTCGGACTGCTGCGGGTCGCGGTCACTGGTCAGATGGTCAGCCCGCCGTTATTTGAAAGCATGGAAATTGTCGGAAAGAGCCTGGTGCTCGAGCGGCTGCGAAATGCGATCGACATCCTTGAGAAAATGAGTGTCTAAAAAAAATAAAAAATACAAGGGCTGTCTAAAAAGTACAAATTTTTCTTTTTGGACAGCCTTAAGATGGAGAAAACAGTAAGAAAAGACCTATTTTGACAATCAAAACCCACAAATACCCATAAAAATGGGCGTCAAGTGGGAAATGATCAGGGTGTCCGAAAAAGTCGGACAGCCCCTGTATTCAGATATGTTTGCTTTAATATCAGGGAGATGGTGGAGAGTTCGGGCTAATCTCCGATTGATTAGCAGGGATTTGTTTTTTCAAGGAGGACCAAATCGCCATCGATTCACCGGAACCTTGTTTCGCCAGGATAACGATCAAACTGGGTGTTTTGCATTGATTTACTTGTTGGAGCAAGGCATCATTTTGAATGGTTTGAATTAACTTGTCAATGGAAAAAATAAGTTGAGTTCCATCATTCATGGATAAATTAAAAATTTCACCGATATTGAAGTTTTTGAATAAATCTTCCCTGTGCGTATCCCAGGGTATCGCAACAAACCTGCAGGCATTGGTATTCGATAACCATTCAGCCGTTGTGGGATTCCAGCTGTTATCCGCACCCAGCTGACCGATATTCAAGTCGAACGAAATATCACCAGGGACGGTCAGCTTGATGGGAATGGCAGATTCAATTGCTTTCGGAGCGGGGAAACTTTTAAACAAATTTAGACCAAACGAAAAATATAAAATAATTACGATCAAAATAACAATTATAATCGACAATCCAACCGTGGCAACCTTCAAAATCAAAGGTACACGCGAATAATTCTGCTTAAAATATCCGCTTGCGGATTTTACCGGACCCCTATGAGCAGCTTCAGTCAGTGCAAAAGATTCTTGTAAAGATTGCAGCATGCTGTCTGAATCCAACCACTCTTCCTCTGTTCTGCGGGGAACAAAATTTGGTTTTTCAGTGGTCAGGTCATCTTCGAAGATTCGACCTTTTACTTTGAAATAATTAATAACATTTTCAATTGTCTTCTCGGGAGAATTCCCTGCAACCAGGTCCCAATCGACTCCCAGGCTCTGCACAATTTCTTTTAATTCATTTTCATCAGTTTCTGATGTTAACAAAGATTTCAGGGTTTCGACTGAGACACTTCCATCTTTAACTTTTTCAAAAAGTGAATCTGGGTTTGAGTCCAGTTCAATGGATTCGTTGTTTACAAATGGTGATATTGGTGTCGTTGCTCCTCTAGGATTAATATCCTCCGCATCATTTTGGATCCCATCGATCCGCTTTGAAAAATCATCTTGAGGCGAATTTTGTCCCAAAATTTGTGCCCAATCGGATTCCTGATCAATTTCTCCAACGCCCAAAGCCGAGGTTGGATTTTCAGTCTGACCCGGGTAAGTGAAAAGACCTTCTAAGTTGGATGAGTCTGATTCTTCCAATTCCTGGTCATTATTTGAAAAAGAAGGATCAAAATTCGATTTTGGTTCATCTGATTCTGATCCATCAGGCAAATCAAGCTCTATATTTGAAATTTCATTTCCAGGGTTGTGAGGGTTAAGACTTTCTGATTCCTGAGATTCGATTGGGAGGTTTGGCTCAAGGTTGTTTTTTTTGTTGAGAGAATTGATAAAAGATTGCCATTCATCCAGGTTGGAGGATTGGGGGTCAACTGGTTCAGATGAGTTGCTTTCTTTGCTGTCATCATCAGGTTTTCTATCTCCATTCAAGTTTGAACTAGAGGAATGCAGTGGTTCTTCAGATCTAGAGCTATCATCCCCAGAAGATTTTTGAGAAGGATTACCGGGTTGATGGTTTTCATCATCATAAAAGACTGGATTTGTCATAAAATAACCTTTTTCTAATTAAGGCAGCGTTGTTGGTAGAATTGGTTTGGAGAAAACAAAAACGATGGTCTGGTCTCCAGAACTTTGAACTTTAAAGGATGCACTTTTGTATAAACCTGGCAGGCTGACTGTACCATTGACACCCACCGATATACCCTGAAGGACGAAAATTGCCGATCCATCTATCGCAATTTGGGTTTTGGAGATGCCGTTATCAAGGGCAAGATTAACCTGAACATTGTTCATGGTTTCACCTGGTTCCTGGATTCCATTCCCATTTAAATCAATGAATATTTTCACAATAATCCGGGAGTTGCCCGCATTATTCGTCGGGATGGGAATCGGTGCTTGACTGATTAATTGAATGACTGGTAAATCAAAATTTTTCTTTTGATAAGTTGGAAAACTCTCCATCGTGGTCCAAAAACGATCAATATAATTAATTGAACCCGGACAATTAATATTTTTCGAAACCTCTGCCCAAGTGACTTTGCCATCAGGTTCGCTGGAGGTTAAATCAATCGCGTGTTGCAGGCAGCCAATCCCACTGTGATACGATATGAGAGTAAATATCCAGCTGTCCTCATAACTTGCATTTAGTGAATACGATTTCAGTAGATTGTTGGTTTGAACGCAGTTTGAATATAAGACTTTTGAAATTAATGGTATGGACTGAGATGCTTTAACAACATTGACACCGTAAAGACAGGAGGGGCATGTGGCGTCCATTGACTGAACTAAGGTGCCCCTGATTAAGGCTCTTTCAACACCATTTAAGCTGATGTAAGGCTTTTTGCAATCGTAGAGCGCAGTTGTGCAGACCTTTTGATAAAGTGCGGGATCTGTTCTCAGCAGGACATCAATTCCGAGTTGGTTAACTTGTCCAAGACCAAGTTCATCTAAAAACAAGCGCTGGGTTGTCGGCCAGAATTGAGATTCGATCTCGAGCAATGTCTTAAGGATAATCGGCGGAATATGCTCATCCCGGCTGGCTAACCAAATATTCAAATCATACTGGTTTTGCCACTTAACCATCTCGTCTTTAACCAGGGCGAGACCACAGGGATTGGGTGAATTTGAATCAAATCCCATGCCCGGGCAGCTGCTGCCATTCACCACCCCTGAAGATAACAAGCGACTGGCAAGGTAATAAAGACTCTTTTGGGTATTGAGTTCTTGTGGATTTTGATAAAAACTTGCCCATATTGGGGGAGGTGTTTCACCATTTTGCCAAATATTGGCACAGGAATCGGAAAAAAGTGTGAATTGGCTCAATGATTCTATTGTGACTTTATATCCCGCGCTGGTTTGAGTGATTTGGATACTCGCTTGAAGCGGATCACTCGTTAAACCATCTGTGGTTGAAGCTCTAATGGTTATTCGACCGGATTCAGGAATTTGAAGCAAACAAGAAGAAACCGGGCAGAAAAATGTTTTGTCAAAAATGTTCCCGCTTAATGTGATCTGGTTTGAATTGCCAGAAAATGTTTGAATACCAGTGATAATTACGTAAGGTTTTTCGACATTACCATTGGGTGCCTGGATAAAAGCTTGAAGGAAAGGTTTGGTATTTCCGCCGGATTCTTGAATGAATCCCGGTGTATTTGTTGGCTCTAGGATTGGGGCGTAAATTGGGGTGCTTTGAAAAACTGGTGTGCCTGTTCCAACATTAACCTCAATATTCCCCCCATTCGCCGCGGGGAGGGAGGCAGCTTTTGGGGAGAATATGCTCATGGTTAGAGCAGAGATCACAATAAAAAATGGCAGGATATATTTCACGTTGTTAGGTTTTCTTCGTTGGAGATGGTAATCGACTCGATACTCTTTTCCAGGTTTTTGTCGGAGAAGATGGAGGAATAAATTTCAAAAAACCACTGCTCAATGCATATGCCATATCTTCGATTTTCTTTGAAATCGGAATATCAGGTTTGTTTAGAATGAATGGATTTCCCAAATTGATCGCACGCAAAACCTCTATCGGTTCATAGGGAACGTCAAATTCTATTTCTTTCCCGATAGCTTTTTGAAACTGAATTCGATCAATACTTAAATTTGGAAAAGGTTGATTTAAGACAAGTTTAATGGTATCAGGTGGAATTCCCAGTTGTTCATACGTTTTTAAAGCGCTGACCGCTACTTTTAGAGAAGCCAATTCCGGATTAACGATCAACAAAATAATGTTTGCCTTCATCAGAATTGAAATTGCAGAATCTGAAAAATCATGGGAAGTGTCAATGACGAGGCAGCTGTAGTTATCAATTACTGAGTGAATTAATATATTCCAAAATTCATCGTTGAATGCATCCGCGGCGACCGGAAAGCGGGGAGCGGCAATAAAATTTATTCCGCTCTTATGAGTCATAATCAATTCTGCGATCATGCTCGCATCAATTTCGGAAGGCTCTAAATCTGCAAATCGGCCTAGGTTTAATTTTGGGGCGATGTTCAACATTGTCGAAACCTGACCCGAGAAAATGGCTGAGTCGATTAATAAAGTTGGTTTTTCCCAGAGCTGATAATTGGCGATTGCAAGATTTGCTGCAATGCTCGAAACGCCACTTCCACCTCGCAGGCTATGGACCACGATGACCTGGCCTGAATTGAGTTTCGATTGTTCATCATTAGGGTTATTTTGCGAAGCTTTAGCTCGGCGCGCAAGAATTTCCAATCTTGCAGCTAATTCTTCTGGCTCAAAAGGCTTTGTTAGATAATCATCCGCTCCTAGTTCGAAAGCTTTAAGTTTTTCCTCGAGAGTTTTTACACTCGTTACAAAGATGACAGGGATATGCTGGTAGCGCGGATCCCGGCGCAGACTCTGCAAAATATCAAAGCCACTCATATCCGGTAAACGCATATCGGTGATGATGATTTCCGGTATGAAAGCGGCAATCTTTGCCAAACCTTCCTTGCCAGTGGGGGCATATTCCAACTCGTACCCTTTGGTTGTTAAAACACTGGCAGCCATCCGAAAGAAGACTTGCTCGTCGTCAATCATTAATACGCGCATTTTGCTCTATCCTTACCCCTAAGAGGCTTTCTGATTTTGCTGCTCGATAATTTTATTAACATAATTTGAAAGTTTATTAATATTTTCTTTGATCAAAGCCAGGTCTTTTTCGGATGATTGAAAATTTTGGTCCTGGTCATCCTGTTCCAGGTTTGAAACCAACTGACTTAATTGATAAGCCCCGAAATTTGCGGCTACCCCTTTAAGGTTGTGGGAATATATGGATAATTCCTTCCAGTTATTATCCTTTAAAAAAATCTCCATCGATTCCTGCCGGCCAGGCAAAGAGTGTATAAATTCCGATAAATTCTCCATGTAAAACTGTAAATTATTATTGAATCGAAACAACGAACCTTCGATATCGAGTAATGACAGATTTTTATCTAAAAATAATGACGCATGAGCGCCTTCATTTTTTAAAATTGGCTCAGATTCGCGCGCAATCATCTCAACTAATAAATTAATCCGATTTACATCAAAAGGTTTAAATAAATAAGTATCCGCCCCAACATTTTTATAATTTTCAGCAATATCAGCCGGGACCGATCCAGTCAGTAATACGATTGGAGTGTGATTTTTATCTTTTTCCCACTGACGAATTTGCCGGATAGTTTCCAAGCCGTCCATTTCGGGCATGTGAACATCCATAAAAATCAAATCAAATTGACCCGATTTAAAAGAATCAAAAGCGATTCGACCATTCCAGGCGCTTTTAATTTTGTGCCCCTTTCGACCTAATATTAATTTCAAGATAGCCTGATTTTGCTCATCATCTTCAGCTATCAAGATATTTAATGTTCGCATTAATTTTCCCCATTAAGGGAAAATTTCAGTATTCCGAAAGAATCAATCAACGAATACTTCATATCCCGATAATTTAAAAATAACTTGATTGAAATTATTACGATAATTTCGCGAAAAAAAAGAATTTGTGCTAATAACAATTGATCTTATAAATTCTTATATCCTATATTTTACCATTTATCAAGTTGTTTGAATTATTTTGAATTATCAAAAAATAATCAGAGAAAGATTAACTTCTATTCTCGAAAAAAATCCTCTTTTCCAAGTGTATAATAGTTCATTATGAAGGAACCAATTAGTTTTCGACCTTACCTGATTCCTACCCTTTTTCTAATGTTCGTTGGATGGGGTGGTTTGGGTATTCTTTTTACTAACACCTATCCAACTCTTTGGCCGCGTTGGGCTTTTTTCGCATTGGTGATCATGGCGGCAACGGGAACTTTTATTCCTGTTTCCTATTTATTCAACCGTCTTTTCACCTCCAAGAGCTCAATTAAGATTGAAACGATTGTTCGTGAATCAGTTTCAGTCGGGGTATATTTTGCTTTTCTATCCTGGATGAGCATTGGACGAGCCCTCAATACTTATGTTGCTTCAGGGATCGCTCTGGCATTATTATTCATTGAATATATTCTTCGATTACGAGAATCGTCCATAACATCTGAAAATGATCCTCCGCAATCTACCCTCAATTGACAAATCATTAAAAGAATCAGAACATTTGATTGCCAAATATGGCAGGTCTCTGACGGTGTATGGTTTAAGAACCGTCATGGACGAGATTCGGAAATTGGCATCAACAAACGGGGAAGTTCCAGGTATTGAATTTATCATTGATAAAACAGAAAAACTTTTAATTGATTTGACAGCTCCAACCATTAAACCGGTAATTAATGCCACTGGGGTTGTTTTGCATACCAACCTGGGTCGTGCCCCGTTATCCAGGGCGACGATTGAAGCCATGGATCGCATTGCGTGTAGCTATACAAACCTGGAATTTGACCTCGAAACAGGTAAGCGTGGCAGCAGACTCGGACAGGTTGACAGTTTGCTTAAATATCTGACGGGTGCCGAATCTGGTTTGGTGGTTAATAACTGCGCTTCTGCCGTTTTGTTGGTTCTAACAGCCCTGGCAAAACGTGGCAAAGTGATTCTTTCCCGCTCGGAACTGGTGGAAATCGGCGGCGGTTTTCGCATCCCGGACGTGATGATCCAGAGTGGAGCGCGGTTGGTTGAAATCGGCACCACGAACAAAGTCAAGCTGTCTGATTATCAAGAAGTTTTAAACCAGCCAAATTCATCCTCCCGGGTTTTGGTAATGCGCGTGCACCGCTCAAATTTCAAGATTCTTGGTTTTACAGAAGAACCAGAATTAAAATCGATCATCGATCTGACACATCAACACAACTCAATTTTTGTGGAAGACTTGGGTTCAGGCGCGTTTCTGAAAACAGAGAATTATGGTTTGGAACATGAACCAACCGTTCAGGAATCCATCCTTGCTGGTGCAGATCTGGTTTTATTTTCAGGGGATAAACTCCTGGGTGGACCTCAAGCAGGAATCATCGTTGGAAAAGAAGAGCTGATTGCCAAACTTCGCAAACACCCGCTCACCCGCGCCTTGAGAGCTGATAAACTCTGTATAGCCGGCTTAAGTGCAACTTTGTTGCATTATGTCAAGGAAGAAGCTGATAAGGAAATTCCGATCTGGAAAAAGATTTCAAAATCTCCAGAAAGTCTCAAACTGGTCGCTGAAAGTTGGAAGCAGGAAATTGGATTCGGAGAAGTCATCGATGATTTTTCCACGATTGGCGGCGGGTCCATGCCAGGCGAAATGCTGCCAACTTCCGTGCTGTCAATCCAGGTAAAATCTACAGATAAATTCTTACGTCAACTCCGGGAAAATGATCCCCCTATCATTGCTCGCACCCAAAATGACCGGATATTGTTCGACCCCCGCACAATTTCTGATGAAGAATACGATATTCTTGTTCGAACAGTAAAATCGATATTAATAAAAAACAAACCTTGACCTTTTGATTGGAGGAAAATTGAAAAGTGATATTGATTCATTAATGAAACAACGAAATTTCAGTGCGATCATCGTTTTTGGGAATGCTGAATTTAACCCCCCGATGACCTATTTGACAAATGGAGGCCATGTTTCGGCGGCGATTTTAATTAAAAAATTGAACACGGAACCGGTCATTTTCTGCAATGGCATGGAAAGAGAAGAAGCGGCAAAATCAAAGTTAAAAGTCCGCGTATTTGATGAATTTCCATACCAGGATTTATTAAAAGAAGCTGATGGGGACCCAAGCCTGGCAAGCGCCCTCAGGTTGAAAAATATTTTGATCGAGATGGAGATAAATGGGCGGGTTGGTATTTATGGTCAAACAGACCTCTCCTCACTATTTTCCCAGTTATCCCACCTGCAAAAAATCATGCCCACTCTCAAATTGGTCGGAGAGCCGCGGGAAAATTCCCTCTTTATGACCGCTATGGAAACTAAAACAACAGAAGAAGTTGCTCGCATTCGCAAAATGGGTCAAATAACGACCGAGGTGGTAGGACTTACAGCCGAATATCTGCAGAACTGTGACTACACTACCGACGGAATTTTAATAAATGAAGATGGTTCACCCCTAAAATTGGGGATAGTGAAAAATAAAATCAATCTCTGGTTGGCGGAGCGAAATGTCACACCTTCTGAGGGATTTATTTTTTCACTGGGACGGGACGCGGGTGTTCCGCACTCGGTTGGGAATCCCGAAGATTTAATGCGGCTTGGGCAGACCATCGTTTTTGATATTTATCCCGAGGAAGCCGGTGGAGGATATTTTTATGATTTCACCCGGACCTGGAGCATGGGTTTTGCTACCCCCGAAGCGCAGAAAATCTACAACCAGGTTCATTCAGCTTACAAAAAAATAGTCGAAAATTTAGTTGCCGGTCAACCATTTAAAGTTTATCAAAATATGTTATGCGAACTTTTTGAAAAGGACGGTCATGCCACGCCCAGAACTACCAAAGCCCCGGTTGAAGGATATGTCCATTCTATAGGTCACGGGGTTGGATTGTATATTCACGAACGACCTTTCAGCGGGTTGGCTTCACCGGATGATAATGTCTTGAAACCGGGGGTGGTTTTCACGATTGAACCCGGCTTATATTACCCCGATAAACAGATGGGGTTTCGCATCGAAGACACTTACTGGGTCAACCAGGATGGCGCGATTGAATTATTGGCGAAATATCCCTATGATTTTGTGTTAAAAATGAAAAAGAAATAATTACCTCTGTTTCGGTAACTAATCCAAGAATGGAAAATGACTGAACCCACATGGGTTCAGTCATTTTTTTTATGTTCAAAATGCTTTCGAATTTACTCAGATGTTTCTTTGAGTTTGACGTAAAACAAATTTGATCCGTCTGTTTCCTGGGTCTTCATTTCAAAAAAGTCTTTAAGGTTGCCAACAAGCCTCGAGAGCTGCCTCTGCCCGTAGGTTCGAGGGTCAAAGCCAGGATCAAGCTGGTAAAGAGCATTCCCCATGTGGTCCAGGCGAGCCCAGCCATCTTCTTGAACTGCCATCTCAAAAGCTTTTTCAAGAATAGGCATCGGGTCAGCTTCTTCTTTTTCTTCCTTCTTTTTCCCGTTACCGGCAACTGGTTTGCGAACCCTGGGTTTGGCTGGTTTTGATTCAGTCACGAGATTTTCAGTGTATACGAAAACATCGCAAGCATTCACAAAAGGTTTGGGTGTTTTCTTTTCACCGATTCCCATCACAAAAACACCTGATTCTCGGATTCGGGTAGCCAGACGTGTATAGTCACTATCACTCGAAACGAGGCAAAAGCCGTCCACCACCCGTGAATGGAGGATATCCATCGCATCGATGATCATTGCGCTGTCGGTGGCGTTCTTGCCAATGGTGTAACGAAATTGTTGAATGGGTTGGATGGCATGAAAATTCAGGACATCTTTCCAGGAATTCATATTTGGAGTCGTCCAATCACCGTAGATCCGGCGAACCGTTACCATACCATATTTGCCGGACTCAACCAGCATTTGGGGTAATAGGACGGATTGGGCATTGTCTCCATCGATTAACATTGCGATTTTTCGTCGCGAAAGGGAGGAAATTTGTTCTTCAGCCATATCTCCATTATACCTGCAAAAGGTGGTAGAAGGTTTATACCAACACGATGAAAATCCCCAAATTACCTTAATGAAACCATAAAATTATCTTAAAAACGTCTCCGCTCGTTGAAAAAATCAATTTTTTGTGCAATAATATGGACGCACTTCGACAAAAAGCAAAACCAGTGAAAACTGGTGACGCAAAGTCACGGGTCTAAAATGTTCACATCGAACATTATGACAGCCAGACTTCCGAGAAAGGCAAAACCAGCAAAAGCTGATGACACAATGCCAGAGGATCTAAAGTTGCTGAACTTGCAACCAGGATAGCCCGGCAAACCGAAACGCAATATCATTGAAAAATGATAACGCAAAGTTATGGGTCTAAAATCAGGATTATTTTAATTACCTGGTCATGATCGCCAGACTTCTGAAAAGTGCAAATAAAAATTCCCGTCGTTGAAATCCCACGAAATCAACGACGGGAAAATTTTTATTAAGTCCAAATGTCCTATTATTTTTCAGCCTGGCTGAGATGGTAATTAGATTCTCCCCAATCCTTTTAATATTCTTTCAGGTGTTAGGGGGAATTCATCGAACCAAATTCCAATCGCATCGTGAAGCGCCGAAATAATTACCGGAGCCATCGGTAAGTAGGGAAGTTCGCCCAAACCTTTTGCACCCCATGGACCGAGCTCATCCGGTAGCTCCAAAATAATCGACTCAACTTTTTCGGGAATATCCCGGATGGTTGGGATCAGGTATGTGCTAAGTTGGTCAGTTAAAACATATCCATTTTTTGTGATGAAGTTTTCCATCATCACGTACCCCTGTGCCTGCACCACACCCCCTTCAATTTGACCTATCACCTGGGAGGGGTTAATCGCTTTGCCAACATCATGTGTGGAAATGATTCTAATAATTCTAAGTTGCCCGGTTTCGATATCCAGCTCAATTTCTGCTCCTTGGGCGGTGTATGCATACGAGAAATTGGGCAGGCATTTTCCAGTTTCTTTGTTAAAGGGGGTTGTTTCAGGAGCATAGTAGGTATATTCAACAATTGCAGGTCTTTCTTCAGAGTCCCATCTCGCTTTGGACAACTCTGAAGCTTTTTTAACCGCGTTTCCACTCATCACTGTCAGTCGTGAAGCTGAGGCAGACCCCGCATTGCCCATATTCAATGTGTCCATGGTGATCATTTCCACTTTTTCAATGGGCACGCCGATTACTTCCGCGGCTATTTGAGCAAGGATGGTGTGATTTCCCTGCCCAACGTCGGCTGCCGCACTGTAAACCACCACCTTTTCGATTTTTGAATTCCCGTGTATTTCAATTCGAGCCCAACTATTTTCCTTGTAACCAAAGCTGAAACCGATATTCTTAAAACCTGCGGCGAACCCGATTCCTTTTGCTAGGTGAGATTGGTTCTTGGATTGGGAGGAATTTTTCCGAGCCCATTGGCCGTTCACTTCGTGCCAGCCTGCTTTGATTGCGGTTGCTTCTATTACCTCGCGGATTGTGACCGGACCTTGTGGGGGAGTTTGCACATCCAGGGTATCTTCGGGTTTGAGTGCGTTGCGCATTCTCAGTTCAACCGGATCGATTCGGAGTTTTTCCGCCAGTTTATTCATTTGCATTTCAGCCATAAAAATAGCCTGAGGCGCTCCAAAACCTCGAAATGCCGCGCTGGGGATATTATTGGTATAAACCCCAATCACGTCAGACTTGACATTCGGAATGGCATAAGGACCAGTTTGGGTGATGGTGGCATTTCCGAGCACCTTGTTGGTGGTGTACATATAAGCACCGCCATCAGCGATGAAGGTTGTCTCGGCAGCGATTATTTTGCCATCCCTGCTGGCGCCCCATTTGGCTCGAATCACCATTGGGTGACGCTTCCCATGCCCAATCATGGATTCCTTGCGTGACCAGACAATTTTTACTGGTTGATTAAGTTTCCAGGCAGCCAGTGCCAGTACAATTTGGACGGATAGATCTTCCCTACCGCCAAAGGCGCCGCCAATTGCAGGATACTGCACCCGTATTTTTTCCAGGGGCAGGTTGAGGGAATGAGCTAACTGGTTTTGGTCCGCATGCGTCCATTGACCGGCTGCCTTGATCGTCAGCAAACCATCTTCGTCAATATAAGCGATTCCCGCTTCGGGTTGCAAATAGGCATGTTCCTGTGCAGGAACTTTGTAGATTCCTTCAACGATCACATCTGAAGCAGCGAAACCCATTTCAACATTCCCTTTTCGGATTTTGTCGTGAACGCAAATATTCGAGGTTCCAATCTCTGGATGGATCGAGTAAGCCTCGGGGAGGATTGCGATTTCCGGATCTGTCACGACCGGCAAATCCAAATACTCAACCTTGATTAAACGCATCGCTTTCTCAGCGATTTCTTCTGTTTCAGCAATGACAATCGCCACCTGGTCTCCAACAAATCGAACAATATCTGCGCCAGGTTTTGAGGAACCCGGTCCGCAAAGGACTGGCTGATCCTTAATCTGTAATCCGTACTCGTTGACTGGAACGTCCCTGGCCGTAAACACTGCCTTCACACCCGGGAATTTTTCTGCTGCAGAAGTATCAATACTTAAAATTTTTGCATGAGGTTTTCCAGAGAATAAAATTTTCATCTGGAGCATTCCCGGCATGACCAGGTCTCCGGCATATTGGGTTTGTCCAGTGACTCTTTCACGTGCATCAATTTTTTCGATCGATTGACCGATCACATTTAAGGTCATCTAATCCTCTTGATTTAATGATTATTTTAAGATTCCAGTAGGTGGTTGAATATCGATTGGGATTCCAAATCCATGATCTTCTTGGTGAGCAATAAGCTGCAATCTTGATTATTCCTGTAGTTTGTAGAAAAATATGTAAATTAACTCGTACAAACCAGTCAAAACAAACAGGAACAGGATAAAAAAGGAAATCAGTGCCTGCAAATATGGGATGGACGATATGTAATTAGCCACATTATTAATAACGGGGATGAGGTACGCTTCGCGCGGAAATCGGATCGGATCAGCCAATGAATTCAGGAATTGCCATTTATTAACTAATCCATATTGGAGAAGCAAAATTGAACCTGCCCAAGCAAGGATTGGAGTTAGAACCATCATGATACAGCCAATCCCGCTCCAGATCGGATGAATTTTCGGTTTGTTTGCTGCTTCCCGCTCTCGAAAATAATTATACCTTCCCATTTTTACCCTCCGATGAAACTCGCGTCTTCGATTGCTTTTACGATTTTATAATAACCGGTACAGCGGCATAAATTACCGGTAATGGCTTCTTCAATCTGGTTCTTGCTTGGTTGGGGTTCTTCTTCCAATAATTTCGCTGCAGACATGATAAAGCCTGGAGAACAATATCCACACTGCACTGCTCCAGCCTGGATAAATGCCTCCTGGACCGGGTGCAGATTTTCTCCATTTGCAAGACCCTCAATCGTGGTGATTTCAGCCAAATGTGCCCGCGGTGCTGGAACCATGCATGCCATCACCGCCTTTCCATCCAGGAAAACCGTGCAGGCTCCGCATTCTCCTTCTGCACAGCCTTCCTTGGTCCCGATCAGTCCGGCATCTTCCCGTAAAAGTCTCAATAAAGTCTTGTCGGAAACTTTTTTAAAGATGTATTCCTTCTGGTTGATGACGGTCTTAATTTCTGAATTCTCAGAGAATCGAATCAATTCAGGCTTGACCGGTTTGATTTCATTTGCCTTCCCCGTTAATGTGATTGGGGCGTCAGGGAAATCTAATTTTTCAGACCCTGTCCATAAAGCTTTCAAACCTCTCCGGGTGTGCACGCGTAGCATCTCTTTGCGAAAATCTGCAGTCGCACGGATGTCATCAATTGGGGCGGCTGAATCCCCGGTCAGGCGGGCAGCAGCCTCAATCACTTCATCGGAAATCATTTTTCCGTTCATGTAGGATTCAGCAGAGGTGGCACGAATAATTTTTGGGGCAACTGCTCCCAGGGTAATCACTGTATTTTTGATTTTGTTTTCTTCCAGTGTAATAATGATGCAGAGGTTGACCACCGAAATTGCCTGGGCTCGCCTGAGTGCCACTTTGATGAAAGTTCCATGCTCTTGTTTTTTCAACCCATAAAATGAAATATCAATCATGACCTCATCGGGTTGCATGACTGTTTTTCGCACCCCTGTATAAAAATCACTCAATTTCACTTTGCGTTCCCCCCGCTTGGATTTGAGCGTCACGCTCGCATCCAGTGCCATCAAGGGAGTAATGGTATCGTTCGCAGGCGAGGCAGTGATCAAGTTTCCAGCAACGGTTGCCCGGTTCCGAATTTGTGGAGCGCCGACTTCCCAGCACGCCTGCACCAGGGGAAATGCATTCTCGCGCAGTATCTTTGACGAAACGACATCGTTGTGCGTCACCATCGGTCCAATGTGAATGAGACCATCTGGTTCCCGGGAAATTTTGTCTAAGTCCCGGATTCGACTGATGTCGATGACGGTATCGACACCTGTCCTCACTCCTCGTTCAAGTTCAAGAATCAGATCTGTCGCCCCTGCTACGATCCGCGCCGAAGCTCCTTTTTCGGAAAGAGCATTCACGGCTTCATCAACATTGCTGGGACTGATATATTCACTCCACATCGTTATTCTCCAAAGAGTTAATTTGTTTATACTCATTAAACCATGATTTTCAGGTTTTCTGAACCTGAAAAAAATACCCTACTGGTTTTTAGTAGGGTATTGGATTAATGATTATTTTGATCCGTTGAATATTTCATACCTCTGTTCAAATGTCGTTACCGCCTGCCTTGAGAGAGTAATTACATTCCGGATGGTCGCCGGCAATCCTTCAGGGGTTCCCTCCGCAGCTTCAACCGTATCGAGAGCGTTTTTGATTTGATCAGCAAGATCGAAAAATGCTTCATCATAGGTATAGATTTTAGCCAGTTCGTCCTGATTAATTTTTATTGAATCAAACAACCCCGCATAACCATAGGTGGCATTTCTGACCTTGTCTGCGAACATTCGAATTTGGCGCGCAGCTTTTTCTAGGTCGTCTACAAACTCAAGGTTCCCCTGGGAAATAAAATCGCTCTGGATGGAGGAAATTCGTTGATAAAGTTCCTCAAAGCGTTTGGCAACCGTTTCTCTCAGTAACCGGTCGGCTGATCGCCGGCTCTCGCGTTCAACGTAACCGCTAAATCCTGGAATATGCGAAGCCAGTTTCTTCAAAGGATCCTGGTCTGCGACAACACGCCCAAAAAAATCACTCATTTCTTCCTCCTTGGAAATTTAGACAGTTAAGGAAAGTATCTTTATTATATCCCGGTATAATTGTTATAATTAATTAAATTTTTCATCTCACCTTAAAATACGATTGGAGATGTGAAAAGTTGCAAAAAAATTGGAAATTCGCAAAAATTATGGTTTGGGAAGGAATAAAACATGATTGTCACAACCAAAAAATTATTTGAGGCAGCCTATGGAAAATATGCCATCGGCGCCTACAATATTAATAATCTCGAACAGACAATGGGTCTTTTTAGAGGATGTATTGATAGTAAGGCACCATTTATCATCCAAATCAGCAAAGGTGCGCGGGCTTATACCCATAAAAAAATGCTTGAAGGGTTGATCACCTCGGCCAACGAGGTTTTTCCGGATGCTATTTTCGCGGTTCACCTCGATCATGGTGATGAAGAATCCTGTTACGATTGCATTGACAGCGGTTTTTACAGCTCAGTAATGATTGATGCCAGCCACGAACCTTTTGAAAAGAATATTGAAATCACTCGCCGTGTGGTGGATGCCGCTCATGCAAAAGGTCTGGTTGTAGAGGCCGAATTAGGGCAGCTTGGGGGAGTGGAGGAGCACGTCAATGTGGATGAAGCCAATGCCAAGCTGACGGATCCCAGACAGGCGCGCGAATTTGTTGAGCGCTCAGGGTGTGATTCGTTGGCAGTAGCCATTGGAACCAGTCATGGTGCTTTTAAATTTACCGGAACCCAGGGTCTGCATTTCGAAGTTTTATCTGCAATCCAGAAAGAACTTCCAGGTTTTCCGCTTGTCATGCATGGCTCAAGTTCAGTCCCCCAGGACGAAGTCGTACGCATCAATGCGGCAGGGGGTAAGCTTCTTGGTGCAAAAGGAGTCGATGCCGGTCAATTTAGAATGGCTGCAACCCTTGGTGTGACCAAAATCAACATCGATACGGACGGTCGTCTCGTCTGGACACGCGTTCACCGGGAATTCTTCCGTGATAATCCTGAACAGTTTGACCTGCGTCCAATCGGGAAAATATTCATGGCTGAATATGCCAAGTTTATTGCAGATAAAAATGATAAACTCGGTTCGGCAAATCAACTGGATTCTGTTAGAACCTTCCTGGGTCAGTAGATACGATGATTTGTGTCGACTTGATATCTCCATCGACACTTTTTTGAATATGCCACTTTCAGATCAAAACATCGACCGAAGTCGATACCAAATCATTCCCCGCGTGCTTGTTTTTCCATTCCAGCACAATTCTGTCTTATTGTTAAAACTTCTCCCTAAACATGGAAAAGTCGGCGGCTGGTCGGGTTTTTACAATGGCGCCGGCGGGCATGTTGAACGAGGTGAAGATTTATTCAGCGCTGCCCGGCGGGAATTGTTCGAAGAAACTGGTTTATCAGCAAAATTGACATTTTGTGGCACAATTCTGGTTGATAGCGGCGATCCTGTTGGAATTGGATTGTTTGTTTTTCGAGCGGATGAAATATCCGGAAGTCTGAAGGCGTCCCCTGAAGGAATTCCTGAATGGATCTCTTTTGACCTGTTGGATAAATTTCCCCTGGTGGAGGACGTCATGTTCATTTTGGATAAGATTCGATCGATGCCGGTTGGCGGTCCCCAATTTTCAGGAAAATCCTTTTACGATACCGAAGGCAAATTAAAGGTTATTTTCAATTCTTGAATCCTCCAGTAAATGTTTAATGATAAAAATCCTCCCTTGATTCATTCGACCAAGTTGGAGAATTTTTCTTATATTCTTATCATTATGCGGTTAAGACTTGTAACCAATCATTCTCAAAAAACTTCTTCGCCATTCCTTGCCATCTTCATCCTCAACACCTTTGGGCGAAAAGCCATCGATGACTCCTAAAATTCCGCGACCTTGTTCGGTTTCTGCTATCAGTACCTGTGTCGGGTTGGCGGTTGCGCAAAAAATTTGCGCCACCTCGGGAACATTCTTAAGGGAATTCAAGAAATTGATTGGATAAAAGCCATCTCCAAGAAAAATAATGAAAGAATGGCCTGCCCCGATTGCCTGGGCATTGCCAATCGCCAGCTGAATCATCGATTCATCTGTCCCGCTGTATCGAATCAAACATTTTCCTGATGCTTCGCTAAATGCAAGACCAAATTTAATGCCCGGAACTGAGCTGACCAGCATTTCATGGATATCTTCAACTGTTTTGATGAAATGAGACTGCCCAAGAATGAAATTGACTGGCTCTGGTTTTTCTATATTTACAATTTTGAATTCCATTGGACCTCCCAAAAAGGATTCGATCATTTTCTGATTAGGAATTGGGGCACGAATAGGGATTGAGGCTTAAATTTCACAAATTCTTGATCAAACTATAAAACATCAGCAATGTGCTGCCATATTTTCGCTCATCAATCTTTTCCAGGTTTTTTATAGGAATATCCTTGCTTTCCCGCGGGTGGATTTGGACGATGACTTCACCCTCTTCCCCTATCCAGGTCGGGTTATCATCTACTATTCTTAAAGCCTCTTCCCACATTTCTTTGTACTGCGGTGGCGCAATGTAGATATAGTCAAAGAAGGTATCAGGCTTGGTTCTCAGCATCGCAAATGCATCGGCGCGTCGGATTTCAACTTGCTTGGCAAATCCGCAGGTTGCCACATTTTCCCGCATCACATCGATGGGTAAACGGTTTAAATCAGTGAACCGCACAAATTGGGCATTTCGACTGAGTGCTTCAATCCCGACCGCGCCGGTTCCGCCAAAAACATCCCACCAGCGCGAATCCATTACATCCTCACTGAGGATATTAAACAAGGCTTCCTTGACCATGTCGGTGATCGGTCGGGTGGTATCTCCGGGCACGGTTTTTAACTTTCGACCTTTGGCTGTGCCAGCAATCACCCGCAGCATTAAATCTCCACGCTCGTTCGGGCTGCCACCAGGTTGCCATGTGAAGCAATCACGGGCAATACGCAGCCTGTTCCGATGATGACAGGGTTGCCGTGAACCTGCTCAATCGCGTTGGCAACTTCGGTCGAAACATCATTCATGGTTCCATAAACGATCGTTTCCCGGCTGATTCCTCCGCAGGGAACCATATGTGTGCGGGGTAAGGCATCAGAAAGAGAAGGTGGGGTTTCCCGGTCGTGCCAGTTGATGATTTGGGCAGGATAATCGGCAACGCTCTGAAAATAAACGTTTACCCCATGCAGATGTAGAATGTTCAACCATAGCGGTCGGGCAGATTCAAGGGTGAGAAGGTCGTAAGAACGCCCAAATTCAACGAATTCTTCTTTGGATAGAAGTTGGGCTTGAGCATGTTGAACCGCGTAAAAAATGCCATCCACCAACCCGTGAGCCCTGGCTGCGCGGATGAACCGGCGCGTACTTTCTGCGATGATTTCCAAACCTCTTCCAACCAGGTCAGGTCGCATCCTGAGGTGTGCCAATAAAACATCTCCCCCCGCCAGGTTTTTTGCCTGCGCCAACGGCGAGTAAACAGTTTGTACGAGGGGGATTGAGGTACCAAGCTCAGAACGCAGGATCGACAAACATTTCAACTGGGCTGCCAGGTGGGGTGAGTCTGCGTCCAGGACATTCAATTTGCCCCAATCATCCAAAGATGTGATCACCCTCCGGATGTATCGTCGCGTTCCTTCGGTGTCGCCTCTCCATTCGTCAACTGCGCCCCAATCTTTAAGCGCAAATGAGGAGGAAGGCGTCACTTTTACCAGGTCCCAATCATAATTTTTTTGCCACTCCAATGTTGCGGCAGCCAGGGTTTCTGGCGTTTGGTCGTCAACCGGGAAGTGGCGCCAGAGTGCAATGGGAGTGCGGTCAAGCCGGGCACCGGAAAGACAGGCTTCAATTCGTTCGCGGTGAGTGGTCACAGGATTTTTCTTTCTGCCGCATCAAAAGCGGCGCAGTCAAATTGAGCAGATATGGTATTCGGATAATTTTCTGCGAAAAGTGACCAGATCATCTGGTCTGACGGATGTCCATATGCGTAGCTCCGCTTATGAAGGATAGCTTCTTGCGCGTAGCCCAATTTTCGGGGTATCGCAGCCGATGGAATATTTTCAGTCGAACAATGGATTTCAACTCTCGTCACTTTATGAATTTCAAACGCCACCCTCGTCAAAGCTGCAGAGCTTTCTGTCGCATACCCGTGGTTGATAAAATCCTTGTGAATCCAATAACCAATTTCGATCGCACCCGGTCCAACGCGTGGGTGCAGCCCTGTACTGCCAATTAAGCGGGTCTCTTCAGGATTAAATATTCCATAAATGTAATCAATATTTTGATCAAAATTTGCCCGCATTTGCCTCAATCGATCAATTTTGTTGGATAATGGCTCAGGTTCTGCGGTGGACCATGGCATCCAGGGTAACAAATGCTCCAGGCTTTCGCTGATGGATCGTTGCATTAATACCGCGTCCGCTGGGGCGTAGCAGCGAATCACGAGATGGGGGGTGATGATGCGGTAAGCCGGGTTAAACATCTTTCTCCTGTTAAATTTGCCTTATTGATTCTGCTTGATCATACAAAAAACCGCCCCATCCCTGCCAATTGTATGGACGACGGGTAATTTTCGCAAAACGGATCGTATATCAAGATCGCCCCTCGTATGGAACAGGATCAAGTCTCCCTTTCCAATGGCGGTCTCAGGTTCTTTTTGGAGGTCAATCATATTGCCACCATGATTGTAATACTCGGCGAGATCAAATTCTCTCTGAATATGCAGCGGCGAACCAGGCTTGTTTAATTGTGTCCATTCCACTGCCTCTTTGTAACACGTCAGCCAATAATCAGTTTCATAATTTCGATAGGCACCTGTTAATCCATTCACAAATTGGTTGTAATAAGCGTACTCATAGGGATAAAGATGGATGATTCCAAAAACTCCAGGCGCCATTAATGCCATGACGAGTATCACAAAAATCGGTGCTCTTAATTTTTGCCAGAACCATTCGAATGCAAATCCAATTACGGCAAAAACCGGCGGCATGATAAAGAGGAAATGACGAAATCCATCGTAAACCGAAGGCCGGTTGTAAACCAGGTAAGCCATCATGAAAACAAATAATCCAAGAAAGAGAGAGGAATCCCGCCAATCAATATTTTTTTGGATCATTCTTTTGATCATCAAAATTAGACCCGCAAGAAAGAGGATCCAGGTTGGTTCGGTTAAGGTGATGAACATCATTTCCAAAAGATACCGGCGGGGCATGGCGTTTGCCCTGAACAGCTGCCCCTCGAACAAGACCGCCAGTTCAGTTGGATTATTGGACATATGTTTCAGAACTTCGATGAAGCGGTCGACCGGGCTGGACCATAAATACGGCCAGAAAATGAACATGACTGCGATCGAAAGGAGCGCGTATAAAAGGAAGTAAAAGCTCGATCGCCAACTTCTTTTGAGAATAAAATAGATAAAAATCAGGATTCCTGCCAGGGGTCCGATGATGCGAGTTGCACTCGAAAGACCCAGTAGCAGCACTGCCGCGATAAAAGTTTTCCAGGGGAATCCCTTGTTTTCGGTTAAACGGTCGACCAGGTTAAATCCAAATAACATGGAGAATAGGAATAAAACCATGAAAGGGATATCTTTTGGATTGATAAACGCGTGCCCCCAAAAAACAGGCTGCCAGGAAAAAAATGCTGTCGCTGCCGCCGCTGACCATGGAGAGATCCAGCGCCTGATCAAAAAAAAGAAACCGATCAACCCAGCCTGAAAAGTTAGAAAATTGACAAGGTGCCAGGCAGGAGCCAGGTCAGCGTTTGCCGCTGACATGATAAATTGTTCCACCGGGTGGGCTAAAAGCAGGTAAGCCGGTCCATAAATTTTGTGGTCTTCAGGGCTTTTGCCAAAAACTTGTTCAAAATCAAATCCCGGTGAAAATGCCTGCGGGGTGTACGCCATTCGGATGGAATCTGCGTAATTATAGAATAAAGGCTCATCCCACGACATGCCGTAGGCTCGAAATGTTAAAATTCCGCTCACGATATTAATTCCTAACAATATCAAAAGCGGAAAAAAGGTTTTCTTGACAAACCGGTCCAGCAGCTCATTCATTTTCATGTATTTGATCATCCAAAGATATAAGCAGCTGGTTTAATTCCTTTTCTTCATCATTTTGAATATTGAAATATTCTGTGATGAAACCGGATCGCCGCATGCGCAACGACATGGGCGCAACGCTCGCCAAATCCACATTGGTGACCACTTCCCGACCGTCTGCGGCTGCGTAGGCTCTTGCGGCTTCAAACCAGGTTATTTCTGCACGCAGGGAATCAATCTTTAATTTCTGAATCAATTGAATCGCTGTATTTGCCAATTCATCAGGCAGGAGCACATGGGGCAATCGCATCCTGGCTTCCTGCAGCTCCTGTTTGGCGAATAGACTTTGGTCAGCATAAGCGCTTATCAAGGAGCGGGGATTCGTCAAATAAGCTTTTACCCTGGCATAGGCTTCAAGCCGCTCTTCGGTAATTTTCAGACCGCGGACTATGATTCTTAACCCAAACCGGTCGAGGATTTGAGGTCGTAATTTACCTTCTTCCGGGTTCATGGTTCCGATTAGGACGAAACGGGACCGGTACGTTGCAACCACTGCTCCTCGGCGAACAGTATACAAACCCTGTGCTGCTGCATCCAGGATGGCGTCGATGATTTCATCAGAAAGCAGATTAATTTCATCGATATATAAGATATTCTTGTCGGCTTGAGCTAGGATTCCACGTCTGATCCGCATGCGATCCTGGACCGCAGCTCGTTCATCGATTCCTCCGACTACATCCTCAAGCCGCGAATTCAGCGGAAGTTCAACCAATCTCACGCGATCAGGGACCGTTAACGAAATACCAGCGCCATATTTCTGGGCACATTCCGGGCAGACTGCATCTATACCCCCAGTTTCGATGTCTTCTGGCAGGCAGCCATAATAGCAGGCGGAACGTTCGATTTGCGGGAGAAGATCGAGCAGAGATCTGACGGCTGTTGTTTTTCCGGTTCCTCTTGGTCCCACTAGTAAAATTCCACCGATGTTGGGGTTTATCAAGCCCAACATCAAAGCCAGTTTCATTTCATTTTGACCAACCAGAGCCAGGAAAGGAAAAGGCAGTAATTCAGCAATTCCGGAATCCTCCATCTGGTCAAGGCTTTTTATGACACTTTTTCCCGAGGCAAAATCAAGCAGTTCCTTCAGCGAACGGAATTGCCTGGAGGTTTTTTCGCCATCTTCTGGAAGGTTGATTTCAGAATTTAATTCATGGTTTTGAACTGTCATTATTTTTTAACCGCAGTTTCTGACGCAGGTTTGCTTGTTCCAACCTGGTCTTCTCTTCTTCGGTTTCGCCATAAATTGGCGGAACTGCTACCGGTTTACCCTGGTCATCGAGAGCGACATAAACCACGTAGGCGTTGTTGGTATGAATCTTTTTTCCGGTCATCGGATTTTCGGCTTCCACTCTCACTTCGGCTTCCATGGAGGTATGACCTGTATAGGTAACCTCGGCTGTCAGGATTACAAGATCGCCAATTTTGATGGGTTGTCGAAAAGTCATCCGATCCACAGCAACGGTAACTACTCTTTTTTGGGCATGCCGCATACAGGCAAGCGCACCGCATTCATCCACAAGTTTCATAATCCAACCGCCGTGGACATTGCCCTGACTGTTGGCGTGTTCGAACTGCATCAGCTGTGTCAGCTGGATCAGGGAATTTTTCATCGGCTTCGGCGTAAGATTTTCCATATTTCAGTCGAAATCCTTTCGATAGTCAATCATATCAACTGTGTGCAGCCGGTAGGGTTCCTCCTGTAAAATATCAATATTTCCCAGTGGTAGGTCCCTCATCATCCCAGGTAGCGGGATGACGGCTGGGATCCGAATTGAAGCTGGTTTTTCAGGGGGCGTGAGCTGCGGTTTTGGTTCTTCGAATTTTCTTCTGATGATTCGAGGATCATCTGTTAAAACGCCAACATAAATACCCGAGACTGAATACACGTCCCTCTGTGGGGTTACAAAACCGACCCATTCTCCAGCTTCATTAAAGAGGTTCGGATATTCCAGAAATGCTTTAGGATCACCTTCGGTTGTGTAAATGGCTTTGAGCACAGTTTCACCTGCCCGTCATACCAGATCAATATCGTTATAAGTCCAGTATCGATTTACAAAGAAATTCCAGAGCATGACGATTCCGACAGCCACCGCCAGTGTAATATTATGGCTGAGAAATTGATGATACCTTTCAATTGAGGAGAACGGAGTGAGAAGATTATCAAGGGTTGGCTCTCCAAAGTGCAGTATGGGAATCCGGATTACCAATCCTGCCGCGTTTACAACCGAAAACTGAATAATTTGCCCAACGAGGGGTTTTGAACGGGATTCCGGGTACGTCCAATATCTATTCCATAAGAAGTTGCTCATTACCGCGCAGATAAATGAAATTGTACCCGCAATGACAAAAGGGAACTTGACCAGGCTGACAAATAAGTTCATGATTCCAAAATCAATTGCTGCTCCGATGGTACCAACAGCTGCGAATTTGAAGAATCGAACCCGCTCAGTCGGGTTTTTGAGGATCATGGTCACGCTATACCCAGTTTCATTTTAAAATAATCAATCGTTTTCATGAGACCTTCTTCCAGGTTTACTTTCGGCTCCCAGCCTAACAAATCTTTTGCCCTCGTAATGTCGGGCCGTCGCCTTTGAGGATCTCTGGCAGAGCGCGCATCCACAAATACCACCCCAGCTTTGTTCCCGGTAATTTTGTTAATGGTATGGGCAAATTCCAGGATGGTCATTTCAACTGGATTTCCGATATTAACTGGCATATGTTCATCAGAATAAAGGAGCTTCACAATTCCGTCAATCAGGTCATCCACAAAACAGAAGGATCGAGTCTGGCCTCCATCCCCATAGACCGTTAATGGCTGATTCAATAGTGCGAGTCTGAGGAGATTGGGCAACGCGCGTCCATCATCAAGATCCATCCGAGGACCATAGGTGTTGAAGATTCGCACAATTCTGGTGTCGACACCGTGCTGCCGGTGATAAGCGAGTGTCAACGATTCCGCGAAGCGTTTGGCTTCATCGTAAACTGCCCGTGGACCGGTGATATCAACATTGCCAGCATATGTTTCCTTTTGAGGATGCTCAGTTGGATCACCATAAATTTCGCTCGTGGAAGCCAGCAGGAAACGGGCGTGGTTGGCTTTGGCAACTCCCAGGGTGTTATGGGTGCCCAGTGCTCCGGCTTTCATCGTCTGGATGGGTAAATTAAAATATGCCAGCGGGGAGGCAGGGTTGGGGCTTGCCGGTGAGGCGAAATGCATGACTGCGTCCAATTTACTGGGGACAAAAATATAATTTGAAATATCATGTTTATAAAATGAAAAATGTTCGTTGCCCATTAAATGGACAATATTATCCTGCGAACCTGTGATGAAGTTATCCATCCCAACCACATCATGACCATCTTTTATCAGGCGATCCGAAAGGTGAGAGCCTAGAAAACCAGCAGCCCCTGTTATTAAAATACGCATTAACTCCTCCAATTGATCTGATATTTTCGAAAATTATAGCTTTAGATTACCAGTGTTTCAGTGTTTTCACCTGATCTATTTCCATTCTAGCCGTGAAATATGACCATCTTCGCTGATTTTGTACTGGGCACCAGTTGCATCATCGATCAACCACAGGTTTTCTTGATAAATCATCGCGAGAAACTGATCCTGGCTTTTGTTCGTCGGTGCTGGTGCCCAAACAGGGGTCTGGGGATTTAATCCTGAAGAACCAGCTCTGGGAAATCTGATGCTTCGGTTTGAGCCATCTCGATCCATCACGATTAATTGGTAACCTGAATTTGCCGATTGTAACGGGCTCAGCGCTTGAAGGTAAGCCAACCTGAATGATTTTTCTGCGATGGACTCATTGATTGGGGATGTTGAAGGATAGGCAAACATTCCACTTTGCTGGACGAGTTTTATATTCAAATTGTTTTCCAGGGAAATTGCACTCAAATTGAAGTTTGGTGATTCCTCTGGGTTGGCGAGACCTGGAAGCGGGTCATGGGTCACCACGTAAATGATCTCGTCATCTCCACCCCAGGCCAGGCTCGGAATCAACGCCCAATCTGAAGCGGTCTGATAAGGAACGATGGACAATAGAGGTATTAAATTCTTGTTTTTAAAACTGACAATTCCAATTTCATCCGGACGACTGTAAGCCAGGTATCTACCGCCTGGAGACCAAAAATATTCCGTTCCCCACCAGCCATAAACACCCCCGCTGTTGGTTTCAATGATTTTTTCCCTCGCACCCAGGTTTCCATTTTTAGCGACAACCATCCGGTAAAGGTCATTATTCGCCTGCCAGCCTGGTGCAGATGATCTTGGTTCAACCGTGGAATATAAAACGCGCATAATCGAATCTGTTGTCGCATCCCAATCTGCGAAATGGACGACATTGGAAGTGTGCAAATTAATCGGTTTTGCTTTTGGGTCGGTGATATTAATCGCCCAAAGTGTGTTTATTTCTTCAGTGGGTGGTTTGGTCGATTTCCGGGTAAATAAGAGCCATTTTCCGTCTTTGGATAATTTCAAGACGGACCCATCCAGATCCCCCGTCATCAGGATTTGAGTGTTGCTAGCGGTCGAAGATTCGATCAACCAGGCATTCCCATCCTTGATATAAACCAGTTTCCCTGGAATTTGGATCGGTTCAGCTGCAATTTCTGACCCAATCCCAATGACCAGAATTTCGGGTACGGGTTGTTTAAGGATGGTGGTCTTTACCACCGTCGTACTTACAAGTTGACCATCTTCGAAGTAGGTCCTGTTAACAATTTCTTCCTGACCATTTTTCCCGCTCTGGGAATACGATTGCTGTCCCACAGGCAGGGTCTCACTGTTGATCGTTTGTCTCTCAAAAGGAATTTCAATTGTTTTTGTTTCAAATTCCTCACGCCCCCTCACCACGTTAATCCGCAAGCCGGCGCTGATAATGGTAGTTTCCCGTGGTTGAACCTTATCGAGTTGACCAAGTTTAATCCCTGCCGATTCAAGAACTTTTCCAACAGTTTCTCCGGGCGCTGCTGTGAGGTTATGAGTCTGGTTATCTGCTGAAATTACCACTGGTATACCAGACACTTTTAGAATGGACTGGTTAGGAATACAACCACTCAATCCTGCATACAAAATAATCAGAAATATTAGCAGCCTTGGTTTTAAATTGGTTGGTAACACTTGGTATAATCTTCCTACTTGACCCTGCCGGTAAGCGTCAAAATGCCATCGCTGATCACGACACTGTCCAGCCTGATGCCGGTAATTGCCGGACCAATCACACCTGTGAATGCTTGGTCAATCAAAGTGCTAATTGCATCGGTTAAACCTTCTGGTGCTGGCATGGGACCAAAATCTGCGGAGGTTACTTTGAAGATTGGTTTCCCGTCGGGATCCATTGCAACAGCGATCACAACCCGGCTGTTAGCCTGAAAGTTTCCTTTTGTGGTTACTCCATAAATTTGAATTTCGTTGTTCTGGAGAACCACCTGCAGATTTTGAATCAAACTATCTGGCTGGTCAGATAACTTTGATGCCAGCAGTGAACTCAGCTCGGATTCAGTGATTGATAAAGTTAAGATGCCGTTTTCCAATGCAGCCGCTTGCGAGGATTGTATTTTCTGTAAAAGCGACGCGAGACCCTCCGGAGAGGCTGTAATCTTTTCAGACGGGAGAGACGGACCTCCGATAAACAGGGTACAGGCGAGCGAACTGAAAACCAAAAGTGAAATAAAAGCTAAACCAGGCCATTTAATTTTCAATTAATTTCTCCACCCCGCGGGCTTGTCGGGGTAAAATCTTACTGGATCGGAGTAATTATAGCATGGGCGAAACCTCAACCAATGATTTGAACCTGCCCCTTTTATTGGAGGGACTACTTTTTGTTGCCTCCGACCCTGTTTCTCCAGTTCAATTGGCAGCAGCTTTGGAGGTCACTCCTGGCACCGTTGAAAAGGGTCTCGAAGAATTGGAAGAAAACCTGAAAACGCGCGGTCTTCGCCTGCAGCGCCATAACGGACGTTACCAGCTCACAACAGCACCTGAATTGGCTGAATCAATCGAAAGATTTCTGGGCCTCGATGCAACCTCTCGCCTGAGCCGGGCAGCTTTGGAGACTCTCGCTGTCATCGCTTACCAACAGCCAGTCACCAGACCAGCCTTGGATTCGATCCGCGGGGTAAATAGCGACGGGGTCATTAAAAGCCTTCTCAGTAAAGGTTTGGTACAGGAAGTTGGCAGGTCAGAAGGTCCCGGACGCCCAATCCTTTTTGGCACAACCCCTGAATTTTTACAGCATTTTGGTTTAAATTCTCCTTCTGAATTGCCTCCACTCAATTTACCAGTGGAAAAAGAAAGAGATGTAACGATGCTCAAAGGATAAGCATGAGCGCATCTTATTATTTTTTGTCGTGTTATATTTCTCAAGCGGTCGGGCGCAGCCAAGCTGCGCCTTTCCATTTCAATTGATTCTATTCGGGAGATTTAATTATGCATAAACGGGTAGTGATAACGGGCATGGGTTGTATCAGTCCCTTGGGAAACAATTTTCCAGATACTTGGGCGGGGCTTGTTTCCGGCCGGTCAGGTGCTGGACCGATTACACATTTCGATGCGTCGGATCATAAAACAAAATTTGCCTGTGAAGTGAAAGGGTTCGATCCTGCAGCTCTATTTGGGTTTCGAGATGCTCGAAAAATGGATCGGTTTTGCCAGTTTGCGGTTGCCGCTGCACAGGAAGCGGTTGACCATGCCAGTTTGAGCCTTGATGTTGAAAACCGGGACCGGATTGGTGTCGTCGTCGGAACAGGGATTGGTGGAATTGGCACATTACTGGATCAAGTGGAAGTGATGCGCGAAAAAGGTCCCGACCGGGTTAGTCCATTCCTGGTCCCAATGATGATTGCTGATAATGCCGCCGGGGTGATTGCGATCCGGATGGGTTTCAGAGGACCGAATGCTGCCTACGTCACTGCATGTGCGACTGGTTCAAACGCGGTCGGAGAAGCGACTGAAATTATCCGGCGCGGTTCTGCAGATGTCATGCTGGCGGGCGGTTCCGAAGCTTCCATCGTCAGCGTCGCAATGGCTGGATTGAACCAAATGACTGCGCTCTCCACCCGCAATGAAGATCCTGCGGGAGCATCCAGACCCTTCGATAAAACCAGGGATGGATTCGTGATGGGAGAAGGTGGCGCGATCCTTGTTTTGGAAAGCCTCGAGCATGCCCAATTCCGTGGAGCGAAAATCTATTGCGAAATAACTGGCTATGGCACTACCGATGATGCATATCACATTTCAGCACCTTCAGAGGATGGGTCTGGAGCAGCCCTCTGCATGAAAATTGCCCTTGAAAATGCCGGCTTGAACCCCCGTCAGATTGACTATATCAATGCCCACGGAACTTCAACCCAATTAAATGACAAATCGGAAACCGCCGCGATCAAGATGGTTTTCGGTGACGCTGCCTATCAGATTGCAATTTCTTCCACCAAATCCATGACTGGCCATTTATTAGGCGCTTCCGGCGCAGTGGAGGCAGCCATCTGCGCAAAAATTTTCCAGGAAGACATTCTTCCACCCACCATGAATTACACAAATCCTGATCCAAATTGCGATTTGGATTATATTCCGAATAAGGCACGCAAAGCTCACCCCAACCATATCATGTCAAATTCCTTCGGTTTCGGCGGGCACAATGCCTCACTGGTTTTTAGCCGCTTTGAATCTTAATCCTGGTAGATAGAAAAATAGATTTCGGTCTCGAAACAGAGGAGCGAAAATGCCTTACGCACATGTTACTGGTTGGGGAATGTCTGTCCCCCATAAAGTAATGACGAATGACGATTTGAGTAAAATAGTTGATACCAACGACAAATGGATTCGCGAACACTCCGGGATTCATGAGCGACACATTGCTTCCGAAGGTGAAACTTCAGCCTCACTGGGTGCCGCAGCAGCTTTCAATGCCTTGGGCATGGCTGGAATATTACCGACCGATCTCGATTTGATCATTTGTTCAACATCAACTCCCGAACACATTTTCCCAGCCACTGCCTGCCTGATTCAAGACAAACTTGGGGCAAGTAACGCCGGGGCTTTTGATCTTTCAGCAGCCTGCACTGGCTTTATTTTCGCGCTTAATATGGCTGCCCAGTCCATTCGCACAGGTTC
Source organism: Chloroflexota bacterium (assembly GCA_021795965.1). GTDB lineage: Bacteria > Chloroflexota > Anaerolineae > Anaerolineales > Villigracilaceae > UBA5195. The sequence continues at coordinate 70,653 of JAJYOU010000007.1, forward strand.
CGCAAAATCGATCCTCGTCATCGGAACAGAAACTTTGTCACGTTTCGTAGACTGGACTGACCGGAATACTTGCATCCTTTTTGGGGATGGAGCGGGTGCTTTTGTGGTCCAGGCGAATGAAAAGCCCGGTGGAATCATGGGAGCGGTCATGCATTCAGATGGGTCTGGCGGTGAATTTTTATCCATTCCGGCTGGGGGAAGTGCCCAACCCGCAAGTGAGGTCACCGTCAACGCAGGCTTGCATTTTATCCACATGAATGGACGCGAAGTGTTTCGATTCGCAACCCGGGTCATGGTCCAGGCGACCCTCGAAGCTGCTAAAAAATCCCATTGGGAAACGGAAGAAATTTCTCTGATCATTCCCCACCAGGCAAATTTGCGCATTATCGACGCAGCCGCCAGGGGATTGAAATTTCCGCTTGAAAAATTCATGATCAATCTTGAAAAATATGGAAACACCTCCACCGCTTCAATTCCCATCGCGACGGTCGAAGCATTCAATCAAAAGAAACTTAAGGCAGGTGACAAGGTCATTCTGGTGGGCTTTGGAGCAGGTCTCACGTGGGGTTCATTGGCACTTGAATGGAGCGGACCTCTGCCTTCAACTCACTACATTAAAGCGGACTGGTTTAAACCCTGGGCACGCCTACGCTCGTTCCTGCTGCGAATCCTGCGGATATTCGAAGGATTCCTCAGCCGCAACGAATCTTAGGATTGGCAATTTAAAGTGATCATGATATGATCACTTTTATCCCTGCTCTCGGGTCAGGGATAAATACGCTGAGTTTTAATAAAAGATTGGAATAAAAATATGGATCTTGGAATTCCTGAGTTAATAATTATCCTGGTAATTGTGATCGTGTTGTTTGGCCCGGGACGTTTTGGAAAAATCTTGGGTGAGTTGGGTTCAGGCTTGCGTTCCTTTAAAGATAATTTGAGTGGTGATGAAAAGGACGCGAAGAAAGATAAACTGGTCGAAGGGGATCCAACAGAAAAGAAAGAATAATGACCGAGTTGCATTTCCTGGATTCAAACCCGGGTGGAACTCCCGTTGTGGTTTTACTGCATGGTTTGGGAGCAAATGCAACTTCATGGAGTTTGCAATTAGATCGCCTTTCACAAGCCGGGATGAGGCCGCTGGCGATTGATCTTCCTGGCTTCGGTGAGTCCAGTTTCGAAGGTAAAGGGTGGAAATTCAAGAGTATCACAAAAATATTAGCAAGTTTTATTGCGGAGCAAACCGAACAGCCTGTTTACCTGGTCGGTCTTTCCATGGGTGGGATCATTGCTCAGCAAATGGTGATTGATTACCCTGAAATGGTCAGTAAACTCGTTCTGGTTTCCACCTTTTCCTATCTCCGACCCGAGAATTTGTCACAGTGGGCATATTTTCTCGCCCGCTTGCTGGTTGTGCATTTTATTGGTCTGAAAACCCAGGCAAAAATTGTTGCGAAAAGAATATTCCCCGCACCTGATCAGGAAGCCCTTCGTCAAATGGCTGAAGAGCAAATATCTTCAGCCGATCCGCGGGCATATCGGGCTGCGCTTCGTAACCTGGCTCTGTTTAATTCCAGCAAAAAACTCAAATTTATTAAGATTCCAACCCTCGTGGTTAGTGGCGACAGGGATACAACTGTCACACCTGCAAGACAAAAATTCCTGGCAGATCATCTTCCAAATTCAAAACATGTCATAATTTCACAGGCAGGTCATGCTTTGACGATCGACCAGTATGAAAAATTTAACGCGGTTTTGCTCGAATTTCTGGCGGGTAGATAAAAATTTACAAAACTCTAACATCAAAAATTTATTTCTCTCATATCTTTTTGGTAAAATTTTTTTAATCCAAAAAGATTTGTTAATCTTGCAAAAATAATCATAAATACCGAGGGACAAGATGGACACACCAGATTCTGCACCGACTTTTGAAAATGCCCAGACTTACAACTTCAAGGCTGAAACCAGGCAACTTTTAAATATATTGATCCATTCCCTTTACAAGGATAAGGAAGTCTTTTTGAGGGAATTGTTATCGAATGCATCCGATGCTCTCAACCGTCTCCGTTTTGAGCTACTCACAAACCCAAATGTTCTCGATTCGACCACTGATCTTTCAATTCGGATTGAAACCCGCAAAGACGAGAAAAAGCTCATTATTAAAGACAATGGGATCGGAATGAATCGGGATGAAATTATCGAAAATTTGGGTACCATCGCTCAATCAGGGGCGCGGAAATTTCTTGAAGCTGCCAAAGCCGGAAATGGCAATTTTACCCAGGTGATCGGTCAATTTGGCGTTGGTTTTTATTCCGTGTTTATGGTGGCGGAATGGGTAAAAGTCTCTTCACGTTCCTTTCGAGCGGACGATCAAGCCATTACTTGGTTTGCAACCGGTGAAGATCAGTATCAACTTTCAGCCAGCGATAAGCAGGACAGAGGCACAGTCATTGAAATTAAATTAAAAGATGATTGTCAGGAATTTGCTGAGCCGTACCGAGTTAAAGAAATAATTCGAAAACATTCCGATTACATCGGATTTCCAATATTACTTGACGATGAACCAACACAGGTTAACAAGCAAACCGCCATCTGGCGCATGTCAAAACAGGATGTCACCGGCGAACAATATACAGATTACTACCGGCAATTAACCCTCGATTTTGAAGATCCGCTGCTTCACATCCATTCAGTCACAGATGCTCCGGTTCAATTTTATTCATTGTTGTTTGTTCCAGGTAAATCTGATCGTGGAGTTTTTTCGCTCAGGAAAGATGATGGTCTTAAACTTTACACCCGCAATATCCTGATCGATGAATATTCAAAAGACTTGCTGCCGGAGTATTTGAGATTTATCCAGGGAGTTGTTGATTCAGAGGATCTTCCTTTGAACGTTTCCCGCGAAACCATTCAGGCAACCGGAATTATGGCCCGGTTAAAAAAAGCTCTCACGGGGCAGGTTCTAAAGGAATTTGAAAACCTTGCGAAGACCGATTCTGAAACTTACCAAAAATTTTGGCATGAATTCGGTTCCTTTATAAAGCAGGGGATTGCAACCTCTCAGCCCGATATTGAAAAATTAAGTGAGCTATTACGTTTTAAAACAAACCTGAAAAAAGATGAACTGACTTCTCTAGATGATTACCTCAGCCGTAAAGAAGCAGATCAGAAAGAAATTTTCTACATTATTGGTGAAGACGCAAACTCAGTTCTTAGATCGCCTCATTTGGATTATTACAATACAAAAGGAATTGAGGTCTTGTTGATGACTGATCCAATGGATTCTTTCATGCTCATGGGTCTCCATCAATTTAAAGGGTTTGATCTTAAAAATATTGCGGTGGAAGAGAGCCAATCCGGGGAGAAATCTCAGGACGAATCTCGGGAAAAAAGTGAAACCGATTCGGATGATTCTTCTGAACTGATTGCAACCTTCAAACGGATTCTTGGCGATCGCGTCTCAGATGTTCGCAGCACTAGCCGGCTTTCACAGTCTGTCGCACGCCTGGTTGAACCAGAAGGTGGTTTAAACCCCGAAACCCAAAGGGTTTATAAATATCTGGGCAAGGAATTTGAAGAAAACAAAAAAATATTGGAATTAAACCTTAATCATCCTATCCTCCAGGATCTCAAAATCCTCGATCCAACTTCTCCACTTTACAACATGGTTGTTGAACAAATTTTTGACAGTGCTTTATTGGTCGAAGGTTTACATCCAGATCCCTCCAGGATGGTTCAGAGAGTGGAAGAAATTATCCAGAAAGCACTCCGTAATAAATCTTGACCTGTTCTTCGCGAATAAAAGGAGTCGTTCCCTAAAGTGACTAATTGGGAATGACTCCTTTTTATTTCAGGTGAAAGGTTTCAAATTTTCAGGTTTTGAAAATCAAATGAATACGCTCGATATAAGTCTCGTCAAATGGTATTCCCAGGAAATCCAGTACTTCTTCCGGTCTGCCAGTCGCGCCTTCTCTTGAGGCGAGAATCATGTGAATTTGGGGTTTCTCCTTAAGATCATCCAAATTTACTTCCAGCAGTTCAATCAATGGACGCAAATCATAAGGTTTTCCCCGCCGTTCGCGCAGAATTTTCTCCGCTTTATTACATTCTTCAACCTTTTGTCTCAAGGAATCAATATCAGTTTTCTGATCCAGACTGATTTTATATTCTGCAGATTGAACCTGGGTTTGTAAAGGAGGACCTTTTTCATCAACATTCTCAACGTCCAGGATTTTTAATCCCGGAGGGACTGCTTTGGACAGCGAATCCTTAAGAATGAAGAGGTCGGGTGTCCCATCCACCCACAGGTCCACCAGCTCACAATTCGAAGCGAATCCTAGCGGAAGGGCGCAGGCAATCTGGATTTTCGGTTGTGGATGAAATCCCTGGCTGTAGAGAAGTGGTATATCCGCTCTGCGTGTAGACCTCTCCCAAATTTTGTGCAAATCAAGGTGCCCAATGAATCGCAAACCACCGCTTTTCGAAAATTTTATCCTGATTCTCATGGTTTCATTCTCAGTTTCGCGCCAAACCATCCCCCAACCGGACATAAAATTGGCGGGAGCAGAACACCGGAATATCCTATGATCTCTGGATTATATTGATCTCCCGAACCGGCATTTAACCACAAAAAAATAATAATTGCTGCCATGGTAAGCCCGGCAAAGAAACCTGTCGCAGGCCCATGCTGCAGCCGGGTGATCCCTGCCAGGAATCCAACCAGTAAAGTGACGGTAATCAATATTAAAAATGCCCCGCCGTTCCGGTCATTTTTCGAAATCCCGGCTATTGTAGCGCCTAGAATAGTGCCCATGAAAATTAAAAAACCCGCTGGCAACCCCACAATAATATCCCACCGGTTTGGTTTCATGAATAATCTTCTGATCCTTTCACTGATTCCCCTGCTTTGATGCGGGAATATTCCTCGTCTGATCTGGTCACAGACTTGCGGCCAGGACCAATTACAGGGGGACATTTCCAATAATCCCCAGGGTTTTGCCTCCGTAAATCGTTGAATGTCGGCAGGATCCCACAGGCAAAACACTGCTGGCGACAGTCAATTCTGATTTGTCCTTCGAGAGAACTTTTTAAATCCTTAAAAAGAAAACTCTTTTTTACCGCCGTCGAAATATGATCCCAGGGAAATATTTCATCTATTCTTCGCTGCCGGTGTGTGTAAAAATCACTGTCCAGCCCGGTTTCGCGAATTGCATCATTCCAGATTGTGTACTTTCGTTCTTCCTGCCAGGCATCAAATTTGGCGCCATTTCTCCAGGCAAGGTAAATGACCTCACTTAAGCGACGGTCGCCGCGGGAGAGCAATGCTTCAAGCATCGTATCCTCGGGTGGGTTCCATGATAACTTGATGTTTTTATCCCTTAATTCACGTTTGAGAAGGTTCTGTTTAAATGTGATTTGTTCAACGCTATCACAGGAAACCCATTGGAAAGGTGTGTGAGGTTTGGGAACGAAGGTGGAAACCCCCGCATGGACTTTTGCCTTGAAGCCGATGACTTTCCGGCCTTCGGCCAGCACTTTTTTACATAAATCTGCAATCGCCTGCACGTCCTCAAGAGTTTCGGAAGGATGTCCAATCATGAAATAAAGCTTGATCGTGGTCCAGCCCCGGCTGTAAATTTCCCTGCAGGTTTCTAAAAGCTGTTCATCTGGAATAAATTTATTAATGATTTTCCGCATTCTTTCGGTGGCAGCTTCTGGTGCGAGGGTAAACCCAGTTCCTCGCCGGTCCCTGAGCTTGTCCATCAAATCTACTGATACAGTTTCAATTCGGAGGGAGGGCAGCGAAATGGAGAGGTGTTTTTCTGCAAAATGGTCGCTGACCGCCTGTACCAGGTCGGTAATATGCGTGTAGTCAGAAGATGATAAGGATAATAATGCCAATTCTTCATATCCGGTCGATTTAATGGCTGCTTCGGCTGCTTCGACGATTTCAGCAACCGGTCTCTCCCGAACTGGGCGGTTGATGATTCCAGCATGGCAGAAACGGCAGCCTCGCGTACAACCACGCATGATTTCAATCGATATCCGGTTGTGAACCGCTTCAATGTTTGGTACGATGAAAGAGGTCGGTGGGGGAGGGAGCTTTGCCACCATCCTTTTGGTAATTATTTTAGGTAAGTCTGCTGAATCCGGGGTAACTTTTTCAATCGTTCCATCAGGAAAATAATCCACTGAATAAAATGATGGAACATAGACCCCATCTATTTTTGCCATTTCTCGAAGAATGCCTTCTCTTATCTTCCTGGAGTCCTTATCAGCAGATGATCGCAGCGACTTCCATTTTTTCATGACGTTGACCAAGTCATGGATGACTTCTTCGCCTTCTCCGATCACAAATGCATCGATAAAAGCGGACATTGGTTCAGGATTGGTGGTTGAGTGTCCCCCCGCAATGATGATCGGGTCCACATCCTGCCTGTCTTTGGATCGAATGGGAATACCTGCCAAATCCAGGATGTTTAATGTATTTGTATATAATGTTTCATACGGAATTGAAAATCCGATCATGTCGAATGTGCCTAGCGGGTGATAGGTTTCCAGGCTGTATAACGGAAGATCATGGCTTCGCATCAGCTCTTCCATATCCCGCCAAGGGGCATAGGCTCTTTCTGCGAGTGCATCAGTCCGGTTATTAATCTGATCATACAGGATTTTCAAACCAATGTTTGAAATCCCGATGTCGTAAATATCTGGAAAAACCAGCGCAATCCTGACAGCATCCTGCGACCAATCCTTGATGGTTATATTCATCTCCCCACCGCTGTATCGGCCAGGTTTGGTCACATTCAGTAATATTTTATTAAGTTTCATTTCAATTTCTTCAGGTGTCATCATTCGTCCGATTATACACGCCAATATGTACGGAAACAGGCTCGTTGAAAATAAATTTGACTTCAACGATCAAATATGGGTAATTTCATTCCTTCTTCCATTTGAAACGATCTGCAAGGTGAAAAAAACAGGGATCAATGATCCCTGTTTTTATGACCGAATTCATTGAGTTGGGTTAAATGATTGTTTTACCGTTTTGATAAAATAAATCGCCATCAGCGGTGATGGTTGCATCATTCATGTCACAAAGCATATCCCAGTGAATTCCTGAATGATTTACTGAACCGCTTTCTGGATATCCTGCACCTACTGCAAGGTGTATGGTTCCACCTATTTTCTCGTCAAACAACATGTTCTTGGTAAATTTTTGGATTCCATAATTTGTGCCAATTCCAAATTCACCCAGGTACCTTGAACCCGCATCTGTGTTTAATTGGCTGGTGAGGAATTGAGAATTTTTGCTCGCAATTTCCTTCACCACCTTGCCATCTTCAAACCACAATTCAATATCCGTTATTTCCTGTCCGTGTTCAATTGCTGGGTATTTAAACCGCACCCAACCATTAACTGAATTTTCGACCGGACCGGTAAATATTTCCCCGTCCGGGAAATTTACTTTTCCATCGCAGGGGATAAAGACGCGTCCTTTGACAGACATGGATAAATCGATATTGGATCCTTTCAATTTGACCATATCCCGATTTTTCATCCAGTCCACCAATTTCTGTTGATCCAGCCCTGCCTGTTTCCAAAAAGAAACCGGGTCATCTTCATTGAGCATTCCAGCCGAATAGACGAAGTCCTGGTAATCACTCAGGCACATATCTGCTTCTTGAGCCATGGCTTCCGTTGGATAGGCGGTTAGGCACCAGCGCATCTCCTTCTTCGCAGTTCGATCCATGAATATCTCACTTAATCCCGCATTTGCTTTTGCAACTCGCGCAAAACGGCTCGGATTGATTCCACTCAGATTGCGGGTGTTATGTTCTGACCAGAGTGTCAGGAAAGCATCATACGTTTCAGTGGTTAATTTTTTAATCGGAGAGATAAAATCGAGCTGTTCATCGGAAGCATATTTATAAAATATCTCATCGGTGCCCGGTACGCTGCTTTGAACGAAAACATGGCTGCCAGCCTTGATGGCTTCTTCATAAACCGCAAGCGTCAGTTCACTCGCCAGGGGATGGGTTCGAAGGAAAAATTTCTCGCCAGGTTTTAATTCGAGAGAATAATGAATCAATAATTTTGCAAGTTTTAGGATTCGGGGATCTGCCATATTTTCCTCTTCTCAAACAAATAATGGATCATAATTCTTTCCGCTCAAAATTAAATTTTCTTTTTCTAAAACGGAAAGTGGTTGATAATTTTCACAGGCTTCCAAAACCAGAGGCAATATTTTGGTATCACCAGCTGTACAAATTCCTGTCACGGGGTAGGATAATACAAAATTTACAGCCTTAAAAATTTCCTCTCGTTTTTCGAAAGGTTCATACCAGGTTGTGGCAGAATGTGTTTTTTCGCCCCATGGTCCGCGGGTGATGGACTTGATGATCATGGTTCCGACATTTTTCCTTTGGCATTCTGCAATCAATTCCTCTGCGTTTTTTCGGAAAATCGGGTTTGCCATCTGGATAAAGTTCATTGGAAAAAGGACCGAATCAAAATCAAATCGTTTTAAAGCTTCAAGGAAGATTGCAGGAGCATCCACCCCATGACCTGTGATTCCAATAAAATTGGTCAGCCCAGATTTCTTAGCCTCCTGCACTGCTTCCAGTGCTCCCCCTTTCATGCTGATTTGATCCAATTCTTCCATGCTTGTGATGGCATGCATTTGGTAAAGGTCAAAAGATTTGGTTTCTAAACGTTTCAGCGATTCTTGCAATTCCTGCCACGCGCCATTTTTGGTTCGCTCCATGGTTTTACAATTCAGGAAGAAACGTTCTCTTTCCCGTTTCATCCAAGGTCCAATTCGAATTTCTGCCTGACCATAAGATGGCGCAACATCAATGTGGTTAATCCCGGATTGGATGACCATCTCCATCACCTTGTCAGCTGCATCCTGGCTGATATCCCAAAAAGCAGCTCCGCCAAAAATAGCAACCGTGCTCACGTGTCCGGTTCGACCGAACTTTCTTTTTTCCAAATTAAGCTCCTGCAGTCTTGAATGCCGCGTTAACAATGCTTTGTGCTTCTTCAATCACCTTGTTCAAGTGAGATTCTCCGATAAAACTTTCTGCATAGATTTTATAAATTTCTTCAGTGCCAGAAGGACGAGCTGCAAACCACCCGTTTTCAGCGACAACCTTTAGCCCGCCGATGGGAGCATTGTTTGATGGCGCCCTGGTTAATCGTGAAATGATTTTTTCTCCAGCCAGAGATTCTGCCTTAACATCTTCAGGAGAAAGATTTTTCAAAACATCTTTTTGCCGGCTATTCGCAGTTGCATCAATTCGCTTGTAAACCGGTGATCCAAATTTATTTTCCAGTGAACGGTAGTAGACACCCGGATCATTTCCAGTGACCGCCGTAATTTCTGCTGCCAGTAGGTTTAGCAGTATTCCATCCTTATCCGTTGTCCAAACCGTTCCATCCTTTCGCAGGAAGGATGCCCCAGCACTTTCCTCACCGCCAAACCCGAAGGAACCGTCCAACAATCCTTCCACAAACCATTTGAACCCAACCGGTACCTCCGCCAAATCTCTCGGTAGTGATTTTGCAACGCGGTCAATCATAGAGCTGGATACAAGTGTTTTGCCAATTTTGGCGTTTTTTTGCCATTCGCTTCGATTTCTGAAGAGGTAATCGATTGCCACTGAAAGGTAATGATTTGGGTTCATTAACCCAGCCGAGGGGGTCACAATTCCATGCCGGTCAGAATCAGGGTCATTCCCGAAGGCAATATCATAGTCATTTTTTAATGCGATCAATCCCGCCATTGCATACGGTGATGAACAATCCATCCGGATTTTGCCGTCATAATCCACATACATAAAGGAAAATGTCGGGTCAACCACGCGATTTACGACAGTAATATTGAGGTGATATAACTCGGCAATGATATCCCAATAACCTACTGAGGCTCCTCCCAGAGGGTCAACTCCGATTCGGATATCAGCCTCAGCAATTTTTTCAATATTAATGACCTTTTTCAGATCTCGAACATAAGGGTTGGCAAAATCAAATTGGTGTGTCGTGGAAGAATTCAAAGCAGATTTGTATGGAATCCTTTTTACAGATTTCAAACCCTCGCGCATGATTTCATTCGCTCGCGCCTGGATTTTATTCGTAATTTCCGGTCCGGCAGGACCGCCGGATGGGGGATTGTATTTAAAACCTCCATCCGATGGAGGGTTGTGTGAGGGTGTAATAACCACCCCGTCTGCCAACCCCGATTTTCGATCGCGATTCCATTCCAAAATGGCATGAGAGACCACCGGGGTGGGCGTATAAGATTGCCCCGCTGACAGGTAAATATCCAGACCGTTGGCTGCGAATACTTCGATCGCAGTCGCTTCTGCCGGCTCAGAGAGCGCGTGCGTATCCTTGCCGATAAAAAGAGGCCCTGTCAGTCCCTCTTTTTTTCGATACTCACTTAATGCCTGGCACACCGCCAGAATGTGATCTTCATTGAAGCTTGCCTCTGTCGAAGATCCGCGATGCCCTGATGTCCCAAAAACGATTTGCTGGGAAGGGTCTATTGGGTTGGGATGTTCCAGGTAATATTGTGAAATCAAAACCGGGATATTGGTTAGAATATCACGCTCTGCCGGGTGACCTGCAAGCTTGCTGATGGTCATGGTGCCTCCATCGGACCTAATATATTGGTTGGGGGAGCAAAGATCTTTAAATATTTTATCCTCAAATTGGTATCCTGTGCCAATCCCATTAATTAATTTTATGCAATTACCCGAAATCTTTTGAAAATTAATCTATAATCAATTTATCATTAGTTCGTTTTCGTTAATCTAGTTTAGGAAGGATTTCAATGTCCAGCACACTGATTACAATTGAAAGATTTCTTTTGGAGCAGCAACCGCATTCTGCGGAAGGTGACCTGACCACCCTTTTTTATGATATTGCTCTCGCAGCCAAGATGATTGCCAAACAAACCAGGCGATCTGCTTTATTGGATATTTTAGGTTATGAGAAAACGACCAATATTCAGGGCGAACGTCAGCGGAAATTAGATGTATATGCGGACGAAATGATCTATAGAATGAATGATCACACCGGTCGGCTTTGTGCAATGGTCTCCGAAGAGCGTGATGACTGGATTCCAATCCCGGCTAATTATAAAAAAGGGAAATATGTTCTTGTATTCGATCCGTTGGATGGTTCAAGTAATATCGATACCAATGTGACCATCGGTACAATTTTTGGTATTTTTCGGGCTCTCGATTTAAATAACCGTGGCAGGCTTGAAGATTGCTTAAGAAGCGGTAAAGAATTGGTCGCTGCAGGTTATATTATTTATGGAACCAGCACGATGTTCGTTTACAGCGCCGGACAGGGAGTCCATGGCTTCACATTGGATCCTGAAATTGGCGAGTTTTTATTAACCCATGAAAACATGCGATTTCCTGAAAAGCCGACCTATTACAGCATGAATTATGGTGCCTATAGCTATTGGGACCCAGGGGTCCAGGCGTTCGGTGATTGGCTGCAAACCGCACAGGAAACACCCCTCTCTGCCCGTTACATTGGTTCCTTGGTTGGTGATTTTCATCGGAATCTGCTTTACGGGGGGATTTACGGTTACCCGGCGGAAAAAAAATATTCCAATGGGAAAATTCGTCTGCTTTATGAAGCCGGACCGATGGCATTTTTAGCAGAACAAGCCGGGGGTTATGGTTCCGATGGGTATGGATCTTTATTGGAGATAAAACCAAAGACAATTCACCAGAGAACTCAGGTATTCCTTGGGAATCGTGAGATTGTCCAAAAGGCGGAAGAATTTATTCGGAAAACCAATCTGTCCAAATAGTTCTTCAATTCTTGGATGCACAAGCTGGAAATTAATCTCCAATAATTTTTACCAGGACTCGTTTCGCTCTAAACCCATCAAACTCCCCGTAAAAAATCTGCTCCCACGGACCGAAATCCAACCTTCCTTTGGTAACTGCCACGACAACCTCACGACCCATCAGTTGCCTTTTTAAATGGGCATCGGCATTATCTTCCCCGGTCCGATTGTGCCAATACCCAGACACAGGTTCGTGTGGGGCTAGAATTTCCAGCCATTCATCAAAATCATGTTGTAAACCTGATTCATCATCATTAATGAAGACAGAAGCGGTGATGTGCATGGAATTGCACAGGCAAATTCCTTCCATGATTTCGCTTTCAGCCAGGCATTCCTCCACCTGGGGAGTGATGTTAATAAAACCTCGCCTTGATTGGATATTAAACCAAAGTTCTTTTCTGAAAGATTTCACTTTTCTCCTTTTATTTATTATTTTACGATAAAGATTGATAAAACGATAAAATGACTTAGAGACTATAATATGTGAAGGTTGGTACTATTTGCTCGCAGTCCAACCGGAAAATATATTGCGGCTTATTACGGATGTAATTCGGCATCGAGTCTTTGCTTGCCGGGCCAGGTTTTGAGAGGAGTGAACATCATGCTTTTATACTTTCGCCTTGCCTGGCGAAACATTTGGCGCCACCGTCGTCGAACGGTCATTGTGGTCCTTGCCATCGCATTAGGTTTGTCACTGATGATGTTTTATGATGGCTTGCTTGAAGGATTCGACCAGGCTATTTATGGCAATGCAATCAAAGTTCTGGGGGGTAATATTCAAATACACGCGAATGGTTACTCAGATAAATCTGATCAGATGCCTTTAATTCCATTACCCGATGACGCCTTTGTGTTACAAACCGTGCGGAAACTGCCTCAGGTTGTTTCAGCTAGCCGCAGAATTAAAACAGGTGGGCTTGCCACCAACCGCGAAGGAGCGTTTTCTGTCCAGATTGATGGGATCGAACCTGAGGAAGAATTAAAAGTCAACTTGGCTGCCGAACATGTGATTAGCGGTCGTTATCTGACTGCAAATGATGCAGATGTGACTTTCATAGGAAAAGGTCTCGCCGATGCAATGGCAGTAAAGGTCGGTGACCGTATTTCGGTCACCGGGCGAGCCACTCATGATCAGATGCGCAAAAGAACATTTACCGTGATAGGTATTTATGATCTGGGCTTGGCAGACATCGAAAAACGGTCAATCTTTATCTCGCTGGCAGAAGCCCAAAATTTGTATGGTCTCGAGGGAAAATCAACAGAGGTTGTTGTTTCGCTGAAACAACTCGGTCAGGAATCCCAGGTCATCAATGCTTTGAAGCCGAACCTTCCAGGGTACGAACTTCAATCCTATGACACCAGTTTTCCCGAGTTAAAAGCAGCGATTGGATCCAAAAATGGGGTCATGGAAATATTTAGCATCATCATTATGGTCGTCGCCGGCATCGGGATCATGAATATGCTTTTAATGGCTATTTATGAGCGCACTCGTGAAATCGGCATCCTTGGCGCCTTCGGCATGAAACCGAACCAAATATCAATCTTATTCATTATTGAAGGCATTTTCATGGGATTCGTTGGCGTGATCGCGGGTATTGTCCTGGGATTGGCTATTAATGGTGTCATAAAAGTGGTCGGGTTGGATTTCAGTACCTATTCGAGCATGACATCCTATATGGCACTGATTTCTGGAAAAATTTATCCGTCCTGGGGGACGAGTAAGATCGTCTTTAGGTCCGTCACTGTCTTGATTATTTCAGCGTTGGCTGCCTTCTATCCTGCTCGAGAGGCTGCACATCGCGAACCCGCTGAAGCGCTCCATTATGTGTGAGGATTAACATGACCCAGTTATTTCGGATGGCATTCCGTGATCTTCTTAGAAACCGAAGACGTTCATTTTTATCCTCATTAGCCCTCGCAATTGGGGTGGCATTACTGATGCTTATGTTCGCATTCGTGAATGGTGAGATGACGGGAGCGATGAATTCCACAATCCGCTTGCAAAGCGGGCATCTGCAAATTCGCGCAGAAACTTACGACGAAAACAAATCAAGCCTGAAATGGTCTGATCTCGTCGAAAACCCTGATCAAATCGTCCAAAAAATCTCATCCTTGCCTCCTGTAATCGCAGCAACTCCGCGTTTATTTGTTTCAGGAATTATTGCTTCAAAGGATATTACAGCTGGAGTTAGGGTGATTGGAATCGATCCAACATCCAAAGCAAACGAACCTTATCGGTTGGGATTGTTGGAGGGTCAATTCTTGACTCTCGATGATCGTGACGGTATTTTAATTGGTCAGCCTTTGGCAAAGAAATTGGATCTAAAAACCGGCGATTCAATTAATGTATCAGTCAACACCTCGAATGGCGATGTTTCTGAACAATCCTTCATCGTACGGGGGATTTATTCCACCCAAACTTATGGTTTTGATAGGGTTTCTGTCTTCATGGCTTTGCCCAAGGCTCAGACGATTTCGGGAACTGAGAATCATGCAAGCATCATTTTTATCTTATTGAATGATAACGCTCAAACCGATTCGGTCAAAAATGCTATCCAGGCACCTGGTTATAAAATCGTTACCTGGACAGAAATGAATGATTTAATCATCCAGACCGAAAATTTCGCCAATTCCTATATCAATATGTTTGCCTTTATCATCCTGGCCATAACCGCCACCGTGATCACCAACACCTTGATCATGGCTGTCTTTGAAAGGACGCGGGAAATTGGTATCCTCTCAGCAATCGGGATGAAAGCCTCACGAATAATGGGGATGTTCTTGATGGAATCCAGCCTTCTCACCATTGGGGGTTTGGTCATGGGAATAATCATGGGACTATTAATGGTCGCATGGTTCAATGGACATGGTTTTTATATTGGGAATATGGGAATAAGTGGAATGCTGATCCAGGATACTATTTATCCGAATCTAACGCTGACTGATACGATCAGGGTCAGTGTCATTTCATTTGTCATTAGTTTACTGGCAGGCATGTACCCTGCCGTCATTGCTGCGCGAATGGAGCCAGTCGAAGCTTTACATGGTGGAAAATGATTTTTCCATATCACATTGCTAGATTCTCATCCTGCTAAAAGGAGAACACGATGGAAGTTGCAAAAATAGAAAATGTCACCCGCGTTTATAAAAATGGAAAAATAGAGACCAATGCCCTGAGTGGGGTCAACTTGACGATTGAAAATGGCGAATTTACTTCCCTGGTGGGTCCTTCCGGATCCGGGAAAACAACGCTCCTGCAATTGATTGGATGCCTTGATCAGCCCACCACTGGAAAAATATTTATTAATGGGAAAGATGTCAGCACGTTAAACAAGAGCGCTCGGGCTGATATCAGGCGTGGTACGATCGGCTTTATCTTTCAATTTTTTGCATTGATTCCAACTCTGAATGCTTATGAAAATATAGAGATGCCTTTATTATTGAACGGTGTCAAACCGGATGAACGCCGAAAAACTGTCACACTTTTGCTCGAGGAAGTAGGGCTTTCAGATCGTGCGAACAATCGCCCCGATCAGATGAGCGGAGGTCAGCAGCAACGCGTCGCCATCGCACGTGCCTTTGCCACCCACCCTTCAATCATTCTTGCAGATGAACCGACCGCCAACCTTGACACTGCAAACGGCGAACAAGTCATGGAATTGATGACACGCTTAAACAAAGAATCTGGAGTGACTTTCGTTTTTGCCACCCATGACCCTCGTGTGATTAAATATGCCAGACGCGTGATAACACTTCGTGATGGATTGATCGTCGACGATTAATGGCACATCATGAAAGAAAAATATAGTGATCAGAATGAAAACAAAATTGGTTTTCTCAATCATTTTCCTCTTATTTAGCCTCACTGCTTGCAGCCCCAGTGGAAGTCCTGCTGCATTACCTACTATCGTTATTAGCACTCCTTCGGTTCAAAATCCATCGCCCTCAACGACTTCTTCAACGGGTCAAGGAATTGTTGCTTCTGGATTCCTTTTTCCGAAGCAGGAAGTTCAGATGGCATTCTCGACAGCAGGAATTTTGAAAAATGTAAATATTTCAGAAGGGGATGCAGTCCAGCAGGGATCTGTCATAGCAGAATTGGAAGATGCAGCCTATCAAAGAGAACTGGAATCAGCTCAGAGAAACTTGAACGAGTTTACATCTCCTGCGGCAATCGCTGAAGCTGAAAAATCCCTTGCAGATGCCCGCCAGGAACTTCAAGACCAACAAGATAAAGTTAATGGTTTGAAATTTAAACGTGCCTCTGAAGATTTAATTAAAAAAACCCAGGCAGAAATCGATCTTTCAAGAGAACTTTTAGCTCGAGCCTCAGATGCCTACCGGATGGTAGCCAGGTTGGAAGATGGTGACTCCCGTAAGGCACAGGCTCTTCTGGCATTAACCTCTGCCCAAATGAAGTTAAACAACCTTGTTTCGTTGATGAATTGGTACAATGGCAAACCAACCGATATAGATTCCGCGCTTCAAACTGCGAAATTTGATCTTGCAACTGCTGCAGTCCAGGAATTTGAATGGTACCTTTCGGCGATTAAAGGAGAAACCTTACCGGCAACTGCCACGGGCAGCAACCTCGTTCAATTTGAAGCAGCGAAGATGGCGGTTGCTGTTGCACAGGATAAACTGGATCATTGCCGGCTAATTTCGCCTATCTCAGGCATCGCTGTCAAGGTAAACGCAACTCAAGGCGAATTTGTCGTCCCGGGGCAGGTTCTTTTTATCATCAGTGATTCAACCCATTTGCATGTCGAAACAACAGATTTAAGCGAAATGGATATTCCAGGCGTCACGGTTGGACAAAAAGTAGATGTCAATGTCAAGGCATTAAACCTTAACCTGGAGGGTCACGTGACTGGCATTTCAACGGTTGCAGACACTCTCGGCGGAGATGTGGTCTATAAAACAATTATTGCTTTGGATTCATCTCCCCAAAGCTTGCGCGCCGGTATGAGTGTGGACGTTCGTTTCCTGGGTCAATAAAACCAATAAACATTTTAAATATTTGTTACACGGATTTATTTGCTTGTTTTATCTCATAAGCAATTATTCCGTGGTTTCAGCTTTTTCAACGACGATGCTGGCCTCACTCACCAAAGCCGCAATGGCTCCCACGGCAGCCAGCATTGGAGCAAGCGCAGCACTAACTACCCCAATCGTGAGAGGAAATTCCACCAGAATCCTGCCGGTTTTATCTTTAATGATCACCCGGCGGATATTCCCTTCTCGAATCAGTTGTTTTACCTTGGAGAGAATTTCTTCTCCATTTACCGAAAATTCTTCAAAGTGATTTTTAGGTTCAGTCATAAAAGTTCCTCCATTTTTAATATACGTCTGATTATTGAAAAATGTTCATTTTCA
Source organism: Chloroflexota bacterium (assembly GCA_021795965.1). Lineage (GTDB taxonomy): Bacteria > Chloroflexota > Anaerolineae > Anaerolineales > Villigracilaceae > UBA5195. Next base: position 87,901 of record JAJYOU010000007.1, read on the forward strand.
GTTCGGAAATTTTTCAAGATGGAAAAGGAAAAATTTCTGATTCAGGCAAGTTATTGATTCTTTTTGTATTAAAATAAGCCAAATCGAGGAGCGTCTATGTTAAAAATAGAAACGGTGGATCCTTCCAATCAATCTCAGGTTCACAGATTTGTAAAACTTCCTCACAGGCTCTATCAGGGTTGCCCTCAATGGGTGCCTCCTCTAAATATCGATGCGTATAACCAGCTTAATCCAAAGAAACACCCTTTTTATGAACATTCTGACGTGGAATTTTTCCTCGCAGTCCGCGATGGCAGGGATATCGGAAGAATTGCGGCGATCGAAAACAAGCCTTTCAATTCATATCATCACACAAACGAAGCTGATTTTTATTTTTTCGAGTGCGAAAATGATCTGGAAGCTGCAACCGCTCTCTTCGAAACAGTATTCTCTTGGGCTAAGAAAAGGGGGTTAACCCGGGTGGTTGGACCCAAAGGGATGGGCCCTTTGGATGGATATGGCATCCTCGTTTTTGGTTTTGGGCAGCGCCAGACCATGAATATGCTCAATTACAATTTCCCATATTATCAACAACTCGTTGAAGCCCAGGGTTTCGAAAAAGAAGTCGATTTTGTCTCTTGTTACCTGCCCGCGGACCAATTTAAAATTCCGGAGCGGATTGAAAAAATTGCCAAGCGCTCATTCGAGCGTAGCGGTTTGCAGGTCAAAAAATTTAAAAATAAAAGAGAATTGGTTAAGTGGGCTCCAAAAATTGGAGATGCTTACAACCAGGCTTTTATCAAGAACTGGGAGTATTTCCCCTTCACACCGCGTGAGATAAAATTTGTGGTCGATAATATAATGACGGTTGCGGATCACCGGCTCATTAAAGTAATCACACATGGCGACGATGTGGTGGGGTTTTTATTTGCATTCCATGATGTCTCTGCCGCGATGCAGCGCGCGAAGGGAAATTTATTCCCGTTTGGATTGTTGGATCTTTTGCTTGAAATGCGCCGGACTGATACGGTCTCCGTCAATGGCATGGGGATTCTCCCCGAATTTCAGGGTCACGGCGGAAACGCGATTTTGTATTACGAAATGGGAGAAACTTTACTCAACTTTAATCAATTCACCCATGTCGAAATGACGCAGGTGGCAGAAACGACTGAACAAATGCGCGCAGACCTCAAAAATTTGAATGGCGTGGAATATAAAAATAATCGGGTTTACCATAAGAATTTATAATTGCTTCAAAATTTCTTTTTAATCATGCTCATAAGATCAGATAAAAGAGGTCATATATTTTTTCCAAATTTAAACCACGAAAAATGAAAAACATCAGCTTGCTGTTTGTGTTTATTTTATCAGCGTGTTCTCCCCAGGCAACGATGACGGCTACGCGCGCTACAGATCGATCTTTGCCACTTTTTGCAACAGCGACTCTCAATCCCACTCCAACCCTTCATCCATCCGCTACAATTGTTCCCCCTTCAATCACTCCTACCTCGGTCCTTTTAATGGTTGAAATAACTACCCAGGTCAATGTCCGTGCGGGTGCCGAAATCTCCACCAAATCTTTGGGGCTTCTAAATATTCCCGACAAAGTTCAAGTGATTGGGAAAAGTGAAGACGGGTTGTGGTTAAAAATATATTATCCAATCAATTCATCTAGCACAGGCTGGATTTATGCTTCATTTACTAAAATTTCCAAATCAAATCTTGATTCACTAAAAATTACCTTACCCGAACCAGTTCAACAACCAACTGGCACTCAAATCCCTTCGGTTGATGGAAATTTGACTCCCACCCAGGCTATTCGAAAATCACATGTAAAAAATATGATTAACGTTCGCTCGGGACCTGGTCAAACATTCCCGTCGATTGGTATATTATCCCCGCCATCCAGCGTGATCTTAATTGGGAGAAACCTTAATAATCTTTGGATTCAAATCCAATATGATGCATCTCCTTCCAGTGTGGGCTGGGTTGCAGCAGCATTTTTGGAGAATCCTGACCTGTCCGGGTTGCCCTATTTTGATGATCAAGGAAAACCAATCGGTAGCACGGAAACCCAGCCTGGGCAGACTCCTTCAATATCATCGACATCAGCACACCTTCCAGTTGCAGATGATGGCGATTCTGCCCAAAACCCTGCGGTTCGAGTCGTCTTTTCTCCTGAAGGCGACCGGGAATTATCTTATTCAAGCGATTTGTCCACCCCAAGCGGTGATAAAACCGATTGGGTGGCATTCACACCCTATCAACCTGAGCAGCAAACGATTAATATCTATCTTAAGTTGGAATGCAGTGGAAATGGAGGCATCACCGCGCTCGTGGAAGCAGATGGTCAGCCTCTTGTCGGAGTTAAACCTCTGCTTTGTGGTAATTATGGATTCGCGGTACCGGTCACAGGTGGTAAGGAATATCTCGTGGTTCTCAATGCAGATCCATCCGGTGGTCCAATCCGCTTCGTCCACTATACCTTATTCGTAAAATCAGAAAATTGATCAAAATGGGATAAGACGATGAAAAACAAATTATTTTTTCCTTTACTCTTGATTTTTGCAATCCTGCTTGAAAGTTGTTCGAATCCAAACCAAGTCTCAAAAAGCCCAACTCTGAGTGCCAACGATATATTGACCGCAGCAGTTGGAACCGCTATTTATCGATTGAGCCAGGTACCAACTCAAACATCCACCCTCACTCCTACGAGCACGGTCTATGTCACCCCGACACCAACCCGGTTCATCTGGCCAACCAGCATTCCAACCATGCCTCCTGTCCAGGGGATTTTAAAGAGTAATGCCAATGTGCGCAGCCAGCCCGGAAAGACTTCTGCAAATGATATTGGTGGGCTCAATCTGGGGCAGGGGGTTGAAGTTTTGGCGAGGAATGAAGAGAGTACCTGGCTCTACATTATTTATTCAAATTCCCCTACCGGAACAGGATGGATCGTAATTAGTGCAGTGACAATGCCAGATGACGCCCTTGGAAAACTTCCCATCATTGTTTTTCCTCCAGAATCCAACAAAACTCCCATCTGGTTACCTCCATTTATTTATGAAATCACCGGCACTCCGTTGCCCCCTTCGACATCGGCTCCGGGTTGGTCAAAATATGGCACTCTCATTCAATCTGCAAATGTTCGAATTGGCCCAGGCATCGGTTATCTTTCCATGGGATATTTGTCCGTTGGGGAAAAGGTAACGTTTAGCGGCAAGATCGAAAAGAATACCTGGATTCAAATTGAATACCCTTCTGGACCTTCTGGGCATGGCTGGATTCTTGGATCCTTGGTCCAGGCGTATGACGGTTTCGCTGATTTACCGGTCTATAATTTGCTTGGCACACAAGTCTCGACTCCCTCCAGCACTGGAGTTCAAACACCAGGCACCCTAGAACCCACCAGCCCCTCCATCAGAACAAGTGCCACACAGACGAATGGTTCGGGAGTTTCCATCACCAAAGTTAATGTTCGCTCCGGACCTTCTTCGACATTTGCAGCAATCGATTTAATTATGCCTGAGGACAAGGTTGAAATAACCGGTCGAACTTTGAATGGGCAATGGTACCAGATCAAATTCGACGGGGCTGCATCAGGATATGGATGGGTTTTTGCTGAATATATTCAGGTCAATGGAGATTTGAATAATGTTCCATTTTTTATCAATGACGGCACACCTTCTCCGTAAGAAGGTTATGCCTTCGAGTTTAAGTATTTGAATCAAATCATATTGTGTTTATTTGCACTAAAAGGGTTTATATGGTAGATTAATAATAATATTTTCTGGAGGAATTAAATGACAGATGTTCCTGATATCGTCGTAAGCCGGCTTCCTGTTTATTTACGTGCGCTTCAATATATGGTTATTAATGGAAAATCAACGACTTCCTCACAGGAACTCGGAGAGAAAGTGGGAATTTCTGCCGCACAAATCAGGAAGGACCTTTCTCAATTTGGCGAATTCGGAAAACAGGGTACTGGATACAATATTCCATTTTTAATTGATTCACTTCTCCAAATATTAAAGGTCGAAAAGGTATGGGATGTCGTCCTGGTTGGAATGGGCGAATTGGGTCATGCCATCCTGCGATATCAGGGATTTGTCAACCGTGGATTTAATATTGTTGCATGTTACGATAGCGACCCGCTGAAAATAGGGACGAAGATTAATAATTATTCGATTCTGGATGTAAAAGACCTGGTAAAAGATGCAAAAAAAGCGGAAATAAAAATGGCGATGTTATGTGTTCCGGCCTCATCAGCTCAAAAAGTCACCGACCTATTGGTTGAAGGTGGGGTCTTGGCAATTTTGAACTACGCACCACTCAGTCTGGCGGTGCCCACATATGTTCGTGTTCAATATATTGATCCGGTGATCGGGCTGCAGCGAATGGCTTATTACTTGAATAAATAAATCTATGAACAACAGCTTCGAAACAAAAAAGGTATTCCTTACTTAGAACCCCTTTTTTTACAATGAAATTTTAAGTCAAAGAATTAAAAG
>JAJYOU010000023.1 GCA_021795965.1 Chloroflexota bacterium
AAGGCTATTTGGTTCATCACATACGGCTTGAACACGGGGGCGGATGGTTTTCGTTTTGTCATGCCCCTATTGAATCACTCCCCTTTTAAATTGTAAAGGGACTGCCCAGACTTTTTGGACAGCCCCTGGTTTTAATCACCAGATCTGCCTAGTCGGGTTTATTCCACCGCAACATTCCAGTGGCTGTATTTCTTCATCTTTCCATGGACGACATCATTAAATAATTCGCGCAGCTTGAGCGTGATCGGGCCGGGCTTGCCATCACCCACCTGGCGATGATCCACCCGGGTCACCACCATCACCTGGGCAGCGGTTCCGGTCAGGAAAAGCTCATCCGCCAGGAAAGTCTCAGTCCGGTCAATCGAGCGCTCCACCACCTGCAGTCCCAGCTCCTGCCTGGCAAGATCAATCACTGTCCGGCGGGTGATGCCCTCGAGAATGTTTTCGTAAATCGGCGGGGTGATCAGGACCCCATCCCGCACCATGAAAACGTTCATGGCTGTCCCTTCCGAGACGTGACCGTTTTGGTCCAAAACCAGCGCCTCGTCAAACCCGGCGCGGATGGCATCTGTTTTGATCAATGCCGAATTGGCGTAGGACCCGCTGATCTTGCCGCGGGGCGGGATGACATTATCATCCACCCGGCGCCAGGATGAAATGGTGACATGCGCGCCGTCCTCATTCTTGCCGTAGGAGCCAAATGCGGTTGCAAAAATCGAGATCTCATCGCGCAGATCATGCAGCCGGACGCCGATTCCGGGGTCTGCCTTGTAACAAAGCGGTCGCACATAAATATCCTGCTCCCAGCCGTCAGCTTTCAGCAAATCAATCGTAATTTGGGTCAGGCTTTCCGGAGTTTGGGGAAAATTCATCATCAGGATTTTGGCAGCCTGCAGAAAGCGTTTGTAATGTTCCAGCGGGCGGAAGAGGAAAAGCTTCTTTTGATCCGCATTCCAGTACCCGCGGATGCCCGCAAATGCGGCGGTGCCATAATTCAAAGCATGGGTGGCAATGCTGATTTTTGCATCACCAAAAGGAACGATTTTTCCTTCAAAGTACGCGTGCAGGTTTTGATCCATATTACCAGCTCCAACTGTCAAGTTTGGTTTTGACGGCTTGCCATCAGCAAACCGCTCGATGTTTTGTTGGACACCCACTCAAAAGGCATCCAGAATAAAATTATACCCGACCCCCCAGGAACATTTGGACTGTAAAACGGGGGCTGAAAGTTGCACCCGCCCATCCTTGGCTCCAGGCGAACCTGCTCAGCCGGAAAATTTTAAATGGACAGGTTCGAGGCAAAACTTGGACAAATTTTAAACGAGCGCCCGATGCCCTTACTTTCTGCCGTTAATTTTGAAAGTTTCCATCCCGCTGAACAAGCGCGTCAGGGGGGCGGCTTCGAGTGACATCACCCGGCTGTTGAGAAAATAATCGAAATCAAATTCCGTGGCATCCCCAACAGATTTCCCGGGAATGGGCATGATGCGGGCTGTGAGGGGTTTGTGCAGCCGCAGGGAAAGCGCTGCAATATCCAGCAGCAAGGCGGAGATCTGTTCAACAGTCACATCTCCGGGCACCGGAATGGTATCCAGACCGCTGCCGCAGACTGCCGAATACATCAATAAATCTTTCACGGTCAAAACGCTTTCACCTGCCCGTTTCGCCAGGACGGCATCCTCCAGGACAGGCATCATCAACCCGTTAAACCCTGTCCGCAGGTAGTCTGCCTGGTCCATCGCATCGGTCAGGATGCTGGCGGCAGCCAGGGAGCCGTGCAAACCCACTTTTGGAACACCCAGGTTTTCGAAGGCAGCACCCAGCGACCTGGATTCTTCTGGGAAAGGCGACATGGAGAAATCAATCCCGCCGAAACGCACGTTAAAGCGAAATTTCAACGGTTCGGCAGCATAAGCCAGTTTACGAGTGTGGTTCTCGATTTCGTTGATGAGGTGGGTTCGACCTTCCTCAATGGTTTTCGCGTTTGCGAAGGCTTCCACTGCCAAATCTGCCGCTTCGATCGCCAGCGCAAAGCGCGGCTGGTCGGAATCATGATAGGCAGCCGGAAAAAAAGGACCACCCGGCAGCACATTAGCCAGGGCGGCAAAACGTAAATTGGCAAACCCGTCATGGGAAATGTTTGCATTGCGCACAATCACATCGGCGCAGGCTCTCAACGCAGGCAGGCTGATGCCCTGTGCTGTGGATGCGAGCATCCCTGAAAAGAACACATTTTTCGAGGCAGCGATTGCATCCGGGATCATTTCGTAACTTTCGGGGATATCCGGGAGTGCTGGTCCGAGCGAGGCGTAATCAATGCCATTGGCGGCAATCAAATGACCCAATTTTTGAGCAAGGCGCGGCGTCAGGCTGACTGCATCCAACCCGAGCAGTTCTGCAAAAGGGATGCCAGCAACCCGGGTCGATTGAACCTCGTAACCGGCATTCTCAAGGGCAGCGCGAGCCGTGGAAAGGAAAATCCCGGCTTCCTGAATCCTGTCTTCTTTTAAGGGCCAACCAAAATTCATAAAATAAGTGATTGAACGTATTCTCATGATTCCTCGCTCCTTTGCCGGATGACCTCGAACATGAGGATCGCCCCGGCAACACCTGCATTCAATGATTCTATTTTACCCGGCATTGGGATGTTAATGACGTGATTGGCAAGGTTCCGGGCTGCCGGGCTGGCTCCCGCGGCTTCTCCGCCTACGATCAAAGCCAGCGGCTGCCTGAAATCAGACTGCCAGCAGGAAGTTTGTCCATCGGCGGCTGCCAGGAAAACCTGGATCCCAGTGATGCTGGACGCGATTTCCTGCCAGGTCATGCTGTGAATTTTCATGCGGAAATGAGCCCCCATGCCCGCCCTGATAACTTTCGGAGCAAAAGGATCGGTCGTCCCGGGGGGGATGATGACCGCTTTGACCCCTGCCGCTGCCGCACTCCGGATCAAGCTTCCCAGGTTACCGGGGTCGCGAATTTGATCGGGGATCAGGATGAAACCGGGCGTCTCTTGAACCTCCCAGCCCGGCTCAGGCAATTTCAAAACCGCTGCCACTCCCTGGCTGGTCTCCGTTTCGCTGGCTGACCGGAAAACGAGCGGGTCAACTTCTTCAACATCCACACCCGCTTCGCGCAGATCACTGATCAATTTTAAGCCTCTTTTCGAAAGATCAGGGCGGTAAAGGGCAAATTGAAACGGAAAATGAGCGCTCAAGGCATCTTCAACCAGGCGCACGCCTTCTGCCAGGAATGCACCTGCAGCGCGGCGCTCCTTGGATCTTCCCGCCAGAGCCCTGAGCAGTTTAATCCTTGGGTTGTGCGGCGAAGTGATCATAAGGGTTGCGGATGGGTGAATTTTTTGGGAGTAAACATGATGGAATTATTTTACCCTGAAGAGCTTCATAAGCAGCTTGGAGCTGCAAATTAATTATAAACCTGTAAAGGCATGGGCATCTGATAAAATGGGAGCATGGATGCCTTGTTCTACCTCCGCAGGCGCCGCAGGCAGCGTCTCAGCCAGCGAAAAGAGCGGCAGAGCCGTCTCCGCCGCGGTCTCTCAAGCACGGTATTTATCCTGACTGCCCTGCTGGGGCTCCTGCTGATCGGGCTCGCGCTCGGCATTGCCTGGATCACCAGCGGTCTGCCGGACCCCGGGCTGCTGGCAGACCTCTTCGACCCGCAAAAAGGTTCCCTGCTCCAACCCAGCCGTATTCTTGACCGGAGCGGCTCCCGGGTGCTGCGGGTGCTCACGCCCGCTGGTCTGGATGCTCCCAGGACCTTTCTCTCGCTGGACCCCAAAACCCCCGAACCCCTGCCTGCCAACCTGGTCAACGCCACGCTGGCGCTCGAAGATCCCAATTTCTACCAGGGTCCGGGCTGGACTCTGGCTGGGATCTTTGATCCTGAGAGCCACACGACCCTGGCTCAAAAACTGGCAGCCAACCTGCTGCTCTGGCAGGAACCTGCCAGCCTGAGACGTGCCCTGCGCGAACGCGTCCTCGCCGCCGCGATCACCTCCCGCTTTGGGCGGGAAAAAATCCTGGAATGGACTCTCAACAGCGAAAATTACGGGCAGTTCGCCATCGGTGCGGCTCAGGCGGCGCGCTTTTATTTCAACAAACCGGTCTCAAAATTGAACCTGGCAGAAGCCGCGCTGCTGGCGACCATTGGTCACTCGCCTGATTCCAACCTGCAGGACTCCGTCCAGGCTTCCAACCAGCAGAAAAATCTGACCCTGCAGTACCTGAAGTTTTACCGCCTGGCAGACCCGGCGGATATTGACCAGGCGCTCAAAACCACGCTCACCCTCAGCCAAAAAACACCCACCAGCCCCGGTTTCCAAAGCCTGCTCAGCCTGGTCTTTTCCCAGCTCAAAAACCCTCTCGTTCAATCCCGGGTTGAGCTGGGCGGCATGCAGGTTGTGACCAGCATCGATGGCGAGCTCCAGCAACGCACCGACTGCCTCCTGGCGACCCAGTATGCGCGCATGAACGGCTCGCCCAATGCGCCAGCCTGCCCGGCGGCTGAAATGCTGGCGCCGCTGCCACCTGTTCCGCAGCCCGCCAGCTCGATGGGTGTAGTTGTGCTCAACCCCCAAACCGGGCAGCTGCTGGCACTCTCAGAAATTTCGGACAGGGCTGGAGAGTACGTCAACCTGGCTCCTCATCGCCCCGGCACACTCCTGATCCCGTTTGTTTACCTGGCAGGTTTCACGCGCGGGTTGTCCCCCTCCTCTCTCGTCTGGGATGTTCCAACGACCGCGGCTGTAGTGCCTGCTGATGCAAGCCTTTACCAGGGACCTCTCAGCCTGCGCTCCGCCCTGGCATCCGACAACCTGCGTGTTGCCAGTCAACTCTACCTCCAAATGGGCTCAGGACTGGTGCGCCAGACCCTGGCAGCCTTTGGTTTGGATAATGATGCCCCTGATCTCAACACCTTCCTGGATGGCGGGCTGGGTTATTCAAACCTCCAGTTCGCCCGGGCGTATGGAATCCTGGCAAACCAGGGCATTCTCGCCCAGGAGCAGGATCTTGATCCATTTTCGCCGGGGCTGATCCTTGAGCTTCGTCAAGACCTGGTACCAACAGCCGCAGTGAAAAATGAAATTGTGTCCAAACAGGTGGTCAGTGCGCAGCTTGCCTACCTGATCAACGATATGCTCGCCAGCCAGGCTTCGGAGCTTGGCAGACCAGCGGCAATTAAAACGGATACCAGCGAACAGGATGGCGCAGTTTGGAGCGTGGGATACACGCCCGGGCGGGTCGTATCCGTCTGGATGGACGGGGCTGGGGCTGGAAAAAGACCCGTCGCGGGTCTCTGGAACGCAGTCATGCAGGCAGCCAGCGCGGGAGTTGCGCCGGATGGCTGGAAAATGCCGGCAGGTCTGATCCAGCTCAAAGTCTGTTCACCTTCAGGGCTGCTCCCGACCGATGCCTGCCCCGCGACAAAAAACGAGGTTTTCATCGAGGGCAGCCAGCCGCTCCAGCCGGATTCCCTTTTCAAGAGTTACGAAATCAACCGTGAAACCGGGCTGCTCGCGACTGTTTTCACGCCCAAGAACCTGGTCATCAAAAAAACCTATATGGAAGTGCCGCCCGAAGCACAGAGCTGGGCAAAATCCCGCCAGCCCGCCCTGCCGCAGCCCCCCACTGCCTACGACAACATTCAAATCCCTGCAACCGACCCGGATGCTGTCATCAGTTCACCTGTCATGTTCGCCAGCCTGCATGGTCTGGTCCAAATCAACGGGACCGCCGGGGGAGATCAATTCAGTTATTACCGCCTGCAGTACGGGCAGGGTTTAAACCCCCTCAGCTGGACGCAAATCGGTTCAGACATTTCAGAGCCCGTGAGTGCAAGCCAGCTGGCTGAATGGGATACTTCCAGCCTGGACGGTTTGTACTGCCTGCAGCTCCTGGTCATTCAGAAAGATCGGAGCCTGAAAACCGCCACCGTCCAGGTCACGATCACCAACCCCTGAAATTTTTAATGCTGTTTTTAAATGGGAACCGTTCGAGCAGCCGCGCCGGGGTTTTTCGCGCGGATCTCTTGAGCGGCGCCTGGCTGCAAGGAAATTCCCGCCTGCCAGCCATGCTACTCCCAGGTCCAGTTTTTCAATCCAGCCAGGGCGAAGGTCGCGGTTAAATCGAGCTGGAGCGGGGTGACCGAAACCCAGCCTGCCTGCAGCTCCCCGAAATCCGTACCCTCTTCCTCAACCCCCGTCGGAAATTCCCCGCCGATCCAGTAATACGGTTTTCCACGCGGATCGGTGCGCGCATCCAGTGCATCCCGGTAGACCCGCATTCCCTGGCGGGTTATTCGCACTCCCTTGATCTCGGGTTCGGGGATGCAGGGCACATTCACATTCAGCAGCACCCCCTGCGCCAGCCCGCGGGTTTGGACCTGCCTGACCACCCGGGCAGCGTAGCGGGCGGCAGGACCATAGTCCAGCTCTCCTGCCCCGGGTTTTGAATCAAGCGAGACCGCGATGCCTGGCACGCCTGCAATGACGGCTTCCATGGCCGCTGTCACCGTGCCCGAATAAGTGACATCATGACCAATGTTGGCATGCGGGTTGATCCCGGAGACCACCAGGTCGATTTTATGCTCAACCACTCCCAGCAGCGCCAGCGCCACGCAATCGCTGGGAGCGCCATCGCTGGTCAGCGCCTGCGACCCGTCGCCCAGGCGTGTTTCTCTGACCCGCAGCGGGCGGTCCATGGTCTTGACGTGACCGGAGGCGCTCCAGTTATGGTCGGGCGCCAGGACGGTGACACTTCCCAGTTTTCTCATTTCGAGCACCAGCGCCAGCAGCCCGGGAGCCTGGACGCCGTCATCGTTGGTTACCAGTATGTGCATGCTTTTCTCCAAAAAAAATGAACCTCCGCAGAAACAAACCGGTTGAAGAACAAAGCGGTCAGGGACCTGCCGTTTCCTGGCGGGATTGCCGCTGGGCAAGCCGGTGTAACCGGTTTAATGTAAAAAGGTAAACAGGTAAAGATTGATTAACGTCCCCGGGAGACTGAACGCGCGCTGCTGCTGACCGCTCAGGCTGGCGTAATGCAGGATAAAGTCCCGGTCTGCTGTATAAACCGGGTCAGTCAGGTGACTGAAGAGGAACCAGACCCGCTTGCTCAGCGCGAGTTGATCCACCTCAGCCTGGTAACCGGCGCGGTTGCTGCTGTAATCCGTCCCTTCAAAAACACTGGCTTGCTCGAGATGATAGCGGGGGGCATAATAGCGGAAGGCGGGGATGCTGGTGGGGTAAAGGTAAATGACATCCCCGGCGCGGTAATTCGCCTGCAGGTAAGCCATGGTCGGCGCGATATTTTCAGTCATCTTGGGCTGGAAAGCCTGTTCAAGCGAATAGGCTGTGGGTGAATAAGCCAGCAGCCCCAGCACCAGCAGCGCCAGCAGCCTGCCGGCAAGCTGCCAGCGTCCAAATAGCCGGATGATGAGCTGGATGCCTTCCCCGGCGCAGATCAACATGCCAGGCAGCAGGAAGAAGCACAAACGCCCGCCGAATGGATATTTCCCCAGGCTGGATGCCGCCAGCGTCACCAGCAGCGTCAGGATGAAGGTCCAGATCCAGAAGCGTTCCCGCACAGCCAGGGAAACTGCGCCGCAGGCGAACAAAAACAGCATGACCTGCGTCAGCCCACCCGTGGAAATTGCGCCGGGAATATTGAATAAACCTGCCAGCATTTGCAGCGCCCAGCCGGGTGCTGCCAGCGAAAGCGGCATGAAATATTCTGACCAATAGTCCGTCATGAAGCGGTCGTTCGCCAGGCTGTGGTAGACGAAAAAATATAAAGCAGCGAAGTTCAGCAGCCAGAAAAGCGCCGCCAGGCTGAACTGGACCAGCCCGCGCCAGTCTTTCCTGAGGGCACGCTCTGCCAGCAGTACCAGCCCGATTCCAGCCAGTGAAAAAACCGCGGCGTGCGAAAGCCAGATCGCCGCCGCGCCGATCAGCGCCCATGCCAGGGCGCGCCAGGCGGAAAGACGACCGCGCAGGAAATAAAGCGCAAAGAGCGTCAGCCCCAGCGTAAGTGCCGCGTCCAGGCTGTACTGCTTGACCTGGGCGGAATATGAAATCGCATAACGGCTGACCGCAAAAAGCAGGAGCGCGAAAAACGCGCCCATGGGTTGGATGAGCTGTCGGGCAAGCAGCGGCAGCAGAACCAGCGCCGCGCAGCCTGCCAGGAAGGCGACCAGGCGCAGGCTGTACTCATGGTTGCCAAGCACAGTTTCAGAAAGTTTCACCAGCCAGAGATAGCCGAGTGGCGCGCCCTGTTCATAATCCAACGGGCGAGCCAGACCGGCAAAGTTGCGCTGGACAATGTTCAATGCCAGCATGGCTTCATCCAGCCAGAGGGAAATGTTAACCGTCAGCTGGCGGATGCGCAGCGCCAGTCCCAAAAGAACAACTGCACCAAATGCCCAAATTTCAAGGTTTAGCGGGGTTTTAAGACGTTTCCGGGCGAATTCCATCATAATCAACTCTGCCCGGGCTGATTGCCGTCCAGGATCAGCCTGTAAATTTCGCGGCGCGTCCAGCCTGATTTTTCTGCCAGTTCGGCAGAGATATCGCTCGAGGAGCGCCCCTGCGCCTGCAGTCGGCGGATCTGGCTCAACATTTCATCCGGCTGCCAGCGCAGCGGGGATTCTTCGCCGCGCTTACCCTCCACCACCAGCACGAACTCGCCGCGCGGCTCCAGCGCTGCAAAATGAGCCAGCACCCGGCTGATCGTGCCGCGCAGGATCTCCTCGTGGATTTTTGTCAGCTCCCGCGCCACTGCCACCTGCCTGTCTCCCAGGAAAACCTGCATATCGCGCAGGGAGCCAGTCAGCCGGTGCGGGCTTTCCAAAAAAATGAGTGTATAGGGATGGTTTTCGATTTTTTCAAAGAGTCGCTTGCGCTCGGCAGTTTTGCGCGGCAGGTAGCCCAGGTACAGGAAAGATTCGCTCGGCAGTCCGGAGGCTGACAGGGCGGCGATGGGCGCCGATGGACCGGGGATGGGGCTGACGCAGTGATTTGCCTGGAGCGCAGCCAGCACCAGTTCGTAACCGGGGTCGTTGATGGCGGGGGTGCCGGCATCCGAAACCAGCGCCACGTCACCCAGGCTGAGGGCAGCCAGAACCGTGTCCAATTTTTTGAGTTTGTTGTGCTCGTAGTAGCTGGTGAGGGGGGTGTGGATCTCAAAATGGGTCAGCAGCTGGCGCGTGTGACGCGTGTCCTCGGCGGCGATCAGCCTGACTTCGCTTAAAATCCGCAGCCCGCGCGGACTGATGTCCTCGAGGTTGCCAATCGGGGTCGCGACCAGGTAAAGAGTTCCCATGGATGCATTTTAACCCATCCTGGACCTGGCTGGGCAGCAATGACCGGGATCAATTTAATCGGAGGGGGGAAAATGCCCGGGCTGGCTCAAACCGGAAGAATGAGGTGGGGGTGATTCGCCCCTATTGTGAATAATTTCCTCTGTATTTAAGTCTTTTCTTTAATCCTTTTTAAGGTCAAAATGCAGGGTGTGTAGTGTAGTGTAGGCTATAGCCCTATTGTTAATGTACAGCAAGCCCCTTAAGGCGAATTCCTGGAAAAGAGTTCACAACTCTACACCCTACACTGAAAAGGAATTCGGACATGAATAGGTTTATTTGAGCGAGGAAACATTGGTCTGTCTACCTGCCCCCGCAGCAGCCTGCAGGCTGCTTGCAAATTTGAATTCCAAATTTGCCCCTTTTTTTAGTGTTTTATATGTTGGAAATATATAAAATAAATGCTAGAATATTTTTACGTTATATCGTTAAAAATCTGGAAGGAGGAAATTATATTCCGGTAGCTCTAAAACTCGTTCCCAAACTCGTTACACCTTTTGAAGTACAAAATTCATATAAGGAGAATGTAAAATGAGTAAGAGTAAGTACCAATGGCTTTTTGGTTTATTCGGAATTTTAATCATCGCAGTCATGTTGATGTCCGCAGTTGGACCACAGACTGCCCTGGCTCGCTCGGCAGATAAAACAACCACCAAGGATGTCGGCACTGCCCGGGTGGCGAAAAATTTTGGGACTTCCCCAAAATTAAGCGAAATCCCTGCTGTAACTTTGAACCGTAAATCTCCCACCGGGATGACCGTTGATCCTGCTAATGGTCCGGTCCTGGAAGCCAGGCAGAATCTCCAGATCCCGACCAACCGCCTGAGCAAAAGCGCTCACTTCACTCCCCAGCAGCCGCCCAGCTTTAATCCCTCCCCTAACAGCCAAATAGTTCCTGGTGATAATGTTGCAATGCCGTCCGTGGATTACGGGATTGAAGGACTCAACCAGGGCGCCAACCGCACCATCTTCAATTACGGCGTTTACCCTCCCGATACCAACGGGGTTGCCAGCCGAGATTATTACATCCAGACCGTCAACATGACCATCGGCGTCTGGGATTTGAACAAGACTAATTATTTCGGCACTCCGGGTGTCCTCGTCTACGGACCGGCGCCCATGTCCAGATTATGGAGCGGAACCAATTCGGACTGTGCCAATGCCGATGACGGCGACCCGGTGGTCTTCTGGGATGACGCTGCCCAGCGCTTCGTCCTGACCCAGTTCCTGATTTCCTTAAACAATTACGGCGGACCTTACTACGAGTGCATGGCTGTCTCCAAGACCGCCAACCCCCTGGATGGTTTCTACCTCTACCAGTTCGAGACCAGTGCAACCAACATGAACGATTACCCCCATTTTGGGGTCTGGTCTGACGGTTATTACATGTCCACCAACCAGTTTTATTTGGCTAATTCCTGGGCTGGTCAGGGCGTGGCTGTATTCGAGCGCGACAAGATGCTGGCCGGCGACCCGGCTGCCCGGATCATCTACATTGACACCGCACTGCAATGTTTAGATGGCACGCAACCTGAGTGCGTCCTGGGCGGCATGCTGCCAACGGATGTTGAGGGCGCCATGCCAGCCTACGGCACTCCCAACTACTTCATGGAGTTCGATGATGATGCCTGGGGTTATTCACCTGACCAACTCCAAATCTGGCAAATGTCGACCGATTGGGCAGCCGGCAGCGCCACCTTCACCCCAGTCACCAACCTGCCGGTCAATTCATTTGACTCCATGGTCTGCTTTAATTACTCCCGCAACTGCATTCCTCAGAAGGACACCACGGTCAAACTCGACGCCATTTCCGACCGCCTGATGTACCGCCTGCAGTACCGCCAGTTCAGTGACCACAACTCGCTGGTACTGAACCACACCATCAATGCCACCCCCGGAGTTTACCCCGGCGTGGCGGGCATCCGCTGGTACGAGCTGCGCGACAGCGGTAGCGGTTTCACCGTTGCCCAGCAGGGTGATTACGCTCCCGCGGATGGCGTCAGCCGCTGGATGGGCAGCATTGCCATTGATAAGGACAGCAACATCTCGCTCGGCTTCAGTACGAGCAGCGCCACCATGTATCCCTCGATCTCTTACGTGGGCAGGCAGGCTGGCGACCCAACTGGTCTCATGGGTTTGGGCGAATATGCCATGTGGAATGGTTTTGGTTCCCAAACCGGCACAGGACACCGCTGGGGAGATTACAGCTTGATGGACGTCGGTCCGGACGGCTGCCAGTTCTGGTACACCAATGAATACCTGCGCGGCACCTCAGCCGCCGACTGGTACACCCGGATCGGCACCTTCCACTTTGGAACCTGCGACGGCAGCCCTGAGACAAGCATCACCGCCAGTCCGGCTTTAGTCAGCCACAGCACAAGCGCGAGCTTCAGCTTCGCTGGCACCGATAACGGGACAGTTGCCTCGTTTGAATGTGCCCTGGATGGAGCTGCCTTCAGCGCCTGCACCAGCCCGAAGGTCTACACCGGACTGGGCTTGGGCAAGCATCATTTCGAGGTGCGCGCCATCGACGACCTGGGTCAGCCAGACCCAACTCCAGCTTACTTCAACTGGAGCGTGACTTATGCCAGCGCCAAGTTCTATTCAGTTGGATCCCAGGACGGTTTGTTGCGCGAATCGACCCCCACCAGCAACGTTGGCGGGTACGCCAGCACCGCTGGAAACCTGACTGTTGGCGACGATAACTATAACCGCGAATTTCGTTCCGTTCTTTCCTTCAATACTGCCAGCCTGCCGGATAATGCTTCTGTTCGTGCAATTGCGCTTTACTTGAAGAAAGCCTCGATCACCGGAACCAATCCCTTCACCACGCACGGCGCTCTCAAGGTTGACCTGAGAAAACCCTATTTCGGTCTTTCCAGCGCTTTGGAACCGAATGACTTCGAAGCTGCCGCCAGCAATATGAACGTTGGAACCGTCGGCGCCAGCCCTGTCGGTGGCTACAACGTGGCTCGTCTCTGGAGCGGGTTCGGCAATGTCAACCTGACCGGGCTGACCCAGCTGCGCCTGCATTTCACTATGCAGGATACAAATGCTGTGTCAGACACCATCAATTTCTTCTCTGGTGACAGCCTGCTCAGCGGCAACAAACCTGCCCTGGTGATTTACTACCTGCTTCCGTAACCAGCCGGCAAGGTTAAGCTTTACAAAAACTGCCTGGAGAAACTCCAGGCAGTTTTTTCATGCATCCAGTTTTTTAAATTGGGTTTCGTAGAGCTGGGTATAAAGACCTCCCTTTGCCAGCAGCTGGCTGTGAGTGCCGCGCTCGATGATGCGACCACGGTCCATGACCAGGATCAAATTCGCAGAGAGGATGGTGCTCAAGCGGTGAGCAATCACGATCGAAGTCCGCCCGAGCATGACGCGCTTGAGCGCCTGCTGGATCAGGGCTTCGGACTCGCTGTCGAGGCTGCTGGTGGCTTCATCCAGGACCAGGATGCGCGGATTCTTGAGGATGACGCGAGCCAGGGCAATCCGCTGCCTCTCCCCCCCGCTCAAGCGGTAGCCGCGCTCCCCAACCACGGTGGCGTAACCTCCGGGCAATTCCATCACAAAATCGTGGATGTTGGCTGCGCGGGCGGCGGCTTCCACTTCCGCCTGGCTGGCATGAGGTCGGGCATAGCTGATGTTGGTCAGGATGGTATCGTGGAAAAGGTAAGTCTCCTGGGTCACCATGCCGATCTGGTTTGAAAGCGAGGTCAGGTTGACATCCCGCAAATCATGACCATCGATGCGGATCACGCCGGAGGTGGGGTCATAAAGACGCGGGATCAGGTAAGTCATGGTGGTTTTCCCCGCGCCGGAAGGTCCCACCAGGGCGATCAACTGCCCGGGTTCAACACGAAATGAAATATCCGAGAGGGCTTCCTCGCGCGCCTGCGAAATGGTCTCCGCTTCCTCCGTTGCGCTTTCGGATTCCTGCTCAGGACGGTTTTTCCCGTCAGCCGTTGCCGGGTTCTTTTGCGGTTCGCTCGAGCCGCTCAAAACTGCGCCGACATCCTCGAGTTTGCCGTAACGCCTGACGTCCTTGAGCAGTTTCGTGTCATCCAGGCTGTAATTGAAGGATACATTTTCAAACTCCAATATCCCCTCGACTTCATTCAACACGAACGCATCTTTTTTCTCAGGGATATCCAGCGGCAGGTCGATGATCTCGAAAACCCGTTCGAAGCTGACCATGGAGGTGCTGAAATCCACCGGGGCGCCTGCCAGCCCTTGCAGCGCAGCATAGAGCTGCCCGAGGTAGGAACCAAATGCGACGATGGTGCCGATGGAAAAGGCGCCCTGGATCACAAAATACCCGCCGAGACCATAGACCAGTGCCGTCCCGACCGCGCTCACCAGTCCGATCATGACGAAAAATGCCGCGCCGATGACCGCGCGCTCAACTCCAACATCCCGCACGCTGGCAGCGCGCTCCTGAAAACGCCCCTCTTCCTCGCGGGTGCGACCGAAAAGTTTTACCAGGAGCACCCCGCCAATGTTGAGTGTCTCGTTCATGTGGGCGTTCATCTGGGCATTGTAATCCAGGGCACGGTGGGCAATGCCACGCAGGCGTTCACCCAGCTGGCGGGCGGCTATGATGAAAAGCGGCAGGATCAGCACGCTGACGATGGTCAGCTGCCACTGCAGGGTCAGCATCACGCCGAGGATGGCTGCTGCCTGGATGAAATTGGTAAAAATGTTGACGATGGTGTTGCTGATGGCATTCTGGGCACCCACCACGTCATTGTTCAGGCGACTCATCAGTTCGCCGATTTTTGTATTGGTGAAGAAACGCAGGCTCATGCGCTGTAGCTTGGAAAACAATGCCACCCGCAGGTCAAAAATGACGCCTTCACCGACGGTTGCGTTCAGGCGGCGCTGAATCACTCCCGCCAAACCGTTCAGGAGCGGGATGACCAGCAGCGCCAGCGAAAAGAGCAGCAAACCATGCAGGTCCTTGGCGGGCAAAACCACGTCGATCAGGTTCCTGAAAATGAGGGGGGAAATGAGGGAGAGACCCGTGCTGATCAAAATCAGGACGAGCATGCCGCCCAGGTGCGACCAGTAAGGACGGGCATACGAAAGGACGCGCATTAATAATTCACGGGTGACCTTGGCGGGTTTGCCATCCCCCGAGCGGACATAAGCAGACCAACTGCTGGAATGCATTGTGAAACCTCCTGGCTGCCCCGGCTTGTGCAAAGAGGAAGCAGTCCATCGAATATAAAACCAATCCGCGTGTTTGGCAACTGCAGGAGCAGCATGATTAATAAAGGTCAAACAGCCGGAAGAGGAGCCTGCGAAAACCTTCGGCTTTTGAAGGACAGCCTTCAAAGGAAGGGATCAGGTGAATCGATCCGCGCTGGCTCATGACAAACCTCAAACAGCCGGCGAATGTGGAGGACCACCCTGGTTAAATAAAAAACAACCGGGGGAGATGGCTCCTCCAGCTGCCGGGATGAACCGTAAAGGTTAGCGAGTTTCGTCAGCCAGACCGGGCAAACCACCCGCGCTGCCCGCCATGCGGACCGCGTTCAAACAGGCGGCAGCAAAAACCTCGGCGGCAAACGCGCCCACCAGGCTGACATCCGCTTTTTTCTGACCAGTTGCCATCGCAAAAATTGTATCGCCGTCCAGCATGGTATGCGCCGGTCGAATGACCCGCGCCAGACCGTCCTGCGCCATCTGCGCCATTTTGCTGGCTTCCGCCTTTGTGAATTTCGCATTGGTGGCAACCACGCCAATCACGGTATTGGAATGGGCGGAAAATCCCTCCGCCAGGCGCCCCGGGACGGTTTTCAGGCTGGCGAGCGTATCCGCAAAATAAGCCGAAGAACCCAGCCTGAGCGGACCCAGGCTGGTGGAGCGGGCGCCAGCGATAATTTGATTCGTGGCTGGGTCGATCACATCGCCGAAGGCATTGACCGCAGCCAGCGCGCCGACAATGATCCCGCCGCCGATGTCCATCGAAGCGCTGCCGATGCCCGATTTCATCGCGCTCGCATTGCCGAGCAGCTTGCCGACTGAAGCCCCGCATCCCGCACCAAAATTTCCCGCAGCAGGAGCAGCGCTGGAGGCAGTGCTGGCAGCCTGGTAACCCATTTCCGCAGTCGGGCGGATGATTGCACTCCCCAGGTTCAGGTCAAACAGGACCGCTGCCGGCACGATTGGGACCCGCGTCACCCGCACATCAAAACCTATTTTTTGTTCCTCGAGGTATTTCATGACGCCGCTGGCGGCATCCAGCCCGAAGGCGGAACCTCCTGCCAGCACAACAGCATGGATTTTCTCAACCAGGTTAATCGGATTTAAAAGGTCGGTCTCGCGCGTGCCGGGAGCCCCGCCGCGCTGATCCACCCCCGCAACCGCCCCCCTGCGACAAATAATGACACTGACCCCGGTCAGCGCGCTTGAATCCTGCGCCTGACCGACCTCAATGCCTGGAACATCTGCGATGGATTTTTTCATGCAAAAAAGGGGCAGGTTTGAACCTGCCCCCAAGCCTCGTTGAGTGGATTATTCCAGGGATTTCACTAATTCAATAAACTCATCCCATTCTTCCTTGAAAAAGTGAACGGTCACGTTTCCAAGTTCGACATGATAGGTGGTTTCACCATCGGGTTCTTCGGCTTTCCAGACCAGGTAGTTTTCGGTCTCAGCCAGTGTATCGGTCATTGGTTCGTTGTTCTTGGGCATATTTAATCTCCTGAAATAATTTTTTAAATTATAGCACGAGCGTTCATTTTTCCATCACACTCTTCTTCTTTAATTTTGCGAGCAAAGGCGTGATCCAATCCATTAATTGCTGCGAGATTGGAACCGTGCGCGGGATCTCGTCCAACCCGCCCCACGGATCCAGGTCGAAGAGTTTCCGTGAAAAATAACGCCAGACCAGCATTAAACTGGCGAGCATGGGCGCGGCAATAATGACCCCGAGGATCCCAAGCAGGTCGAGACTGATGATCGCGGCAACCAGGACCGCCGCCGGGTGGACTTTGAGCGCTGATGCCATGATGCGCGGCATGATGATATTATCCGTAATGAAATCAATCAGCCAGGCAATAAAAACCACCAACACCACGTAAACCCAGGAGCGCAAGCCGAAAAGTTTATAGGTCTGGAAATAAGAAACCAGGGCAAGAGTAGTCCAGACGACAAATGAACCGGCATAGGGAATGAAGCGAGCAAACCCAGCCATGATTGCCAAACCAAAGGCGTAGCTGACACCCAGCAAATTCAGGACGATCGAGTAGATGATCATGGATAAAGCCATCACCAGGAGCTGACCGCGCAGGAAAGAATTCCAGATGCGCGAGAGATGAATCCCCATTTTCTCAAGATCGGGTTGGTAACCCGGGATATTGAACTGAAGGATTCCGCGCCAGAGACCGTCGCTTTCCATCAAGATGAAATAAGAGACCAGCAGGACGAAAAATGTCCAGCCGAAAAAATTAGCCGCCCCGCTGGCAAAAGATCCGAGCATGCCGCCGGTCTGGCTGAGGACGGGTTCAATCGTGCCCAGAACCTGCTGACCGAGAGAAACCATGTCCAGTTTGCTAAAATCCAGCAGCATCGGTCCCAGGTAAAACTTTTTGGTGGAAAGATCCCCCAAAAGCGCCGGCAAATTTTGAATGTAATTTTGAATCCCCCCGATCAGACCTTCCACCTGCCCCACCAGGCCGACCCCGCCCAGCGTCAACAGACCCAGCAGGAGCACCAGCAGGAGAAAATAAATCAGGCTGACGGAGATTTTCCAGCCAATATGCAGTTTCCTGGAGGCTAAATCGGCGACCGGGTTGATGAGATAAGCCATTAAAATCATCATCATCAGCGGTGGAATGAGCCGCTGGAATTTAATCAAAAGCCCGGCGGCAATCACCAGGAATGCCAGGCTGACAATCAGCTTGGTGGTCGAACTCCATCTAGGGGAGCCATTTAACCCATCCATCATAACCTCATCGGAAAATTTCGGAGCGATGCTTCCATTTATTTATACCTCTTTTTTATCCAGGATGAACACAGCCGCGTGGGAATTTTTCGTTTTATCAAGGCAGCGATCATCGGTGATGGCTGCGGTTTTTCCGGATTTTTTCAGCACCAGCCGGGGTTAAAATAAAACTATGCTCAACGCCAGGTCCCATCCCATGCGCAAAATCATCATTTTCCTGCTCCTGCTGGCTGCCTGCTCAAATTTAGCTCCGCAGGCGGCTGCCCCGCAACCGGACGCTGCGGTATTTAATGTGCTGACCCATCCGGATGGGGCGCTCTATGCCGGCGACCGGGTCAGCTTTGAAGTCTACAGCCCGGCAGAAACCCTGCCGGAGCAGGATTCTCTCGAGGTCAGTTTTGCCGGAAAAATCCTGGGGCAGGAAAATTTTGCCGGTTACGGCATGGGAGGTCGAAACCAGGCAACCTTTTACTGGGTTTGGGACACGCGGGGGTTGACTCCGGGCAAATACACCCTCCAATTTACCCTCCTGCCGGAAAAATATACCTGGGAAGAAATCTACATTCTGCACCCGGCAAACCAGGTCCCCGCCCCGGAACCGGGAGCACACTGGGCAACTGCTTCCTCCAACTGCTGCATCCTCCATTACATCAGCGGGACCGACGCTGAAACGGATCTGGAAACTCTCAAGAAAATGCTGGACAGTCAGGCGGCGGATGTGGAGCGGCGCCTGGGCGTTAAATTCAAGGCTCCCATCCCGGTTACATTTCTACCGCGCACGCTCGGGCAGGGCGGGTTTACCTCGGATGGGATCTATATTTCCTATCTGCGCCAGAATTATGCCGGCAGCACCAGCGCCCAGGTCAGCCACCACGAACTGGTTCACTGGTTGGACAGCCAGGTCGGGGGCTTTCGCCCATCCATCCTGCAGGAAGGTCTGGCAGTCTACCTGAGTGATGGTCATTTTAAAATTGAGCCCATCCTGCCGCGGGCGGCTGCCCTGCTCCAACTGGGAGATTATGTTCCGTTGCGAAAACTGGCGGATTCCTTTTACAATTCCCAGCACGAGGCGGGTTACGCGGAATCTGCCGCATTCATTGGCTATCTCGTCGCAAACCAGGGCTGGGACAAGTTCAGCGCCTTCTACCGCGACATCCAGCCAGACAAATCCAACTCGGATGCAGATGCCATCGATCAAGCCCTGCAGCGGCATTATGGTCTGACGCTGGACCAGGTTGAGCAAAATTTTTTGGATTATTTGCGCCGCCAGGAAGTCAGCGAATTGACCCGCAGAGATGTCAGTCTGACCATTTCCTTCTATGACACCGTCAGGCGCTATGAAAAGGAAATGGACCCATCCGCTTACTTTTTAACCACCTGGTTGCCAGATGTGGCGGTCATGCGCCAGGAAAATATTGTGGCAGATTTTTTGAGGCATCCAGACTCCATCTGGAACCGTACGCTGGAGAAATTGCTGGTGAACGGTGATATTGAACTGCGAAAAGCAAATTATGACTCAGCCGGACGGTACATCCTGCTGGTCAACCGGCTGCTGGATCTGCGGGATTGGCTGGAAATAAAGAAAGGCTCCCTTTTTCAGGAAGCCTTTCTGGGACCAGTCAAAATTCTGGAACCATCTTCGCCGTGATATTCTGCACACATGCTACAGAATTAGGCTCCCGGCGACTGGGGGATTTACGGGCAGGGAGTGCCGTAAGGCAGGAACGGTAAATATTTGCACCAGCCCTGGGCAAACCCGAGCGAATCAACATAAAAGAGCGAAACTGCAAGGCAGATGCACAACAGGCAAAGCACCAGGAGCACCACGATCAGGATTAAAATCTTGCGGTTTTTTGGAGGCGCTGCCGGAGCAGGTTTGACATTTGCAGGGCGCGGCGCAGGAGCTGGAACCGGCTTGTTGAGTGCAGGTGGAGGCGGTGGAACCGGTTGGGAAACTGGTTTCGCCGGAATGGGAGCCGGGGGAACTGGGGTGGCAGTTGCCGGCATGGGCGGAAAGGCAGGCGGTTGGCTTGACAGCATGGTGGCATTTGGATCAACAACCAGCGCCGCTTCAAACAGGAAGCTGATCTGCTCGCCGAGGGAAATGAACTCACCCGGCTCAAGAACCCGCTGCCCAACCAACCGCTGTCCATTGACAAAAGTCCCGTTGGTGGAACCGAGATCGGTGATGGTAAATTTCCCGTCCTGGAAAACGAATTGAACATGCTTGCGGGAAACTTCGGCATCGTTGACCACGATGGCGTTATCTGCCTCGCGCCCAATGGTGATGACATCCTGCTCAAGCGGGAAAATTTTCCCCGGGGTGGGACCGGTTTGCATTACGAGCTGATATTGGGAAGACATGGTTCCTCCTGAATTCCGGTTTGAATAGTCGAATTTAGTTTAATGAATTTCAGGAAAAAAGTCAACTGGAAAGCAGCATGAAGAGGAAAATCCCCCGATTCATGAATAATTTGGCAGTGGAGAGATGAAATTGGAGGAATTAAATCAATTGATAAAGCTGGTTTTATAAGCTTCAAGCTGAAGTAAAATGTGGTTTTGCCCCCAGGGTTCAATTCATGCAAGCAGTGGAATTTAAGCCGCAGGCAGGGTAAATTGGAAGGTGGAACCCTGACCAGGTCCGGCGCTTTCAGCCCAAATCCTGCCGCCATGCGCCTCCACCAGGTGCCGCGCAATCGTCAGACCGATGCCGCTGCCGCCGCCCGCCTGGCGTGAACGGGATTTATCCACCCGGTAAAAACGATCGAAGATCAGCGAAAGATGCTCGGCGGGAATTCCGATGCCGGTATCGTGGACCCCAAAGCGGACAAAATGGTTTTCGGGACGGGCAAAGATCGTGACCGAGCCTGAGGCAGGCGTGTTTTGCAGCGCATTGGCGGTCAGATTGGTCAGAATTTGGATGACGCGATCCTCATCCGCCAGGACTGCCGGCAGGTTTGCGGGCAGGTCGAGCGTGAGGGAAATATTTTTATCGCTGAAGGAATAACTGAGCCTCTTTGCCACGGTTTGGACCAAGGCAGAGACATTAACGGGCTGAATATCCAGCTGGTAAGCCCCGGCTTCAACCCGGCTGATTTCCTGCAGGTCGTCCACCAGGCGGTTCAGCCTTCCGGCTTCCTGGTAAATTTGCTCAAAGGTCTCTTTGTTTGATGGCAGGACACCATCGATCAGCCCTTCCATGGATCCTTTGATCGCGGTCAAAGGAGTCCTCAATTCGTGGGACACATCCCCAATCAGGCGGCGGCGCATCGACTCGGTCAGTTCAAGTTTTTCCGCCATCTGGTTGAAATGGTCCGCAAGCTGCGTCATTTCATCATTCCCGCGGGTTTGAACGCGCTCATCGTAATGTCCATCTGAAATTCGCTTGCTGGCTTGCATCACTTCCTGCAAAGGTGAGACGATACGTCGGCTGAAAAAATAGCCGACTGCCACCGCTGCCAGGGCAGCTGCCAAGGCAGCGTAGCCGAGAGCTTCGAAAACACCCGCACGAAAATTCATAAACTGCAAGTTTCCACGCTGCAAACCCTGACCCATCATGGTTCCCATGCCTCCGCCGAGCGGATCAAAACCAGGTCCACCGCCCATATGGCTGGTATAAGCCATCGGGGCAGTGAAGTACACCGCGGCGACCATCACCACTGCGCCGATGATCAGGATGACCAGGTAGGAGAACAATAATTTTGAGCGAATGGATCTCATTTTTTTCTTTCTGCTCAGTTGATTTCATCTTCGAAGCGGTAACCCACTCCGCGAACAGTGGTGATCAGACCTTCCACGCCCAATTTTTGGCGGACATGCCCGAGGTGAACATCCACGACCCGGATTTCGCCAAAGTAGCTGCTGTCCCAAATTTTTTCGAGTAATTGTTCCCGGGTCAGGACCCGCCCATGGTTTTCAGCCAACGCCTTAAGAAGGTCAAATTCGAGGGCGGTCAGTTCGACGGGAGCATCATCCACCTTGACAACGCGGGCGCCCGGATCAATCAGGACGCGCTTAAAGGAAAGGATTTCATTTTCAGTCGCTGCCGGGGCATTCAGGCGCCGGAAAGCGGCTTTGATGCGCGCCACCAGCTCGCGCGGGCTGAAAGGCTTCGCCACATAATCATCGGCACCGACGGTCAGACCAACAATTTTATCGGTTTCTTCCGTGCGGGCTGTCAGCAGGATCACGTAGACATCTGATTCGCGACGCAGGCGGGATAAGAGTTCAATTCCATCCATGCCGGGTAGCATGATGTCGAGGATGATCAGATCAGGCTTGAAGGAACGGGCTGCTTTCAGACCGGTCAGACCATCTGAAGCAGTAAATACTTCATATCCTTCAGGCTTGAGATAAGCGCTGACCAAATTAATAATGCTGGGTTCGTCATCAACGATCAAAATTTTATTCATGATTTCATTATATCTCGCGTTTCCTGCCTGCCAATTCGGTTCCAAATACCCGCCGCGGGTCCTGCAATCCTTATCCGAAAACCAGGCTGCAAGCTCGAAGGGTTCCTGCCAGTAATGTCGATTTTGTTCAAGCCTGAATTAACCGCTGAAGGAAAGAGTGTTGCTTCTTTATACCCAATAAAAATATCAGGAATGAAAAGGAAATATAAAGATTCGGTAAAGGGAATTAAACCCGGTCGATCCCAGATCAGCAGGGTCAGGTAAAAAAAATTTTTTGCAGTCCAATTTTGCCTGGCAGGGGGATTGAGATAATTCTCAAATGTATTTCCGTGCAGCGTGAGGGATCAGGTTAAATGTGAACCAGACCCTCCAGGTAGAAACGGCACCTGTCAGGCCTGGTTAAAATGATCCGCAGTCTACTTGCGCAGGGTTTCGACTACGCGCAGTAAACGAGTCCGAGCTTGAGCTGCCACCGATTCAATCTCGGGGTCATGGAAAAATTGAGTCATGGATTGTGGATCGATGATCTGGACGACCGTCCCCTCCCCTTCTTGATAGACGATCACATTACAGGGTAAAAGCAGCCCGATTTCCGGGTTGGCTGTCAGCGCCTGGTGTGCCAGGGGAGGATTGCAGGCGCCCAGGATGGTGTAGGGACGAAAATCAACATTCAATTTTTGCTTCATCGTTTCCTGGGCATCAATGCTCGTCAACACGCCAAAACCTTCAGTCTTCAATGCCGCGGTGACTTTTTCGATCGCAGCCTGATGAGACATTTTTAAATTAATGCGAAAACCTAATTCATTCATTTATTTTCTCCATAATCGTGAGTATTACCTGGTTACGTAGATGAATAACTCTGGGAAAGGTTGCTCAAAATGATTATTTCCAAACCTGGAAGCTGGCAAAAAGGCTTTATAGAATCTTTATAATCCCTTTAAGTTCATTTGACATCTGATTATTAAGATTAGAAAAATCTAATATCAGGAGTGAAACGTGTCCATCAACACAATTTCCAGCAGGGTTAAGAGCAACTATAAAAAAAAGCTGACTCATACCACCTTACGACGGTTGGTTCAAATATCTTTCGCAACATTCATCTTGATCATCGCGGTAATCCATTTTGCGGGGGGTGAAAGTTCAACCAACCTGACCGCTTCGGCTGAAGCTTTCTGTCCGTTTGGCGGTTTGGAAACGCTTTACAAGTACCTGACCAGTGCCGGCGCTTATGTACCGCATACGCATCTCTCGAACCTCGTGATTGCCGCTGCGGTATTGATCACGGCATTGCTGCTGCGTTCCGCCTTCTGCGGCTGGATCTGCCCCCTGGGGTTCATCCAGGATCTTCTGCGCGGCTTGACCCGCAGGCTGGAAAAGCGTTATGTGCCAATCCGCCGCTTCTTTCGCACCTTAAATCAGCGCGGTCAGCCAGCCTGGAATTTTCTGGATAAATATTTGCGCTATGCAAAATACGTTGTCCTGGTTTGGGCAGTGACGGGAGCGGCAATTTACGGCGTGATGGTTTTTAAAGATTACGACCCCTGGTCGGCCTTGATCAACATCACAGAATGGACTTTCACCCCGGGAATTGTGGTCCTGGCTGTCACGCTGGTCGCCTCACTCTTCATCGAGCGCCCATGGTGTCGTTATTTTTGTCCACTGGGTGCCGCAAGCGGTCTGCTGGGCAAATTCAGCCCCGTTCAGATCCAGAGAAATGCTGACGCCTGCACGAACTGTAAAATTTGCACCAAAGCCTGCCCGATGGGTTTGGATGTTCATACTGCCACGAAGATCACGAGCCCGGATTGCAACAGCTGCCTGGTCTGCGTGGATGACTGCCCCAGGGAAGGGGCACTCTCAGTTCAAATCGGTTTCCCGGTCAAATAGAAAAAAGGATCACTCAAAATGAAAATCAACCCCTTTGTTTACGGTACCCTGGTGGTAGTTGTTTTTTTGGGCATCATACTCGGTTTTCAAGGCGCAGGAATTTGGTCTACTTCTGGAAAGGTGGACGTTTCTGGAAAGGCGATTGAGCCTTCCAAAACAGATGTGAACACCATTAAAGGTTGGATGACGCTCGAGCAGGTTTCCACAACCTTCGATATCCCGGTTGCTGAGATTCTTGCAGGTTTCAACCTGCCTGCCGATACCCCAGGGACGACCGCCCTCAAAGATTTGGAAAGCGATACATTCGACATTACCGCCCTAAGGACCTGGCTGCAGGGAAAGCAGCAGCCCTGATTCTCTTTGGCCAAGCTTTGAAAGTGATTTGGAACGTCTCGAAAATAAAATCAAAAAGAGGATGCGATCTGAATGGATCGCATCCTCTTTTTGATTAAAACCCTGGCTTATTTTTTGTTGGTACTCATCTTGAGCAACGCATAAAGCGGGCAAAAACCGAGAGCGCCGGTAACCAGGAGCAGCAGACCGACCAGACCGACAACAATTGCCAGCCAACCGGTCATAAAACCGCTGAAACCTAGATAGAGGAAAACGACTCCGACTACAACGCGGATAATTCGGTCAGTATTTGATTCATTAACTTTCATGTGAGCCTCCTGATGGCGATTTGGAATAGGTTGATTTAAATAATTAGATGTTTCCCGGAGAAAAAAGTTTCAAAACATGTCATGGTTATTATTAGTTTACATCAAATGCAACTTTACCCCAATGGATTCATCTATAGCAGGATACTTTAATCGGAGAAAATTAATGACAAGTTTCCTGTCCCGTTTTTTTGGTCCTCCACTGCCTTCCCTGAGTGCAAAGGATTTGTTTGAAAAAACCAAAGGTTCCAAGCGTCCCCTGATTTTGGATGTCAGGGAAGCTGTTGAATATCGCGCCGGACACATCCTCGGGGCAAAATTGATCCCGCTGGGTGAGTTGAAAAAGAAAATGAAAGAACTCCCCCTGGATAAAGAAATAGTCTGTGTCTGTGCAACCGGCAGCCGGAGCCATTCAGCGACTTCCCTCCTGATGGGCAACGGTTACAAGGTGATTAATTTAAACGGGGGCATGAATGTCTGGGAACGTTCCGGTTTCCCTGTCAAAAAAGGGACTGCCGCCTGAACGAATCCAGGATCTTTTGATCATGGGCATTGGATGATTCCCTGAGCCCAGAGGCAGCCACCGCAGGCTGGAGATTCGTTGCCCAGGCAATCCTCCTGGTTTGCTTCGCTCAGATCGCAGCCTCCACAAAACGTGCACGGGGCAAAAGCGAAGCGCTGTACTTTTTCGCGGTATTCAACGTAAGCCGGGTCGAGCCAGAGTTCCTGGAGGATCCGGTCTTTTACATTTCCGATGACATGTTTATTGACCCGGCGTGGTTTGTTGTGCAGGAAACTGGTGTGATTATGCATCAAAGGCCAGCAGGGACTGACATCTCCATTCCAGGCAATTGATAAAGTTCCGCTCTCGATAAAATTACAGACGTCGTTTGCACCTCCCCAGTTATTGCCCGCAAAGCTGACATTACAGCCGCTGTTAAAAGCGCTGAAAAGAGCATCGCGGGTGACTTCGTTAAAGTCCATCTTGGGCAGGCTGAGATAGGGATTTGTGTTTGAAGGCAGGAAGGCAATGTTGGACATGGTGCGGGTGTAAAGCCGTTCGTCCATCATTTCGGTTGTGGCAGGTTGAAGATTGCTGACCGAAAAATGCCTGGCACCCATGGATTTTCCAAGCCGGATGACTTCGGGTAATTCCTGGATGTTGCTCTGCATCGCGACATACGCAATCCCAATTTCAGGGCGGGGGTAATGACCTCCCTTGCGCATTCCCGCAAAACGACGAATGTTTTCCACCACCCGGGGCAGCTCTGCGCCCAGGCGCACATCTGCATAACTTTCAGGGGTCGCGCCGTCCAGCGAAACCCAGAGCATGTCCAAGCCCGTTTCGAGCAATTCCCGCGCTTTTTTTTCCACGAGAGTGGTGCCGTTGGTGATCAGCTCGACCCGCGTACCCAGGGCTTTGACCTGGCGAATCCAATCCATGGTCTGGACATGAAAGAGCGGTTCACCGATCCCGCCAAAATAAACATCCGGGATGGTATCCATGAGTTTCAACCCTTGCAGAACAGAGTCGAAGGTTTCGCTGGTCATTCGCCCAATCGGCTGGTCCCAGGCATTTCGAAAACAGGTGATGCAATTCAGGTTGCAGTCAACGGTGGGTTCGATATAAATTTTTGTGAGCTGGGTAACCGGACGGTGTATTTTTAGACCGTGACCGTTGGGTTCCAGGCGCATTTTGGCACCCGGGTTCAAGCCAAACTGCTTGGTGTATTCAGGGGGTACGATCAGGCGCCCTTGTTCATCCACTTCCGCCCATAAAGTCGGTGTTGATTCCATGGTCAATCTCCTCAACCAGTAAGTTACTTATCATCCAACAAGCATAGTTTACCAGAATTGGAACCAAAATCTAACAATCTGGAGTTAAATTATCCTATTTAATTAATAATTCAGAATGGGAATGGTGAAATGGAAGGTGCTGCCTTCCCCTTCGCGGCTTTCCGCCCAAATTTTACCGTCATGCGACTCGACCAAATGCCTGGCGATTGAAAGCCCCAGCCCCGTTCCGCCCCCGCTGCGGGAACGATCCACCCGGTAGAAACGTTCGAAGATCCTGGACAAATCATCCGCAGGGATGCCAATGCCGGTGTCTTCAATCGAAAAATGAACCTGGTGATCATCCTGCGTCACATCCAGGGTCACGCTGCCGCCGGGCGGCGTGAATTTAATGGCGTTATGAACCAGGTTGACGAGCACCTGTTCCAGCCTGGGAAAATCTGCATTAATGGGTGGGATCGATTCAGAATGGGTCACGCGCAGGTCAATCCCCGCCCGCTGCGCCTGTAAATTCATTCGATCCGCGGCAGAATGGAGTAAATCAACCGGAGAAATTGGGCGGCGGTCCAGAGGGACCTGACCGGATTCAATCCTGGAAAGTTCCAGTAATTCCGCAGCCATCTGGGTTAAAGCGTCCACTTCGATCTGGATGCGCCCCAAAAATCGCTGGGCGGCTGGGGGGTCATCCAGGGCGCCTTCCTGGAGAGTTTCCGTCAGAGCTTTCAGTGAGGCTAAAGGCGTGCGCAGTTCATGAGACACATTGGAGATAAAATCCCTGCGAACCGTTTCGAGCCGCCGGATGCGGGTTAAATCCTGCACCAGGAGGATTTCGCCCGAAGCATGCGCATCTGGAATGGCGACCAGCTGCAGGAATTTCCGGTTGGCTGGCAGCTCAACTGATTCGCTGTGAACCTGGCGTTCACGCTGGCATCTGCGCCAGGTTTCGATCAATTGGTGGTTGCGCAAAGCCACGCTGACGGTTTTGCCGACCAAACCGGTGCCATCGCCAAAAAGTTTCTCGGCGGCGGGGTTGGTCATTTGAATTTTCGCGAGGGAATCAACAATTAAGACGCCATCCGTCATCTGGGTTAGAGTGGCTTCCAGGCGGGCTCGTTCAGCATTTCCGGTTTCGATTTTTTCCGCATCAGACTTTGTCAGACGGTAAACCGCGTCTGAAAGCTCTTCCAATCCGGGCACATCGCTTGAGAGATCTGAAAGCGCGAGCTCCCCCTTCACCATTTGCTCAACCTGTTCAGCATAAGCCTTAAGTCCGCGGCGCAGCCTGAAATAACGCCAGGCTAACCAGCCAATGACCAGCACAAGCAGGATCGTGAGGGTGACCCAGAATTCATTCATCCTTCAAAACGATAACCGCCTCCGCGAACAGTCACAATCCGGATCGGGTTCGAAGAATCATGTTCCACCTTTTGACGCAGCCAGCGAACATGCACATCGACTGTGCGGCTGTCCCCGATGTATTCCCAGCCCCAGACACGTTCCAGGATGAACTCCCTTGTCAGCATCTGCCCCTTGTGTTCTCCAAAAAAGAGCAGGAGATCGTACTCCTGCGGTTTGAGCTGGAGAGGCTCCTGATCCAGCAGGACTTCCCTGCGAGAGCGGTTGATTGTCAGGTTGCCAAAGGCCATTAAATCCTGTGGCAGGGGGCTGGTTTTGATCTTTTCCAGCTCTTCGCGGATGATTTCAGTTCGGCGCAGCTGTGCCTTGACTCTCGCCATCAGCTCGCGCATCGAGAAGGGCTTTGTAACATAATCATCCGAGCCAATTTCAAGACCCACCACGCGGTCAATTTCATCATCGCGGGCAGTCAGCATGATAATGGACCCCTGGAAATTTTCATGCCTGAGGGTGCGGCACACTTCAATCCCGTCCAACTCAGGCAGCATGACATCCAGCAGGATCAGATCTGGCGGCGTTCGCCGCGCAGATTCAAGAGCTCTCCTGCCATTATCGGCAGTTTCAACGGTATAGCCCTGTTTTTTCAGGTTATACGCGAGTGTTTCCCGGAGGGAGGGTTCGTCATCAACAACAAGGATTGTTTCTGGCATCTCATTTTCCTGTTGGAAAATAATATACCATAATCCTCAAGAACTCATTCAAGAATGTTATCAGCGACCTGCCAGCCCGGTTCATTCCCGACCGGGAAATTCGCGCTACCCTGCTGGTTGTAAGGTCAATATTTCAAGGTTTTGTGTTCCGTAAGGTCCTAAAGTGTGGCAGAAGGATGAATACCCTGTTTAACCGCCCTTATGCTGGAGGCGATAATGATGCGGTAGATCAGGAGGAAGATCAAACTGCTGGCAGAAAACCAGTAATAGATTTGAGCCCAGGGAGTGTTTGTATCGGTGCCGCTTGTGAAACCATGGTAAAAAGCTATGCAGTAAATTGCAAAACTGACATAGTGGAGAACCCGCCAGGTTTTTTGACCGATCCTGTCGCGGATATAAAAACTGAGCGCTAACAGAAGCCAGATGTAAAAACCCAGTTGACCCATGCCGACCATGAATGGTCTGTAACCATTCGTGGCGAAGGGAATCAGAATCTGGACCAGGGTAAATTGAATATAATGGTCACCCAAAATAATCAACCCATGAAAAATTGAAAAAACCAGACCGAGAAGGCTGACATACTCATGGATTGCATAGGAAGCCGGAACACCAGGCCAGATCCGCGCCATTTTATTGGAGATCATCAGTCCGAGAGCCATGGATAACCAGAGCAGGCTTAACGCCACAAAGGCAGAACCTCTTGAAAGATACCAGAAAACCTTCGGACTTTCCCCAGCCAGGGATGTTTCCAGGTTGGGAACCCAGGTGGGCAGGACAATAATGGCAGCGAGTGACCCAAGCGTCACGCCCAACAAGATCAGGACGAATGTTTGAATGCCAATGGTGCTTTCATAATCCTGCACGGGATTTTTTTCGTTCATAATGACCTCAATAGATTCTTTTCCATTTTTTTACTGGGAATGATCTGACCTGTTTCGAGAACAAATAACGCGGAAAACTCAGGGTGGGATTCAATCCACTTCAAACCTTTTCGGCTCCCCAGGATCAAGGCTGACTTTGCGGCCATCTCTGCCTGGACAGCATCTGGTGCGACCACTGTAACTATCACAACATCCGTGGCGGCTGAAAATCCGGTGCGTGGATCAATGATGTGATGTCCCCAACTCCCACCAATTTTCCAGCGGCGGTAATCCGTACCGGAGGTGGCCACACCGCAACCAGCGAGTATAAGCGTGGTAATTGAGCCATCCTGAGTGAAAGGTGCATCCACACTTACCGGCCACAATTTACCGGAGATCATCACATCCGTGATGGAAATATCACCGCCTGCGCTGACCAGGGCTGGACCCAATACAGCCAGCCGCTGCGCAGCTTTTTCGGCTGCCCAGCCTTTGGCAATTCCCCCAAAATCCAGGTTGACACCAGCGGGAAGGCAGATTGTTCTATTAATAAAATCGTGATCTATTTCCAGCATGGACGCGGGCATATCCCAGGGTGAACGAAAGACAACTTCAGACGGCATGCTTTCGAATGACCGGTCATAGCCGGCCGAAGTGAGAGCACTTAATACCGTTGCCCTGACCAGGCCGCTGCTGTCGATTTCGGCATCCAGTGCAACCTGAAAAACGTCCCAGAGAGCTTCGCTGACCTGGAAAGGAACTCCTGCTGAAAGATTCAACTGGTTTAATTCACTCCCGGGGCGAAAACGGCTGAAAATATCTTCCCACTCTTCAAACCAGGTGGGAACCTGAGCCAGCAGGTCGGACGCTTCATCCGAAGCACCATCCAGCATGGCAATCATGCCGCAACCCATCGCTCTGAAATCAATGCGATATAACATTATTTGGAGGACCCCGTATGAGGGGGAGGAGTAGCCTGAACCTGCCCACCCTGGCCGCCTCCACCACTCTTGGCTTTTTTGGCTGAAACTGCGGGTGCCACCTGGATCACCTGCTGTTGAACAGGGATCGTTCCACCGTAAATGACTTTGATCGGTTTGAATGCCAGGGTCGTTGGAACCGGATCAGCAGCAGCGGTTTCAGTGGAGGCGGGCGGATCAGTGGGAGCAGAGGTTGGTTCTGCTTGAGATGGTGCTGCCGTTTGAGAAGGGATGGAGAATAAATTCCATAAACCCAGCGTGGCAGTCACTGAAATAGCTGCGATCGACATTTGGATTTCGGTCCATTTCTTTCCGTTTGGTGTTTTTGCCATCCATTATTTCCTTTTCTTTTTTGTGCGTTGGGAATACCAGAACGAATGTAGGTTTAGAATGCATTCATTCGGTTTCATGTTCAATTTCTCCGCCGCCACTACTCCCGGTGGTAGGCGCTTGCGCGGCAGCACGATGTTTTTTAGGAGCGGGCGCGGGTGCAACATTGGCAACCGTCACAATCACTGGCTGGAGTTTCTCAGTAGCGAAAACCTGCTGATCCAAACCAATGTAAACGACGTCCCCCGAAGAAAAGACCACTTTAAAAGCATCCACTCCCAGGTAGGATGAAGTCTCCACACTGTAGACATCCTGACGATTGATTGCCCTTGCTGCAAGGCTGGCGGCAAGATCAGGTGTAACGATGGTCGGGGCAGCCGCAGATGGGACGCTCGTTGGTTGTTCTGCAACGGAAGCAGCTGTATTGTCCGCCAATGCGACCGGAGCCGTGAGGCTTGCGACTTGTGTACTTGTTTTTGTAATTTTTGAGTAAACTCCAAACAGAATTGCGATAACAAAAGTAGTTAAAACTGTGGATAGAAATAGCGCTTTCTTAGGATTCATGTTTTCCTCCAATTTTGGATTGACTGGTTATAAATATTTAGTCGTCTCCCGTCTAAAAAGGTTACGATATATTTGAGGAAACTTATCAAAATTTAATCAGTAACTGGGGAATATTCCGGACATGTTCCAGCAAACATACCAAATCAGAAGCGAAATGAATACGCTCCCCAGCAAGGAACCAGTGGATTAAGAATGAATACTTTTCAGTTTTTGGTCAGGCTCAGGAAAAATTCTTATCCATCAGAAGGTTTAACTTTTATC
This sequence comes from Chloroflexota bacterium, assembly GCA_021795965.1. GTDB lineage: Bacteria > Chloroflexota > Anaerolineae > Anaerolineales > Villigracilaceae > UBA5195. The sequence continues at coordinate 31,143 of JAJYOU010000023.1, forward strand.
CCCCGGAATCATTAAATCATTTATTTTTCTCACCAGCAAGAATGCGAGCGAGAGCAAAACCAGGCCGGCGCTATCAAACCAGATAAAGCGGAGAATCGATCCACGCAGGATTGAGTGAGTGGAGGCGAGGTTAAAATAAATCAAAGTCTCTCCAAGCAAACCAATCGCCTGCATCGCCAGCGCTTCCTTCAAGGAGATCAGGTGCCTGGC
>JAJYOU010000024.1 GCA_021795965.1 Chloroflexota bacterium
CAGCCCCAGCTCAGCGGCGGAAAAAACTGCGGCTCAGAAATGACCCTTAAATAGGGCACCTGCAGGGTGTCAAATTCCTGCAGGGCATTGGCGCGACCGAAGGTCGGAGAAGTGTCGTGGTTGCCGATCAGGATGATGGTCGGAATTTTCGCGGTCGAAAGGCGCATCAGCCGCTTGCCCCATTCACGTTGAAATGTCGGGGCGGGGGTCCGGTCGCGGTAAGCGTCGCCTGCAAAAATTACCAGGTCCACCTCTTCCCGAATGGCTGTATCGACAATCGTGTCCAGGGATTTCAGGAAATCCAGCACCCTGAACGGCAGTCCGCTGACGGGGTCGTGCCGGCCATAATTAGCCATGTCAATGTGTGCATCGGCAAAGTGCAGAACTTTTACCATCAGGGTTTGAGAGGTGCTCCGATTTCTTGTAGTTTTTGTAATGCGGCGCTGAAACTGGAGTTGTAATAAACTGCCTGCTGCAGGTCGTTGACGGCGGCGCCGGATTGCCCCAGCCCCAATTCGCCCATCGCCCGCCAGTAGAAACTCTCCTCCAGCATTGGAAAAGAATCATTCGGGTTGGCGCGGTAAGTCAGCGCGGTTGTTGCCAGGTCAACCACATCCTGGTAGCGTCCGCTGTAATAATATGCCCAGTAAGGCCAGCTCTGGTACCACATGATCCGGTATGGTCGCTGCTGGTCGTTGGTCTCAAGAGTGGCGTAAATACTGAATGCCTGGTCATAAGCGTTGGCTGCATCCTGGTATTGCAGCAGTTGAACATGGCTGGTGCCAGCATTGAACCAGGCAAAGAAGAGATCAATCCCCTTCTGGGTTTTAATATCCTCGTTGGCTTTGTCCATCGCTTTTTGATTAGCCAGGTTGAGGTCATTCCAGTCGCCCAGCAGCGAGACGACTTGATTTTCCTTGGCGGTCGGATAAACGACCATGAAAAGATAATCGAAGCTCCGCCAACCCTCTTCGAAATCGGTGTATTTGCTCAGCAGGTTTTTCCCAGGCACCAGGTAGGCATCCTGGACGATAAATCCGCCGCGGGCATCATCATAGCCGGTCACAAAAAGATAATGTCCCATCCAGCCAATTCTGCCGTTGTAATCCCGCTCATAATAGCCTTTTTCAATCACCACCGGGAAGCCCGCCGCGATCAAGCGTTTGATCAGATCCATATCCCCGCCGAAGCGCTGCAGAGCGTGATACGGTGTGTTATTGTTGACAAAATTAATCAGCTCGTAGGGCATCACATTTTTGTCTGTTTTCCCCTTCTGGATGAAATCCAGTTTGGGGTCGGGGATGCCGGGTTTGATTACCTCGGCGATGTCATCCCGGGTTCCTTTCCAGCCCCAGAAATTCAAAGCCATCGACAGGTTTGCCGGACCGCAGTAATTCCACCTGTGATGCTGGTCAACGTAGATCACTCCGGGCAGCGAAACCTGCGCCGGCAGCGGGGTCGAAGGCATCGCAGGTGTTGCAGATTGGGCAGGTGTGAGGGTTGACGAAGCCGCGAGCGGCACGGTCGGCGTCGGGGGCGCTGTCCTCATCACCTGCGGTGAAGGCAGGATGGTGGCTGTTTTATTCCCTACCGGTACAAAAACGCCCGCTGATTGCGGTTGTATGTAAAACATGATCTGGTTGCGCAAATCATCAATCCGCCAGTAAACGCGGTTGTAGACCCACGGGATATTGTATAAACCGATCAGTACCAGCAGGACGCTCAAGCCGGCGATCAGGCTGATTTTAGATCTGGATAATCTTGACATGAAATTCATTATAAAACGGAAAACATCTCCCGTAAAAGGTTGGATGAGTAATATATTAAAAAAGGATGCCCTCTCGATCTTCAAAAGGGCATCCCGTGTTTATTGAAAATTGAGGCTAAATATTTTTTACTTCGCCGTCAATCACATCCCCATCCGTCGGGGGCGGGCTGGAAGGACCGCCTTCTGCCTCAGGTTGAGGTTGTCCTCCCGGACCATAGAGCTTTTCGCTCAAAGCATAGAAAGTCTTCTGCAGGTCTTCGCTGGCTTTGGTGATACGTTTGCCATCATCGCTGTTGAGTACAGCCTTGAGATCGTTAATTTTGGCTTCGATATCACCGCGTTCGCCGGAGTCAATCTTTTCACCCAAATCGCGCATCGATTTTTCGACCTGGTAAATCAGGGAGTCAGCAACGTTGCGCGCTTCAATCACTTCCTTGCGCTTCTTGTCTTCCTCTTCATGCGACTGAGATTCCTGCACCATCCGGTCAATTTCACTCTTGTTCAGGTTGGTCGATGCGGTCACGGTAATCTTCTGTTCCTTGCCGCTGGCTTTATCCTTGGCGGTGACATGCAGAATGCCGTTTGCGTCAATATCAAAGGTCACTTCCACTTGCGGCATGCCGCGTGGCGCCGGGGGGATTCCATCCAGGCGGAAGCGTCCGAGGGACATGTTGTCTCCAGCCATGGGGCGTTCACCCTGCAGGATGTGGATGTCAACCGCAGTCTGGTTGTCTGCCGCAGTCGAATAGGTTTCGGTTTTCTTGACCGGGATCGTCGTGTTGCGTTCGATCATGCGGGTCATGACGCCGCCCAGGGTTTCAACACCCAGGGAAAGCGGGGTCACGTCCAGCAGGAGAATATCGCGAACTTCGCCGCCGAGCACGCCGCCCTGAATGGCTGCACCAACTGCAACTACTTCGTCAGGGTTGACAGATTTGTTCGGTTCCTTGCCGGTCATCTTGCGGACCAGGTCGGATACCATCGGCATGCGGGTCGAACCACCCACCAGTACAACCTCGTTCAAGTCCGCGGCTTTAAAACCGGCATCCTTGAGCGCATTTTCAAAGGGATGGACACAGCGTTTCAGCAGGTCATCCGTCATTTGTTCAAATTTGGCGCGGGTGATGCGCAGCACCAGGTGTTTCGGACCGGAAGCATCAGCCGTGATGTAAGGCAGGTTGATCTCAGTTTCCATCATGGTCGAGAGTTCAATCTTGGCTTTTTCCGCAGCTTCGCGCAGCCGTTGCAGCGCCTGTCGATCCTTGCGTAGGTCAATCCCTTCCATCTTTTGGAATTCATCCGCCGCCCAATTGGTCAGGCGTTGATCCCAGTCATCACCACCCAGGTGGGTATCCCCATTGGTGGATTTGACTTCGATGACCCCGTCCCCAACTTCGAGGATGGAAACATCAAACGTACCACCACCAAGGTCAAACACCAGGATGGTTTCATTGGATTTCTTATCCAGTCCGTATGCCAGTGCGGAGGCAGTCGGTTCATTGATGATGCGTTTCACATCCAGACCTGCGATGCGTCCCGCGTCCTTGGTTGCCTGGCGCTGGGTATCATTAAAATAAGCCGGAACAGTGATCACCGCTTCGGTGATGGTTTCGCCCAGGTACGCTTCGGCATCAGCCTTAAGCTTGCCCAGGATCATGGCACTGATTTCCTGTGGGCTGTATTCCTTGTTGGTGACCGGTATTTTCACGCGCACATCGTCCGTCGGACCTTCTACTACCGTATACGGCACCATTTTTCGCTCGGTGACGGTCTCTTCGAACCGGCGTCCGATAAAGCGTTTGATTGAATAAATTGTATTTTCTGAATTAATGACAGACTGTCTTTTGGCGGTCTGTCCAACCATGCGCTCGCCGTTCTTGTTGAATGCAACGACGGACGGGCACAGGCGTCCACCTTCTGCTGTGGTGATGACAGTTGGCTGTCCACCTTCCATAACCGCAACAACACTGTTGGTGGTCCCCAGGTCAATGCCGATGATTTTTCCCATGGCGCTCTCCTTAAAATAATTTCAAATTTCCAAGATTTTTAGATCCTGATCTCCGGACATTCTTTTGAATGCCAGACCTCAGGTCTAATTTACAATCTGTAGGATAAACGATGAATAATAGAAATACGTTAACACTGTATAGAATTAATGACAACAGGCTGCCATCGGGCAGCCTGTTGAATTTCGATCAATCCGATGGAGAGTTTATGGCAGGCTGATTGAAAATGACTGGATATCCACGATGATGGGCAGGACGTTGTATGAGGAAACACTCATACCCACCAGCCCGCTCTTCAGGTTGTAATGCACATCCTTGATCTCTTTTACAACCTTGCCGTTGATTTCCAGGGTCAAAATCTGGCCTTTACACGTAAAGGCATAGGTGTTGGCATTGATTCCGGTTTTTATGAGCGTGGAAGCGCCGTTATAAACGTTATGATACGAATGGTCACTCATGGTGTACGCCAGGATTGAGAGCATGCCATTATTGTTGACGTTGGCTTCGTACCAGCCATCGTCCGGGCTGTAACGGCAAAATAGGCTGACCGAGTTGTTATTTTTGCCCCTGTTTTCAGCCGTCATGTCCAGGCGAACATCGCTGTACGTGGCAGGTTTGTAATAGGTATAAACGTATTTATCCTTCTGGTTCAGGTTAAATTCCAGTGCTCCATTTTTGACGAATGGCAGCAGGGATTTATCCTGGATTTGTTGAGAAGTACTCCCATCCAGGATAAAAGATTCATAATCGCCAATGTCCTTCGTGAAATCTGCCGTATACGCTGCCCCTGGAGCGGCATTATTATTGTTATTTGTATTATTGCTGTTACCGCCGGAGACATTGAATTTCTTCGTCACGGTCAGCGCACGCCCGTTGAGCTGCCCTTCGAGCAGTTCACCCGAGGCATAGCGAATGACTGTTAAAGAAAGCGTATCTGAAGGTTTATGCGTGCGCAGGATGCTGCAGTAATCCTTCATCGTCCCATCGGTCGAAAGCACCAGGCCTTCCATCTGGTAGATGATGTCTCCTGGTTTGATGCCGGTCCAATCAGCCGGGGAGCCAGATTTCACCGAAGCCACCCAGATACCTGAGAAGCTGCCGTCATCAGACCGGACAGCGGTGCCGTTGATGCCAATCGATTCAATGTCCTTACCTGTCTCGAGTTGTGTGATCACCGGCTGGGCAGTCGTTTCATCGATGGCGAAATACTGGTTCGCCGATTTGATGGCGCTGTAATTGATGCCGATCACCTTCCCATCCCCGGATATGAGTGGTCCGCCCGAATTGCCCGGGTTGATGGTGGCATCATGCATCAGGACGTGATCCAGCGAGTTCCAGGTCGTCTGTCCGTCAGCCTTTTCCTTGGAGATGATGCCCTTGGTCAGCGAGAATTGAGGTTCTCCCAGGGGGAAACCCGCAGCATATACTTCCAGACCAGTCTGGATGGGTCCCGAGTACCACTGCAGATAAGGGTATGGACCGCCGTCAATTTTAATGACTGCCAGGTCGGCGCATTCGGAGGCTCCCAGAATTTGCGCATTGTGTTTTTCACCGTTCAAATAGACTGTCAGCAGGGCAGAACCGGTTACAACGTGATTATTCGTCACCGCGATTCCCGAAGGGTCGATGATGAAACCGGAACCGCTGCCTGCCCCGTTTACAACCAGGCCCACTTGCGGATCGATGAAAGTACCCTGTGAGACGATTTGAACCACAGCTTTTTCAACATCGGTAAGTTTATTGATGGCACCTTCTGCGCTCTGTGGAGCTGTCGTTGCCTGCGGAGAAGATTGCTCAGCGGTTGGGCTGGTAGTTTTTCCCTCCTGGGTTGGCGTCGATGTCGTATTGATGCCTATGCTGCAGGCTAAACCGACGATCAGTACAAGTGAAAGAATGACAAAAAATGGACGATACGCTTTCATATAAAGATCTCCTCGAATTGAATTGGACAATACTCGTATCATATTAGCATTAATTATTAGAAAAAAAAACAAGCAATATTCTAAAAAAGAGGAAAATTGGGGGAAAAGGAGAATTCAAGCTTGGCGATAATGGAAAACAAAAAATGCCAGGAATTTCCTGGCATTTTTTTGTGGAGATGGCGGGAATCGAACCCGCGTCCGAAAGATTCGACCGCCGAAAATCTACGAGCGTAGTCGATTGATGATGTCGCTGAAGGGTACTCAACCGGCAAAACACACCTCCAACCAATCACTCAGACCCGAAAGCCCTCTTTCGCACCGTTAGTGATGTGGCGGTACGGCACTCTGCCTTTTTGACGCCCACTCGCTCTCCGGACAGAGAACGGGAACGGTGAACGCTGCCTCCAATGAGGCAGGCCGTTTACTCTCTACTGCTGTTAGGCAGCGAGGGGCATAGCGGCGTATGAAGTGCGGTTGGCACTTGAGTTTTTGTGCTGATTTTACGAGGTCGGCACCGCTCGGCTCGCATTTCGGAGCCAGCGTCTCCCGTCGAAGCCTGGCATCCCCGAAATAAATTGGGTTTCAACCCACACCTATTATAGCACGATTGGGTTTCTCGCTGGCTTTTGTCGGCGCAGACAGGTATCTAAACTCTTCAATGCTGCCAGGTGACAGTGTATTCGAACAGCTCATTCGGTAGGCTTATTTCCGGCTCTTCTATTTTCCAGGATCCGCTCAGGTTAAGTTCTCTGGCACTCATTTCAAAATGGCACATCGCGATCCCCATGTCCAGGCGCTGGATATCAACAATCCTGAGCAAAGTTTTGACGCGATCCCCCCGGTATCCTTTCGTCCGTTCCAGGTAAAAATGCCAGCGGCCGTCCTTCTTCAAAATGCGCCAGGGCTGCTTGTTCGATGCCGAAGGTCCAAGTCGGACCATTTCCAACGCTTCAGTCCATCGATCTGCATCCTTGCGCTCAAGCGGGTGGTTAAAATCGCCATCAAAAAATATCCTCGGCCACGGCAGGCGCTGGTCAGCGTTGACCTGCAGGCGAATTAATCCCCTGCGCGCCTGTTCGGGATCCAGCATTTCGCCAATCGAAATCACCGCCGGCAAAATATCTCTCTCAGAAGCGTTGATCTTTCTCGCGAAGGAACTCCGGCTGAAAGTGCCTCCCAGCCAGCAGGAGCCCAGGTTCAGTTGGGTGCAGAACAAAACAGCCTCTTCCAAATGATAGCCGAAATCTTCCAGGTTCTTTTCGTTTTTGGAGGCGATTCCCGCGATAAAACCAGTCGGAGATTGGATAAAACCATAAGTTCCCAGGCTTTTTAGAGCATCCGCGTCCTCAGCCGTTGCGGCGACCAATTGCAGCCTCGCAGGACTGCCAAAAGGTCCCGCCGGGAGCGTTTCCAGGAAGGATTTAATGGCTGCCAGTTTCTCGGCAGGAATTGGCTGTTTGGCGTAAGTCCGGCACGAAAAACGGCGCCGGATAATGGCTTGGGTGCTTTCAATGGTCATCAGGAACCTGGTCTGAAATAATGAGAGGAAGGCAGCTCCAACTCCAACGCGTGAAGCAGGGAACCTCCCAACCCCTGGCTGAAGGATCAACTGATCAAATAAAACAGGTCTTCCCCGCTGTTGGAAAACCTTCTCCGCTTAACTGGCTGGTGCGATAAATCCGATGATCGCGATAAAATGCGCCAGAGCGCCCAGGATCACGAAAATATGCCAGACCTCATGGAAGCCAAACTTGCCGGGGACGAAATCCATTTTTTTGGTGATATAAACCACCGCGCCCACCGTATAAGCCAGTCCGCCGGTCGCCAGCAGGATCAGGGCAGGCATCGGCAGCGTCATGATCATTTCCTTCAGGGCAATGATGATCAGCCATCCCATCAAAAGATAAATCCCCGCTGTCGTCCAGCGCGGTGCCTTGATCACGAAAATTTTAACTGTCACCCCGATTAGCGCCAGCGACCAGATAATTCCCAGCAGCCCCCACTTCCAGAAGCCGCTGAACATGTTGTAGCAAACCGGTGTATATGTTCCCGCAATCAACAAATAGATCGCCGAGTGATCCATTTTTCGCAGGATTTCAAGGATTTTCGGACCAGCTTTAACCGCATGGTAAATTGAGCTGGCAGAAAAAAGCAATATCAAGCTTACTCCGTAAATCCCAAGGCTGACCATTTTGCCGGGGTTCTCCCTGCCGATGATCAGGAGTGCAACCAGCCCAATCACAGAAGCCACGGCTGCAAAAAAATGGGTTAATCCATTCACGGGTTCTCTTAATTTGGATATCATGTTAACCTTTCACTTCATCATAGTTTGGCTGCCCAGAATCAATCAGTGATCCGGTCGCTGAGTTCATCGAGGGCTAGAACCTGGTCTTCACTCAGCCGCCATCCAACCGCACCGGCATTCATTTCCGCCTGGATGGCATTCTTTGCACCGGGGATGGGCAGCGTCCCCTTGCAGATGCACCAGTTGATGGCAACCTGTGCCGCAGTTTTACCGCCCAGGTCCTGTCCAATCGAAGCCAGCAGTTGGGTCAATGGGTGAATTTCTTTGAGCAGGCTGCCGTATTTCGATCCTCGAAACCCCGGCGGGGGATTGGACGGCGTGTATTTCCCCGTCAGCAGACCCATTGCCAGGGGCGAATAGGCAATGATGCGGATTCCAAGTTCCCGGCAGCGTTCCATCAGCCCATCTTTTTCAATTGAACGATTCAGCAGGTGATATTCCACCTGGTTGGATGCCAGCGGAATGCCGTATTTTGCCAGCACCGTGTACACCCGCTGCATCTGGTTTTTCGAGTGGTTGGATACACCCACAGCTCTTGCCAGTCCCATGCGGTGAGCTTCCACCAGCCCTTCCGCGCTTCTTTCAATCGGCATCAGCGGGCTTGGAAAATGGATCTGGTATAAATCCACGCGCTCCAGATCCAGGCGCTCAAGGCTTCGTTTTAATGCCCGCACCACGGAGCCTTTCGTCACGCGCCAGGGGAATGGTAGAAATTTGGTGGCCACAATCACCGGGGTTTCCGCGCGTTTCAGAAACTGACCCAGCAGCCGTTCCGAACGACCGTTTCCGTACACTTCTGCTGTATCGACGAAATTCAAACCGTTCGCCAGGAAAATCTTGAAACCAGCCTCCACATCTCCGTCTGTATAACCCTTGCCGTAATTCCAAACCATCCGGTCCCCCCAGGACCATGCGCCAAGTCCAATTTCCTTTTCAAATAAGAACCTGATTGATTCTGGTACCTCTGGCGCCATATTTTTTACTCCTGGGATTGAAAAGCAGAATGTTGCAAACAAAAGTTAATTATACCCCGACAAATTTTTCAGAGTTGATCATTTTTTTGGGAAAACAATCCGCGGGTTCACTTAAAATAAGGGAAATATTTTCGAAAAACGTGTAAAATCAACTTTCATGGAATCATCCCGGATTGCTGAAGCTGCCTGGTTTTAATCGTCGAAAACCGTTGTGACACGGCATTTTTGGAGTAAGCGAAATGTTCAAGAAAAATTCGTCCCAGGATGTTGAAAAAACCGAAAACCCGGCAGACCTCTGCCGGCGCTTGAACTTGCCGTTTGGCGAAGATCTGCGCCTGCTCACTCGCGCTCTGACCCATAGTTCCTACCTCAACGAGCATGCTGACATCGTTGCTGATAACGAACGCCTCGAATTCCTGGGAGATGCCGTTCTTGATTTTGTCGTCGGTGCCTGGATTTATAATCGCTTCCCCGAAATGCCTGAAGGCGATATGACTCGCCTGCGTTCATCCCTCGTCAGGACGGAAACCCTCGCGGATTTTGCGCGCATGCTCAAACTGGGAGATGCCATGCGCTTGGGGCGGGGTGAAGCTCAAACCGGGGCGAGAAACAATAGCGTCCTGCTTTGTGCAGTTTTTGAAGCGGTTGTAGGCGCGTTGTACCAGCGCAATGACCTGCCCGTCGCCCGGGATTTCATCCTGCCTTTCCTCGAATCCTCAGCCGACAAGCATCTGACCCAACTCCAGCTAATGGATCCCAAGTCTCGCCTGCAGGAATACGCCCAGGCCCGCGGCTGGGGCATCCCCAAATACGTCACCGTCCAGGTAGTCGGTCCCGATCATGCCCGGATTTTCTCCGTCGAGGTTGAATTGAAGGGCAAATCCATTGGTTCCGGCACGGGGCCCTCCAAGCACGCCGCTCAATTGGTGGCAGCTCAGACGGGGTACGAAAACCTGACTTCGGGTGATGCCGAATGGACTTTCTAAAGCCGGCTTTACCGCTTCGATGATTTGCTGTTCCCTGGCAGTCTTCTCACGCTCAACAAAATGAAAGATTGATCCGAAATGCCCTTACGTTTGAAATCACTTGAACTGCACGGGTTTAAGACCTTTGCAATGCGAACTACCTTTGAATTTGCTGACGGCATCACTGCCATCGTCGGACCAAACGGGTCTGGCAAGTCAAATTTCACCGATTCCCTGCGCTGGGTTCTCGGGGAACAATCTTTCAACCTTCTGCGTGCCCGGAAATCTGAAGACATGATTTTTTCCGGTTCTGAAAACCGCACCCGGGCAGGTGTCGCTTCAGTCACCCTCACCTTTGATAATTCCAGCGGCTGGCTGCCGGTCGATTTCAGCGAAGTGGCTGTCACCCGCCGCGCCTATCGCGACGGTCATAACGAGTACATCCTCAACGGTCAGGCGGTTCGCTTGAGGGATATTAATGAACTCCTGGCTCAATCCGGTTTATCGGAAAGGACTTACACCATCCTCGGGCAAGGCATGGTTGATGCATCCCTGGCGTTAAAAGCCGATGAACGCCGGCGCTTGTTCGAGGAAGCTGCCGGAATCGGTCTCTACCGGTCGCGCCGTGAAGAGGCTTTGCGCCGTCTTGAAAATACGCAGCGCAACCTCGAACGGGTCCTGGATATCCTTTCGGAGTTGGAACCCCGCATGCACGGTTTGGAACGGCAGGCGCGCCGCGCTCAGGATTATTTCCAGCTCCAGTCCGATTTGAGGATGGTCTTGAGGGAATGGTACGGTTTCCACTGGCACCTCGCCCAAAAAGAGCTGGCTGATGCCCAGGTAAACGCCCACTCCCAGGAGCAGAAGCTGCTTGAAGCCCGCAGCAGCTACCAGGATTTGACCAGCGGCTTCAGCGCCACTCGCAGCCGGCTGACCGATCTTCGCGGGCAATTAAATGAATGGCACAGGCAGTCAGCTGCCCTCCACAACCAGCGCGAGGCGATCAATCGCGAGCTGGCTGTCCTGGAAGAACGTCGCCGTTCTTTAACCTCGAACCGTGCGAATTTGGATCTGGATCTGCAGCGTCTGCGCGACGAGGAAATCGCTGCCGTCGAGCGGGTTGAGGAGATGCGCGGCGAATTCGACCGCATTCAAAAAGAGTCTGGTGATGCCAGTAATCAGGAAACCAGTGCCAAAGCCGCCCTGGCTCAGCGTCAGTTCGAGCGCGCCGGGGTCGAACAGAAATTAAATGAAGCCCGCCACATTTTGAACACTCTCAACTCCCAGCGAGCCAATCACCAGGCGCACTTTAATGAACTCAAAACCCGCCTTGATTCCCAGCGTGATAAGCTCAAAACTGCCGATCTGGTCATTGCTACGGCTCTCGAAACATTTCAAACTGCCACGAAAAAACAGGCATCGGCTCTCAAAATACGTCAGGAAGCTGAAACTGCTTTCCACCAGGCTGAAGATGACCTGGCGCTCTCCCGGAAAAAAGTCCTCGAACTCGAGTCGCGCCGGCGAACGGTTCAGGACGAGCGCAATGCAAAAGCCGGTCAACAGACCCGCCTGCAAGCCCAGTTGGATGTCCTCGATCAGGCTGAAAAATCATTATCCGGCTATGCAGAAGGCGCGCGCTTCTTGTTTGAAGCGGCACGCAAATCGAAAATTAATGGCACCCAGGGTCTGCTTTCCTCCGCCCTCGATGTCCCCGCAGAATATGAAGCCGCGGTTGCCGCCGCGCTTGGGGATGCTTTCGACGTGGTGGTGATTGATTCAAAAAGCGGGGTCGATCAAGCCCTGGATTTGCTCGAATCTGCAACCGGTCGCGCCGTCCTGCTGCCCCTCGAGGGTGTCACTGCTCATTCGAATGGACCGCTGCCTGAGGGCGAAAATATCCTTGGGTTGGTATCCCGCCTGGTCAGGACTCGCCCGGAATTCCAATCTGCGGTCAACCTCTTGCTTGGAAACACCCTCCTCGTGCGGGATCGCAAAACCGCCCGCGCACTCCAAAACCGCCATCCTGCCCTGCGCTTTGTCACCCTCGCCGGGGAAGTCTTCCGCCCGGATGGCATCGTGGCAGCCGGCAAGGAATCGCGCACCGCAGCCCTCAGCCGCCCGCGTGAGAAGCGCGAGCTCGCCGCCCGGCTTGAAACCACCCTGGCGGAGCAGAACGCTGTAATTGAAGAAATCACCCGGTTGTCGCAGGAACTGGCTGGGCAGCAAAAAGAGGTCAGCGAAAAAGAAGAGGCACTCCTCCAGCTGCGCCGGGCTTTTAATGAAGCCACCACTGCCGAACAGCAAGCCACCCTCAGCCTTGAATCTGCCAAAAGGCAGAAGGATTTCCAGCTGGGGCAAAAAGAGACCCTCGCCAGGGAAATCGCTGCTTCTGAGCACGATCAAACCGGAACTTCCCTGCTCCTGGAAGAGGTCGAGGAAAAGCTGGCAGATGCCCAGGAAAATCTGCGGAAAATCAATTCCCAGGTTGCAAACCTGCCGCTCGAAGAGTTGACTTCCCAGGTCACTTTTTGGGCAGCCAGTGTTTCGGTTTCCCGGCGCACCGTCAACGATGCGCGTTCCCGCTTGACCGACCGCGAACAGGTGCGTGATCGGGTTCTCAGGCAGATAGCCACCACCCTAGATCGAATCCAGGAGATTGAAACCGCTTCCGCCCAGCTAAATTCTGAAAAGGAAGCGCTTCAGGCGCGGGAAAGAGATCTTCAAACACAGATTGAAACCCTTCAAAAATTGATTGACCCGGCTGAAGCCGACCTGGTCCAGGCTGAAGTCCAGGAAACCGCCCTGCAGGAACAGGAAGCCGATGCCCAGCGGGTTCTTTCCGCGGTTGAGCGTGCTTTTTCGCAGGTTCAGATCGAATTAAACCGCAGGCAGGAAGGGCTCGAAAACCTCAAGCATCGCATCGAGGAAGATTTTGGTTTGGTACAGTTTGAATACGAGGAAGCCATCACCGGCGCGGTACCGCTGCCTTTGGGTGAGATGGTCGAGACTCTGCCGGTCGTCTCCGCACTTTCACCCGATCTCGAGGAGAACCTCATCCAGAAACGTGCCCAGATTCGGCGCATGGGTGCGGTCAATCTGGAAGCCCAAAAGGAATATGAGTCCGTCAGGGAACGATTCGACTTTATGAACACCCAGATCGAGGATTTGAAACTTGCCGAAGCCGATTTGCGTCAGGTCATCAGCGAGCTGGATGAAGTCACCCGCCGGGAATTTATTAATACCTTTGAAGCGGTCGCAGCTCAGTTCAAAACAATTTTCACCCGTCTCTTCGGCGGTGGTTCCGCCCGCCTTGTCCTGACTGATCCTGAAAATCTGAACGAAACCGGGATCGACATCGAAGCCAGGCTGCCCGGGCGGCGTGAACAGGGTTTGGCGCTGCTTTCCGGCGGCGAACGCTCCCTGACCGCCATTTCGCTTGTTTTTGCCCTCCTGAGCGTCTCGCCAACCCCGGTCTGTGTCATGGATGAAGTCGATGCCATGCTGGATGAGGCAAATGTCGGCCGGTTCCGCGACCTGCTTGCAGACCTGGGTCAATCAACCCAGTTTATCGTGGTCACCCATAACCGCAACACGGTCCAGGTTGCAGATGTTATTTACGGCATCACCATGGGCCGGGATTCCGTCAGCCAGCAAATTTCTCTCAAATTGGATGAGGTCAGCGAGGAAATGCTCGGTACTGGGGACTAAAGAAACACCTTAATAAAAAAAATCGTCTCATTTTTTAAATGAGACGATTTTTTATTGGAAATTTGAACTTAAAACTTACTGAATACCCAGGGAAGCCGGTATGGCAGGCTCAGTCGGGACGATCGTTTTCCAGAAATCATTAATGGTTACTTTTGACGCATCGCGCAGCTGCTTTAAGAAAGCGGTGAACGCGGTTTGCTTGTTTTGCTGGAAAGTTGAATCGGATATCGGTCGAACTTCATGACCAATCACCTGGATGATATGATAACCATAAGTAGTCTCAACCGGATCGCTGATCTGGCCAACCGGCAGTGCAAAAGCGGCAGTTTCAAAAGCCGGGAGCATGGCTCCTTTACCAAACCATCCCAGATCACCGCCTTTATCTTTGGTCCCGGTGTCGATTGATAATTCCTTGGCGAGTGCCGCAAAATCTTCTCCGGCTTTCAATCTTTTTTCAACATTGGCAGCGTCGGCGGCGGTTTTAACCAGGATATGGCGTGCCCAGACTTGATCTTCTTCAGGTTTCATGTCTTTGGTGACGTCATCGAATAACTTCGTTCTGAGCAGGTTATCCAGCACCAGTTTGCGATAAGCAGCTTCGTCCATGCCGACGTTGGTGCCCAGGTTTTTGACCTGGTCAGCCATCAGTTTTTGGTAGCCTGCGGCATCCACCGCGGTCGCGGTGGGTTGGGGCGTCTCGGTCGGGGCGAGCGTGGGGGATGGACCAATCGTGGGGGCGGCAGTCGGCGTGAAACTTGGGTCCGCAGTCGCTGTCGGGGCTTCCGTTGCCGTGGGTGCAGGCGAGGCGGTTGGGGTGATGGTCACGATCGCCAGTTCAGTTGGGTTGAGGGTCGGCGTCAGGAATTCAGTCGCAGTGGGAGCTGAAGTGGGAGTGCCTCCAGGGAAATAATTCAACGCTCCCTGCAGGGATTTTTCCAATTCTGCATCGCTGACAGTGATATTGCGTTTCTTCGCTTCCTGTTCAATCAGGCGTGCGTCGATCAACTGGTCGATGACTGCGGTACCCATGGCGCTGGTATCCGTCAGCTTGGTTTTATCCGCTTGCAGCATCGGGCCGAAGTTGGCGTCGTTCAATGGGTCGGTGACACCAAACATTTGTGCATACTGCAAATATTGTGAATAGCTGTTGATCGCGTTGAAGCGGGCAATTTTCACCATCGATTGGAATTCTTTAACGGTAATTTGATCCCCGTTGACAGTTGCCACGTCACGATAAGGCATCAGCACTGTGTTGATCAGGACGCCGTAGCCGACGATCCCGATCACGAGCGCAACGATCAGGATCGTGGAGATGGTGATAATGCGTTCCTGGCGTTTTACCACTGCCAGGTGTGCCAGGTGTTTCTTGCTTAAATTAGTTGGATTGGGCATACGAATCTTTCAATTCATTGCGGGGCATGGAAATGGGTTCCTCGCTCCGCAACGTGAATAATCAGTCTTCTCTGCCAGCACCCACATAGGGCAGAAGGGCGATGTTCCGGGCGCGTTTGATGGAGGCGGCAAGTTCACGCTGATGTTTGGCGCAGGTGCCGGTCTGCCGGCGTGGTCGGATTTTTCCCTCTTCTGTGACATAGCGCTTGAGCATGTCAACTGCTTTGTAATCAATTTTTAAATTTTTATCTGAGCAGAATGCGCAAATCTTCGGGCGCGAAAAATATCTTCGCTCGCCGCCTTGACCGCCTTCCTCCGCTCCTTTATCTCGATCTCGATCTCGATTGTAATCCATGACTTTCTCTCCAATTACGGCTGCATCTCAGCCGTTGTTTTACTAAAAAGGATATTCATCTTCTTCAGATGAAAGCATTTCGGTTGAGTCGGGTCCTTCTGCTGCATGGTTGCTGGTCGTGCCGGCATCTTTCCGTTCTCCCAGCATCATCATCTCGCTGGCAACTATTTCCACGCTGCTGTGCTTGGTTCCTTCTTTGTCTTCCCAGCGGCGGGTCTGAAGTCTGCCTTCGATATAAACCTGTTGTCCCTTGGTCAGATACTGCTTGCAGATCTCTGCCAGGTTTCCCCAGGCTACGATGTTAAACCATTCCGTTTCACTGTGTCGTTCTCCGTCCACGGTGATCCAGTTTCGACTTGTAGCGACTGTAAAAGTGGTCACAGGTCGTCCTGAAGGCGTGTAGCGCATTTCAGGATCGCGCCCCAGATGACCAATAATCATCACCTTGTTCAAGCCCCGGCTCATAAAATTTTCTCCTTAAAAATCCTGCCTTACCTTTAAATAAATGATCTATCCAACCACGGTCAGCATTGAACGAATCACAGATTCTTGGAAACGGATATTGCGTTCCAGTTGGGCGGTCGTGGCGGGATCCAGGCTCAGGTGCATTAATGCGTATTGACCTTCGCGCTGTTTGTTGATATGGTAAGCCATACGGCGGCGGCCCCAGATATCCAGTTGATCCACATTTCCGCCTGCTTCTTTGACCCACTCGCTGATCTTTTCGATAACCGCTTTAAAAGCGTTCTCATCCAGATCTGGATGGATAATGCAGACTAATTCATAATTTCGCATAGGGAAAAACCTCCTTTCCTTGGGGTAGCTCCCGGTTCGGGCATCGTGGATGCACCCCCGGGGGCGGAAGGACATGCGCAAGACTGCGCAGTGATTAAATCGTGCCAGTTATTTTAGTCGAGAAAAGCTTATTTGGGAAGGGAGTGTTTGGATTTGCCCAACACTCTCCCTTTTAGCACATTTCAGCCTGGTTCCAGAGCTCAGGCGCAATTCAGGCAGGTATTAGCGACAATAAATCGGGTTGCTGAAAATCCAACCCCGCCTTGCCCCAAGATGTTTCCGGTAAACTTCCACGCGGTAAACCCCTGGCAGATTGGTGATGTGCGTGCAGGTTTCGCGGTTGTTCCAGGTTTTAATGACCTGCCCATCCTTAACCAGGCGGCATTCCGTGATTTCAGGTAAATTGATGTTGAGGGTGACCCCGTCCCGCACATTGATTTCGTCGCCCATTAGCGCTGTCTGCTCTCGCCCCTGTGCCGTAAAACGAAAACCACGCGTCGCAGCCGGGGCATCAAACGACACGAATGAATGTCCTTTTTCAAAAGCCTCGTAAATCATCTTCTTATCTTTTTCCATGTCGCCGCTGAGACCAGTCGGGGTCAGCAGGTGATTGGTGATACCCTTGAAGTGGAATTCGTAGGGGAAGACCACCCGCTTGATGGGTCCTGCGCTGACGTGCAGTGCATGCGCGTCGGCTCCGCCGACCGCAACGATCCGCTGCCCGGAATTAAGCAGCTCATCCCATTTTGCCAGGATCTGTGGTGGTGGGGCATGGTTCAGGAAGTTGGGGAAGAAGACATAAAAAAGAATGTGCAGATAGGTCTTGCCTTGTATTTTTAATTCGCTGAAGCTGTTCCATAATTCAATCCCCGTAAATCCGAAAACCTGCCAGTCCACCCATGAAATATCAACTTCCTTGATGGGTGGGCAAGCCGGGTCATAAAGGTGCGCAATAAAGGAAAGTCCACCCGCTTGTTTGACCTGGTTGATCAAAATCTGCGGGTCCGGCGCAAAATTTGCCAGCTCACGCCTGGCATTGAACACCAACAGGTGATTTTTTTGCGGGCTGCGAGCCTGGTCGTGAATTTCCTCCCCGATCAGCAGCAGGGTTCGCTTTTGTCCGTCCCGCGTGTATCCTTCCGGACCAGTCACATAAACATTATGGTCCGTGACGATCGCGGCATCCAGCCCTGATTTGAGGGCAGCCATGGCAATATCACGGTGAGACCCGCTGCCGTCCGAATAATTTGTATGCATGTGCAGGCTGACGATCAATTCTTCCATTTAAATGGAACCCGCCTTTCAAATTGTTTCATGGATTTTAACGCAGATTCGCTTGAATTTCCGCCCGGGATGAAAATCCATTCCCGCTTATGGAGATTGAGCCCTTTTCGCTTCAGGTCGCTGCAGCCAAACCCAGGTCAGGATTCTGGCGTCCGGTCAGGATAAAACCGATATTTGTTTTCCAATCTTCAAAAAAGGCAGTATAATCTACTCGCTAAATACGTCAAAGGAAGAAAGATTATAAAAATGAAAACTTATCTCGATATTGGTTTGATTATCACATCCGTAGCGCTCATCGTGAGCGTGATTTTTCAAAGCAAAGGGGCTGGTCTGGGTGGTTTGACTGGCGCCGATACCGGTGGTGTTTATTCTGTTCGCCGCGGTATTGAGCGGACCCTCTTTTATATTACAATTGGTTTGAGTGTTTTGTTCTTCATTCTGGCGATCCTTGCCATTTTCATTAAAAACTGAATCCCTTCAGGAATCTTTTTGAGAGGCCGCTTCAAGGTCCGGGCCAAAAGCTGGCCGCTCCGGGGAGAGGCCTTTCTTCGTTTCTATGATAAAAAAATTACGCTGGCAAATTCTGATTGTTTGTTTAACGTTGGTAATAGTAGCCGCGATTCTTTTCGTTCCGGATCCCGGTCAAAAAGTGTTCGAGCCTCAGCCTTCCGCTGGCGGCGCTTACACCGAAGCCCTGGTTGGTTCGCTCAGCCGGCTTAACCCCCTTCTTGACCAAAACAATTCTGCCGACCGCGATGTAAACCGGCTTCTCTTTTCTGGGCTGATGACTTTTGATTCGCGTGGAATCCCGGTCCCTGATCTGGCAGATTCGTGGGGCGTCTCCCAGGATGGCACGATCTACAATTTCTCCCTTCGCTCAAATGCTCTCTGGCAGGATGGCAAACCGGTCACAGTGGATGATGTCACTTTTACCTTGGATCTCATCAAGAGTGATTCTTCCCTTTTTCCCGCCGATGTCCGTGCGATGTGGAAACAGGTTCAGATCAAGAAATTAAACGAATCCACCATTCAATTCATCTTGCCGGAACCCTTCGCACCTTTCCTCGATTATCTTACCTTCGGTCTGCTCCCTCGGCATCTCCTGGCGGATATAACAGCGGATAAGCTCTCATCTGCAGATTTTAACCTCGCGCCTGTCGGCACCGGTCCGTACCGCTTTGAACGCTTGCTGGTGGAAAACGGTCATGTCACCGGGGTTCAACTGCATTCCTCCGAAAATTATTATGGGAAGAAAGCCTTGATCGATCAGGTTATCTTCAAATATTTTCCCGATGCTTCCTCGGCTTACGAGGCTTATCGACAGGGTCAGGTCATGGCAATCAGCCAGATCACGCCTGATATTCTCGGCAAAGCCCTTGCCGATCCCACGCTCAACGTCTATACCGGTCGCCTGCCCGAATTGAGCATGATCCTCTTCAACCTGAACGATCCGGAAGTACCTTTCTTCCAGGATGCCAAGCTGCGGTTGGCTTTACTCACGGGTCTCAATCGCCAGCAGATTATCGCAAAAACGCTCTCGGGTCAGGCGATTATCGCCGATGGACCATTGTTCCCGGGAACCTGGGCTTACTATCAAAATCCCAATCCTGTGGTTTACGACCCCACCAGTGCCATCGGCTTATTAAAGTCCGCGGATTACAAAATCCCTGCCAACGGTGGCGATATTCGCACCGATAAGGATGGCAAATCGATCGAATTCACCTTGATTTATCCTGATGACTCGCTCCATGCCCAAATTGCCAAAATTATCCAGTCCAACTGGACTTTACTCGGTGTCAAGGTGACGCTCGAAGCAGTTAAATATGACAGCCTGGTCAATGATCGTCTTGTCGGGCGAAACTATCAAGCCGCCCTGGTCGATCTAAACCTGATGCGCACGCCCGACCCTGACCCGTACCCGTTCTGGCACCAGTCAGAAGCCACCGGCGGACAGAATTACAGCCAGTGGGATAACCGCTCAGCCAGCGAATATCTTGAGCAAGCCCGGGTCGATCCCAATATCATCACCCGCACCCGGCTTTATCGAAATTTCCAGGTCATTTTTGAAAAAGAACTGCCTGCTCTCCCTCTCTACTACCCCGTATATAGCTACGGGGTCAGCCAGACGGTTCATAATGTTCAGATTCCCCCGCTTTTTGATACTTCTGATCGTTTTCTGACCATTAATGAATGGTATATCGTCACTCGCCGCTCCCTTTCAGAAACAGCTCAACCCACACCATGACAACTTTTGAGCAGGATCTCCAATTTTTGGAAGCAGCAGTCCCCGAGCTCCAGGACTATCTTTTATCCAAAGAACTCTTCTGGCCTCTGGGCGGCTCCCTGCCTCGTCTGACGCCGGGCATGTTCCTTTTGATCCAGGCTCGCCTGACTGCATCCCCTTCCAGCCGGTCTACAGAGCTCGAAAGCCAGGCGGATCAGGTCCGTCAAAGCTGGAAAACAGCCTGGCTCAACAAGGTTTCCGCCGAGATTCCCACCCGCATCCGGTTATGGAGCCAATACATTGACGATACTTTCTCTGACCCGGAGAACGATAATTCCGTTTACGAGGTTGAGGTCCGCAACCGGGTCATCCTTCAGCTTCTGAGCGAAGAAGACCCCGTTTCGCCTGAGCTTTCAGCTTTGGATGCCTTGGATGGGATGTTGTACCGGCGCCTCATCCCTGGAGAATTCGTCTGGGATACCTCCCTAATGACCGTTTTTTCCGAGAAAACTTACTGGTTTTTATACGGAAAGATTTAACAGCAATATTTTTTGATCTCACTCAGGACCTCCAATGACAAAAACAAACCTTGACCAGGCGCTTGATTATGCCCATCAAACGCGGGAATCTTTTTTGCAATCTCTCAAAGATTTCGCGTCCATCCCTTCGGTTTCCACCGATCAGTCCCATCAAGCCGATATACACTCCGCCGCCGCATGGCTCGCGAAAAGGCTCGAGCATTTGGGTATGCAAAACGTGGCAGTCATGCCTACGGACATGCACCCGGTTGTCTATGCTGAATGGCTGCAGGCGCCTGGCAAACCCGTCGTTTTGATTTATGGTCATTATGACGTCCAGCCGGTTGATCCCATTTCTCTCTGGCAGACCGACCCCTTTAATCCCACCAGCGCCGGCGAATACCTCTTTGCCCGCGGTGCATCGGATATGAAGGGACAGGTCGTGGCTGCCTTGAGCGCGCTTGAATCCATCCTTAAGAGCAGACCACTGCCAGTAAATGTTAAGTTTCTCTTTGAAGGTGAGGAGGAGATTGGTTCGCCATCCCTTGCCAGATGGATGAAAGATCACCAGGCTTTGCTCAAGGCGGATTTTTGCCTCAATCCCGATGCGGGCATGCTCGCAAAGGATTCGCCAACCATCACTTACGGGCTGCGCGGTCTGGTTTATTTTGAGCTGAAAGTTTTTGGACCAGAAAATGACATGCATTCAGGCATGGTGGGTGGCGTCATCCATAATCCTGCCCAGGCGCTGGCTGAATTGATCGCCGCCATGCATGATGCTAACGGAAAGGTCACCCTGCCCGGATTTTACGACCGGGTTCGCACCCTCAGCCAGGATGAAAGAGCCCAGTTTGCCCAACTGCCCAATACAGAAAGTAAATACTTGGAATTGACCGGAGTCAAAGCCCTCTGGGGCGAACCGGAATTTACCCCCGCTGAGCGCTTGGGCGCCCGCCCGACTCTCGAAATTAACGGCTTGCTTTCCGGCTTTACAGAAGCGGGACAAAAAACCGTTTTACCTTCCCACGCCATGGCGAAGATTTCCTGCCGCCTCGTTCCCGATCAGGATCCGGATGAAGTGGATGCACAATTCAGGCGTTTCCTGACTGAAAAAGCCCCGCCCACCATCCGCTGGGAACTCGAAAAAATTTCTGGGGCTCCGGGTTCCATCACCAATCTCGACCAGCCCGGAATCAGAGCCCTGGCAGCAGCCCAGGAAGTGGTTTGGCAGAAAAAGCCGGTCTACGTCCGCGAAGGCGGGTCGATCCCTGTCGTCGGGATGATGCAGTCCATCCTCGGCATCGAGTCGGTTTTAACCGGCTTCGGTCTGCCGGAAGATCATATCCACTCCCCAAATGAAAGACTGCATCTGCCCACTTGGTATAAAGGTATCGATGCCCTCATTCACTTCTTCTACAACCTTTAACAGGATATTCATTTACTTAGCGTTAAGATTTTCAAACAGGATAAATTTAATGGAAGATCGAATTATTGCGTACGGCGGACAGGCTGTCCTCGAAGGGGTGCTCATGCGCGGGCAGAAAGCACTGGCAATTGCCATGCGTGCACCCGATGGACAGATCGTGGTTCACACCGAGAAATTATCCGGCATTTACCAGTCGCCCATCACGAAAATCCCTTTTCTGAGGGGTTCCATTCTTCTCTGGGATGCGCTTGGATTGGGGATGAAAGCTCTCACCATCAGCGCCAACACGCAAACTGGTGAGGATGAAAAGTTGGAAGGTCCCATGCTCTATGGCACCCTGGCTGTCTCGCTTTTATTTGCGGTCGGCTTGTTTTTCCTGGTTCCTTATGGCATTGGCAAGTTTGGGCAATGGCTCGGCATGGGCGTCTGGTCAGCAGCCCTCCTCGAAGGCATCTTCAGGCTCGTCCTGATTGTCGCTTACATGTGGCTGGTCGGCTTGATGCCTGATATTCAACGCGTCTTCCAGTACCATGGTGCCGAGCATAAAACCATCAACGCCTACGAAGCAGGAGCCAGTCTCACTCCCGAGGAAGTGGCAAAATATTCCCTGCAGCACCCCCGCTGCGGCACATCCTTTTTATTGACTCTGGCAGTCCTTTCCATCCTGGCGTTCAGCTTGCTCCATCCTTTCGCGGTTTATATCCAGATCCTGGGTCGAATCCTTTTGATCCCAGTTCTGGCGGGAGTTTCGCTCGAGTACATTCGCTGGATGGCGAATCATCTCGATAATGGTTTCGTTCGTTGGCTTATCCAACCCAATCTCGCGCTGCAAAAATTGACCACACGCGAGCCCGACCTGGGTATGCTGGAAGTTTCCATCCGCTCTTTTAATGAAATGATGAGCGCCGAGAAAGCCTGAGCACCCTTTAAATTAACTTGCCCTTTACTCAGCCCGTTGAGTTTAAACCTCACGGGCTTTTTTGTTGGGAAATTTTGATTGGATGGTTTCGGGGGGATGAAAGGGAGTAGAATTTTTTTATGAAGAAGATTCCATGGTTTCTCTGGACAGCTCTAATCCTGGCGAGCCTGATCGTAATTGTTTTTTTTATCTATTACGGCAGCCGTCCAAAAATGGTTAACCTGCGTGAAGAAATATATCCTTGCATCACTTATTATCGTCGCGTTCATACCCAGCCGCGCATGCTGGTGGCTCACATTGTCACGGTCGATTTGTCCTGTAAAAATATCGAGGCATTTGTCACCCCGCCCGAAAAAGGCGATAAAGCGGCTCCGCTCCGCGCCCGCACCACCTCGCAATTCGCCAGGGAATTCGGCATGCAGGTTGCGATCAATGGGGATGGCTTTACTCCCTGGTTTTCTCATAATATTTTGGATTACTACCCTCACCCGGGTGACCCAATCGCTCCCAATGGTTTTGCTGCTTCGCGCGGAAAGGAATACGGCGAGGGGATTGGTCCGACCCTCTTCATCAATTCCGAACGTACTGCCACTCTCGGCAATCCTTACCGCAAGATTTACACCGCCATATCAGGTCAAAGCTGGCTGGTTCGGGATAAACAGCCCGTACCCGATCTGAACGACAGCAGTGCTGCCCCGCGCACAGCAGTTGGATTGGACGGCTCTGGCAAACGCCTGATCCTGATCGTTGTCGATGGGCGCCAGCCTTTTTATAGCGAAGGTGTCACTGTCCAGGAAATGGCTGAATTGATGATTTATTACGGAGGAGATAACGCCATCAACCTCGATGGCGGCGGTTCGACCACGCTCGTCATCCAGGATTCCAGCACCGGTGCCTACCGGGTCATGAATTCACCCATTGATGGCGGCATCCCGGGCAGGGAAAGAGCGGTTGGAAATCACTTGGGCATCAAAATTAAAGAGTAATAAAAAACCGGCTCTGAGCTGATCACTCAAATCCGGTTTGCTTTTTAAAGTGGTTGAAAACGCGCGGTAAAATGCCTGAGCAGTTCAGGGGCGTAGGTGAATTTATACCCCCTCAGTTTGTCCGCTCTCTTGCTGATTTTCACCAGGGTTTCGGCGATGTAATCCATATGTGATTGCGTATAGACACGGCGGGGGATAGCCAGCCGCACGAGTTCCAGGCGTGGGTATACCACTTCGCCGGTCAGCGGGTCGGGCTGGGCAAACATCACCGAGCCGATTTCGACTGCGCGGATCCCGCCTTCAAGATACATTTCAACTACCAGGGACTGTCCCGGAAATTCCGCCTGCGGGATCTGAGGCAGCATCGCCCCCGCATCGACATAAATCGCGTGACCTCCAGGCGGTTCGATCATACCAATCCCATTTTCACGCAGTAAACCCGCCAGGTAGGCAGTCTGTCCCAGCCGGTACGAAAGATAATCCTCATCCAAACCTTCATACAAACCGATTGCTATCGCGTCCAGGTCGCGTCCAGCCAGCCCGCCGTAAGAGACAAACCCTTCCCGCAAAATTAACTCGTTGGAGATATTTTGGAACAAGGCTGCGTCATTGACCCCCAGTAGCCCGCCGATGTTGACGATGGCATCCTTCTTGGCTGACATGCAGAAGCCGTCCGCGTAAGAGAACATTTCCCGCGCAATTTCGAGCGGGGTTTTATCAGCATAGCCGGGTTCTCGCAGTTTGATGAAAAAAGCATTTTCGGCATAGCGTGCCGCGTCGATGAAAAAGGGGATGCCGTATGAATGGTAAATTTCGGCAACCGACCGGATGTTTTCCATCGAGACGGGTTGACCGCCGCCGGCGTTATTGGTGACGGTGATCATGCCCAGCGGGATGTTTTCCCTGCCAGTTTCATCAATGAAGGCTTTCAGCTTCAATAAATCCATGTTGCCCTTGAACGGGTGGAGATTCGCTGGGTCGAAGGCTTCTTCAATCACCAGGTTGACCGGTCGGCCGCCGCGCGCCCGGATGTTGGCATCGGTCGTGTCGAAGTGCATATTGGAAGGTACCTGGTTGCCTGGTTTAACCATGACCGCCGCCAGAATGTTTTCTGCAGCCCGGCCCTGGTGCGCGGGCACGAAATGTTCAAATCCGAAAATATCTTCGACTGATTTTTTGAGCCGGTAGTAGGATTTTGCCCCCGCGTAGGATTCGTCTCCATCCATCATCCCTGCCCACTGCCGTTGGCTCATCGCGCCGGTGCCGGAATCGGTCAGCAGGTCGATAAAGATATCCTCTGCTTTTAAGGAAAAAACGTTGTACCCGGCTTCCTGAATCGCCGCAACGCGTTGCTCGTGTGAAATCAGCCTGATCGGTTCCACGACCTTGATCCGGAATGGTTCGGGTGGGTGTTTTGTCATTTTTACTCCTTGATTGGTTTGATTGGGCCGCTCAAAAGTTTAACACGCTTTTGCTTTGGATGGCGGGCAAAAATCATTTCAAAAAAGCCAGCATTTACAATTTACCTTTAATCTTTTTGGATTTTTGCCCGAACGTGTATAATATTTCGCGTGGCTAAAAGCAGGGTCAGGTTTTTGATTGGTTTAATATGTTTGTTTTTTTCAATTGCAGTCTTTGCCTGGAGCTTATGGCCCGCAAGATGGATCGCTCTCAATCATGAGATTCAGCCATCCCAGATGCAGCTGCCCACTCCCGAAGCATTTATTCCCTCCCAGCCTGCAGCTTCCGGCAGCCCGGCTGCCGCAGTTACTTCCGCACCCGGTGTGTTCCCGCCTGGTCAGGCTGGCTTGTACATCCCCGAGCAGCGTCAAATCCATCTCGATTTCCCTGCCTGGATTCATCTTGGCAGTTCCGGCATCGCCCGTCTCACGTTTTCGCTTGCTGACTCCCAGGGCACAACCACGCCTGACCCATCCATCGGCGCACAATCTGTTTTCAATCAATATCAGGTGATGGCTGAAACCAGGCTGGACCTGCCCGGTTTCACCATCCAGCCCGCTGGTATCGTTAGCGAAGCGCTCCTGCCTGGGCAAAAAGTTTCTTTTTACTGGAACCTTTCCCCGTTAAAAAGTGGCCGCTATCACGGCACTCTCTGGTTCTACCTTCATTATTATCCGCTCGCTGCCGGGACCGAAGTCCGGGCGGCAGTCCTCGCTCAACCCGTGGAAATCGTGGTGGGTGACTTCCTGGGTTTGTCAAAACCCTGGACTTTGGGGTTGGGCATGTTGAGCGCCGTCCTTGGGCTCTGGTTGTTATTCCCCTCTTTAATCGCACTCCTTAAAAAATGGAAAATGAATCCCAAGTAATAATACTATTGCAGATGGTTCACCTAATCTGATACTATATTAATGTACAGGCAGGGATATTTCAGCTCAAATATTACCGGTAGCGTTTGATTGGTGACAAATATCTTAATGATTCCTTACAAGGGTAAGTTTTCACATGCAAACCCTTGTGATAAAATTCTTGAGGCTTGTTTCGAGGTTTAAGCCTTAAATGCCCGAAGGAGTTTTTATGCAGAATCCCTGGATTTACGTTGGTCTTTTTCTCTTGATTGGCATCATCATTCCAATCATCCCCATTGCATTCTCGGCATTGATTGCCCCCAAAAAGCCAAATCCCATCAAGCAAAGCACCTATGAGTGCGGGATTGAAACTGTTGGCGTAAGTCAGGTTCAGTTAAAGGCCCAGTATTATATTTTTGCCCTCGTTTTTCTTATTTTCGACGTGGAAACAGTCTTCCTTTTTCCTTGGGCTGTTTCCTTGAATGCCCTGCCGTTTTTTGCGGTGGCGGAAGGCGTCCTTTTCATTCTCATCCTCATGGCCGGATTGGTATTTGCCTGGCGCAAAGGGATGCTTGAGTGGGTTTAATTCCCAAACCAAATATTAAGGCTGACAGGGTTTCCCCTTTCAGCCTTTTCGTTGGTATTATGAGGAGTGTTCAATGAACTTTTTGTCAGATCCGATAAAAGTCATCTCAACATGGTTAACCTCGCTCCTGACCGGGTGGGGGCTGAGCGCCGGTTTAACCTCCGTTCTTCTCTCCCTGGTCGGAATTGTGCTGATGATCACAGCCGTCATGGTTCTGGATATCATGCTGGTCTGGGTCGAGCGCAAGGTGGTTGCCCGTTTTCAAGGTCGACTTGGACCAAACCGGGTCGGTCCTTACGGCTTGTTCCAGCCTTTCCCGGATATTATCAAACTGATCATCAAGGAAGACATCACCCCGGATGGAGCCGACAAACTTGTCTACAACATGGCTCCGATTATTTCACTCGGGTCGGTCATCTTCCTCTGGGCAGTGGTTCCCATCGCAGCCCGCATCTATGGTGCAGACTTGAATGTCGCCCTGCTTTATATGGTGGCTGCCGGCTCTCTCGGGACGCTCTCCATCATCATGGCGGGCTGGGCTTCCAATAATAAATATGCCTTGTTGGGTGCCTTTCGCCAGGTGGCTGCCATGATTTCGTTTGAAATCCCGATGGTGGTGGCGCTCCTGATCCCAACCATCCTGACGGGTTCCCTCAGCCTGCAGGTCATCACCGATAAACAATCCGGTGGAAACTGGTTTTTCCTGCTCTCACCGCTCGGTGCCCTTTTATTCCTGGTCTCTGCCATTGCGGAACTGGGTCGTTCTCCCTTTGATCTGAACGAAGGCGAATCCGAAATTGTTTCAGGCTACCATATCGAATATACCGGTATGAAATTTGGTCTGTTCTACGCTGGTGAACTGCTGCATGCCTTCACTTTTGGCGGTTTTCTCTCGATTCTCTTTTTCGGGGGCTGGCATGGACCGGCTGCCAGCACTTATCCGCTTCTCGGGGTCTTTTATTTCGTCGTCAAAGCCATGATCGGTTACTGGGTCATCATGTGGATCAAATACACTGTCCCGCGTATCCGCATCGATCACATGCTCATGTTCAACTGGAAATTCCTGACCCCCCTCGCATTTGCCCTGCTGATCGTCACCGCCGTCACCAATTCGCTGCTCAAGGGATCATCCTTCTACATGCCTGGAATGTTCCTTTCGAACTTCCTCCTGGGATGGATCACGATCGAAATCATGCGTTTTTCTTCCCGCAAGCAGCGTCTGGCTGTAAAAGCGCCCGAACCTGCGGTGCAACACTAATAGGAGCGAATTAATGGCTGCTTCGCAAATCATTTTTATCTTTAGCGCGGCTCTCATCATTGCTTCTGCAGTGATGGTCGTTTCGAGCCGCAACCTGATCCATGCAGCGCTCTGGTTGATCGCCGCTCTCTTCGGGGTTGCCATCCTTTATGCAGTCCTCGACGCGGGCTTCCTGGCAGTGGTGCAGGTGGTGGTTTATATCGGCGCAATCGCGATCATGTTCATTTTTGCCGTGATGCTTACCCACAGGGACATGCGGGATTCCGGTGTCCAGGTTAATCCGGGTTGGCCTTTGGCTGCAGTCTTGAGCCTTCTGACCTTCGGCGGGTTGTTTGCCATCCTTTCCAAATGGAACGGCTTGGGAAATCTTCCTGCCCCGATTCCTGGGACGACCAACACCCTCGCGCAGCTGGGTTTAGCCCTCACTTCCCCCGATGCTTACGTCCTTCCATTTGAAGTCGCATCGGTGCTGCTGCTTGCGGCGCTGATCGGTTCAGTGTACGTGGCAATGAATAAGAAATAAGAGGAGAGCCCATGATCCCTTTGAACTGGTTTCTTTATTTATCGGCTGCGCTCTTTAGCATTGGGCTCTTCGGTGTGCTGGCAAGGCGAAATGCCGTTGCCATCCTCCTGAGTGTCGAGCTTATGCTAAATGCGGTCAACATAAACCTGGTGGCATTCTGGCGCTATGGTAATACCGCCTCCATGGCTGGTCAGGTTTTTGCAATTATCGTTTTTGCCGTGGCTGCTGCTGAAGTGGCTGTCGGTCTATCCCTGATTTACTCCATCTATCGCCGCCGCGGCACCATCATCGCGGATGAGCTAGATTTGATGAAGTGGTAGGAGGAGTGGTATGTCAACGACTTCATTAATCTGGTTAATTCCACTTCCACCTTTGCTGGCATTTTTCCTGATCATACTTTTCACCAACCGCTCCAAAGCCCTCAGCCACACCCTCGCAATCACTGCTGCCGCGCTTTCCTGGCTGGGTTCAATGGTGGTCTTCTTTCGCGCAATTAACACGCCGGAATTTGGGCTTCACCCCTTTGTCAGTTCCATTCCCTGGCTGCCCACTGGCGGCGACCCGGCTCATCCGTTCCTCAATATCGGTGTTCAGATTGATCCCACTTCGGCGATCGTGCTTTTCTTCGTCGCCTGGACCATTCTCATGATTTTCATTTATAGCATGGGTTACCATAACTTTGGTCAGCCTAAAGGCGATCACGACCATCCCGGTCTGCCGCCGCATGGCGCCACGCTGACAGATGAACACGGTCATACTCATTCCGTGCTTTCAATCGAACCAATGTATTCACGCTTCTTCGCCTTCCTCGGTTTATTTGCCTTCGGTATGTATACCCTGGTGGTTTCTGATAACCTTCTCACCCTATTCGTGGGCTGGGAGATCATGGGGCTCTGCTCCTACCTGCTGATTGGTTTCTGGTACGCCAAACCTTCCGCTCGCGATGCGGCGGTCAAAGCTTTCATGACCACCCGCGTTGGCGATGTCTTCATGACCCTTGGTTTGGGCTTGCTTTACGCACAGACCAAGACGCTTAACTACTGGGATATTTTCCATAACGAAGAAGTTCTAAAACACCTTGCTTCCACCCCTACCGCCATCTTTGGCTTATCCATGGCTGGTCTGATCGGCTTGCTGCTCTTTATCGGCACCATCGGCAAATCCGCCCAATGGCCCTTGCATATCTGGCTGCCAGATGCGATGGAAGGTCCGACCCCCGTCAGCGCCATGATCCATGCAGCGACCATGGTTTCCGCCGGTGTTTACATGGTCATTCGCATTTTCCCGCTCTTCACCGCGGGCTGGGTTGAGGGACAGGCTCTCACCCCCACCATGAATTTCATCGCTTTCATCGGCGCTTTCACGGCTCTTTTTGCCGCCTCGATCGCGCTCGCCCAGAACGATATCAAGAAAGTCCTCGCATATTCCACCATTTCCCAGCTCGGTTTTATGATTGCCGCCCTGGGAGTTGGCGCATATGTCGCAGCCACGTTCCATCTTGTGACCCATGCCTTCTTTAAGGCGCTCCTCTTCCTTGGTTCCGGTTCTGTAATTCATGGCATGGAGCACGGAGTCCTGCATACGGGCGATCATGAAGTCGATCCGCAGGACATGCGCAATATGGGCGGTCTGCGCAAGAAGATGCCGCTCACTTTCTGGACCTTCCTCATCGGTGGTTTTGCCCTCTCTGGTTTCCCGTTTATCACCGCGGGTTTCTGGTCGAAGGATGAAATCCTCGCAGATGCTTTTGCCAACGGTCACTGGATTGTGTTTGCCACCCTGGCTTTGGCTGCTCTCATGACCGCTTTCTACACCATGCGCCAGATCACCCTCACCTTCCTGGGTCAGCCTCGCACCAAGGAAGCTGAACATGCTTCCGAAACCCCCTGGACAATGACTCTGCCGCTCGTAATCCTTTCCATATTCGCGATCAGTTTTGGCTGGGTGGGCATCCCATCCGCTTTCCCGTGGATTGGCGGTTTACTGCCAAGCTGGTTCCACGGGTTTGTAGGTTCCACCTTGCTTGAGGAGCCAAAAGCCCTGCCGTTCAACATCTGGCCTCTCACCACTTCTCTCGTGGTAGCCCTTGGTGGTCTCTAC
>JAJYOU010000008.1 GCA_021795965.1 Chloroflexota bacterium
TGCCGTATCTTACGTGTTTTATATACTATTGTTCTTTGTGGCAACTTCTAATTTTAACAGTGTGGCTAAACTTAAGAACTTACTCTACGTTCTTTATGCAAGCGCAAGCATACTTGTGGTAATAAGCCTACTTTCATTCTTTAAAGTTTTTGTGTTACCCTTCAGCTTTACTCAAGCGGTTAATTTCACGCCGACGGGTTCATCTTTTTCCACTGTTGCATTTTTACTGATGCTTTTGCCCCTTCCTTTAATTTCGTTGTCAAAAAACAATAAATACATGCCCGTTGCGCTTGCAATTCCCGTCGCAGTTTCCCACGTCCTTCATCGGCACTTTGCGCCTAGGCATCCACCGTAAACCCTTAGTAACTTCTCCGCGTGATACGGAGAATTCGATACTTTTTCGTTTACTTCTTTGTGATGCTTTAGGTATTTCTTTTGACGCTATTCTGTTGTCAAGGTTCTGGCTTTACCGTCAAACGGTAAGCGATGCTTCCAAGTTCCCTCGGGTGCATCGGTCACCCTTTAACTCTCCCGACTAAACAACCCGGCTCTCCGCCGGGCATCCTATTCCTGCCTCGCGTTCTCGAGCCTTCCTCTTACTCTTCCCTTTTACTTCCCAATTCTCCCAATCTTCTCCTTCTCCTTCTTTCACTCAGTGGAGATGGCGGGATTTGAACCCGCGACCTTCGCCTTGCAAAGGCGCTGCTCTCCCGCTGAGCTACATCCCCAAGCTCCACTCCTCGCTTGTGGGCTTGACAGGATTCGAACCTGTGACCCCTGCGTTATCAGCACAGTGCTCTAACCAACTGAGCTACAAGCCCGATCCACTTCCCTCAACAACTGATCAGTGATAGAAAATACTTTCTCCCTGTCTTACCTTCTCGCACCGCGCGATATAGGATTTCTTCAAGCCATCCGCGTGAGTGGTTGGCTCTTCTCTCAAGAAAGGAGGTGATCCAGGCGCACCTTCCGGTACTCCTACCTTGTTACGACTTCGTCCCAGTCACCAGCACCACCTTCGACAGCGCCCTCCTTGCGGTTAGGCTACCGGCTTCAGGTGTTACCAGCTCCCATGACGTGACGGGCGGTGTGTACAAGGCCCGAGAACGTATTCAACGCACTATAGCTGACGCGCGTTTACTAGCAACTCCAACTTCACACAGGCGGGTTGCAGCCTGTGATCTGAACTGAGACCGGCTTTGGGGATTGGCTCTACCTCGCGGCTTAGCTACCCATTGTACCGGCCATTGTAGCGTGTGTGTAGCCCCAGACATAAAGGCCATGCTGACTTGACGTCATCCCCACCTTCCTCCGGCTTGATACCGGCGGTCCCGCATGACACTTGTAACATACGGCGAGGGTTGCGCTCGTTAGCGGACTTAACCGAACATCTCACGACACGAGCTGACGACAGCCATGCAGCACCTGTGCAAGCTCCCTTGCGGGTCGGTCCCCTTTCGGTTCCCTACCACTTGCATGTCAAACCTGGGTAAGGTTCTTCGTGTAGCATCGAATTAAACCACACGCTCCGCTGCTTGTGCGGGCCCCCGTCAATTCCTTTGAGTTTTAACCTTGCGGCCGTAGTCCCCAGGCGGTAGACTTATCGCGTTTGCTTCGATACCGAAAGTTTTGACACCTCCGACACCAAGTCTACATCGTTTACTGCTAGGACTACCGGGGTCTCTAATCCCGTTCGCTACCCTAGCTTTCGTATATGAGCGTCAGTTTCATCCCAGAAGACCGCTTTCGCCACTGGTGTTCCTCCCGATATCTACGCATTTCACCACTACACCGGGAATTCCATCTTCCTCTGATGACCTCTAGTCCGGTAGTTTTGAACGACCTCTCCTAGTTAAGCCAGGAGCTTTCACATCCAACTTGCCGAACCGCCTGCATACGCTTTACGCCCAGTAAATCCGGATAACGCTCGCCTCCTACGTTTTACCGCGGCTGCTGGCACGTAGTTAGCCGAGACTTATTCCTGAGGTACTGTCCTTTCTCATTCCTCAGAAAAGCACTTTACGACCCGAAGGCCTTCATCGTGCACGCGGCGTTGCTGGGTCAGGCTTTCGCCCATTGCCCAATATTCCCTACTGCTGCCACCCGTAGGTGTATGGCCCGTGTTTCAGTGCCATTGCGAGGGACCACCCTCTCAGGTCCCTTACCCGTCGTAGCCTTGGTGGGCCGTTACCTCACCAACTAGCTGATGGGAAGCAGGTCCCTCTCGAAGCGCATTGCTGCTTTCATCGTACCTCTCTAACTAGTACGATCTCATGCGGTATTAGCAATCCTTTCGGACTGTTATCCCTCTCTTCGAGGCAGGTCACCAACTCGTTACTCGCCCGTTCGCCACTAAATGTCCAGTATTACTACCAAACATCCCGTTCGACTTGCATGTATTAAGCACGCCGCCAGCGTTCATCCTGAGCCAGGATCAAACTCTCCGCAATATTTATCATCCTTTCGGATGCATTTTACGGTTCCGTACTAAATCAACAGGGTTTGTCGTATTTCCTATCACTCTTCAGTTGTTAAGGTCCTGTATTCTCTCTCTCGCCTCCACCATTGTCTCTCCCGAGAGACTAATTCAACCGATGTCTCTTCTTTCCAACATCGGCTCGCCTTCTTCCTCTTCTTTTGCTTCGCTTCCGGCGGGGACGCTCTCGTTTGTCCAGGTCTGCTCTTCTTCAGAACGAGACCTCTTCCTCAATGGCTTCACTATTATATTCATATCACCCCCTCTGTCAAGCCTTTTCTTATCCCAATTTGAATTTTGGTAGGAAAATTGATCTATTTGGAGGAAACATTTTTAAAAACAGTAGCTTTTGGAGGGATCTGAGGGATTTTTAACTTCCCAGGTCGAATTTGCTTCAATATTTACAGCTTGATAGTGAAATATTCAAATCAATGCGCTTTGGATGGGTTGTCAATTTTCTGCTGGATTCGATAAAGGACTCAAATTCAAAATTTGCAGTTTATTAAAACTTTACGAAGGCTGTAAAAGCCTTCGTAAAGAGAATCAAGTTTGGTCCAGCGAGATAAAGTTATCGGGGTTTTCCTAAAATAAAAAAGGTAGCCCTGAAGAAAATATCTGATGACTAGGCTTTTTCAATGCAGTCAACCGGGCAAACATCCTTGCAGCGCGGGGCATCGAAATGCCCGACACATTCCACACAAGTATCAGCGTTGATCACAT
This sequence comes from Chloroflexota bacterium, assembly GCA_021795965.1. Taxonomy (GTDB): domain Bacteria; phylum Chloroflexota; class Anaerolineae; order Anaerolineales; family Villigracilaceae; genus UBA5195. The sequence goes on from JAJYOU010000008.1 coordinate 3,197, forward strand.
AAATCGTATCACCCTCGCTGATGGATTCGGTGGGGCATTCCGGCAAGCAGGCGCCGCAGGAAATGCAATCATCCAGAATTTTCATAGCCATATCAACACACTCCTGAGAAAGAATAATTTTATTGCTTATACCGATCTTGTAATTAAGCGTCAAGTGTCAAATGACATACTTGACCCATAATTATCCGCTAAAGATCATAAAGCTCACCGTATTTCGTTTTAAGGTATTGAATATACGGATTGATCGTTAACGGGCTGCCGGTAGCTTTTTTAACAATCTCATCGGCTGTGAATTTTCTGCCATACTGGTAGAGATTTTTATTGAGCCATTCATGTAATTGAGTGAACTTGCCAGTTTTAATTTCAGCTGGAATTTGAGGATGAGCTTTTAATGCGGCGGCATAAAATTGTGCGCTGAGAATATTTCCGAGTGTATAACCCTGGAAGGCACCGCCAATAAAGCCGCCATACCAGTGGACATCCTGCATGACTCCATCCCGATCATTGGTGGGTTTGATATTGAGATCACTGGCATAGCGATCATTCCAGGCTTCAGGCAGATCGCGGACAGAAAGTTTTCCTTCAAGTAATGCCAGTTCAAGATCGAATCGCAACATTACATGCAGGTTATAAGTCACTTCATCGGCATCTGTCCGAATGAGGGATCGTTCGACCTTGTTAATGCCCCGATAAAACTGTTCCAGCGTTATTCCGCGCAATTGTTCAGGGAACTCTTCCTTAAGGAATGGGAAGAAGTAAATCCAAAATTCCCGGCTTCGCCCCACAAGGTTTTCCCAGGTGCGGGACTGGCTTTCATGGACTCCGGAGGAGGTTCCGGTGCCGAGTGGCGTCGCTTCATAATCCAGATTGATGCCCTGTTCGTACATGGCATGACCGGATTCGTGAATGTTGCTGAAAATTGTCTCTCCAAAATAATCTTCCTTCACGCGGGTGGTAATTCGAACATCGCCCAGGGAAAATTTGGTCATGAAGGGATGGTGGGTCTTGTCAATTCGTCCGCGATTAAAATCATATCCCAGGGTTCGCACTACCTTTTCAGCAAAACGCAACTGCTGGGCTTCGGGATAAATTTTGTGGAGAAAGCTGGAATCTGTGGGCGGCTGGGAAGTAATGGTATTTACGATTGGAACCAGTTGATCACGGAGTTCTTTAAAGAGCTTGCGAATGGTTAACGCCTTCATCCCATAATCTGAAACATCGATCAACGGGTCGGCGATATGTTCGTAGCCAGGGAAAAAATCGGAATATTTTCGACTCAATTCCAGGGTTTTTTCAAGGTAAGGTTGAACTTTTTTGAAATCGTTTTCCGGACGAGCCTGAGCCCAGGTCTGGTAAGAATCGGAAGAATGCAGATTGTATTCCAGCATGAATTCGGGTGGGACTCGAATGGCACGCTCGTAATCAAGTCGGGCGATTCTGATCAGACTTGCATCATCCGAATCATAGGGGAGACTTTCCTCGTAAGGGCGCAAGTCATCCAGTAACTTCCCGATGGCTGGATCAATCAACTTTTCCTGGGCAATTTTTGCAAGGGTCGCCATTTGTCGACCGCGAGCTTTGGCGCCGCCGGATGGCATATAAGTTGACTGATCCCAATTTAGAAGCGCCCCTGACATTTCCAAGTCATTAATTTCAGATAGTTTATTTTTTAATTCAACCAGCTTTTTTTCCTGGTTAATCATTTTTCATCTCCTGATTTATTAAACAAGTTAATCACCAACATTTTATTTGCAATGAAATTCCAGCCTGCCAGAAAACGGATTTTTATTTCAGTTGAATTTTAATTTTATCAGCAGTTTCCTGATAAGCAGTTAATTTTCCGCGTTCCTTCTGCACAACGCTTGCCGGGGCTTTACTGGAAAAGTCGCTGGAAAGGAGCTGCTCGAGGCGGGCAATGTGAGTTTCCACTTCAGCCAGGTCCTTCCTTAAGCGGGCTTCTTCTTCAGCCGGATTAATGAAATCGGAGAGCGGTAAATAAATTTCCACCGCTCCAGCCACCAGTGCAATTTGCCCTTCAGGCTTTTCAGTCAAGGTATTGAAAATTTCCAGTTTATTCTGATCCAGACCAGCCAGGGCGGAAATCACACTGGATTCAGCTTTCATCAGACCCGATGAATCGACCAGGATCGCCGATAATTTCAAGCCGGGTTTGACATTCTTTTCAGATCGCAGGTTGCGAATCGTCCGGACCACTTCCTGCACCATTTCGAAATTTGCGATTTTAGCGGTCTCCCAACCTTCAGGCTGGCGAACCTCGGGCCAGCGGGCGATCATCAAAACGGCAGGCCAATCCGCAATTTCTTCAGCCAGGATTGATGTTTGGGTCGCACGGCGCAGATGACCCCAAATCTCTTCAGTGACAAAGGGGGTGAAGGGATGCAATAAGCGCAGGGAAATATCAAAGATCCGCAGGAGAGTTTGAGCCGTCAGGTAAGCGCGCGCGCCTCCCTGGGAAAGCTGGTTTTTTGCGACTTCCAGGTACCAATCGGCAAAATCACTCCAGACGAAATCATAGATCAACTGTCCGGCTTGACCGTATTGGAAAGTGCCAAAAAGCCTTTCCACGTCATTCACCAGGGCTTGCATGCGTGCCCAGATCCAGGAATCTGCCAGAGTCCAGTCCACAATTTCTGCAGATTTATCCTCTTGGGAGGTGATGGCATTGATCACGAAACGTCCCGCATTCCAGAGTTTGTTGGCAAAGTTCCGGTTGGCTTCCACCTTCTTCAAGCTCAGGTTGGAGTCTTTCCCGGGCGTCGAACCAACCAGCAGGGTAAAACGCAGGGCATCGGTCCCCAATTCACCCATGACGATCAGTGGATCAATCACGTTCCCCTTGGTCTTGGACATTTTTTGACCGTGTTCATCACGTATCAAACCGTGAAGATAAACGGTGTTGAAAGGCGCTTTGCCGGTAAACTCCAAACCAGTCATGATCATTCGCGCAACCCAGAAAAAGAGGATATCGTACCCGGTCTCCATGTAGCTGGTAGGGTAAAAATACTTCAAATCGGGGGTTTCATCCGGCCAACCCAGGGTGGAAAATGGCCAAAGCCCTGATGAGAACCAGGTGTCCAAAACATCCGGATCCTGCACGATCTCGCTTGAGCCGCAGTGGGAACAGACAGTGGGATCAGTGCGGGAGCAGGTCTCCTTGCCGCAGGTCGAGCAATACCAGACCGGTATGCGGTGTCCCCACCAGAGTTGGCGACTGATACACCAATCGGTGATATTTTCCAACCAGTTGAAATACACCTTTTCAAAATGTTCAGGCACAATCTGAATAGCCCCATTTTTTACGGCGTCCAACCCGTTTTGGGCAAGCGAGTGCATGCTCAAAAACCATTGGGTTGAAATCATGGGTTCGATAATTTCGCCGCCGCGCTGCGAGCGAGGGACATTCAAGGTGTAGGGCTCTTCCTTGATCACCAGTCCGGCTGCTTTCATATCAGCCCAAATTTTCTTGCGGCAGTCGAATCGGTCGAGACCTGCATAGGGTCCACCAATCTGAGTGACTTTGGCATCCTTATCCAGCATCGATAAAATCGGCAGGTGATGGCGCAACCCGATTTCATAATCATTGGGGTCATGTCCGGGTGTGATTTTCAAGGCGCCGGTCCCAAAATCGCGAGTGACGTAGGCATCTGAAATCACGGGAATTTCGCGGTTTAAAATCGGGACGATTACTTTTTTCCCGATATATTTTTGATAGCGCTCGTCTTCCGGATGTACCGCCACAGCAGAATCACCCAAAATAGTTTCGGGGCGTGTGGTTGCAACCGGGATGAATTCCCCATCCTGACCGGCAAGCATATATTTGAAGAAATACAAAATTCCCGGTTCTTCGGAGTATTCCACTTCCAGATCTGATACGGCTGTTTTAAGACCCGGCGACCAGTTGATCAGTCGCGGACCCCGATAAATTTTGCCGGCATCATAAAGACGGACGAACGCTTCACGCACCGCTTTTGACAGCCCTTCATCCATGGTGAATCTTTCGCGGGTCCAGTCGCAGGAAGCGCCCAGGCGGCGGATTTGGCGGGTGATCATTCCACCATATTTTTGTTTCCATTCCCAGGTCCGGCGCAGAAATTCTTCGCGACCAACCTGTTCACGGCTGGTGCCTTCCTTGATGAGTTGGCGCTCCACCATCAACTGGGTGGCGATGCCTGCATGATCTGTGCCTGGCAGCCACAAAGTGGAATAACCTTTCATGCGGTGGTAACGGATCATCAAGTCTTCAATGCTGACAAACATGGCATGCCCGGTATGCAGCTCACCGGTCACATTCGGCGGCGGAATGGATATTACAAACGGTTTAACATCTGGATCAAAACCAGCTTTGTTCGGGTCATTATGCGGTTGGAAATACCCGCCTTCCTCCCACATTTTATAAATGCGCTCTTCCGTTTCCTTAAAATCATAAGCTTTAGGTAATGTATATTCAGCCATTCTTACTCCTTGATTGCACTTGATTTCTTTTTGCCATTTTACAAATTAATGGTTCAATTTTCGCTTGTTCACTTCCTTTAAAATAATAATCTTTCGTCCCAAGAGGACGAAAGATGAATCTTCCGCGGTACCACCTCAATTCGCCAAGATTGGCGCACTCGATCAGCCTGGTTTTACACCAGGGCTACTGGCTATCACCAGTCCACGCTTTAACGGGCGCACCCGTGCCGGTCTACTAATCCGGGAACATCCTCCCGAGGATTTTCTGCGACAATAATTTCGAGCGACATTCGGCGAAGATTTTCTGTGGAAGATTTCAGCCAAGTCTTCCTTCTCTGACATCAAATCATTCACCTACTCTTCTCGAATATACCTATTATAGTATTTTCGTAAATGAGCGTCAAGTTCAGATTGTCAGGAAGAAAATCGCCACAAGAGCCGATAAAATTCCCAGTTTTTGAATGTTATTCATTTGTTCTTTTAAGACCAACCAAGCCAGCAGGACAGTCATGCCGGGATAAAGCGAGCTGATCGTTGCAGCGATATCCAGCCGTCCGGTTTGACCGGCAAGAATGTAAAAAGCATTCCCGCCCACGTCCAGGATGCCGTTTAAAACGATCAGGTACCAGGTTTTGTTATTTTTTACCTGAAACTTTTCTTTTTTAAAGAGGAGGAAGAGGAAAATGATCAAAACACCTGAGACCCGGGCAGCCGCCATTGGCCAGATGATGCCTGTCTGGCTGGCTTGATGGATCAAAATAAAATAAACACCAAAACAAACCCCTGAAAATAGTGGCCAACGTAGATCAGCCAAGCGATTAAGCTGCGTTTGGTTACTCCGTTCCTGCGCCACCAGCCAGACCGCCAGGAATGCCAGGAAAAACCCACCGATTTTTGTCGCAGCCGGGACACCCTCCAAAAATGAACCGACCGCAACAGGAATCGCAGCCGCCATCAAAGCCGAAACCGGGGTGGCAATACTCATTTGTCCTTGCGCCATGGCATAGTACAGAATTATCAGACCGACCGACCCGAGTGCGCCAGCCAATGCTGCAATGAGCAGGATATTCCAGGTTGGAATGGCTTCCTTGTAAAAAATAAAAGTCCCAAATAGAAAAACTGAGCCAGTTAATTCGCCAAATAAAACTGCCAGAAAAGGACCAGTTTTCCGGCTGGCCAGCCCGCCAAAAAAATCACCGCTGCCCCAGGAGACGGCAGAAAGAAGAGCAAATAAAATTGATGTCAATGGGATATCCTGATTAAATTTTTCCGGCAGCTTTTGCCCTGTCAATTACTTTTTGAGCGTTTTTGACGATGGGCATATCAATCATTTTTCCATCCAACTCGTACGCCCCGGCTCCATCAGATTGATGAGCGAGAAAGGTATCCACCACCCTTTGAGCATATTCGATGGCGGAAGCTGACGGGGTAAAGGCTTCCTGGACGGGCGCCACCTGCGCGGGATGAATGATCTGTTTCCCAGTGAACCCCATGGCGGCAGCCTGTGAAGCTTCAATTTTCAAGTTGACCTGATCCCGAAAATCAACAAAGATCATATCCAGGGCTTGCAAACCAAAAGCTGCGGCATGGGTAACCACTGAACTCCGGGCAACCATCACTTCCCATCCGCCCCGCGAACGAGTGGCACCGATGCTGGCTGCGAAATCTTCTGCGCCAAAGATCAAACCATCCAGCCGGGGATGATTGGCCATCTCTTTTAAATTAACGATTCCGAGGGCGGTTTCGATGCACACGAGCAGCCGGATGGAATATTTCTCCCAACCCTGGGCTTGTTCTTCCTTCCCAATCATTTCATCCGCCCAATCGATCTGGCTGCCTGATTCGATTTTAGGAATGACGATGCCGTCCGGGTGGAATGGTAAAACACTTTCAAGATCTTCCTTTTCAAAACCAGACCCAATGGAATTGATGCGGACCAGTTTCTCGGATTTGCCGAATGAAAGCTCTTGCAGGGCACGGATGATCGTATCGCGGGCTTCGGCTTTACGATTTAAAGCGGTGCCATCCTCCATATCCATGCAAATGGAATCCACGTTGAGGGTAATGGCTTTGTTGATCTTATTCCAATCAGTTGCGGGCATGTAAAGGAGTGCGCGTCGAACTTTCATTTAATAAACTCCGTGATGTCTTTCTTATTCAAAAGGTATACCTGCCAGAAAAGATCAGGACAAGTCCATCAAATAAAATCTGGAAACCCCTGGGCTGGAGGAACCAATCGATTAATTCGGGTTCTTTTTTAGAAACATGGCTGTCCGCTCAAATTCTATCACCAGGGTTCCGTCTGGTTTTCGTCCCCAATGCTTGATTTGAACGATTCCCACATCAGGCCGGGATTTGGATTCGCGTTTTGATAAAATTTCGCTCTCGGCATAGATTGTATCCCCGTGAAAAGTGGGATTTGGACTGACGACATGATCATAACCCACAGTCGCGACGATCGTTCCTTCAGTCAGATCAGGTACTGTCATCCCAACAACCAGCCCGAGGATAAAAACTCCGTTGACAATGCGCTGTCCGAACTGGGTGCGGCTTGCGAAATCCTCATTACAATGAAGCGGCTGGGAATTCATGGTCAACATTGAAAAGAGAACATTGTCCATCTCGGTCACGGTCCGCCCGTTAGAATGCTTGATTCTTTGACCGACTTCGAGGTCTTCGAAAAATTTTCCAGGCATGGGATCTCCTTTACATCACTGTCATTGCGATTTTATTTTTGCGCCTGAGGTTCAATTTCCATCAATTCTTTCCCGCGCTCCACCGCCTGACCAACTTCAATCGATATCTTTTTTACTTTGCCGTCAAAAGGAGCCGTCACCTTGTTTTCCATTTTCATCGCTTCAATGACCGCCAGGGTCTGCCCGGCTTTAACCGATTCGCCTTTCTTGACGGCGACCATCCTGATCAGTCCTGGCAGCTGGGACCTGATCAGTTCCTTTAACGGGGCATCAGAAGTGTTCAGGCGGGCGGGTACCGTTTTTGTGAGGGGATAAGTATGCCCATTAATGGTTATCCAACGCTTGGGACCATCTCTTGAAACGAAGGCTGTCGCAGCAGCGCCACCCACCCGGAAATTTATACGGTTATCGTTGACCCCAATCAATTCGACATCAACAGGATTCCCGTCCAAGCTCGCCTGGAAAATTTTACCCGAGGTGTCTCTGCCTGACGCCAGTTCCACACTAAAGTTTTGATCTTTGTAGGTATAAGTGTATTTCATAAATTCTTCCAAAGCAGGGTGGTCTTTATATGATTATTCAGCAGCTCCTGAGAGTTATTAATAGTTTACCGGAAATTTAAAATTTATGATATCGATTCAACCCAATTCAATTTCTGATGAGAATAAATCCCGCAGCGTCGACACTCTTTCCATGTCACGCCGGGGGATTATCCTGTGCCGGACGCTTAAAACGCCGGCACTGCTGCTGAATCAATTTCGAATAACCAGAAAATCGAGGGGAAAACTCTGCCTGAGGAATCTGCCAGATTAATATGAAATGGCACCCCGCCATTTGGCAACAGTCATGGGGGCAGATGCCGGCGAAGTGCCCTCCGAAGTTCTGGCAAAATGAGGATGATCCCAGCCCGGGCTCCCGTTTCAGGCTGAAAATGTAGGGTATGTAGGGTATGTACCCTTTGCCGGGAATTTCGCTTAAGGGGCTTGCTATACATTAACAATAGGACAAACCATACATACTATACACACTATACATTGACTTAAAAAAAGGATCATAGAGCAGACTTTTAAAGACTATGCAATTGCCCGGCAGGTCAGGGGAAAGACCGACAGCAATTTGCCCCCATCTGGAGCGGACGGCCTGGGATGGGCGGAATCGACCAATAAAACAGGGTGGAATCATGGACACAAAACCATTCCGTGCTGGTGAGCGTGGGTCCAGGATCCTGGACGTTTCAAAGCGCATGGCATACCCTGGAGTTTGACCGAAACCTTTTCAACGAAATGCAGGCTGAAGCCAGTAGAATCATTGATGAGGTGGTCACTACCATCCAGATTCAAATCTCCCAGATCAAAGTTCCCCCAGATGTGGAGGGATTATATTCCGTTATTTACAATGTTTTTATCGCGTACTACACAAATTGCATTACATTTGCACCAGCGGTAAACTTTCCCTCTGGGGCAATGTGGCAAAGGAACCTTAAGCTTCATCCTATACCTTGACAACCTACTTTATACTTTTCAAGACGTTTGAAATGGAAATCTGACATTTTTTAGCCTGTCTCCAATAGATCACTGTCCAAATTTGTAGGTATTATCTCATCTTCGTGACCAGAAAGCGTCTTCCAAGTGGATAACGTTTCAAGTATCCAATTAATAAATTCCTAATCATCTGCCTAAATGTATACCGGCGGATAAATTGTTTTGAAGAAGACATATTCTTGGTTATTCCGAGATTATTCCTACAACTTGTTTAAAGCTGCGACAAGATCCTCTCCATGTAAGTCTACAAGATCACTTGCAGATTGAGGTTGACTTTCATCATCCTGACTAAAGAAACTTGGCAGAACCTGGCGTAAAAGGTCAACCTGGCCATAGAAATATTCTTCGAGCAGTGGTACGACCTGGTAATTCCAGATGTCGTCTAAACAGACCAGTTTTTCCGCCTCGTTTCCGATTCCTTGTATAGGTAAAAAATAACTGTGTCCGATTTGATAATCTGCACCACGCAGTTCAACAATGCGCTGATTCAAATTCCTCAAGCAAGTTCCAATATTTAATGCATCTTCTTCTGCTAACGAAACGTTGATTCCGTTGAGTAGTTCTGCCTCAGGCAATAATTTTAAAAAAGCAAACCGCCGGCGCAGGGCAACATCCAGTAACGCTATGCTACGATCAGCGGTGTTCATTGTGCCGATAATAGCAAGATTTACGGGAACCTGGAAATCCTCCTTGCTGTATGGAAGTTCTACAGACAGATTACCACGCTTATCGGCTTCAATTAGTGTCATCAGTTCGCCAAATATCTTAGCCATATTTCCACGATTTATCTCATCGATAACTAAAACGTATTGATTATTCGGATCATCTTTAGCGCGAGCACACAAGCTACGAAAGATTCCAGGTTTCAATTCAAAGGCTAAGACCATGGAATCGCCTTGCTCGGTTTTGGGGCGTAAGCCTTCCACAAAATCTTCGTACGCATAGGACTGGTGAAATGTCACCCAACGAATAAAATCTTCTGGTTGGTTCGTTGGAGGAGGACCTTGTTTGATCAAGGTAAAACGATCCGTTAAAGTACCTTGGACATATTCTTTGCCGGCAGGTGTCAAAAACCATTGGCTATTTGCAGTTTTGTCAAAAAGGAAAGGCTCAGCACGTGAAGTCAGATTGACGGTCTGGCTTTCGATAGCCGTATGTGATTGTAGATACCCCCATATTTGGTTTTTTTGGTGTTTTACCGGACTTTGTCTAAAACGAGCCTGAACCAATTCCATTTCTTCAAGCTGAGGAACGGTATATTTTTTGTCATGTCCTGTTCTGTACATATCCAAAGCTAAAATATCGTAGAAGGGTAAATCCTCTATGACCGTTTGCAGAAAGGTCGCTCGTGACTGCGCCTGTTTGAGTTGAGGAGCAACAAGTCTGTTTGCAATAATTTTCGCCCAGAAAGTTTTGCCTGTTCCAGGAGGACCGAAAAGAATCAAATTTTTAAAGCGGTTCAACAAGCGCAATGCATCGATTACCATCCTGTTGTCTTTTTGAGGTTCTTCCGGTTTTTTGCCTGTCTCAGGTTGCGGCGATGTCTCCACTTCATCGGGATTCCATTCTTGCTTAAGATCCCTATAAAAGTCAAAATTTTGACCATTTGGTTGGGTGCCGGCTAAACTTTGACGAATTTGGAGCAATCGTGTGTCCAGATCTGTGTGAGGATCAGAAACTAGCTTTATGTAACGACCAACAATCTTTTCTTTGTGAGCGGTGCTGATAATGCGTTCGTATTGATCGGGGAACATCAAATACAAGATGGCATGCCGGAGATCATAAGCTCGATCACCTTTTGCTGGGATACCCTCCAGAATTTCATCGAGCATTGATTGGACCTGGGTTGAATCTGTTAATATTTGTATAGCATTACCTTGCTCTTTTAATCGTAAAGCAAATGCAGCCAATAAATGGAGTTGAGCATAACGGAAATGATATTTCTGCGTAGTTCTGGTAAATCCATTTTTTTGGGCTGCCCAAATGGGATCGTTTTCTGGAGGTAGAGTCAAGCCGCTTTTCTGAGCAGCCCAGCCTATATTGCGCAAACGTGTGGCAAGCGTAATGTTCGCAGATGGTAAATAGTAAACATAGTGCAAATCAGCTGCCAACCCCCACAAGATTGGTGGTGCGCCAACAAGTTGTTGTTCTAATTTCTCGTTGAAATTTAATTCTCCTTCCAGGTTGGGGCTATCAATTACTTGCGTTTTCCAACGCTGTAAATTGGCAATCGTCCATATCGGTTGGTCTGGCCAAATGAGTGAACGGTCCTGCTGTAAGCAGCGTTCCTGAAACAGGTAGAACGCATCATAGAGTGGTTGGTATTCTGTCATGCGGGCCATATTACCTCCGATGGTGAGCCTACTTGCGAGAAAGTCGAATACAAAATATTACGAAATTCCTGGATCAATGGAAAAATTTTATTCAATGGTTGATGCAAATTCAAAGTCGCAACGAATATCCGGATAGAGGTTTGCTCAACCATCAGCATTTTAGGCGGAAACACTTCTGCTCCAAGTGTGTGCGGGTACATAAGTAAAATACTACGACAATGAAATTGGGTTGCATACGCCAGCATTTGATAAGCGTCGCCTTCAGCGACAGCTCGATATGACTGTTTTAAAGGTAGCGCCTTATTTTTTGTGTCTATAATCAGATTTGGTTGACCGGGTAAACCTAATAAGATGTCAGGTTTTAGGGGAAACATCGGCTTCTCAGGCAGGGGCATCGGTAAGACCAGGTGTCGCTTTGATATGCTGCCTTGTAATTCAATTGGTAACTCTCGCCATTCCTCAGGCAGAATAAGCCGGCTGTAAGTTTGCAAAAAACTGGCGATAAACTGCTCAAACAGACGATCCATATCAAAAACAAACGCAAATGCATGCTGCCCACCAGCCAACAACTGCACCGTTAGCCCTTCCAACAATAACCGAGCTAATTGAAAAGCAGGATAAAAACGCTCATTTAAGCGATTGAATTCAATATGATCTAGGTCTACGGAACTTAACTGCGCAGGTAGGTGAACAGGCTGCAACCAGCTTTCAAGATCAGCCAACGACTGACGATTTTGTGTATCACGTGTAATCCGCTGTAACCGATCTACTGCAAGACGGAAAACCCGGTTAAGTAAAGTATCTGGCAAATAATCATCGTAAGAGACATCCAATCCTTGAGTTAAGTTCGGCTGACGGGAAAATTGTCTTGCAACGTTCCATCGCCCGCGCACATATGGGAGTAAATCTTCTCTACGAACATAATCCTGGTGAAAACCCTGTTGTAATTGGGTTAGCAGTTCGACAGCGAACAGACGAGTAAGCATTTCAAGCCACGTGCCACGATTGGTACTTAATGACGCCAAAGATTGGTTATGCAATTTCAGGTGGCGCGCATGGGTTAATAAGTGCAAAAAGTTTTGCGATGCAGAGACAGCCGCTCTTTCATAAGATGCTGAGCCTACGACTGCTTCAGCATTGGCTTCTGGATCACAATCAATTTTGGGTAAGATTTGAATCGTGCGTCCCCCTGCCTGGATCACTCCCACAAATTGAGTGGCGCGCAAACCCTTGCGTTCAAGGCGGATCAATTCCTTTCCTGAATTTTGATTTAACCGATCCAGGATTTCCAACAATGGATCATTGGCTGTCAAGCCAAGAGCCTGGTAAGGAATTGTTTGTCTCTCAAAAAGGGTTATTATGCTTTCCACTATTGTACTTTCCAAAATTCTACATGCGTAACAATCAGGAAACCTAAAAATGGAAATGAATCCTTTTAAAGTATGCAACTATCCCCTTAATTATACGTTCATCGGACTCAAATAAGTTTTTATAACACGAACGCTCATTCTGTTTTGGTACTGATTCGCAGAAAAACCAAGGAGTGAGAAATTGGGGAGCTTAATATCTCGTTAGTCGGGTTTCCCCTAAAATCTTTCTGCGAGGATAAATTCTCAAGCATTTATTAATTGAATATAGATTGATTTTGCGTTTTTGGACATTGAATTAATTCTCCAATTGTGTTATTATCTAACTAGGTATTTACAAGAATACTTGTGCGATAATAACATAAGAGGTAATAAGGTGAAACGAATTGGATATAAACAATATATTGCGGAATATGTTTTCCGCTTGCCATTTAATATTCCGATCTATACAGAGGACATTGCATTTAATCTTGCTGGTCACTTTAATATTGAGGTAGGTCAAGCCAAGACTCTTGTAAATGTAAACTTACCCCGGATTGCAGAGGACTATGATTTAGTGAGGTATCAGAAAGGAATATACTATAGAGCTCAAAACACTCCTTTCGGAAAAACCAAACTCAATCCAGCTCTCATTAATCGTGATCGTTACACACAAAAAGGCGGGGTCGTTACCGGTTATGAGACTGGAGCCTCGTTTTTGAATCAGATTGGGCTTACGACCCAAATTCCAAAATATAAAAAGTATGCGACCAATGCTTTTAACCAGTTCGGCGGTAAAGAAAATAAAAAGTTAATGGTTATTATTCAAAAACCACGAACTCACATTACAGAAGACAATTATCTCTATTTGCAGATATTGGATGCAATTTCGAATAAAGATAAAGTGACTTTTGACGTTCCCCAACCTGAGAAGGTTATTCTTGATTATATAAATGCCAGGAAACTCGATTTTATAAAGCTGGTTGGGTATGCAGGAAAATACTACAACAAAAAGACCCTATTACGAATCAGTGAAATTGCGATAGCCGGATCATTATGAAGCTCCATGTAGATCAACCTGCGTTCGAAACTCTCTTACTCAATGAATCAGAGGGCTCCGGTATTCGAGCGGATATTCTTGAAAAAGATTATTACGTTACACTAATTCTCAATGAACTGGCTAATAAACAAGATCAAGCCTTTGCATATTTCAAAGGGGGGACCGCATTATACAAAGCAATTGGCAGTATAAGACGTTTCTCTGAGGACATTGATTTAACTGTCTCAATTGAAGGGTGCACAAATAGTCAAGCCAAAAAAAGAGTAGAGCGTGCGACTTTAGAGTATTCATGCCTACCGAGGAATAAAGAAGATGAACAGGACACAAATACTAAAAGGTCGATCACAAGTATTTATCAATATAAGTCTGTGGTAAGTGTTGACCATAATGATGAGTTGCAAAGATTTGAAAGGGTAAAAATTGAAGCCACCTCATTCACGGTTAGCGAACCGCATGAGCCCATGCTTATTACGCCAATAATTCTTGATATTGCTACAGATGAACAAAAAGAGATTTTGAAAAACCAATACGATATTAGCGCTTTTAATATCGAGACAATTAAATTGGAAAGAATTTTCATTGATAAGGTTTTTGCTGCAGAGTTTTATTTTCTACGCAATATGTATTTCGATATGGCAAAACACCTTTACGATATTGTGGTTCTATTGAAGAATGAAAGAATCCAGGAAGCACTGCATGATAAGAAATTGATAGATTATCTGATTGCTCTGAAGCGAAGGGAAGAATCGCAAAGAATTGGTAGCGATCTTGATCAGAAGGCAATTGGTCAATTCAGCTATTTGCAGGTCGGAATGGAAGACGATGAGTTAATACGGCAATTTACCCAAATGCAAAAAATATATGTCTTCAATAATGAGTACCTGATTCCTAACGAAGAATTGCAAAATGGGATTAATGAATTAAGAATAGGATTCGCCTGAGGGTAGAAAAATTTGGTTTCATACTCATACTCTAGTAGATATGAGTATGGTTGTAAAACATGAATTTTCGCAATTAGAAAGAATAAGAAAACTTCTAAAAGACCAACAGGGAACACTTTTAACATCCGATCCGGCTAAGTTCAATATTCCTAAAATCTACCTTTCAATCTTGGAACATAACCGTGAGATTGAACGGGTTTCAAGAGGAATTTATAGGTTGGTTGCTTCTATCGACGATGAAATGTTTAACTTCCAAGTCAGATACAAGTCGTCAATATTCTCACATGAAACTGCTCTCTACCTTCACGATTTGACGGATAGAACCCCATTGTCCTATTCAATTTCTATACCAATTGGTTATCATTCAATTTCATTAAACGAGGGTGGACATAAAATATTTTATGTAAATCGCGAGCTATTTGCTTTGCCTGGCATAATCCAGGTTGTTTGTCTTGATTCTATTTCTCAACCGGAACGCCGATCAATGTGCTCCATTCTGCCCATGAGCCATCATATAACCGGACTCTTGGGTAGCCAAGCAGATAAGTCAATACGAACCATGTCAGGTTGGAGCGACCGCCAACAATACAGTAGGAGATCACTTCCTTGTCTGGAGTAACCTTGTTCTCGAAATATATTTTTTGGAGTTCTTGAGCGGACTTGAATGTACCATCTTCCTTAAACGCCTGGTCCCAGGGAATGTTAACCGCTCCCGGAATATGACCACCCCGCTGGCTGGCTTCTGCCTGGTACTTCCACATCTCCCACAATTGACCATGATATTCTTCCGGGGTGCGCACATCCACCAACACGCTTTCCGGTTTGCCAATCGAATCCAGAACCTTCCTGCGGGACGCACGAAGCCTCCAATCAGGTTCACTGGCATGGTAGGAAGCTGTCGGAAGGATCGGAATTTCTGTCGTCAGAGGACGACCTTCGGAAATCCATTTCTCGCGATTTCCATCCATCACACGCACGTCTCGATGCCCATATATTTTCAAGAGCCAAAGGGCGAAGGTTGCATATCCATTCCTGCGGGATCCATAAACAAGGATGGTCGTATCATTATCGATCCCGGAGCGGGAGAGTAATTTTTCCATCCCCTCCTTGGTTGGAAGGTCTTTGCGGATGGGATGCTGGAAGTCCGTGCTCCAACCCCAGCCGGTGGCACCTGGGATATGACCGGCGTTGTAATTATCAACATCATACCCCACCTCAACCAGCCTTACCTTTGGCGAGTTGAGATGCTCAGAGACCCACTGGGTGTCAACAACGATATTATCATCAGCATAGCCCATGCCACGTTCCTCCCAGCCAGGGTTATATCCCGGTTCAAAAATTTTTCTCAATTATTGGTTATCGCGCGGGGGAGATAATCATCCCGGTTAAGATAACCACGATCTCCGCAGGGAGACGAGTCTGAAGCCCCCGCTCCGTCTCCCCGCAAATTGCGCTAAACAGGTTTGATGCTTGCCTCCACAGCTTTGGTCAGTTCAGCCATAGCGCTCTCGGTCATACCCTTCAAAATATCTGCGTGGGCAACTGCTGCATGAGCAAACGCCTTCTCTTTCACTTCTTCGACAGTCGCACCCGTTGTGACAAAGTCGCATTCAACACCAACATCCCTGCAGGCATACTTCAACATGATTTTTCTCCTTTGGAAATATGAATCCTTCGAACCCTGGAAAAACTCCCTCAACCGGTCTGCGAAATGCCGGCTTGATAAGCCAGGCATGAAACGCCAAGGAAAAATTGATATTTTCTGAAATTTGCCTGCCGGGACCACGCGGAACATTTCTGGCAAGCAAAAGATATTGGCAACAAGGCAGAAGCCACCTTTTTTGGAGACTTTTTGCTCGGATTTTTGAGGATATGAATTTAATATTCAGGGACAATTAACCAGACCCCGCTGTCCAAGTTTCCGGATTACTGGTTTCATTAGATTATGCCTTTAGATATCTGCATTCTCCAACTGAATTAAAAAATTGTACAACAATCCAGAAGACTATTCAAGGGGTTTTAAGATAAAAAAGGTAATATTAAGACAAATTTGAACACTTTACATATGTCTGTTACTCGCGCAGGCGCAAAACGTAGAGATCTTTCTCCAGGATCTCATCAGCACGTTGAATCATTTCATCAAGGTCGTTGAGTACATGCAGGTAGCGACCTGTAAGCCGGTCAGCCTTTCCAGTGGCAAGGGCAACGCATAATTCACCCGCCCGTTCGCCCGGTAACCATTCCGATTCTGGCACATCCTTGAAAATTGAAAGATCCTCGGTCATGGTCGTTCTGACCAGGCCGGGACTGATCGCGAAAATGCTGATACCGTAAGGATTTGTCATTTCAGCGAGGCTATCGGTGAAACGGAAAAGAGCGGCTTTACTGACGGGGTAACCAGAATTGAAGGCGGAAGGGACCGTACCCGCACCGCTTGCGACGTTAATAATCCTGCCAGCTTTACGTGAAACCATCCACGGCAACACAGCGCGTGAACACAGAAATGGTCCATGCAGGTTGACCTCGATGATTTGCCACCATTCAGATGGATCCGCCTCCCAGATCGGTGCTTCATCCTTGGAAGAGAATCCTGCGTTGTTCACAAGGAGATCAACCGGACCCAACTGCCGGATTGTTTCATCGACCATTCGTTCAACGCCCTTTTGGTCGGTGACGTCCAAAGTGAAGGAAATTGCCTGCCCGCCCTGCTCCTGTATGAAGGCAACCGTTTCATCGAGCTGGCTGCGTGTCCGGGCAGCCACGGCGACTTTTGCACCCGACGTTGCCAAAGCCTGGGCGATGGAACGTCCAACTCCTCGCCCACCGCCAGTCACAATCGCAACCTGTCCTGCCAATGGTTTTGGAACTGTTTCAAGCTTGTCCATCATTTCCTCCTGTTGGCGCATAACATGGCACCCTCCATTTCAATTCTTCTTTCAGTTGACAATCGAGGATGATCCTGCTTAATTCAGGCACTTCTCTGCCAATTTTTTCTTTGATAAAATTAAAATCAACCATGGGATTCATGCCATTTATTTTTTGATCTTCAAATAATTTCATTGACTGATTTATTTTGGCTCGGGGAATTCAAAAAAGAAATTCCGAAGCCATTCAATTCCTCAATACAGCCAGATTCATGCAAGCTTGAAATAAATGATCAAGACTTTGTATAAGCTACAATTATGCCATAAAACCAAAAACCGCTTCCCGTTTCAAGCCGGCGCACCAATCCAAATTTACAATGGACCTGGCTCGGGCAGCAGCCTTGAAATTCAGCCTGAGCAATTAAAGTACTCTCCCGGAACACATGGAAACCCGTGAATAATTTTATTTGAGTGTGAGGATAATAAGGAGATTTCTAAAAAATGATCCGGAATCAATGGTACGTTGTTTTGGAATCATACGAAGTTGGAAACAAGCCCATAGGGGTGACACGCCTGGGGGAGAAAATGGTCTTCTGGCGTGATTCAAGCGGCAAGGTCAGCGCTGCGGTGGACCGCTGCCCGCACCGAGGGGTGGCGCTCAGCACCGGCGTGATCGAGCACGGGTATTTGCAATGTCCTTTCCATGGCTTCGAGTACGATGCGACAGGCAAATGCGTACTCGTACCAGCCAACGGACGCAACGGGGTGATACCCAGCGCCTTAAGGCTGAACTCTTATCCCACCTACGAAGCCCATGGATTGATCTGGCTCTGGTGGGGACATACTTCCTCACAGGAATTGCCCACGCCCGAATTCTTCGATAACCTGGATGATTCTTTCTTCTATGGTTCAGCCCACGACCCCTGGGATGCACACTACTCACGTGTCATCGAAAACCAACTGGATGTGGTTCATCTACCTTTCATTCACCGCAATACCATTGGGCGCGGCAACCGCACCCTTGTGGATGGTCCCGTGGTGGAATGGAAGGGTGACAAGATGCTTTACACTTATGTTTTCAACCGCGTGGATGATGGAACGCCACCCCTGAAACCGGCTGATCTTTCACCCAAAAACTCCAGTAGTGTTCACCTGGAATTTATCTTCCCGAACTTGTGGCAAAACTATATCAGCGAAAATGTCCGCGTCTTTGCTGCCTTCGTCCCGGTGGACGAAACTCACAGCCTGCTTTACCTGCGCTTCTACCAAAATTTTATGCGCCTGCCGCTCCTGGGGAAACTGGTTGCCCGCCTGGCGATGCCCAGTAATCTTTACATCACTCATGAAGACCGGCGGGTGGTGATCACCCAGCAGCCCAAAGTCAGCGGATTGAAAATTGGCGAAATCCTGATCCAGGGGGACTTGCCCATCATTGAATACCGAAAAAAACGTGCAGCCCTGCAGGCTCTGGAGGAATAAGCTTTTAAAAATTCTTTTTAGATATGGTATTGAGTAATTTTTTCTTTCAATTGGAAGCTGAGGTTCCCCTGCGAATCCCAGCTTTCATTAAATAGCCGAGGAATCCGAGAATAAAGCCACATAAGGCTCCAAACAAACCAAGCAATGCGAAGAAAGGAATACGGCTAAACAAGGAAGCACTCCCGTTATAACCTGCAATCATGAAAACAAATGACACGCTGAATCCAAAGATAGCTCCATTGATCATTGAATTCCGTTTATTGCTCCAGGCTCCGATTGCCAACCCGGCAATCGACCAGGGCACGAGACTTAGCCAGGATCCGACAAAAAGATAGCACGCTCCAATTATTCCCAGGAGGGTGCCGACAATGATGGAAACAAGCACTTTTCTCATTTGAATACCTCGTTAAATGAAATGACGGGCTCCTCACGTAATTTAGCCGCTCAACCATTAATTATACGGTTTATTAATTTTCTGCAAGTTCGCTGTGAGAATCAAATAACGCCCTCCATTCTGAAAGGCGTTTGATTCTTTTTTGCCAAATTACCCCTGCATCACGGGTCGAAAACTATAGCCGTATTTCCGACTTGGTCCTCGCTGAGGTTATAAAAATCATCAAACCAATTGGGTTGCAAAAGCATTATCGCCCGGAATTGATTCTTATCAATAGAGTTCTACACCTTGAGCGAGCCGCGGAACCCTCTCCCACCATAGTATGAGTCTGCGCCGTTATGATAAATGAAAACATGATCGTAGCGGCGATCGCCAAAGATGGCGCCGCCGAGCTTTCTAATTTCCGGGGGTGTCATCAACCAGCTGGATGATTTCGTGTCGAATTTCCCAAGTTTCTGCAACTCACGATATTGTTCTTCGGTTAATATTTCGATCCCCATTTCAGCTGCCATATCCATGGCGGAAGTTCTTGGTTTAAATTCTTTCCTCGCATCCAGCGCTTTCCGGTCATAACACACATTTCTGCGGCCTTGGGGGGTTTCCGGTGAACAATCGTAAAAAATGTACTCGCCGGTCTCGTCGTCATGACCAACAACATCTGGTTCGCCGCCTGTTCGCTCCATTTCATTGAGAGACCAAAGTTTTTCAGGACTGGCTTCCAGCTTTGCCTGTACTTTAGCCCACTCAAGCCCTGCATGGCGGATGATGTTTTTCTCAAAACGGGCTTTCAACGTTCGGATAATTTCTTCACGTTGTTCTGGTGACAATTCCTTAATATTACTATTGATGTTATTCATGGCTTAATATTATCCCTCGGATGGAAGGGCGTCAACACGAATAACAGCCGGGTTTCTCAAATGCCCGCCAGCCTGCCCTGGTGGGCCAGACCAGGGAAAAATGTTTGAAAATGCGCCAGGGGCATATCAGGGGTTGCGCCCTGGGTTGGTGGCAGTTTGTTTGATAAGAGACCCGTGTTTACCTCAGACATCCGACTCAGGCTTTTTTCCTATGGACAAAGATCAATCAAGGTTCTGGAACTATCGCAACATGGGTGATGTTGTTTTTTTGCCATATTTGTATTGTTACAATTTTCTCGTCTTTCGCAAACCAGAGAGAAAATGCTTTGAAATCCTGACCACTCATATCACCTTTGCCGAGTAATTCCCACCCAGCCGTCTTCATCTCATCTACATAGAATTTCTCTACGGTTTTTATTTCCGTGTTGGTTGTATACTGATAACCCGTGACAGGCATTGACTCATTGCTTGCAACTGCATCGGGCATGATTGGCACATCTTGCCAATTGCTTTGGGCAGTTGGTTTTGCGCTGCCCGCTCCATTGGCTGTACACGATACCAGCAGTACTGCAATCAAAATATGAAAAACCCAGCTCCTCATCATTGTGTTTACCTCCTTTCACTCGGAAGAAAAACCCTGACTATAGCAGGTATGAAAAGTTTCCGTACAGGGTTGGTGTTACCGACGGTTGGGGAGAATAAAGCTCGAAAATGGGAAGATCGCCACATCCCAGAACCAGCTCCAAAAACGGGCAAAGTACCAGCCATTCGGTGCGCGCGATGTTGGGTGCGGTTTTGATTTTACAAGATAGTAAATTAAATTTTACTCAGTAATTCTTCTTTCTTTTTGATAAATTCTTCTTCAGTCAAAACGCCCTTGTCTTTCAACTCTCCTAATTGTTTTATTTTTTCGATTGGGTCAATTAATGTACTTTGAGTGGTTGCAGGTTGTTTGGATTTTTGAATCGTCTCAGAAATCAATCTTGAAACTTCAATAACATCTTTGTTTGGCAGGTCAATTTCCATGACATTAGTTATGGATTGGATACGCAAAACAGCAAAAATCAATCCACCCTTAGACTCTACATTATTTATATTTTCCATCATGATTTGTTCAACTTTAGAATTAAACAATATCTTTGAACAATGCAACAATCTTTTACTTGTAATCAGAAAAATTCCAGCGGTTTTATTTTTGAAATCAAACGGCTTAATTTTTAGAGCCTCACCCGCAGTGAGTATTCCAACATTAGGATTGCTCAGGTATATAATTTGCTCATCACGTAATAATTGTTTTTCAAGAAAATCATAAGCACCCTTCCCTATCAATGGGTTTAGCCTTTTACAGCCCTTTGCTACATCATATGCTTTTTGTAAATCAGCACGCATAATACCCTCCTTTTTATTCTGACTCGGAATTACTTTTCTGTTTGCAAGGAACGCTCAACGGCTTCTTAATGTGCTGTTCCCAGAGGGCGCTAAGATCCATCCAAGCTCAAAACAACTCCCCCAACACTTTCGCACCAATATGATTCCTAATTCTATCCAGGTTACTGTCAAATATATTGTCTCCGATGAAGTATGCGGACGTCTCTCGAACTCCTCTGGATTATAGTACTTCGTTAAAATGGAATATGCCTTTTCTACATGCTCTCGAATTCCACAAGTCGATGGAAGCATACTTGGAATTACTTTCAGAAATCTAGGAGTGACCTCGCATTGATGCGAACTAGCATCGCCTTGATAATGAAGCCGCCTAACTATTACTTAAACGGAATGTCGATATGCTGTAATTATGGCACAAAAATCAAAAATCGCCTTCCATCTCTGGAAGGCGCTTCATGATGCTCAAATAAATTACCCATGTATCAACGATTGGTTCTTATCAGCGTAACCGGTGATCCCAAACTCACCGCCATCCTGACGGATGCGGTCTCGCGACATAAAATGCTGCTGGTTTTTTTTACAAATTGCGCTTGTCCTGTCACCCAATTAATCAGTTTTTCGATGATCCCTGACTTTTAGTATTCAGCTTTGATGACGAAGAACGAACCTCGAATCACCCCGGCCAGTTTCGATTTTTGCCTGGCAAAGCGGAATTTATCTTTCAGTTCAGCGGGCACTTCCATTCCTTCCGAAAGTTTTAATCCAACCGCTCTTTTCTTTGGATCGTCGATCGTGTACATAACGTTTATAGAAAGCCCATTTTCGTAGAACACATAAGCCATCCGGAGGTTAGCCACTGTGAATGAAGAAGTTTCAAGAGGCTTCGAAGAAATTGTGATGTCTCTTTCTTTTAGAAGGATGTTATTGACATAATCCAATGTTTTTTGATCTTCATTTGCAGGGGTAACTGTAAAATCGTGGTTGTATTTGTTTTTATAGTACCTTGCTTCATTTGCACGCAGTCCGGCGAGAGTTTTTGAAACTGGAGAAGACTCCAAACCTTCCAATGATACATTTACGAAATCGACTATTTTTCCCATAGATTTTCTCCTGATACTCAATTAAATCACGATCAATTCGAATACACAAATACCTGTTAATTTGTTCGCCCAGCGGACTCCATTTGCAATCAATGGTCAAGGCAATGGATTACGGTGATCATTCCGCTTATTTACCATCCTAACATATTACACAATTATTCTAATAATCATATTAAAAACCGCCTTCCTCGCGGAAAGCGGTTGTCCTGTTTACTAACTACCAATCAATCAAATTTTTGCTGCATCACCGGGCGGAATTTACGACCGCAGGGAGTGCAGAGCATAGCCGCCTGCCCCGGTCCTTTCGGGGTATAGACGACTCGGCCCACGCGGGGGGATTTGAGGATGTCGATCTAGCGCTCATTACAACCGGCTGGCTATGGCGCGCAACGGAATTGCCAGTCCGGGTTGATGCGGTTGTTAGTTGCTGGTTATACTCATTTTCCTTCACTTTTTATATAATTTTCTATTCGTTTGTTTCTTGATTTAATGAAGCCAACCACCCTTTCTTTGTATAAAAGATATTGGTTGACATCGGAAAATGACGGACGAGTTTTGAAACCATCAAAAGGCAAATAAAATTTAATCTTATGGTTTTCATTTATCAGATCATCCAAGAAGAAAAAATGGATGTATCCCATAAAATCATGGAACAATTCGAAAAAATTCTCATATCTCAATAAAGTATTATGAAGTGGACTTTTTTCTCCAGAATAATAGAGACGGATGCATTCTAATGTTAAATCAAATCTGTCATCAATTAAACTGTTTACTCCGCGAGCTTGATTGATTGTATGTTTTCCATCAATTCTATTATTTGGAAAGATAATATAAGCCGCAATGGTAGAACCGGTATCAAAAAGCTCATTTACTTCATTTGGAATTTGTTCTGTGAGCCACTTCTTACTTTTATGATCTTTATACGAATGTGTTATAGCATCGCTGCCCAAAAAAAACTCTCCAAGTTCTGACTCGTAATATAAATAAGCGCCATTTTTGTCATCACGTAATTTTAGGAGGTTACCATTTGGCAATGGTTTGCTCCACAATATCTTATGATATTTACGGAGTGTTGGACTGGTGCTGTCAGGGTCACCGCCCTTTGAATCGGAGTAAAAATTAAAATTAGTGTCAATTATCATTTTCGTTTTATATATCAAATCGCTATTTCTCGATATATTCCTGCTTGCACATAACGGTTTGCCTTCGCGAAGCATGGCGCTGGGACAGGCATGAACGAGGCTGGGGAGGAGGGAAAACTTGAAGCCAGAAAACTGCTTGCCGTATGTGCCGCAGAATCCTATAAACACAATTTAATTATGCCACCAGAATCAAAAAGCGCCTCCATTTTTGGAAGGCGTTTCGATCTTAACAAGAACAGTGCGTTCAAACGCGAGCGCACCCTACTGCATCACCGGCCTGAATTTACGACCGCAGGGAGTGCAGAGCATACCCGCCTGCCCCGGTCCTTTCGGGGTATATACGGAATGGCTTAGAATAGCAATCTAGGGCCTGCGTTAGCCTTATGTGGGTTGGATACGGGTTATGCTTGGGAGCAGGATTCTGCCGAGGGGTCGCAAACCTTAATAATACAGCGAATCCCGCTTGTGAGCTGCACGCCGTGTTAGCCTGCGCTCACTTTCATTAGGCAGGCAATTTTTGTGCAATACATTCAATCAAAACGATCCGATTCTCGTTGAGATTGCGCACTTGATTCTGAGCCATTACACGAAAGTCTGGTCCTAGCAGAACATGAAATCCAAGTGCTGGACTTACGCCTTGTTGCTCAATTTTTGTGGCAACTTCTTTGAACCATACCCGGCCAACTTCAGACGTATCACGCCAACTGAGAATGTGTAATCCTGTAGTCTCCAAGATTTCGTTAAGTTTTTCCGGAGTTATCAAGAAACTAATTGAGGATTCGGATGCCCAGGGAACCGGGTAATACAATGGACTGACTGGCCCAGCAAGAACATCGTACATGGCGAAGTAGCCATTTGGCCGCAACACCCGTGCGATTTCAGAATAGAGTTTTGGTTTATCAGCAATGTTCATGGCAGCATGTTGAGTCCAGACTACATCAAAGGAGTGGTCCTCAAATGGCATGTCGAGAGCACTACCTTGTCGATAAGTCACAAGTGAAGAAAGACCCAGCCAATCTGCGAGCGATTGAGCAACGTGGCAATATTCATCAGTTAGGTCGATGCCTGTGACTTGACAACCATACTCCGAAGCTAGATAGCGTGAGGCGCCGCCAACACCGCTGCCGACATCTAAGACTTTGTAATTGGAGTTTAGCTTTACCTGGGAAGCTAGTTCACGGGTTGCTTCGCGACCACGGATGTGAAATTCATCAATTGGCGCAAGATCTTCCAATTTTAGGCGATGAATGTCTTTGCCTGCTGCTGTCAAGGCTGCTAAAATGGCACCTTCTAAACCCCGGAGGCTGTAATGTTCTTGGATATCGTACTCTTGTGAATTGTGTGATGACACGTTTGGGTCTCCTATTCATAAAGTTAACGAACGAGAGAATGCTACTGATATATTTTTAGATCTATTTTCTATCAACCTTGGGTAAGCAAGGTAACTTATTGCACAACCTGCGGTGCGTGTGAGCATGGATTTGCCATCGAAAAGATGAGATCAAGGATGTATTTGTTATTGTAATGTTTGGCTTTAAGCGCACGCACACCTGCCAGTGTTTGTACTACTGGTGAAGAATCCAATCCCCCTGTGGATACCTGCTCTAAATATACTAATTTCATAATATTACTCCTAATTGATATTGTATATCAACAACATCTCAATTTCAAGGTACATATATATTCAAATGTAAAAACCGCTCCCTATATGGGGAGCGGTGTAAGATATTTACGATTCGCTGTTCTCAGTTCTCAAAACTCTTGATCTCACGCACCCATCACCGGCCTGAATTTATAGCCGTAAACAATGACCCCGCGCTCGTCGCCGTCATTCCGAATTTTTCGCGTTACCATCTCGACGGGCATGCCAATTTCGACCGGCTGTTCACCAAGATCGGTCAGCTGGGCTGTGATCATGGGTCCTTCAGTAAGTTTGACAATTGCCACGGTGTAGGGTGCGTTGGAATCATACCCGGTCGGGGCTTCATAAATCGTGGTGTAAGAAAAAATTTCACCCTTACCGCTAAAGGTGTACTGGGTCCTGGCTTCATTCCCGCAGTTTGGACAAATATCGCGGGGCGGAAAAATCTTGTAATCACAGTGAGGGCAAACCTCACCGACCAGACCATATCGTTGTTGTTTTAAGCGCCAGTGGCGTGCAATTTCCATATTAAAAAACTCCTTTTGAAGATGCCTGAGTGTGATTCTATTCCCGGGCACTATCAAAGTCTATCAAACAGGCTATCAATCCCTATAATCTTTATCATAAAAAACAGACAGCCTGGTTTAGCTGTCTGGAATCTTCAATTATGGGCATTTCGTTTAGCTGGTTTTTTTCAAAACGAAACTAACTGCCGTGGATGCCGGTCCGCCAAGGGATTGAATTAATGCGTGCTGGGGATTTTCAACCTGGTTTCTTCCAGCGGAGCCTCTCAGCTGCAGGGCTGCTTCAATCGCCTGGTAGATTCCACTGGCTCCCCCGGTAAAACCGCGGGCTTTCAAACCTCCCATGGTGGCGCAAGGAATCTTTCCTTTCAACCCAATCGAACCATCAGCTGCCAGCTGCCATCCCAGCCCACGTTTGGCAAAACCAGCAGCTTCCAGGGATAAGGCTGCGTAAATGCTGAACGCATCATGATATTCAAAGAGATCGATCTGTTCGGGAGAAATTCCGGCTCTTTTTAATGCCTGGGTGGTGGCAATCTTAGCTGCTTGAAATGAGAGGAGATCCTGCCGGTCATGAAGAGCCAATGTGTCGGTGGAGCTGCCCATTCCCGCGATGCTGATGAGTGGGTGGGAATATTTTTGTGGAATCAAATCACGGCGGGTTAAAATAAGCGCTGCTGCGCCATCTGCAAGGGGAGCTGCATCAAACAGATTGAGAGGGTCACAAACTTTTTCCGCCCGGGCATAAGTTTCAGGTTTTATGGCTTTTTGGTACATGGCAAATTTGTTTCCCGCCCCGTTGGCGTGTGCGGTCAATGCAAATCCGGCGAATCCATCAGCAGGTACTTTGTACTCGTAAATATAGCGCTGCATTAAGAAGGCTGCCTGGGCGACCGGGGTCAATCCCTGCATGGCTTCATAATCACTATCCATGCCAGATGCCAGGGCAGCTTCCACATCGGTCCCGATTTTATCAGTGAATTTTTCAACGCCGACAACCAGGGCAGTATCCACCAGACCGCTGGCGATGGCAAGGTAACCCTGGCGCAGAGCCGCGCCTCCTGAAGCGCCGGCTGCCTCCAGCGTGACTGCTTCGATGCCGGTCAAACCCGCATAATCAGCCAGCAATCCACCCAGGTGAGCTTGATTGGAGAGATTAAGAGAAAGCATATTCCCAACGAAAAGAGCCTGCGGTTTTAATCCGCCGCTATCATCCAATGCCTGTTTGATAGCCTGATAAGCGAGATCTCGCAGGGAAATTTCCCATTGTTCCCCGGCAGCAGTTTGACCTATTCCAGAAATGACAATTTCTTTCATTAATACCCTTTCAAAAATCTTTTCGTCATTTATTTCATTTGCAGCTTGCCACGATAGCGTGCGTAGGTGGCGTAATCAATTTCAGTCCGGCGCGAAATATATTCCTGAGTTTTGGTTGCGCGACCCTGTGCGTCAAGCAGCTTATCTGTAACGACAATGTCAAAAGCATCTGAACCAGCTCCGGAACCAAACGAAACCATCAGGATCCGATCACCCGGTTGGGCAATATCCAGGATGCCGGTTAAACCGATCAAGGCAGCCCCCGCATAGGTGTTTCCAATCACCGGCACCAGGAGGGAGGGAGCGATTTGTTCCAGGCTAAAACCCAGCATCCCGGCGACCCGCTGTGGAAACTTTGAGTTGGGCTGATGAAAAGCCGCCCACTTGTAATCAGAAGCCTTTGTGCCTGAAGCTTGCATTAAAGCCGTGGCTGCTTCGGTGATGTGTTTGAAATAAGCCGGTTCCCCGGTGAAACGCATGCCGTGTTCAGGGTACTTCTGATTTTCGCGGCGCCAGAAATCCGGGGTATCCGTGACATAAGAATAGGAAGAATTGATGACCGCCATGGATTCTTCGGCGGGTCCAACAATATACGCGGCGCCGCCCGCTCCAGCCGTGTATTCGAGTGCATCTCCGGGTTTTCCCTGGGCGGTATCCATGCCAATTGCCATGGCATAACGAGCCATACCCGAACCAACCAGACCCATCGCAGCAACCAGGGCTTCTGTGCCAGCTTTACAGGCAAATTCCCAATCAGCTGCCTGTGTATTGGGAACAGCGCCAATAGCTTCAGCCACCAGCGTGGAGGAGGGTTTTACCGCATAGGGATGTGATTCCGAGCCAACCCAGACCGCCCGCAACTCCATGGGATTAATTTGTGCCCGAGCCATTGCATTTCTGGCAGCTTCAATCGACATGCTGATCACGTCCTCGTCCAATCCGGGAACAGCCTTTTCCTTGATGGGCAGTCCGCCTTTGCCGCCGGTCCAAACCCTTGCCACTTCCCGGGCTGGCAGGCGGTAACGGGGAACATAAGCGCCGTAGCCAACGATTCCGACCGGTTTATTGGGCTTGAGCAGGGTATTAGATGTTGTTTCGCTGGAATTTGTCATGAATACCATCCTGAATTTCTATTTCATCAACTCTTTCAACAATGATTCCGCCCGGTCAATCCGGATCGTTTTCTCCGCAATCATACGGGCAGAAATTTTTTCAATCATATCACCGCGCGCGCCGGCAGCTACGGCGACCTGCCTGGCATGCAGGGTCATATGTCCGCGTTGGATTCCTTCGGTTGCCAGGGCACGCAGAGCAGCCAGGTTTTGAGCCAAGCCAACTGAGACAATAATTTCCGCCAATTCTGAAGCTGTTTTGACTCCCATTAATTTGAGTGCCGCACGGGCAGCGGGATGAACCCTGGTTGCCCCGCCAATAATTCCGACAGCCATGGGCATTTCAAGGGTGCCTACCAGGTCTCCATTTGCATTTTTACCCCAGGTGCTCAAGCTGGTATATCTTCCCGAACGCGAAGCATACGCATGCGCTCCAGCTTCGATCGCCCGCCAATCGTTCCCCGTGGCAATCACCACGGCATCAACACCGTTCATGATGCCCTTGTTTTGCGTGGCAGCTCGGTATGGATCGACCGCTGCAAAAACATACGCCGCGATAATTCCATCGCGGACACTTTCTCCAGTGTACTGGTCAAAAGCAAGATCTTGAATTGGAATAGTGCAGCGTGCCCGGGTGATGCGCCTGTCTGCCAGGTTTGATAGGATGCGCAGATGGACCCTGCCTCCGGTAATCGCCTCAACCTGGGGCGCAAGCCGTTCACAGGCAGTATTGACAGCATTCGCGCCCATGGCATCGCGCACATCATAAATCAGGTGGATCACGATGAAGCCCCCGATGGCTGAATCCTCAAAAATATGCACTTCCAAATCGCGCGCCCCGCCGCCAAATTTTTTCAAAACGGGATCGATGGAATCGGCTGAAGCCAGCAACTCGGCTTTATGCTCATACAGTTTCAGGGAGGCTTCCTGCAAATTGGGCAGATCAAGCACTTGCATTTGACCAATCATTTCGGGGGAACTGGAAGTTGCCTGAAAACCGCCGGAACTGCGGGCGAGCTTGGCCATAAAGGATGCCCCCGCCACGACTGAAGGTTCTTCAATGGCCATGGGAACGAGAACATCCCGACCATTGACCAGAAAATTTAAGCCGATACCGAGAGGCAAAGAATGGACGCCAACCACATTCTCTATCATGTGTTCGGCTGCATCAAGCTCGAGACCGCCCGTTTTCCAGGCTGCCAGATCATCCGGCGTCAAATTAGCATTTTCCGCAGCTTGGGATAGGCGTTCATCAGCATTCAATTTGTAAAACCCTGAAAGGCGAGAGGTTCCCATAAAAGTTCCTGTGGTGATCCGTCCTGGTAAAATCAAACGACCAACGATATTTTACTTTTATCTTCTGGCAAAACCTATCAACTTGACAATTCGGATTGCTAGGGTAGAATAAATCCGATAGGAGATTGTAGATGTTACTGTCGCACCAGCAATTGGAAGATCGGCTTATGGAACTCCATCAAGCCAGCCTCCAAATTGTGGGGGATGTCTCGTTGGAGTCATTGTTAAAGCGGATCGCGACAGTGGCTTGTGAACAAGTCCAGGCGCGATATGCTGCGTTAGGTGTTTTTGGGGATAACGGAAAGCTCAAGCAATTTGTTTCTGTCGGAATGACCCAGAATGAAATCCTCCATATTTCTCACCCTCCAGTCGGGAGCGGTTTGCTTGGATTATTAAAAAACTCAGATCATCCCATTCGTATTTCAAATATCTCAAGTGACAGCCGCAGTGCAGGGTTTCCGAAAAATCACCCTGCCATGGAGACTTTCCTGGGGGTTCCCATCCTTTTGGGAGATGTTCAGCTCGGACAGATTTATCTGACTGAAAAACTTAACCATGAAGAGTTTTCGCTTGAAGATGAAAACATCATCATGCTGCTTGCAAATTATGCCGCGGTTGCCATCAATAATGCGCGCAATTATGAAGAACTTAAGCTCAGAGACCAGGCTCTGACCAGGAGAAACCAGGACCTGGCTTTATTAAATAACATCGCTGGCGTCCTGACCGCTTCCTTGAAGCTGGATGAAATTTTGCACAAAACACTCTCCCTGGTGATGGACTATATGGAAGTGGAATCTGGTGAGATCTTTCTCCTGGAGGATGACAAACAAACCTTGCGCCTGGTTCTGCACCGCGGACAGGCTGCAGATGTTTTTTGGACCCGTAATCGATTTATGACCGGCGAGGGGATTATTGGGCTGGTTGCCAAAACTGGCGAAGCGGTCGTCAGCCATGATCTGGCGCATGACATGCGCTATTTAAGAGACGCGGTGGTGGATGCTGGTTTCAAACAAATGGCTTGTTTTCCTTTGGCTTCCAGCGGGAACCTGGTAGGCGTATTGAGCGCAGTAACCCGCGGCTCGACCCCATTAAATGATCATGATATCCAGGTGATTACTGCGATTGGCAGTTGGGCAGGACTGGCGATTGAAAATGCCCGTCTGCACAGTGAATCCCGCCGGTTGGCTATTTTGGAAGAGAGAGATCGAATTGGGATGGACCTTCATGACGGCATCATTCAGTCCATCTACGGGGTCGGTTTGGTGCTCGAACATGCCAGGCTGCTGGCAAATGAAGAACCGGCCAAGGCTGCAGACCGGATTCAACTGGCAATCAACAGTCTCGATCACACGATTCGGGATATTCGTTCTTATATTTTGGATTTACGCCCACGTCAATTTGCGGATGAAAACCTGATGGATGGTTTGCGGCGGCTGGTGATGGAATTTCGAATTAATACCCTGGCGGAAGCAAATTTAATTGGCAACCAGGATGAATTGAAGGAAATCCCTTCTGCTCACGCCATGGTCATGTTCCATATTTGCCAGGAGGCTCTTGCCAACGCCGCCAAGCATGGTCATCCCAAAAAGGTGGATGTTTCCGTCTGGACCTCGCCCGAACGAATTGTTCTCGAAGTTCAGGATAACGGACAGGGGTTTGAAATTGAAAAAATGAGCATGACTCTCGGGCATGGTCTTTCAAATATGCTCACTCGCGCGCGTCATGTGGGAGGAGATGTTGAAATCACTTCAACAATTGGTGAAGGAACTTCCATCATGGCATGGATACCCAGAAATCCGCAGAAGTAAATTCCTTTTAATCCCAGCATCCGTTTTGATGATTTATTTGAAATTATTTGATTGTGGTGAAAACCACATTTTTTCTATCTAAATATGCCTGGCGAAGCAGTTCTACTTCTTTTTCTCTCAGCAGTTTTACATACAACCTGGAATTTTCAATTAAAGCAGCTTCGAGAAAAATATATCGCCATCTGGTGGTCAATATTAATCGGATCGGGGATATTTTTACCTTTTCTAATTTTTTTTGGCCTCCCTGCCTGGAAGATTTGGCCGTACCTCCTCGCCAGTGTATTTGTCGAAATTTGTTATTTCATCGCGCTTTCCGCCGCCTACGGGGATGCAGATTTTTCACTGGTGTATCCGATTGCCAGGGGTTTCGCCCCGGCGCTGATCGCGACCTGGTCCGTATTATTCCTGGGGGAGAAATTGACCTGGGGTGGAGTTTTGGGGGTGGGGACAATCATCCTCGGCCTCCTGATCATCAGCGTTCAAAATATCTTTCAAGTTGGAATTAAAAAACCCAGCCTGATCGGATTGCTACTCCCGATCCTGCTCGCATTCTTAATCTCGATATATTCAACCATTGATGGAGCGGCGGTCAAGCTGACCCCGGTCTTCTCTTACACGGTTCTGGTTTTTTTCCTTTCCCCGGTTTTATCCACACCTCTTCTCTTAAAAAAATATCCCTGGCAAATGATCGTTGAAGAATTTTCCAAACAACGTTTCCAAATCATCAGTATTGGTTTACTGACCGTCTTCGCATATTTTCTGGCTTTGATTGCCTATTCGATTGCGCCTGTTAGTTATGTCGGTGCCATCCGGGAAGTCAGCGTCGTTTTGGGGGCGCTGGCTGGCTGGAAAATTTTCGGGGAAAAAATGGGAGGAGTCCGTGTCATTGGTTCCCTGGTGATATTTCTCGGGATCATGATCATTGCTCTGAAGGGTTGAATAAAATACTGGTAAACAAGGGTCGAATCTGAATATATTCATCATCTGGAAATTTTTGCTGGGTATGGGTTGATCTTAATAATTGTGAATCCTCAAAATACACCTTTCACATTCTCGAAAAAATTATTTCGACCCTCTTAATTTTTTTAAGATGGATATACGATATGCCGGTTTTTTCGTGTTTTTATCCCATATACAGGGCTTATTCTTTTAATGAAGGTGTTTATGGCGACAACATTTGTTCTAAACATGCGTGTTACCAAACAATCTTGAAAACTCATATTTTAAGGTTGTCTAATCTTAAATTAAAGAATGTTTTTAAGATAGCGTAGGCTAAGCGTGTAGCGCAATTTATTCCTTTTTGCTAAAATTTATTCAGTTATCCATTCGGGATGGCAACGGAAAATCGTCCCTTTTTATATTTCAAAACAATCAATTAGATCTTTTCCCTCTCTCTAAAAAAAATAATTTAGTGAGCCTGGTGAAATTTTACCAACTAACGGAGTAGCAAATGAACCCTGAACAGGCATGGCAATCCGTACTTGGCCAGCTCCAAATGGAAATGTCCCACGCTTCATTCGATACCTGGGTGCGTAACACAAGCCCACTATCCTACGAAAACGGGGTGATGAAAATTGCTGTACCCAATGCATATGCTCGTGACTGGCTCGAGAACCGGCTTACCAGTACGGTATCACGCATGCTGATCGGGATGATGAATCGAACAGTCAGTGTTGAATTTGTGGTTGCCGCCATGGAAAACTCTTCAAGTTTGGATGAGGAAGGCGAGGAAGTTGAAAGTCCCAGCCTGGTGCAATCATCAAAAATGCAGCAGCGCAACCCGACTCTGAATTCTCGCTATACTTTTGACAATTTTGTGGTGGGAGCAAACAACCGTCTGGCTCACGCAGCCGCGCTCGCTGTCGCCGAAAATCCTGCCCGTGCCTACAATCCCCTGTTTTTATACGGCGGGGTGGGTCTTGGAAAAACTCACCTGCTGCACGCAACCGGTAATGCCTGCCATAACCAGGGTTTGAACGTTCTTTATGTTTCGTCTGAAGAATTCACCAATGACATGATCAACGCGATCCGGACCCACGCCACCCAGGCGTTTCGCGAGAAATACCGTTCTGCAGATGTTTTATTGATTGATGATATTCAATTTATTGCCGGCAAGGAAGGAACCCAGGAAGAGTTCTTTCACACGTTCAATACCTTGCACAGCCAGGAAAAACAGATCATCATCTCATCAGACCGGCCGCCCAAATCCATGGTGACCCTGGAAGAACGTTTACGTTCGCGCTTCGAATGGGGTTTAATTGCGGATATCCAGATGCCCGATATCGAAACTCGCCAGGCAATTCTGCGCTATAAAGCAGAAAAAGCTGGGCGGGATGTGCCGAATGAAATTCTGGACATGATTGCAAAACGGGTGCAATCCAATATTCGCGAACTGGAAGGGGCTTTAAATCGCGTTGTTGCTTTTTCAGAGCTCTCGGGTATTCCTCTCAACCTGCAGCTGGCAGAAATGGCTTTGGCTGATTTATTACCGCAGGTTCATAACGTGCCCCCTTTGAAATTGATCAGCCTGGTCGCCAATGAATGGCAGACCTCTGTCGAAGCTTTGATCGGGCGGGATCGTTCTCAGAAAATTGCAGAACCGCGCCAGGTTGCCATGTATTTGCTCAGGCAGGAAACAAATGCCTCCCTGCCGCAAATTGGTGAAGCCCTGGGTGGTCGCGATCACACAACGGTGATGTACGCCATTCAAAAAATTACCAATGAAATCATGATTAAAAAAGATATCGAACGCAAGGTAAACCGGGTCAAACAGCAATTATATGGTCAGGCTGCAGCGGCATTGTAATTTTTTGGCAAATCCTTTATGGATGAGCGGCAACCCAAGCGGTTGCCGCTCATTTTATTACCCATCCCTTTGGATGATTTAATCGAGACATTTCATTCCATGATAAAATTTAGATCAGTCAGACATTTTTTTCGACTTTATCCCGGATAATCCGTCGATTGGATCCATTCCAACACAATCGCATGAAATCAAAAACTCCCCAACAATTTGGGGAGTAGTGCCGAAGGTGGGAATCGAACCCACATTCCTCACGGAACACGATTTTGAGTCGTGCGCGTCTGCCTATTCCGCCACTTCGGCAGTGGGCAGGTCAAAGTATACCACTCTCAAGCATAGGGTCAAGATGAAACTAGGAATTATTGGGCTGCCCCAATCTGGAAAAACAACCATTTTTAATGCACTCACACGCAGTAATACTCCAACCACAGCCTCTGCTGGTCGAATTGAAGTCCATACTGGAGTGGTGGATGTGCCGGATACACGCATTGATAAATTAAGTGCGATGTTCAAACCAAAGAAAACCATTTATGCCAAGGTTACCTATGCAGATATAGCCGGTCTTGAGGGCACTTCCAAGGGAATTTCTGGTAATTTACTCAATTCTCTCAGTCAGATGGATGCATTTATACATGTAGTCCGGAGTTTTGAAGACGACAATGTTCCTCATCCTTCTGGGTCGGTTAATCCCTCGCGGGATGCGGATGCGATGCTGACCGAACTTTTACTCAACGACCAAATTACCGTCGAGCGAAAATTGGAGCGGCTGGTCGATGAACGAAAAAAAGGTGGAACCGATAAGAGTCTGAACGAACGCCAGACTGTTTTATTCAACCGCCTGCTTGATGCACTGAATGAGGGTCAGCCTTTAAGAAAACTGTCCTTTACCGCCGAAGAAGAGAAGGAACTTGCCAGTTTCGGTCTGCTTACCCGCAAACAAATCCTGACGGTTTTTAACCTGGGTGAAAACCAGGTATCGCCAGAGGTGGATCTGGATCATCCTTTTATTGCCTTACCCGGCAAGCTGGAAATGGAGATATCTCAATTATCCCCGGAGGATGCACAGTTGTTCATGTCAGAATACGGCATCGAAGAACCGGCATTAAACCGGATGATCCGCCTTTCCTACAGCCTGCTCGACCTCCAATCTTTTTTCACCGTCGGCGAGGACGAAGTACGAGCCTGGACCACCCGCAAGAATTCAACCGCCCTGGAATCAGCCGGGGAGATCCATTCCGATATTGCGCGTGGGTTTGTTCGAGCGGAAGTGGTGGCATACGAAGATTTAATCAGCCTGGGGTCAATGGCAGAATGCAAGGCAAAGGGAAAATTCCGGCTGGAAGGGAAGGAATATATCGTGAAAGATGGGGATATTGTTCACATCCGCTCCAGTCTATAAATTAAACGCATCCATGCTTAAGAAAATGGATTTACGAGGAAATCAATCAAACGGACCAGAATCCATTTTAGTAAGATCCAGAGGCGCACCAAAGTTGAAATGACCAGGTATCTCTTTTTGAGACTGGCACCAGGTAAAAAAGCAAGCTTTTGATCTGGCGGTGATCCTGATCATCCATGATTTCCCAAGACGAATCCCCGGTCAACCGGGCTTTTTAGGCCGCATATAATTCCCGAATTCGACCTATTCCGCTGAATTAATTTGGAGATTTCCCTTCGTTATCAAATATCAAACGCGGATAAACGGATTGAGAAATTTTCATTTGACGGGAGTAAAATTCGTTGAATATCCGAGGTAAAAACTCCATGACTAATCGATCCCAAAAACATTTATCTCTCCTTTTTACGCTTGTAATCCTGGCGTTAACTGCCTGTCTGCCGGTTAATCCAAATTCCATTCCTCTTCGAACTGAATCTCAGACATCCCAGTCAACCACCCCTGCCGCAGCAGCAACCTTTGAGCCAACTTCGACCAGTACCCAAATCCCTGCTCCCAGCCCAAACCCGACACTTCCAGACACTCCTGCAGCCAGCGCCACCCCAGCAGCGAGGGTTCAGCGCGTCCTGATCATCAGCTTCGATGGTTTGCGACCAGATGCAATCGACCTGGCGCCCATGCCAACGCTGCAGGCTTTGATGAAAATCGGGGCTTATTCACTGACCGCTCGAACCATCTTTCCAAGTGTCACATTACCTTCCCACACCTCCATGTTGGATGGGCTGTGTCCCGCCAAACATGGGGTCGATTGGAATGATTATCTTCCAGCCAAAGGCTTTGCACATGGAACCAATTTAATGGATTTGGCACATGCAGCCGGGTTAAAAACCGTGATGTTTGTGGGCAAGGAAAAATTGGTCCAGGTTGGAAATCCGGCAAATGTTGACTTATTCCGTTATATTAATGATCGCGATACGGTGATTGCACAACGATTTACAGAAGAATTACCGTTGGATTTCGGAGTGATGTTCTTACATTTTCCAACAATTGATGGAATGGGTCATGCTTATGGATGGATGTCTCCCCAATACATGAGCGTAGCCCGCAGGGCTGATCAGGCGCTGGCGATGGTCTTGAAAGATCTTGAGGACCACAGTCTGCGGGACGGTACACTGATTTTCCTGACTGCCGATCATGGGGGTCATTTGCAATCACACGGAACAAAAAAGACTGAAGATATGTTAATCCCGTGGGTGGTGGTTGGACCTGGTGTTCATCCGGGAATTTTAAAAACCCCGGTTGAAACCACAGATACAGCCGCAACCGCTGCCTGGGCACTGGGTCTTCCCATTCCGCATGATTGGGATGGAGTGCCTGTTTATGAAATCTTTGGCGAAACGGGAAAACCCCGCTTGAACCCTTATTGTGAGTAAAAAATGGAGATCCTATGTCTCAGTCCCTTAGAACAGTTGTTACCATGGAAGAACTCTTTTCAGCTCGAAACTCCCTGCCCGGGACAGTTGGCCTGGTTCCCACCATGGGATATCTTCACGAAGGTCATATCTCGCTTGTCAGAAGGGCAAGAGCCGAGTGCGACCACGTGGTGACCAGCATTTTTGTAAACCCGACACAATTCGGTCCCGCAGAGGACCTGGAAAAATACCCGAGAGATATTGAAAATGATACAAGGCTTCTGGAAAATGCGGGAGCAGAACTTGTCTGGACACCCACAGTCAAAGAGATGTATCCAGACAATTTTCAAACCTGGGTGGAGGTGGAAAAACTGACCAAACCGCTCGAAGGAGCCATGCGCCCGGGTCATTTCAGGGGTGTTTCGACCATCGTTGCCAAGTTATTCAATGCTGTCCGTCCTGATAAAGCGTATTTTGGTCAGAAGGATGCACAGCAGGCGGCGGTTATCCGCCAAATGACCCGAGACCTGAATTACCCGATTGAGATCGTCGTTTGTCCCATCATCAGGGAACCAGATGGATTGGCAATGTCAAGCCGAAATACTTACCTGGACTCCAAGCAAAGGCAGGCTGCTATCGTTTTGTTCCGTGCCCTTACTCAGGCTCGGAAATCCTTTGAAAACGGCAACAGGGATGCCGAAAGCCTTAGAAAAATCGTCAAGAGCGTCATCGAGGAGGAAGCGCTGGCTCAGGTACAGTATGTTTCCTGTGCCGATTATGATACTTTGACCGAGCTAGATACGATTAACCGGAAAGCGCTGCTCTCGCTGGCAGTCTATTTTGGGAAGACCCGATTAATCGATAACTTTATACTGGGTTAGAAATTGGGGAAATATTGAAAGATTTTCGATGAATTTCTGATAAGCCAAGCTTTTTGATGGCATTACGGTGGATCAGGGTTCCATATCCCTTGTGGCGGGAAAATTCATAGCCGGGATAAAATTCATCCAACTGGCGCATCAGGGAATCACGAAAAGTTTTAGCAATCACTGAAGCAGCCGCAATACTGAGCGACTTGCTTTCACCCTTAATCAGGCGTTCTCCCGGGAACGGGCAATCCTTCCAGTGGATAAAATCAAATAAAAAAAAGCTTGGGGGAGGGTCAAGCAATTGAATGGCTCGAATCATGGAGAGGCGATTTGCAGGCAGGATTCCGATCGTATCAATTTCCTGGGCAGAGACAATTCCCACTGACCAAGAAAGAGCGTATTGTTTGATTTTTTCCACCCAAAACTCCCTCTGGCGGGGAGTCATTTTTTTGGAATCTCGAACGCCGGCAAGTTTATGCTGAAGATCTTCATCCCTGGGCAGAATAACTGCACCCGCCACAATTGAACCCGCCCATGCACCGCGACCTGCCTCATCGACCCCCGCAATAAATTGATGCCCCGCCTGCCAGAGATTTTTCTCCAAGTCCAGCCCGGGGAAATCAATCATAAATCCCAGCTCGTCCATTTCGACGGATGGTTAACAAATCAAGAAACATCCGCCATGAATCTCGAAAAACATGGACTTTACTCTCAGGATTAAAATACCAGGGAATGGGTATTTCCAAAATCGGGTACTTCAGATGACCCGCAATCACCAGGAGCTCGACATCGAATGACCAGCCCATCAGCGTTTGCCGTCGAAAAATTTCACCGGCTGCATCCGCCCGGAACATTTTAAAGCCACATTGGGTATCATTGAGGTCAGGCAATACCAGTTTTCGAATCAACAGATTAAAAACCCGCCCGGTCAGATGCCTGAAGGGAGGTTCATTATATCGCACGGCTCCAGGCGCTTCCCTGGAAGCAATTGCGATCGGAATTTCAACCATTGGGGGTAAAAAGCGAGTAATCTCAGAGACGGGCATGGAGAAATCAGCATCAGCAAAAAAGCGATACTCTCCCCTGGCTTCATTCATTCCAAGCTGGACAGCCCGTCCTTTTCCAGGGAGATCAAGGTGCAGAACTTTGACCAAATTTGGATGGCGGGTGGCATATTCAGTGGCTAATTCGAGCGTACGATCCTGACTGGCGTTTTCGACGATCAATACTTCGGTCTGGAAAGTTTGATTCGAGGCAAAAAGCAATACCTGCTCCAATGTTTGGGGCAGGCGGCGTTCCTCATTATGAGCGGGGATGATGATACTTAGAAATGGAAGGGTCATTAACTGTTGATGTAAATAAAAAAGCCAGCGATAACCAGTAACCAAATGACTAAAATACTTCCGAGAATTAATTTTTGTTTTTTGGTCATCCCCAGGAAACCACTCTGTTTTGGAGTGTGGTGGACTTGCTTTTCCTTATTCTGAGTGCCTGAAAAAACAAACTCATTTAAATTTGAATCAACCTGATTCTTCGGTAAAGTGGTTTCATCAAATTCATTGGTTTCTACTTCGTTTGAAGTATTCTCGCTTGGGCTTTGAACAAGGTTAAACGGGTCATCCAGTTCAGAGGTATAAGGTTCATAAAACAGTTTTGATAAATTTTCGTCGACGAAATTTTCCTGAATGGTATTCGCCTGGGTGCTCGATGAAGATGTTGCTTCCGAATCGTTTTCTTTCATCAAAAGGGTGCTTGGATCAAAATTAATAAAAGGATTTTCAGAATCATCGATCACATTATCTGTATCATCGGGTTGATTTGACCCTTTTAGTATCACCGTTACAAGCTCTTCAATTTTCGTGTTGTTGAAGGCGGGTAAATTTTGATTCACGGATGTGGCAAAGTTCTCAATGGCATCGCTCATCACAACCCGTACAGCAGGATGTATGGATTCAATATGCAAACCCGGGTTGGTCGACATGAGGACAGGTTCAATTTCAAGATTTGGAAAGCCGGCATTTTTCAGGTAAATTTGAAGAATTCGCGCGAGCTTGATCGTCTTTTGGACCTGGTTGACATTCGCTGGTACAAAGGATGTGCCTGAGGCTGAAGCCCACTCTGCCCCCCGGACTCGAAAAACACCATGATCATGGATTGTGTTGATGATGAATATGCCTGAAGGTCCGAATAATATCAGCGGAAATTGAATATTGGTGCCTGGCAGATTGATGTTGCGTAAAAGGACGTAGCGGGAATCCAGAATTTTATTAAAGATCCGGATGACCGATTTTTGCGCCTGCATCTGATCGTACCAATTCAGTCCAAACCTGATCGTTCCCTGAATGCGACCAAATATATCAATTATTCCATTATCATTTTGAAATTGAGTCCAGTCAGCAATTTTCATGGCAGGTGCAATCATATTTTAATTTTTGTAATTAGAATGTTGGGACTTCATCAAGTTTGTCAATGGAACCCGCGGATGTATTGATCACGTCTCCATTTAATTGTACATATTTTCCTGTTTTAAAGGTGCTCCCCATGTATGCCGTTCGAACACCTGTCATAAATTTCTGTCCTTTTTTTAATCTTTCGACCAGGCTGGAACGGTTGAGTATGACGCAGTCAGAAAAAGTTGCACCGCGGCGCTCATATGCACGAACAATATTGATTCTTCCTTCAGGGGTGTAACGCACGGCTTCTATCAAACCATCAAATTTCATTTTTGCCATCTTTATCCTCCATCAAAATATCCCTGTTATTTTACTTCCATTTCAGTGCTTGATCAGGTATTTTTTTGGATTCAAATTAAAAGCCGCTGACTTGATAAAGCCAACGGCTACCTGGTCGGGGTGGGCGGACTTGAACCGCCGACCCCCGCGTCCCAAACGCGGTGCGCTGCCAACTGCGCTACACCCCGAAAAGTTTGGCGAGGAGAGAGTATAATGCCATCCTGTCTAACCGTCAAATTAATTAGCCCAAATTACAAAAATGCCTTATTTTCTTACTGGTTTTCAAAAATATTTCATTTTGCTGGTTTTATTTTTATCGGCTTGTGCACCCGGGAAATTTCCCGCTCAGCAAGCCCCGATTCCACCAGTGAGCCCAACAAGCATTCTCAGCGAGAACCTGCCGACGCAAACACTGCCGCCGACATTAATTGTCTCCACCGCCACTCCGGTGCCATCTTGTACTGCAACCAGGGGTTTTATCGTTTCTGGGGTTGTCACGACAGAGATGCTGGCAAAACCCATGAACTACAAAATCTATCTGCCTCCCTGTTATTTATTTTCAAGTGAGCAGCGCTACCCTGTCCTGTATTTGCTTCATGGACAGGGTTCAACCGAGGATCAATGGATCAATATCGGGGTAACTGACGCGGCAGATCAATTGATCAATTCCGGGAAAGTCCCTGCGTTTATCATGGTCTTTCCTTATGATTATTCGACCAAACAACCCACGGAATACAACTTTGAGAAGGTCTTTATCCAGATCCTCATCCCTAAAATCGATTCCGCTTACCGGACCCTCCCAGATGCTCATGACAGAGCCATCGGCGGCATGTCACGCGGCGGGGCATGGGCTTTGCATCTAGGGATAAATCATCCCAATTTGTTTGGCGCAATCGGAGGGCATTCCCCGGCAATTTTCTATTCTGATCGCAATTCTCTCACTCGAATTTTACAGGAAACACCAGAGGCGATGATTCCCCGCATTTGGATCGATGCAGGAAACAATGACAGTGAATTATCATTAATCCGCGAATTCGAAAGTTTTTTAACAGATCAAAATATTCCACATGAATGGCATGAGTTTATTGGATTCCATGACAAAAATTACTGGTCACTGCATGTCAATCAATACCTGAATTGGTATACGAAGAATTGGCATTAATGGAATACGTTATAATTCCTGCATGGCTATTTCCCTTGAGGATGTTGAGCACATTGCTAATCTTGCCCGAATAAACTTGACCGAAGATGAAAAATTTCGTTTCCGGGAACAACTTTCGGCAATACTGGATTATGTCGCACAACTGCAGAAGGTAGATACCACTACTGTCGAGCCAATGGCAATGGTGTTTAAAACGGATGACCCTCTTCGTCCGGATGAGGTTCGTCCCGGATTAACCACCGGGGAGCTATTGGGAGCTGCAGATCAGGTAGCGAGATCCCAGTTTAAGATTCCACCGGTATTTGAATAATATTGCTTTACACCCAGTCCGAATTGGATGAATACAATTTCGCCTGCATATGATCATGGATATTTCAACCCTTTCGCTCACCCAAGTCAGCGCCCTGCTTCAGCAAGGTGAAATTTCAAGTCTTGATCTGACTCGTGCGGTCCTTGACCGGATTGCCCTGATAGATGATCAGCTGCACGCTTTTCTTTATTTAGACACGGATCGGGCTCTCGAACAGGCAGAAAAAATCGATCGTGAACGAAAAAAGGGGTCAAAGATCGCAAAACCGCTGCTCGGGATTCCGCTGGCAGTGAAGGATGTTCTTGCTGTTAAAGGCATGCCCTGTACCTGTGGATCAAAAATCCTTGAAAACTACCACCCTCCTTATACCGCAACCGCAGTCAGGCGTCTGCAGGATGCAGGAATGATCATCATTGGGAAAACCAATACAGATGAATTTGCCATGGGATCTTCCACTGAAAATTCAGCCTATGGGATAACCCGTAATCCCTGGGATGCGACGCGTGTTCCGGGAGGTTCTTCGGGCGGCAGTGCCGCCGCTGTTGCCGCCCGGATGGTTTCAGCCGCGCTAGGCACAGACACCGGTGGGAGTGTGCGGCAACCCGCATCCTTCTGTGGAGTCACCGGTCTAAAACCGACTTATGGACGCGTTTCCCGTTATGGACTGGTTGCCTATGGGTCCTCCCTGGATTCCTGTGGAGCCTTCGGGCATTCTGCCCGAGATGTGCAAATGTTATTTTCAGCCATGGCAGGTCATGATCCACTGGATGCCACTTCGCAAAACGTCGCAATCCATTCAATGGATTTCACAAAAAATCCTGATCTGCGCGGGGTCCGGATTGGCGTTCCAAGGGAATATTTCCTGCCAGGCATGCAAAAAGATGTTGAATCAAAGGTGCGCGCGGCGATTGAGATTTTTTCAGAATTAGGCGCACAAGTAAAAGAAGTCAGTCTTCCACATACCGAATTTGCGGTCCCCGTTTATTATTTGGTGGCACCGGCAGAAGCATCTGCAAATCTTGCCAGGTATGATGGGATTCGTTTCGGTCCACGCCTCGATGGAGAAAATCTCTGGGATGTTTTTACCCGCACACGCGGAGAAAAATTTGGAGATGAGGTCACCCGCCGGATCATGCTGGGAACGTATGCATTATCGGCTGGTTATTATGATGCTTATTATGGTCAGGCTCAGAAGGTTCGCGCGCTCATTAAACGCGATTTTGAAGAAGTGTTCAAGGAAGTGGATACAATCGCCTGCCCGGTAGCTCCAACGACAGCCTTCAAGATCGGGGTGCACGGAGATGATCCACTCGCCATGTACCTGGAAGATATTTTTACACTACCCGCCAACCTGGCAGGAATACCCGGGCTGGCTTTTCCGGTTGGCTTCGACCAGGAAGGTCTGCCAGTGGGAATGCAGCTGATGGGGAAACATTTTGACGAATCGAATTTATTCAAACTGGCAGATGCCTACCAACAGGTGACTGATTGGCACAAACGCTCTCCTGAGCTTAAATAAATTCATATTTCCTGTCCTCCATATTCCGGGTTAATGGTCAGGCCGGGAAATATTGAACAAAAACGTTGCAGGCAGAAAGGATGGGATTTCATGAATATTTTTGTCACGGGTGGAGCCGGTTATATCGGGTCGGCTGCCGCGGAGGCTCTTTTAAAAACCGGCCATCAGGTTACGGTTTATGATTCCCTGGTGACTGGTCATATTAATGCGGTCCCAACTGGAGCAGAGTTTATCCAGGCTGATTTATCCGACAGTGTTAAACTGGCAAAAGCCTTAAGCTGCCGGGAATATGATGCGGTCATGCATTTCGCTGCTTTCATCGAAGCCGGAGAAAGCATGAAGAATCCGGGAAAGTTCCTGCGGAATAATCTTGTAAATTCAATTTCCCTGATTGAAAGTGCAGTAAAAGCAAATATTAAACGATTTGTTCTTTCCTCCACCGCCGCGATATTTCAATCCAGCGAAAAACCGCTCAATGAAGACTCACCTTTGGGTCCCACAAATACGTATGGATTCACAAAACTTGCGGTGGAAGAAACCCTGGATTGGTATAACAAAATTTATGGTTTGCATTATGCAGCCCTGCGTTATTTCAATGCAAGCGGCGCCCTGCCAGGGCGAGGTGAAGCTCATCAGCCCGAATCGCATCTCATACCGCGGGTTTTAGCGGTGGCACTGGGAAAATCTGAGGCTGCCTATATTTACGGCACCGATTACCCCACACCGGATGGCACCTGTATTCGCGATTACATTCATATCGGCGACCTGGTTTCGGCGCACATTCTAGCCCTGGAAGAAT
This sequence comes from Chloroflexota bacterium, assembly GCA_021795965.1. Classification (GTDB taxonomy): domain Bacteria; phylum Chloroflexota; class Anaerolineae; order Anaerolineales; family Villigracilaceae; genus UBA5195. Next base: position 47,510 of record JAJYOU010000008.1, read on the forward strand.
TATCAACACGCGAAAAATTGGTCTATAATCTTGGTTCTGGCACAGGCTATTCTGTGCGTGATGTCATCGATACTGCAAGGGAGGTTTCCGGCAAGAGTATACCCATTAAAGAAATGGAACGCCGGCCGGGAGATCCGGCCAGGCTGGTAGCTTCATCTGAAAAAATTAAAAAGGAATTAGGCTGGAAACCAGAGCATGATTCCATCAAGGATATTATTTCCTCTGCCTGGGAATGGCATTCAAGTCATCCATTTGGTTACAATGAAAATCATCAGTGAGGAATAAATGAAATTAGTCCGATTTCAATATAAGAACATGCCCGTAAAGTATGGTTGGATGTTCGAAGAAAAAGTTGGCGAAATTGAAGGGAATATTTTTGGTGAATATCGCCGGCAGGAAGCGAACATTCCCATTCAGGATGTTAAATTAATGGCTCCCAGCCAACCCAGTAAAATTGTTTGCGTTGGCAGAAACTATGCAGACCATGCAAAAGAGCTTGGCAACGACGTCCCCAAAATTCCATTGATTTTTCTCAAACCCCCGTCATCGATCATCAATCCGGGTGACGCCATTCTTCTGCCGCCACAGTCAAATCAGGTGGAACACGAAGCCGAGCTGGTGGTTGTGATTGGCAAACAATGCCGGAATGTCCCTGCAGAAAATACGCGGGATTACATCCTGGGTTACACCATCGGAAACGATGTGACTGCCCGGGATCTGCAAAAAACTGATGAACAATGGACCCGTGCCAAAGGGTTTGATACCTTCTGTTCGTTCGGTCCATGGATAGAAACTGACCTGGATATTTCAGACGCGTTGATTACCTGCAAAGTATCAGGTCAACCTCGACAGATGGCTTCCACTCGCGACATGATGTTTAATGTTCCGATCCTGGTTGCTTTTGTTTCTTCGATCATGACCCTCGAACCGGGAGATATCCTCTTCACGGGGACCCCGGCGGGAGTTGGTCCATTAAAAGCTGGTGACGAAGTGATGATCGAAATTGAAGGCTTGGGAACTTTGTCCAACCCGGTCAAAACCAGAGATTGATTCAACTGTTGGATTAAAAGAAAAAACCCACCGATTGACAAATCTCAACGATGGGTTTTTTCATTTTAAAATATCAAAGACGAAGTTTTCGAATCAACAGGAAAGAAAAACCCTGAATAAAGATGGCGGCCAGGGTTGCAGAAATAAATGAAAAACCCAAACCGAGCGGCTCCAAGGATAATGCCAGGACCAGGTAGAATCCTGCAAAGCCAAAAAGACCGTACAAAAGTCCTTTCAGAACACTGGTGGCGCCGGAAGGTCCCTGGAGTCTGTGGGCAAAAATTGTCAGAATGGCTGTAAAAAGTGGAATCGTCGAGAGCAAACCTGTCAACCTCGCTCCGATATAGGGGGCGATGCCGGTGATAATCAGGATGAAACAGGTTCCAAGGATTATTCGCGCAGGCAAGTCCCATTTTCCCGGGGGAGTGTGATTGATTTCGGCCTGGTCAATGGCAGGCATCAGCCGCAGACCCAGCAGAATCGCCAGGAGAACCAGTAAAAAAATCAAAAATAACGGCAAAACAATAAATTGCATTACCAAAGTTGCCAAAATAAAAGAAAATATACTGACCGCAAGCGCGGCTTGCCAGCGAAAACGCACCGCCATCCAGGCATAGGACAAAATAAAAATGACCAGCGGCAACCCGCCGCTCAGAGTGCCCAGGATGGTCGATTTTAGAAAAGCGCTGTCGTGGCTGAAGGCGACGAAAAAAGCCACCGGACCTGAAGTAAGCGGCAAGCCAATTAACCAGCCGCTGATCATGGGTCCCCAGCGCCGACCTGCCAGGCTGGCACCTCCCAGGATAATTGGAACCATGATTAATTTCAAAGCCAGGATATTCATTGGATCGTGGTGATAATCGTTTGCCTGGCGCCAGCAGCCAGAAGAGCTGAAGAAACCTGGTTGGCTTGGGCGGGTGAAGTCAGGGCAATCATGTTCCCGCCCCGTCCGCCGCCTGATAATTTTGCCCCGAGCGCACCCGCATTTTTTGCGGCGGCAATGAGGTTTTCAAGTTCATTTGATGAAACGGTCATTTGTTTTAGGAGAGCCTGGTTTAAATCCATCAGGGGACCCAAATCACGCCATTGACCATTTTCGATTGCAACGCGTGCTTTTCTCACAAGATTTCCAACCTGGTTAAAAATTTTATTCCAACGATCCGGATCCGCCTCCCACAGTTTTTTCAAATCCCCAACTGATTCTTTCGTTGGAGCGGGTAGCCCTGTATCAGCAATCACGATCGTAAAGGACTCCTTCACCTGAAAAGTTTCAATGGGTTGATTTTTAATAAAATAAACTGGTTTTGCAAAGGTGATGACCGTATTATCAATGCCTGAAGGCGAGCCATGATGAAGTTTTTCGATTTCGAAACAGAGATCGTTAACCATCACATCACTGAATGGATGACCCAAGTGAGCAGATAATGCCCGGATAAGCGCAATCGAAACTGCGGCTCCTGACCCGAGACCGGCGGCAACTGGGATGGTGGATGTAATCTTGATTTTGAGATCAGGCAAAGTGGCAAGAGAGAGGATTTCAAACACCCTTGTAATCGCTTTTCGCAGGGCATTTTCAGCTGCCAGAGAAGCAAGCTCAGAGTTCAGGTCAATGCTGGAAGCGACAATCCATATTCCTGGACGTGCTGAATTCTGTACCTCGACCTTGACCTGAACCTGCATCACAGGAACCGCAATTGCCGGCTGATTGTAAACAACAGCATGTTCACCAAACAGAATTATTTTCCCCGAAGCCGTTGCAAAGGTCATTGGAGGTAAAAGACCGCCAGAACAACCAACCCGGCTAATAAAATACTGAGCTGGATGGGTCGGTCAGATAATAAAACTTCTTCAGGCGACCCGGTATTTTGAGACATATGAATTAAATATAAATACCGGAAAATAATATAGGTTACAAAGGGGATGGTCAGCATCATGCTATGATTGGCTGGCAAATTGGTTGCTGAAAATGTGTAAAGCGAATATGAAAGAATGGTCGCAGCCGAAACAATGGTGATGTATTGATCGAGTAAAGGAATGCTGTACCCCTCGAGAACTTTTCGGTATGAGCCTGCACCATTTGAATTTAGAGTCAATTCGGCTCGGCGTTTGCCAAATCCCAGGTAAAGCGCGCCCAGGGTTGTAACGATGTACAACCAAGGTGAAAATCGTTCAACAACGATCAGTGTTACGCCAGCTTCCACACGTAAAACAAATCCCGCAGCAATGATAAATACATCCAGGATGGGTATGTGTTTCAACCACTTGGAATATGCCAAATTAATAACCAGGTAGGCAACCAGAACTGCAAAAAAAGCCGGGGAAAGCCAGTAAGCCAGTGGAATAATAATCAGAACCAGCACCGCTGCAGCGATCCAGGCAGCTTTTACCGATAATTTTCCAGATGGAAGGGGGCGAAGTTTTTTTACTGGATGATTTCGATCAGCTTCAATATCTGCAATATCATTGATAATGTAGACAACGCTGGAAACCAGGCAAAAAAGGACAAATCCCGCTAAAGTGCGAATAAATGCAGGCAGATGAAAAAGCTGTTTATCAAAAACAATGGCAAAAAAGATGAAGACGTTTTTTGTCCATTGCTTTGGACGCATGGTTTTGATCAAACCTTTTAACATGAGATTATTTTACCTTACCTGGGGTGTGGTTTGGGTTGTGAGTTGGGTTTGAAGGTAGAATAATAAAATATCTTTTCGGAAATATATAATCATTATTCAGGCTGGAAAAGTTAGCGGAAATCAAAGGCATGCCAAAAATTCGACTGGATGTTTTGCTCGTTGAAAGAGGTCTGGCTGAAACCCGCTCCAAAGCCCAGGCAATCATTATGGCTGGTCAGGCGCGGGTAAATGGAGAAATGGTGGACCGGGCTGGCGCAGCCTTTTCTTCTGAAGTTCAAGTGAGCATTGATTCTGGACCACGGTTTGTTTCTCGCGGTGGAGACAAACTCCTGGCTGCCTTGAATGCTTTCCAGGTTTCTCCCGCCGGATTGATCTGCGCTGATGTCGGTGCTTCCACAGGCGGATTCAGCGATTGTTTATTGCAGCACGGCGCATCCAGGATTTATGCAATTGACGTTGGGAAAGGAATCTTGCACTGGAAACTGCGTTCGGACCCGCGCATCATTGTCATGGAAGAAACGAATGCGCGCTACATCGAATCTCTGGCTGAACCGGTGCAGCTGCTGGTTTGTGACGCCTCCTTCATCTCGCTGAAGACTCTTCTTCCTGTTTTTATCCACTGGCTTGACGGAGATGCAAACGTCATCACCCTGATCAAACCTCAATTCGAAGCCGGGAGGGTGGAAGTGGCGCGGGGAGATGGGGTCATTCGCGATCCACTTGTTCATCGCCGGGTGCTGGAAGATGTGCTGACATTTATTCAAAATCAGGGGCTGAGTGTAAAAGGGCTCATCCGCTCCCCACTTTTGGGTCCGAAGGGAAACACCGAATTTCTAGCCTGGCTGGACAAAACTAAAACTCCGGCTGATATTCCTTCTTTGGTTGAGAAGGCAATCGGAATCTGATCGTTTCCTTCATAAATCGAGTGTAAATAAATTTATTTGAAAATTTTTGAACCAGCATCGACAGAATTTTTTCGTCCTTCGGCGAGGATCTGTTCGATACTCATATTCACGTAGCGGGCGTCGCTGGGATGGTAATGAACATGGACCCTTCTCAAGTTGGGTATTTTATCAAGGAGCAGGTTCTCAACCCGGCTGGCAATTTCATCCCCTGCCTGCACTGAGAGGTTTTCGTCGACACCGATGGTGACGTTCACCACGATGTGAGGACCGAATCGATGCGCCTGGACTTCATGCAGTTGTTCAACCCCGGCTACATTTCGCAAAATATCTGAGATTTGATCTGCCAGTTCCTTGCTTGGGACCGCGTCCATCAACTCGACTGAAGATTCACGCAGAATGTAAATGCCGGTCCGCAAAATCAGCAGGGCTACAATGGCGCCAGCCAGCGGGTCCACCCATGGCAAACCTCGCTGCCCAAGAAATATCCCGATGGATGCCGCGATTGCAGACATCAGATCATTGCGGTGATCATAAGCCATGGCTTCCACCACCGGATTATTCGTTTCCTTCCCCAATTTTCGAACATAAAAAGTCAGAAATAATTTAATTCCCACGGTTATCAAAGCAACCCAGAGGGCAATATCCAGAGCTCCGCTTGAAACAGTTTTTCCCGAGAGTAAATCCCAAATCTTATCGACAGCATCCCAGAAAACTGCCACCGCGGTGGTAACGATGAAAGATCCCACCACCACCGCTGCAATACTTTCCAACTGCTGATGACCATACGGATGTTCTTCATCTGCCGGTTTATTTGCCATTCGCACAAAAATGCTGGCAACGACATAATAAGCAACATCGGATGTGGAATTGATGCCTTCAGCAAGTAGCGCCGGGCTATGCCCAATAATGCCAATAAAGGTTTTTAACGCGGCAAGGACAATATTTATTCCCAACCCAAGGTTTACTGCAAGAATACTTTTTTGATTTCGATCTTTCATCTTTTTTATCTCGAAACGGTATCTGGATTGATTGGATAAGTTATCTGTGATCGATCAAATGAAGTTAAGAATTTTATGATCAATGATCCGAGAAATCAATCTACTTTTTCAACGTGAATGCTAAAGCCAACAGGCTTTGATCTAGCTCTTGGGGAGCTCATTTTTGAGTTCCCTCTCGAGACTTTTTTACCTTTTTTTTGCAACCGTTCGCCGATTTCTGAGAGTATAACTCAATTTGACACTTCGCTTACGACAATATTTTTTGGTCAGAATCCCGCTTTCCGTAATAATTTTTGGATGGGTACGATTTGATTCCCCGGGTGGAGAAACTTCTTGGATGGAAAAAATATGGTTATCCATCAGAGGCTAAGTTCCTGTAACAAAACCTTCCCTTTTGGACCTTGCTGGGCAGAGAATTCTGAACGGATCCAACTTCACGCCTATCGAATAAGGTGGACGCATTCAATTTGACTTGACAGTTGACCTGTGGTAACATCGGATTACATTTAAATAGCCCCAACACGGCACTCTTATCCAGAGAGGCGGAGGGAACGGCCCTATGATGCCTCGACAACCGGTCGATTTTTCGGTTCACTGCTCGTTTTATTAATCAAAGAGCAATCCTTTTTTCAGGAAAAACTGAAATTTCAACGCGGTGCCAATTCCGACAGAGAATCAAATCTGGGAGATGAGAGGGCAACCAAGTATATTCGAAATGCCCTTTCAGCTTAACCCGAACGGGTATTTTTTATTTCAGGAGAAAAAGATATGAGCAATTCTTTTATGGATTCCGCCAAACTACTTTTCACATCGGAATCAGTGACGGAAGGTCATCCGGACAAACTCTGCGATCAAATTTCAGACGCGGTTCTGGATGCTTGTCTCGAACAGGATCCGTACTCGCGCGTAGCCTGCGAAACTGCAACCAAAACAGGTGTTGTTGTTTTGCTGGGCGAAATTACCACGAATGCCTTTGTCAATTTTGACGACCTGGTGCGTAAGGTGGTCAAAGAAATTGGTTATGACAGCAGCGAAAAAGGTTTCGACGGAAATACCTGCGCCGTTCTTTCAGCCATTGCCAGTCAGAGCCCTGATATTGCCATGGGTGTCGATCATGCCATGGAAGATAAAAGCGGGGAGATGACCGATAAAGATATTGAACATCTGGGTGCCGGAGACCAGGGCATGATGTTCGGTTATGCCTGCAATGAAACCGAAACCTTGATGCCGATGCCAATTTATATGGCACACAAGCTTTCCCGCCGCCTGAGCGAACTGCGCAAAGATGGAACCCTGCCCTGGCTTCGACCCGACGGCAAAAGCCAGGTCACAGTTGAATATTCGTATGGAAAACCAAAACGAATTGACACGGTGTTGATTTCCACCCAGCACGCCCCGGAAATTTCGCAAAACGAAATCATGGAGTTGGTCTGTGAAAATGTTATTTATCCCACGCTGCCGGCAGAAATGGTGGATGATAAAATCAAACTTTTTGTCAACCCCACTGGTCGATTTGTAATCGGCGGTCCAATGGGAGATGCAGGTGTCACGGGTCGAAAGATTATTGTCGATACGTATGGAGGAATGGGACGCCATGGTGGCGGCGCCTTCTCAGGAAAAGACCCGACCAAGGTGGATCGATCTGCCGCTTACGCCGCCCGCTGGGTGGCAAAGAATGTCGTTGCGGCTGGTCTGGCGGATCGCTGTGAACTCCAGGTTGCATATGCCATTGGCATTGCCCACCCGCTTTCGATTAATGTCGAAACTTTCGGGACTGGAAAGATCTCGGATGGTAAGATCGTGGACTTGATCAACAAATTTTTCGATCTACGCCCGGGCGCAATCATTCGGGATTTAAATTTGCGGCGCCCGATCTATCGGAAAACTGCTGCTTATGGGCATTTTGGACGCGATGATGTTCAATTCCCCTGGGAAAATACAGAAAAAGCGGCTGACATGCGCAAGGCTGCCGGGATTTAATTTTTTACGCTTACCAACAAGAGAGCTCTCCCAGGATCGGGAAAGCTCTCTTTATTTTTATGGACATCATTCAGCCTGGAACCTGGTCCAACTTTCTTTTTGAAATAATCCAAATGATTAATTTAAATTTCCGACGACAGCCTGCACTTCGTCCAAAATTTCGCCTGATTTTACCAGCGCCTTCATATTGTTATGATCAATATGCAGTGGACGATCAATTTCCAAATGGGCAACAATTTTTCTTATGATTTCCCTGGCTTTTGAGGTGCCAATGCCTGGAGTAAAAGATCTAAAATCCAGCGCCTGCGCGGCAGCCATGAACTCAATTCCCAGGATGCCGTAAGCATTATCCAGGATTTGTCCATTTTTAATTGCAGTATTCATGCCCATGGAGACAAAATCTTCCTGATCAGCCGCGGCAGGGATGGATTGGATTGACGCTGGGGCGGAAAGAATTCTCTGCTCCACGATTAAGTGGTCAGCGGTATATTGACTGAGCATCATGCCCGAAAAGAATCCCGGTTTATGTGCCAAAAAATCAGGCAAACCCGTACTCAGAGCCGGGTTGACCAGGCGGTTGAGGCGCCGCTCTGAGAGAACACAAACCATTGTGATCGCTGCACCCGCCATATCCATCGGGAGGGAGACGGGTGACCCCTGGAAATTGGCTCCAGTGAGGGTCAGTTTGAGATCCGGGAGATAAATTGGGTTATCGCCAACCCCATTTAATTCGATCTCCACCTGCGAGCGCGCATAGGCAATTGCGTCGCGCGCCGCTCCAATCACCTGCGGGGTGGAACGCATTGAATAAGCATCCTGAACCTTGGTTTTAATCTTTCCAGTGGCAAGATCAGATTTTTCAAGGCACTTCATAATATTCTTCGCACTGGTTATTGAACCACTGAAACCTCGTAATTCGTGCAACCTGGTATTGTAAGGCTTGAGATTACCGAGCAAGGCTTCAATCGACATGGCTGCACAAATTTCAGCCTGCTTGAGGAATCTCTGCATATCATAAATTTGCAGACCACTGATTGCGGTCAATAAATTCGAACCGTTTATCGCAGCCAGGCCATCTCTTGCCATTAATCCTGGAATTTGGATTCCAGCTTTTTCCATCGCGACTTTTCCAGGGAGACGCTCGTTTTGATAAAATGCCTCTCCTTCACCCATCAACAAAAGGGCTGCCTGAGCCATGGGAGCAAGATCACCGCTGGCGCCCACCGAGCCTTTCTGGCAAACGACAGGAGTCACCCCCTTATTAAGCATTTCGACAAAAGTAAGGGTGATTTCAGGGCGGCAACCCGAATTACCATGCGCGTGCACATTAATCCGGCCTGCCAGTGCGGCGCGAACCGATTCGATTGCCACCGGTTCGCCAATGCCGGCAGCGTGGTTATAAATCAGGTAGCGTTGAAATTCTTTGGTTTGCTCATCGGTGAGAACTATTTCTGAGAATTCACCGATACCCGTGTTAGTTCCATACATAATTTCATGCTTTGCGAGCTTGTCTTCCAACATTGCCCGGCAGGTTTTGATCCTCTCCAAAGCTGCAGGAGCAAGCTCCACTTTTTCGCCAAATCTGGCTATCGCAACCAGTTTTTCGATGGTCAGAGAAGAACCGTCAAGGATAATGGTCATCGTTATTTCTCCAAGGAGATCATGGGTTTTGATTTCGAATAAATCGGGTCATCCTTGATATTGTAATCCCCCAGTTATCTTTTGCGAGTGACGACATGCATGCCGTTGAAGGTTGAAAATCAGTTTTTTAAATTCGCAGGCAGAAATTCATCAATGTGTTGGAAAATATTTATCCTTAAGATTCAGGATCGGTTTTTCAATGAACTTATAACTCAAACTTGCGACCAAAACCGTGGCGATAAAAGCCGGAACAGCGCTGATCATCTGGTTCGTTTCATAGGAAAGGGGGCTGAAATCATTAATTCGCCCGGCAAAATAAATCAAAACAAAATGATAAACGTAAAGACCGTAGGATATTTTCCCGATATATTTTAACCAGGGCAATTCGAGGAAGCGGTTAAAGAGTCCGTCCCTGGCAACGGCGAAAATTAATACCGCAAAAAAATAATCCAGAAGACTATAGCCCCAGATCTGTTTAAAACCGCCAAAAATAGGTAAAGTAAATCCCAACCCGGATAGATACCCGAGACTACCGGTTGAAAGGTATTCAGACAGGAAGCCAATGGCGGGAACAGCAATCAATAGAAGCCAGAATTGTTTTCTGGCTTTGGGAATACGAAATTGGGAGATGTAAGCACCAAATCCAAAAGCGTCCACATGAGAAAATGGCAGTGCATAAATACTACTCGCCGGATCCGAATTTAAGACCGAGAAAATGTGATGAGTGAAAACATAAGTCAAGCCCAGCCTGAAGAGAGGTCCTGCGATGATGGCTGCGATGAAAAGCTTTTTATAATGCCTTTTGGGGGTCAGAAGGATAATGAGCGGCCAAAAAATATAAAATTGCTCCTCAACAGATAAGGACCAGAAATGGTTGATAAAGACCGATTCCTTGTACCATTTGCTCGCCCAAAAGAAGTCATAAACATATGAAAGCGCATACGGAACCTGTTGGAAGTATTCAAGCATCCGTCCCGGGCGATATCCCACTGAATACAACCAAAAAGCGATCAGAAGCGTGATGATTAAATAAAAATAATAGAGAGGGAATATGCGCAGGAAACGGCGAAAATAAAACTTCAGGAAATATTCATTGACAGGGAGGGATTCCTTCATGTCGATCAAGATCCCGGTAATGAGAAACCCTGAAAGAACAAAAAATAATATCACCCCCGACCAGCCAAAAAGGAAGAAATTGGTGTGAATCAGAAAGACCAGAATAAATGCAACTGCGCGTAAACCGTCAAGTCCGGGGATCATATAAGTTCCCCGTGAAATGGCTCACCCGGATTCCAATTTACCATAAGGGTAATCCCAGGGAGGTCACCAGGAAATGATTAATCGCCGAAAATATAAGCGGGGAAATTTCCCATCCAATTAACGCAACCGCAATGCCGAAAACTGCACCTGCAATGACATCTGAGAGATAATGAACTCCCATCGCCACCCGCGCCAAGGATACCAGCGGCGCCCAAACCCAGAGCCCGACCGCCAACCAGGCGGGACCCAGCAGGCTTGCAAGAATCGCAATCAAGAAAGCCCGGGCAGCATGTCCGGATGGAAATGAATTTGGATCAGTGTTGCGATAGACAGCCCCCCAATCGCCCTCTGGGCGTTTTCGCCGAATCGAAAATTTGATGGTCATGACCAGAACGATCAAAATAGTTATCCAGAAGAATTGGTAAACTGACCATTTTTTCCACTCCGGGCTCGAGAACCACAGGATGATTAATCCCAGGCCCCAAAACCAGGAATCGCCGGAATGCGCAAAAAACCTGGCCAGGGTGCGCCTGAATCCGGGTTTTTCGGCAATTCGCATGCGATAGGATAAGTCACGATCAATCTTTAAAATATCTTTATCCATAATTTTTCAAGGTGAATTTCCATCATCATAAAACCGCGAACAGATTATTTGGCTATTTCATTAAAGAAAAGGGAAAACCAACCAAAATACACCGGCAAAGAAAACACCCATTCCAGTTCCTGCAAGGACATCCAGGAAATAATGAACACCGAGGCCAATTCTACCAAAGGAAACAAAAACAGCCAGCAGGAGAGAGGGCAGAATCAAAAACCAGGAAAAGTGGAAGATAAACGGAAATGTTAATGCCAGAAACCAGATCCTGAGACAATCACCACTTGGAAAGGAAGAATCCCGTGGTTTGCGTGGTTGCTCGACGGGAATTTCGGTAATCGTTTCAAAAGGTCGCGGCCGTTTGACAAATTTTTTTATGGTTGATTCCAGCAGCGCAGAAAGTAAAAACACCACCCCTACAACCAGACCTGTTTTCCAATCGCTTACCAATAAAAACAGGATAAGCGCCAGCATGAAGGGAGTGGTTCCGAGCGGCCAGGCGATTCTGAAAAAAGGGGTAAATTGATTTTTACGAAAAAAAAGATTTAATTTAAGGAAAACGACTTGGTCCCACCTGGCAAACCTTTGATTTCGATGTGCCCACCCAATCAAAAAAAAACTTAGCCCCAACAAGCACAAGAAAAACGAAAAATTGGAGGTCATCGCACGGAGGGTTTAACCGAATTTATTACGAATTTTGTTCCCAGACAGGATAAAACATCAACCATTGATCAGGAGCGTCCAGAATCCCTTTTTCGATTTTTTCCAGGACTTTTCTTCCATTATTTTGAATTTCATCCATCTTATTGGGATAACGCACCATTTCAATCGGTTCAGAAAACCTGACGTGGTAAGTACCGTCCTGCAGCATATTTGTTACAGCCACGACAATTCTTGCCCCGGTTTTAATTGCCATGCGTATGTAACCAGTTGGAACAAAGGAAGGTCGTTGGAAAAAAGTAAGGATGGGTTTTTGTAAATCAGAAGAATCCGGACGATCGACCCCGGTGGCAACCACTCCGCCGTTTTTCAATCGAGTAAATGCCTTTTCAATCGCAGAAGTGGTGACCGGGGTCACCTCCAATGCATAATTCTCCCTGACAAAATTTTGGATCTTATAACCACCGTTAGGATGACTGTAAGTCAGTACCTGCGCTTTTAAACCCTGGCAGGCAAGGGAAAGCAACGCCATGTCAAAATTACTCAAATGAGGGGTAACCAGGAGTGTGCCTGTTTTACTATTTTGACAACTGTCAATGAATTTCAATATTTCAGACCGATCGTTAACTTTTTGGATCAGTTCATCGGGTTTGCGATAGTAATGATATAAATCTGCCAGGCATTTTCCGCCATGGTTGAAAACTGAGTGCACGCTTTGGTCCAGCTCTTCAGGAGAAACATTACCACGAATGAGGCGCTGATTTTCCCGGACAGCCCGCACCAAGGATGAGTTTTTTTTCTTGCTTAACCAATCAGAAACAAAATTTGCCAGGGAATAATTAAATTTTATTGGCAAATTTTGACCCATTAAAACACCCAGAGAAACTGTAATGGGGCTGTTGGTGAAGTCTTGAATTTTCATCGTCTAATTTATTCAGTCTTTTTTACACGAAATAATTGATATCCTTCAATTAAGACCGGCAGTCCGCGCACCACGGTCAAAGTGATCGTGATCCAGGATAATATTTCCGCAACCAGGAGGATTGTAGGAAATTGTGGAAGAAACGCCTCCTTCAACCATAAGCTTAAGGTCAGGAATACAAAAGCAACAGCCTTGGTAATCCCATAAAAATTGCGCATAAAGCGCGAAGAGACCAAAAAACGGTTGAATGGGTGTTTAACCTGGTCGAATGCAGCCGTACCCTGTCCAATTCCCACCGCTCGAATTGCATCCACCGTGGTACCTCGAACAATTGCGATCAAAGGAATAATGACCGGGATTAATTTGAGATCAGCGAAAGCCACCCACAAAACAATTTCAAGCGTCCGGTCAGTGGCAATATCCAAAGCACTTCCGAGTAAACTGACTTCTCCCAGAATTCGCGCAACGAATCCATCAATCGTATCGAGATAAAAAATAAATGCAACCAGCGGGACGCACCATAAAGCTGCCACTGGACCACCGAAATAAATCAGCAATAAATAAATAAAAATTAATGGGAAACGAATTAATGTGATCAGATTAGCCATTACATAATCCTTTGTGGTCACCAACGTCCGTTGCGATCAAATTCATAACAAGATTTCTCCTCCAGATTCCTTGTTGAATTTCGATCTTGGGTTCTAGTATATCATTTTGTACTCTTAGAAAGCGAATTTTTCTGGGGGACTCAAGATGATACCAATTCAATGAAACCACCAGATTTATTGGCGTTTATTTACTAAAAGAACGATTTTTGTCGAATCTTAAGTGTTTTCCAATGCTTCCCACCTCTGGTAAGCCAAAGCCAAAGCTTCATCAATTTCTTTCAACCTGGCTGCATTCCTGGCAATTTCGAATTTGTCGTTTTTATAGAAAGCTGGATCTGACATTTTCTGGCTGATGGTTTGATGTTCTGCTTCGAGTTTCTCGATACGCCTGGGTAATTCATCCAATTCCTGCTTTTGAGCGAGCAACTCCTTATTCCCAGGTCTTTTGGGTAACTTTGCTGGGCTTAAGGAGGATTTTAATATTTTTTCCTTAACATTCGATTTCTCATTATTTTCCGCCAGACTCTGCTGCTTCCAGTCATCATACCCGCCGACATATTCTTTTATGGTGCCAGAGCCATCAAGAACCAGGGTACTGGTAACCAGGTTATTTAAAAATGCACGGTCATGACTGACCAGCAAGAGGGTGCCCCGGAAGTCCATCAACATATCTTCCAAAATTTCAAGCGATTCAATATCCAGGTCATTGGTCGGTTCGTCCATGATCAGGAGATTGGTCGGCTGTGCAAAGATTCGGGCTAATAATAAACGGTTGCGTTCTCCACCAGAAAGTGCACTGATGGGGGCGTGAATTCGATCCCGATCAAAAAGAAAATCTGCAAGATAGCTGATGATATTTCGCGGTTTCCCGTTAATCATGATGGAATCAGCACCCTGGGCAACATTTTCCTGTATCGACTTGGTTTCATCCAGCTGGGCACGGAGTTGATCGTAATAAGCCATTTTCAGGTTTGTTCCAAATTCGATTGTTCCGCTTGTTGGGGATAATTCACCCAACAATAAACGCAAGAGGGTCGTCTTACCCGATCCGTTTGATCCAATAATGCCAACTTTATCGCCTCGTTGAATGATGGTTGAAAAATCCCTGGCGATAATCTTTGAGCCGTAAGAATAGCTGATTGAATTTGCCTGGATCACAAGCTCCCCGGAAACACGATCAGCCTGAATTTGCAAATTAATTTTACCCGGGCGATCCCTGCGCTTTTGGCGCAGGTCTCTCAATTTTTTTAAAGCTCGAACCCTGCCCTCGTTTCGAGTGCGGCGTGCTTCGATACCCTTTCGGATCCATTGTTCTTCAAGCGCGAGTTTTTTGTCAAAAATCAGGTTCTGTTGTGTTTCTGAAGTGAGAACGGCGTCTTTGCGCTGGAGAAAAGTTTGGTAATCGCAATTCCAATCATAAAGCTGTCCCCTGTCCAATTCTATAATTCTCGTTGCCAGGCTTTTTAAAAATGCCCGGTCATGTGTCACGAACATCAAGGTTCCGGTCCAGCGTTTCAAAAAGTCTTCCAGCCATTCGATTGATTCGATATCCAGATGATTGGTTGGCTCATCCAGTAAGAGCAGCTCCGGGTTCTTGACAAGACCTCGAGCCAATAAGACTCTACGTTTCAAGCCGGCGGACAGGGTTGAAAATTGCCACTTCGAATCAATTTGCATCCGTGAAATTATCTGCTCGATCTGTAACTGGTTTTTCCAATGTTCGTCCGAAACTTTTTCGCTCTGATCCCCTGCCAATCCCGCGGATACAATATCATAGACACTGCCAGTCAATTCCTGAGGAACTTCCTGGGGTAAATATGCAATTCGAAGGTTTTGCTGCCTGGAAATAGAGCCGCTCCCAGGCGCCAAATCTCCACTGAGAAGCTTCAGCAATGTGGATTTCCCCATCCCATTCCGCCCCAGGAGACCGACGGATTCACCCTGTTCAATCTGCAAGGAAATGGAATCCAGGAGGAGGGGTCCTCCGAATCCCAGGCTTATTTCCTTTAAACTAATCAAAGCCATACTTATTGGTTCCTTTTTGGAAAAGTGACTTGCGATTTGAGCCAAGGTGGTGCGAAAACAATATTGAGAATTCTATCTCGCGCCTGGATGTAATAAGGGTTACTGAAGATTTTCTCAAGATGGCAGTGATCTGGTCAAAACTGCTCCCGGGAGCGTTGGCTGGTGCGGGGCGCTGTTAATGATGATTTACGCTCTGGATTCTCAAGAATAAAATCAATGCAGGTCCTTTGTGATGACTTCAAAATTTGCAGCCTGTATCATACCGCTTGATAGTCTCGCTGCCAAAGCAATTCTTTGCAGTTCATGTCTGATCGCATTCAGTCGCCCTGGTTATTGATCCTCTAATAAATCAGCGCTGCTTTTTAAAACACTCGATGGTGCTCCTCCGATGTTTCCACGCATTAAAAAGTGACAACTTTCTTATGTGTTGCTTGATCGCGAATGAGCTTATAGCGCGAGGTAACCCGTTAGTCATTATGCAAAGGATGGTTGGGTTATACTTGCTCATCCACAATTGGATGAACGCAAAAGAAACCCTATCACCAGGAAACCAGGAAAAAAGTTAAAAATGGACCCAAAAATTAATGTGCGGAATTACAACCGGGAGGCGTGGGACAAGCAGGTTGAAATTGGTGAGAATCCCTGGACAAAACCTGTCAACCCTGAAGTCATTGAGAATGCGCGGAAAGGATTTTTCCAGGTCTTATTAACCGAAACGAAACCTGTGCCATTGGACTGGTTCCCGCCTTTTAAAGGTTTGAAAATTTTGGCACTCGCAAGCGGCGGTGGGCAGCAGGGACCGGTTTTTGCAGCCCTGGGTGCTTCGGTGACAGTTTTTGATAATTCACCCCGCCAGCTGGGCAGGGATCGGGAGGTGGCTGAGCGGGAAGGTTTAACAAAATTAAGCACCGTTGAAGGGGATGCCCGGGATCTTTCCATTTTTCCGGATCAATCGTTCGACTTAATTTTTCACCCGGTTTCCAATGTTTTCATCCCTGAAATCGTTCCAATTTGGCGGGAAGCATTCAGAGTATTACGTCACGGAGGTACCCTGTTATCCGGCTTTATGAATCCAGCCTATTACATTTTCGATTTCGATCAAGCAGAAAATGGAATTCTGGAGGTAAAGTATAAACTCCCCTATGCAGATATCGATCATCAGGAAATTTATCAACGACAAGTGGATCATCATTGGCCGTTAGAGTACAGCCACACGCTGACAGATCAACTCGCCGGACAATTGGATGCGGGGTTTCAGATCATCGGACTTTATGAAGACGTTATGAAAAATATGCTCATCAGTGAGTATTTTCCAGTTTATATTGCAACAAGAGCCTTAAAGCCCTGAACTGGTTTTGTGTTATCCACTACCAATGAGTGTTTAATCCACTGGAATCATTTCGAAGAATCTGCGCTCCTGAGATCTCCCGTTCGTAGGCAAAGCAAAAATAAAATGTCAGGATCTTCAGAATAATTATTCAACCTGTTTTCTGATAACTTGACGCACAAAAAGGACTGTGCTAGTATCAATTAAACTCACTCATTGTGTAAATTACCTGCCTGCCTCATGGAGGAAAAGAAAAATATGAGCAAGAAACCTGTCTTATTGATTCTGATGTTATTGGTATTGATGCTAAACGCCTGCACCCGCTCAGCCTCACCAGCGCCCACAGCCACCCCCAAAACCAACTTTCCAAAGCCAATTGCCACAAATGGCATGAACTCGATTGAAATTTATGGAACTCAAACCGCTGTAGCAGCGGCTGGCTTGCCCATGCCGACATCAGCTGCAACCCAAGGAACGAACGGGCAGGTCCTTCTTCCAACCCTCACTCCACTTACTTCCAGCACCCAGGCAGCCAATATTCCATTACCTTCGCCCACGCTTGAGGGACTTCCAACTGTATCAGCAAACCCAACATCAGCGAATGAAGTGGTCATTCCAACGGCTGGTCCGATTGTGACGCCATTGACTTACACGCTGCATTCCGGAGAATTCCCTTACTGCCTCGCCCGGCGTTACAATGTAAATATTGATGATTTACTCACCCTGAATGGGTTCACCAGCCAGACTAATTTTGTCCCGGGTATGACCATCAATATCCCCCAATCAGGCGGCGCCTTTGTAGGGGAAAGATCGCTTTTGGAACACCCAGCTCAATATACCGTTCTTTCTGACGAAACCGTTTATTCGATTGCATGCAAATTCGGCGACGTTGATCCAATGTCAATCGTTCAGGCAAATGGTTTAACTGGCGATTACAGCCTGACAGCAGGCGCAACCATTCAAGTACCATAAATATTTTTTTACCCTTCAGACACCCGGGGAATAACCCACCCGGGTGTTTTTTTGGCAGGATGCCATGAAGTTTAAACTGGTTAAATCCGAAAATTCTTATCAAGGCCGTGCATTCAATGTGCGTCGCGATCATTTAATTACCCCCAGCGGAAGTACCGTACAATATGACATTATCGAGCACATCGGCTCGGTGAGTATTATTCCACTGGACGAAAATGGGCAAATTTATTTTGTTCGTCAATATCGTCACGCTGCCGAAATGGATTTACTCGAATTACCTGCCGGTACCCTGGAACCAGGGGAACTTCCACTGGAAGCAGCGGCACGTGAAGTTCGCGAAGAAGTTGGTATGGCTGCAGGAAAGCTTCAGGAGATAGGCAGTTTTTACCTTGCACCGGGTTATTCGACCGAATTAATGCATGTTTTTTTGGCAACCGGTCTATCTCATCAACCCCTGGCACCTGATGAAGACGAATACTTGAGTGTGGAAAAAATTCCAGTCGAGTTGGCGTTTAATCTCGCGGAAAGTGGTCAAATGCAAGACGCAAAATCTCTTGCAGCTCTTTTTTTAGCAAGACCTTATATTTTGATACAATCAGATGTTTAAATATTTTTTAGAAAATCAGGCGTTAATTGCGGACTGTTTTTGTCCGAATTAATGGTATGATTATCGGTTGAATAGTCAAATTTCTAAAAATAATTTTTGAATTAGTTCATTTGAACCTGCCCATTTGTGGCATAATTATCAAACCTTGTAATATATTTCACAAATTCAGGGATACCCCTGATCACTGTTTTCAAGGAGTTCATATGGCAAAAAGATCTTTAATCACCATAGATGGTAACGAAGCGGCTGCTTCAGTTGCTTACCGGGTCAGTGAAGTTATCGCAATTTATCCCATCACACCTTCATCCACCATGGGTGAGCTATCGGATGAATGGGCATCAAAGGGGAAACCCAATATTTGGGGAACGACCCCGCATGTCATCGAGATGGAATCTGAAGGCGGCGCAGCCGGCGCAGTTCATGGCGCCCTGCAAACCGGCGCTTTAACCACCACTTTTACTGCCAGCCAGGGTCTGCTCTTGATGATCCCCAATATGTATAAGATTGCGGGGGAACTGACCAGTGCGGTCTTTCACATCGCAGCTCGTTCGCTCGCAGCTCAAGGACTTTCAATTTATGGTGACCACCAGGACGTGATGGCTGCCCGACAGACTGGTTTTGCGATGCTGTCCTCTGGTTCAGTCCAGGAAGCTCACGATATGGCACTGATCGCTCACGCCGCAACCCTGAGAGCGCGACTGCCTTTCCTGCACTTTTTTGACGGATTCCGCACCTCGCACGAGATTGCCAAGATTGAACAACTGACAGATGATGATTTGCGCTCAATGATCGACATGAGCCTGGTCATGGAGCATCGTGCCCGCGGCCTTTCGCCAGATCATCCCTTCATTCGCGGAACTGCCCAAAATCCGGATGTATATTTCCAGGGTCGTGAAACTGTTAACAAGTACTACGAGCTTGTTCCTGAAATCGTCCAGGCTGAAATGGACAAGTTCGCAAAATTGACCGGTCGCCAGTACCATTTGTTTGATTATGTTGGGCACCCGGAAGCAGAACGGATTGCAATTATCCTGGGCTCGGGTGGCGAAGCTCTGGAAGCCGCGGTTGAAGACCTGGTGGAAAGAGGTGAAAAAGTGGGTGTGGTTCGAGTTCGCCTCTATCGACCATTTGACAATGAGCTATTTGTCAAAAGCCTTCCCAAGAGTGTTAAGAAGATCGCAGTCCTTGACCGGACCAAGGAACCTGGTTCGGCAGGCGAACCGCTTTACCTGGATATTGTGAATGCCTTGTTTGAGACCGGTCGGACAGAAATCAACGTTATCGGCGGAAGGTATGGTCTTTCTTCGAAGGAATTTACACCAGCCATGGCAAAAGCAGTTCTGGATGAATTAAAAAAACCTGAACCCAAAAAACATTTTACGGTGGGAATCATCGATGATGTGACCTTTACCAGCCTGGATGTCGATTCTTCGTATAGCGTTGAATATCCAGAAACCGTTCGCTGTGTTTTTATCGGGCTCGGAGCGGATGGCACCGTGGGCGCGAACAAAAACTCGATCAAAATTATTGGCGAAGAAACAGAAAACTACGCTCAGGGTTTCTTTTACTATGATTCAAAGAAAGCTGGAACGCTAACGGCTTCTCACCTGCGTTTTGGTCCCAGACCCATCAAGGCGCCCTATTTGATATCCCCCAATACAGCAAATTTCGTTGCATGTCACCAGTTTAGCTTCCTAGAACGATACGATATTGTCAAATACGCCCAACCCGGTGGCATCTTTCTGCTGAACAGTATTTTTGGTCCAAATGAAGTTTGGGATAATCTGCCGGTTGAAGTTCAACGGGCGATCATCGAAAAAAAGCTCAAGTTTTACAATATCAACGCCTACGAAGTCGCAGAATTGACCGGGATGGGAAGCCGCGTAAATACCATCATGCAAACCTGTTTCTTCGCAATTTCTGGTGTATTACCTCGCGATCTGGCAATCGCGGAAATTAAGAAATCCATCCAAAAAACTTATGGCAAGCGCGGCGAAGCGGTGGTTCAGAAGAATTTTGAAGCCGTAGATCAAACCCTGGCCTATCTTAAAGAAATCAAGGTGCCTGAAAAAGCCAGCGGTGAGCTGACCATGCGTCCACGAGTTCCCGATGCAGCACCAGAATTTGTGAAAAGGACTCTGGCACCGATCATTGCCCTCGAAGGTGAAGAAGTTCCTGTTTCAGCCATGCCAGCCGATGGTACCTTCCCAAGCGGCACCACCCAATGGGAAAAACGCAATATCGCCCTTGAAATTCCAGTTTGGGAGCCGGATCTCTGTATTCAATGTGGAAAATGCGTCTTCGTTTGTCCTCACGCAGTCATCAGGCACAAGGTATATGATAAAGCAGCCCTGGAAAATGCCCCAGCCACATTCAAGCATATGGATTCAAAATTCAAGGAATTCCCCGGAATGGCGTACACCATCCAGGTTGCCCCTGAAGACTGCACAGGCTGCACCCTTTGTGTGGAAGCCTGCCCGGCAAAGGATAAAACCCAGGTCGGTCGCAAAGCCATCAACATGGCTCCCCAACCAGCACTCCGTGAGACCGAAGCAGCCAATTGGGATTATTTCTACAAACTTCCTGAAGCAGATCGAACCTCCTTTAGCTTCGGAACGGTAAAAAATTCCCAGTTGCTCCAGCCATTGTTTGAATTTTCGGGAGCCTGTGCAGGGTGCGGCGAAACTCCGTATATCAAGCTGGTCTCGCAACTGTTCGGAGATCGAGCGATCATCGCCAATGCCACCGGTTGTACCTCAATTTATGGCGGAAACCTGCCAACCACTCCATGGGCAGTGAACAAGGAAGGAAGAGGGCCGGCCTGGTCGAATTCATTGTTTGAAGATAACGCTGAATTCGGTCTGGGCATGCGCCTCACCCTGGACAAGCAGACAGAATATGCCCACTTCCTCTTGAAGGAACTCTCCGGAGAGCTGGGTACATTGGCGGAAGATTTGGTGAAATCAGATCAGTCCAATGAAACAGAAATCAAGCAGCAGCGTGATCGCGTTGAAGCTCTAAAGAAAACCCTCGAAGGGAAAAAGGACCCGAAATCCAAAGATCTGCTCAGCCTGGCTGATTTGCTCGTCAAGAAATCCGTTTGGATTATGGGCGGCGATGGTTGGGCTTATGACATCGGCTACGGCGGTTTGGATCACGTCCTGGCAGCCGGTAGAAATGTCAATGTGCTGGTGCTTGATACGGAAGTCTATTCCAATACTGGTGGACAGGCATCCAAATCCACTCCCCGCGCTGCGGTTGCGAAATTTGCAATGAGCGGTAAGGGAATATCGAAAAAGGACCTGGGTTTGATTGCGATGTCCTACGGATACGTTTATGTTGCACGTATCGCAATGGGTTCGAGCGATCAACAAACCCTCAAAGCCATCATTGAAGCAGAAGCCTACAATGGACCTTCTTTGATCATCGCATACTCACATTGTATCGCCCACGGTATTGACATGGCAAAAGGTTTGGAACAGCAAAAACTGGCTGTTCAGGCTGGTCACTGGCCTCTTTACCGCTACAATCCAGATTTGGTCGCCCTGGGTCAGAATCCACTTTCGCTGGACTCCAAAGCACCTTCGATTCCATTGGAACAATATGTTTACAATGAAACCCGTTACCGGATGCTGGTACAGTCTGACGAAGCCCGGGCAGAAATGCTTCTCAAAGAAGCCCAGGGTGATGTTAAGCGGCATTGGGAATATTACAGCCAAATGGCCGCCATGCATTATGATAAACCTGCAGAGGGCGAAAATATCTAAGTAGTTTTTTGAAAGGATAGGGGCGTTTGACGTCCCTATCCTTTTATGGGAGATTCCGATGACAAACCTTACCACGCAATATCTTGGTCTAACATTAAAAAACCCGATTGTTGCTTCAGCATCTCCATTAACCAAAAAGTTAGAATCTGCCATCAAACTGGATGAAGCCGGGGTCGGCGCAATTGTGATGTATTCGTTATTCGAAGAACAGATCATCCATGACAGTTTAGAGCTCGATCATTACCTCACGCGCGGGACCGATTCTTTCGCAGAAGCATTAACTTACTTCCCAGATATGAATAATTTCACAATGGGACCGAAAAAATATCTTGATCATCTATCCGCCATCAAAAAAGCTGTCAGTGTTCCCGTGATTGGCAGTTTAAATGGCGTCTCCAAGGGTGGATGGACTCGATACGCTCGCTATATGCAAGAATCAGGGGCTGATGCAATTGAGCTTAACCTTTATTATCTTTCAACAGATCCTGATTTAGGATCCGCTGAATTGGAAGAAACGTATATTAACCTGGTTTCGGATGTGCGGTCTTCAATCTCCATTCCGCTTGCTGTCAAACTGAGTCCATTCGCGACCTCGTTACCAAATTTGGTTAAAAGATTTGCAGGCGCCGGGGCGAATGGCCTGGTTTTGTTTAATCGCTTCTACCAGCCTGATTTTGATCTGGATAACCTGGAAGTGGTCAACAATCTTTCTTTGAGTAATTCGGGCGACATGCGTTTACCCCTGCGCTGGATTTCCATCCTATACGGAAAAGTTGATATGGACCTGGCACTATCGAGTGGCGTTCATACCGCAACGGATGTGATCAAAGCCATGATGGCAGGTGCCAAAGTTGCCATGATGGCATCTGAATTGTTAAAAAATGGTTACGCAAGAGTGGCTGACATTCTTTCGACATTACAATCATGGATGGAAGATCATGAATACCATTCCATCGAACAGATGCAGGGCAGCATGAGTCAAAAATCGATCAAAGAACCTGCCGCTTTCGAACGCGCAAATTACATGGAGGAGCTTGCTTCTTTTCATGATCTGCCGTAAAGTTTCAAAATATCTGCTGCAGTAGATATTCTCTAAAAGTTATATAAAAGAGCCGGTTCAGTTTACTGAAACCGGTCTCTTTTTGATGTTTTCAGGTTGAATAATTTTCTGGATCTTTTAGAATTATTCGAGGCACGAACTTGTAAAACTTCAGGAAAACAAATTAAAAACAGTTTATTGTCACTTAGATTAGACACTGGAATATATCAATTTCCTTCGATTTCAGTTGATACTTTTATAAAATCAATTCCCTAAAGATGGACATACCTGGAGACTGGGACGACAAAAACAGTTGCCCGTTTCTGATTTCCGGGTTCAACGGTTGTATGTTCCTTAATAAGATTAATGGCGGTATCCACCTTTTCATCATCCACGCCAATAAAAAGCGTTGTATTTCCTTTTCGAAATAACCCGCCCGTAGAGGCAACCCGGGTTACTCCAAAACTATCTGATGTCAATGCCTGGATGACATTTTCAACATCATCAGCATTGAGAATGGCAAAAATTAGTTTCATGGCTAAAACTCCTCGAATCTTTCAACAGGAAGGATGAACATTGTGGCTCCGCCGACCGTGATGGGAACCGGGGTGGGCATTGGCAATGGAGAACCTTCAAGAGGTATGGCGAGATACTCAATTCGTTGGCGGCAAGAGGTTTGAAGCGTCTCCAGCACCTTTTCTTCCCCGCCTTCAGGCAGCCCGATAAGCAAAGTGGCATTTCGTCTTCCTAAAAATCCACCGGTGCTGGCGAGATGAATGACCGGTACCTGGAGTTCTTCCAGAGAACGCATTGCAATGTCTTCGTCTTGTTCCTGGATGACGGCGGTCATGATCGCCAGGATTTTGTTTGAATTTGTCATTTCGTACTCCTTAATCGCAGGAAACAACGGCATTCACAGGGTCGTTCATGGTTTGAGTCTGACCGTTGGGGAAAATTATTTTTGTTTCCCCTTTCTGCCGAATTACCGCGAGTCCTCTATATTTTACCGTAACCGGCCAGGGAAACAAGTTTTCACCACTAAGAATTACCCTGTTTGGAGATTGGATTTCCACTCCAAGAGCTTTTAAAAATAATCCCAGCGGGGCAAACCCATGGAGCATATTTCGCTCGCCAATTCCAGCACCACTCTGGGCATGATAATAATGGTAAAAAGACTGGGTCTGCTTTAGATTTTTAATCACCGCAGCCATGATGGAAGAAATCAACCGGACTGCTTCCAGTCGAAACCCATAAGATATCAATCCCTCCCCAATGAGTTGGTTCCAGGGCAGGTACACCTGGTAATTCAAAGTCTCAGCCTCAGGATACGATTCGCTCGGGAGAGCTGAAATTCCAAATGGATGGTCAAATTCTTTCGGGTTGAGAATTGTTCGATAAACGAAGGACTGGGCTTCATCTTGCCCGGGAATATTTGCCCAAATGGGTAGTAACAAAGTTTGATCGATCAGGGTTAGGTCAGCCGTTTGTATGATGATCTGGCTTTGCGGGTTCAGCCCCTCAAATTCAAATTCACCCAGCTCTGTGTATGTTTTTTCAGATGTTGCGATGGTTCCATTAGAACTAAATATAAAATCACGAGGTTCCAGGACTTCAGTTTGCGACCGGTCAAAACTCTTGCCGGTAATGGTCACATGCGGGCGTTTCACCGTATCTTCCCCGCTTTGAACGCGAATTACGAGGCGAACCGGCTGCTTAAAAGTACGCTCCAAATTCAATTCGGAAGTGGCCGGGTTTTCACAAATCAATTTCCCGGGGGTGCTCAAGTGAGTGTCCCGGTCACAATAATGATAAATTTTGTCGTCTGAATTCCAGCAGGATCGGACAGCCTGGCATATTATTTCAGCCTGGTTGCTGAGAATGGAAGTTTCATCTGAATTACCAAGAATTTCACTCATCTTGATCAGACATTGGGTCTCATGATAAAAGGCAGCTAAAAGTGCCGGTGTTTGAACCGTGCTTATTTTGACTCCTTTGGACCAGGGTTGCCACCCGTCAAAAAGAGGGTTTTCTTCGAATCCGGTCTGGCTCAGGTGCTGCCATTCTGGCAGACCATTTTGGTCTGGATCGTGGATTGGATCCAACCAGGATTTCCAAAATTTATAGAGGGCTGGATAAATGGAGGCAACAAGATTTTTATCCTCCCCTCCAAGGGAAAGCTGCCATGCCAGGGTCGCCAGGAACGGCGCGGCGAGGTACCGTCCTCTTTGTCCAGCCAAACCTGGCTTGCAGTCTATCACCCCATTGCCCGGATCCTGAACCGCAATGAAATTCTTTAAAAAACCTTCCGAAAACCTGGAAGCCCCGGGGAGCAGCGATGAAAGATAGAGTGCATCCTGGGAGGTTTGACCATCCCAAAAGTGCTGGTAATCCTTCCCATCGCCCAGGCGTGAATACCCCTGATCGGGCTGGCGCGATAGCACAAAACTGGTATTGAGCAAATGTTCGCTATTGCCGATCGGCAGGCTTAAAGCTGCCTTTTGTGAAAAGGCAAAGGCTGCATCCCAATCTGGATCGCCCGTGAAAATTTCAAGCATATCCCCAGTATTTTGCAATTCAATTCGAGCTTTTTCTGCATCTAATGCATGGGCGGCTGTTTTACGAGCAAGCTCGAACGAATCCTGCGGGTCTTTGGTCGAAGCCAAAGCCCAGCTGATTTGCCTGGAAGATTTGGTTGCCAGATCCAATAGTAAGGAGAGGGAAGCAAAAGGTCCGGAACCATTCTGCGGACCGCCTGAAAGAAACAACACGGGATGGAGATCTTCCGCCTGCCCCTGGAGGGTTGTGACGGATTTTCTGAGGGTCGCGGTCATACTTTGACCGTTTTGAGGGATCAACTGGCAGACCATTTCAAAATTAATTGGATGAGAAACAGCGGACCGGTTCGTAATGTTCAAGCGCCCAGCGATGGCATGCGAATTCGCCACCCAGTAATCGGCGATAATTTCCACACCAGGATAAGGTGCGAAGCTGACAGTCAGGAAATTGGGGTAAAAAGCCCGGACCGAGGGTGGAACGGCAAAAGCCAAAGGGTCACTTAAAGCTTTCCCGTTCTCTGTAAAGCGGGGAAATATGCGCATTAACCTGGCACGCAGACCATAAGTGGTTCGCAAGCCTAGACCTCCAGGGTCGCCTCCGCTCAAATCCAGCTCCCAAATATGATCATCGAGGTAATCAGGATTTGAAAATCGAACATCAGCCGCAAGGGTTAACTGGAGAGGATCACCTGAGACGAGGTTCCATTCACGCATGATGTAATTATTGTACGTCAACAAGGATCGAGGTCAAAGGGTAACAAGGCTTGGAATTCGAAATGTCAGAATTAATCCGGGATCTCAGTGGAGTTCAGCAGATAATTTGGCATGAAGCGTTGGGTTCGCTGCAATAATAGAGAATGGCGATTGCAAATAATTTGTATTGCCCTGGATATTGGTCACCAATGCCCCGGCTTCTTCTGCAATCAAACCTGCCGCGGCGACATCCCAGGCACTGAGGGAAATCTCCCAGTATCCGTCCAGTCGACCTGCCGCAATATAACATAGATCCAGGGCAGCCGAGCCTAACCGCCTAACCCCTTGAGTCAGCATGCCTAATTTGGCATAATATTCAAAATTTTTGGAATTCCCTGCCCAGGCATCATACGGAAAACCGGTCACCATCAGGCTTTTTTGCAGTTCACTTGCATTAGAAACCAGCAGCCGTCTTTCATTTAACCAGGATCCTTTTCCGCGTTCGGCTTTAAATAGCTCATTCCGCATGGGGTCATAAACTGCGCCCAAAAGAACCTGGTTCTGATAAGCATAAGCGATGGATACACAAAAAATTGGGACACCATGCGCATAATTTACGGTCCCATCCAACGGATCGATGACCCATCGATGCTCAGATTGGATTTCGCTTGAGCCGGATTCTTCAGCCAAAAAACTGTGCCCGGGAAATTTTCGATTTATTTCATTCAACAAGTATTTCTCAGAAGCATGGTCCACTTCAGTCACCAAATCAATCATACCCTTGTATTTGACAAGGTGATGTTTCTCGTAACCTTCAAATAAAATTTTACCAGCCTGGAGTGCCAGATTTTCCAGGTCGCTTAAGTTCGGGATTGTCATATGATTTGTTCCTGTTTTTTCTATAATTTTTCTAATTGGTGAATTGTGCGGGTTCTTCGAAAAATGAATTCCCATTTTCAAACCAGGCTTAACTCACAATCCATTTCATCCTGAAAAATATACCAATTACCTACTCCGAAAAATTTCCGGGTTCCTTGACCCATCAAATCCGGTTGGATTCCACTTTGCTTGAATTCACAGGGATTATTCCGCTGTTTTGCCATCCGGTTTTGAGGCTGGATGTCAAAGGAAAATTACTCCGTTTAATTGGAGCGATGATTCCCTGATTCTAATCCTCCCAAATTCGGCGACCCAGGGCTGAAATAATCAATTCCACCGCCAGGGAAGCGGTTTGATTTTGAACATCCAGAATGGGGTTGACTTCCACAAGATCCATTCCCAATAATTTTCCGGTTTGGGCAATCATTTCACAAGCGAGGTGTGCTTCGCGGTACGTCAGACCGCCGGCGACCGGAGTGCCAACCCCGGGCGCGTGGCGGGGATCGATGGCATCGACGTCGATTGATAAATAGAGTCCATCAACATCCTTGAGGGTATGAGCCAGGGCTGTTTCCATGGTGTGGAACATACCTTTGCGATCGATTTGTTCCATTCCCAGCACTAAGACACCCGCATCCAGTAGATTTTCTTTTTCGCCCTGATCCAGATCGCGAACACCAATTACCGCCACATGATGTGGGTCGATGACAGGGGTTCTTTCATCTGATAACTGGACCAACCTGGGGTCACCTTTACCACATAAAGCTGCCAGGGGCATCCCGTGAATATTTCCCGAGGGTGTTGTTTCAGACGTATTAAAATCCGCATGCGCATCAATCCAAATGACGCCCAATTTCTTAATCCCCGCAGCCCCGCGGATGGAGCCTAAAGAAATGCTGTGATCTCCGCCCAAAACAAGGGGAAAATTACCCTGCTGCATGGAAGTCGCAACCTTGCTTGCGGTCCGGTTTGTCATCGGGACGATGCAATCGATATATTTCAGTTTTGGATCATTAATGCTGCACGTTTCAGCGATGGAAACTTCAATGTTTCCAAGATCTTTGAATGGATACCCGAGATCCTTCAGCTCGCGATGGAGATGTGCATACCGGATGGCGCTTGGACCCATATCCACCCCGCGGCGATCTGCACCGAAGTCAATTGGCACACCGATTATGTCGATTTGCATTGGTTATTCCAGTTCTTTAAGGCACTAAGATTCGCCATCATATTCGGCAATCAGGCGATTGAAATATTCTTCGAGAAATTCATGACGTTTTTTGGCAATTTCTTTGCCGGTTTTGGTGAACATTCGATCTTTGATTTTCCGCAGCTTAAACAAATACTCGTGGTAGGACGAATGGAGTTCACCCGCTTCTTCTTGACCAGTTTCCAGAAATTTAAGCGAGGGTTTGCAATAGAAAGGACGCGGAACCCTGGCAGAATATGCCAAAACTCTTGCAACTCCCACAGCACCAATTGCATCCAGCTTATCAGCGTCAAACAGGATTTGTGCTTCAAGAGTGTTGGGTGGTTCGGAGTTATCCCGAAAGCGGTGAGCACGAATACAATGCTGCACCTGTTCAATTCGCTCCTGAGCCCAGCCCTCTTTTTTGAGGATACTGGCTGCAAATTCAGCAGACGAAAACTGATGGGTGGCGCGTTTTTCCACGTCGGAAAGATTGTTTCCCCCGGCATCATGCAAGAGGGCTGCAGCCCGGACAATTTCGAGATCAGCACCTTCGAGGATTGCGAGGTGTTCGGCTGTTTTGTAGACCCTGAGAATATGGTCAAAATCATGGACCGGGTCAGAATCAGTGTACCATTTGGAAGCTTGTTCAATTGTAGGCATGGGGATATTATCGCAGAAGTTCCGGGTCTTGGGGGAAAATCAGGTCGATCCAATTTCAAAATAGATTGTGCAAATTGATGCAACAAGAGTGTAAAATGATTTGCCAGACAAATTGATTGTTTTTGGGAATAACCGTAATTTTTTCCTGAATTTGGAAGCAATCCTGAATTTATAATTGAGTAAGAATGCCTAAGAAAACTGATTTTTCCTGATGCCTGATCAATTCCGCTCTTATCGTTCTGAAGCTGTAGTCCTGCGCCATGCCAACCTGGGTGAAGCAGATCGCATTGTGACTCTTTATACCCGTGAGCAAGGAAAACTGCGCGCCATCGCCAAGGGAGCCCGTAAAATCCGCTCCCGAAAGGCTGGCCACCTTGAACCTTTCACGCATATCACCGTGCAATTAGCCAAAACCCGTGACATGCCAATCGTGACACAGGTGGAAACGATTCATGGTTATCTCCCTTTGCGAGATAATTTATCGTTAACAGGTTATGCTTCTTACGTGCTTGAATTGCTTGATCGATTTACTTTTGATCAGGAAGGCGGCAACTCAGCCATGTTTCGCCTTCTCATCGAAACCCTGGATCGACTATGTGAAATGGAAGATCCGTGGGTTGCCATCCGCTTTTACGAGATTCAACTGCTCGATTTTCTGGGTTTTCGACCCCATTTGTTTGAATGTGCGAATTGCCGTGCCGAAATCCAGGCTGTGGATCAATTCTTTTCGCCATCCATCGGCGGGGTTATTTGTCGCAGTTGTGGGGATGGTCTGCCGGGACTCTGGAAAATTTCGGTGGATGTGCTTAAATACCTGCGACATTTTCAGCGCAGTTCCTTTGAGCAGGCATCGCGCGCCAAAGTGGCTCCTGAATTGCGGCGAGAAATTGAGGAATTAACCCAGGCTTATTTCGTTTACCTGCTCGAGCGCAGCTTAAATACCCCGACCTTCATTAAACGGATGGCTGTTTAGGAAAGACCGGTGCCACGAATTTAACCATTCTGTGCGCCCAATTGATCACGAACAAGCCTGAAAGAAAAATTACTAACGGCTTAAGAATTCGCCAGAGTAAAATCTGGAACCAGACCCAGTGCAGTGGGTATATCAAACGTGAAATCACCCATCGAAAAGTCAAAGCCTGTCCAAGGGGGCTGAGCATCAGGTTTTTCTTGTAATTTTGCAGGGAAAAATCATTCTTCTGAAATGCTTTCGCCAATTCCCGGGCAGTAATCAATCCGTATCCCAGGGCAAAACTGATGCCTTCCCCCAGGAGTGGATCTGCACCCGCGGCATCCCCAATCAGGATAACCCGCGGGATGCAAAATTTCCCAAACGGGTTGAAAAGATGGATCGGGTGACCTTTCAACTCAGCGTCATCAAGATTAAAACCATAATGGATCATTTCTTCCCCCAAGGTATCTTTCAATTTAGCTCGCTTTTGCCGCGCCAGTAAATTGGTGTCATAGATGCCCCAGCAGCGCATTTCCTGATTTTTCACCTGTGTGGGAAAATCCCAAGTGTAACCCGCAATACCGCGGGGAACGGGAGAAAAATCAAAATAAGCCTCTTTTGGGTCGTGCCCGGGATTCCCATTGGGTGGAACCAATACTTCCAATAAACGGGCGGTTGAACCAGATTCTTGAGGCAAAATACATCTTCGCACAATTCCATTTGAGCCATCTGACCCGACCACGACTTTGGCATGATACACACCTGCAGATGTTTCAACGATGACTTCGGAACCGGTCGTTCTGATCGCCATAACCCTGACCTGCTGCTGGATTTTAATACCCCGCTCAACAGCATGGTCAGCCAGCCATTGATCAAATTCATCCCTGCGAATTATGCGCAAAAGACGCTGACCAGGAGAGCGAATGGTGAGTCCCTTGCGGGCATAATTGAAATGGAGGGCTGTGCCATCCACATGAGGAATTTCACTGACATCCAGCCCTAAATTCTGAAGGAGTATTTCAGCGTCAATGACCAATCCGCCTGCACACAATTTTGGTCTTGGGTAGTGTTCTTTTTCGAGGACGAGGATTTTAGAGGCGAAATTTGGATCAATTTTCAGCAAGTTTAATGCAGTCGACAAACCTGCTGGTCCGCCGCCAATGATGATGATATCTTTTTCCATATTGAATTAATAATCCATGCAGGCAATTAAAATTTTTGCGCAGATTTAATAATCTTCAATACATAATGGTTCGGAAATATTTCTCCAAATCTGCCTGATCTGGAGAATGCAATTGAACAAATGGATCTCGAAAGGACGGGTGTCAAAGTTTAAAAGAGAACGTATTTTTGGAGAAAATTATCCATGGTCTCATGAAAATCAATAATTGTCTCGGTCTTTCGGAAACCATGCCCCTCACCCGGGTACAACTTGTAGATATGAGGCACCTTATTATTTTTCAAAACAGCCACAATTTGCTCGGATTGTGAAGGTGGAACGACCTTATCCATATCGCCCTGGAAAATTGCGATCGGATCCTTAATTTTATCGGCATGAAAAATTGGTGACCAGGCTTTAAATCGTTCGGCAGCCTCGGGTAATACTCCCACCATGGAATCAGTATAACGTTCTTCGAACTTGTGAGTCTCTTTAAGCAAGCCAAAAAGATCACTCACTCCATAGGTATCAATCCCGGCTTTAAATATGCCGGGGAATTGAATTAACGCGTTCAAGACCACGTAACCGCCGGCTGAGCCGCCCATGACCACCATGCGCCTGGCATCTGCCAAGCCAAGAGCAGCCAGAGCCCTGGCGCCTCCCACTGCATCCTCCGTATCGATCAATCCCCATTTCTTGCGCAGCATGAGCATGTATTTTCGCCCATATCCTGTTGAACCGCGGTAATTCACTTCCAAAAATGCATAACCACGCGTTGTAAAATAGGTCGCATAAGCATTGTAAGAATTATTCATGGAAGCGGTTGGACCGCCATGAATATGGACAATTGCTGGCGGAAGTCCATCGCTGGAGTAATGGGTGGATGAAGGTGGATAATAAAGCCCGTGTACTGTTGTCCCGTCGGATGCGGGCCATTCCATGGCTGTCGGCTCGGAAAGTTCGATACCCGGGATTGATTCTCCAGACGATCGCTTTTGAACCATCGGGATTCCGTTCTCGATTGATACCACGCGTGGCGTGATTTTTGAGGAGGACGCGATAAATGCCAGGCGGTTGGAAACGGGTGACGCTGCCAACTGGACCAACCAGGTATACGGGTTGGTATCGACCAGGCTGGTTTTTCCTGAAGCGACTTCCAGCTCCCAGAGTTTTCGCCAACCTTTTTCATTTCTAAAAAAATAAATCTTTTTTGAATCCGGGCTCCAGCAGTGAGAGCGCATGCCTTGCCCCCAGGCAGGTTCGATCAAGGAGGCTTCGCTCACAAGCGGACGTTTTTCGCCGCTTGATAGATCCATCACGTAGAGCGTGTCCCATTCACCTTCATTGGAGAGGAAGGATAAATAGCGTCCATCAGCTGAAAATTCAGGCTGAAAAACCGGAATATCCGTGGAACCGTGAATAAGATGGATTTCATCAAGACCGCTGGCTGAAACTCGAGCCATCATCAGGCGTGTTCCATCCCAGGGCATTTGAGGATGATCCCATTCAATCCATGCAATGCGTTGACTGTCTGGATGCCAGGTAGGTTGCATGTAAAAATCCGCGCTTTGTGCGAGTTTGACTGGCCAGTTATGATCATTCAGCGCAACCATTGCCAGGCAATCTTTCCGTTCATAAGATTGGATAAAAATCACCCGGCTGCCATCAGGAGAAATCACCGGTGCGGCACAATCGCCAAAAGCGGGGGTGATGGGTTCTGGCAGCCCTTCGAGGGTGGAAACCTTATATAATCGTCCTCCGCTCGCAAAAACAACCAAACCATTTCTAACCGTGAAATCGCCTCCACCATAGCCAAGCCCGCCGCCGACTTTTAAATCCCCAGATAACTTCCGTTCAGCCTCAAGCCCCTTCTTGAGCATGAGTGAAGTTTTTCCACTGACCGATTCCACCCACAACAAACTGTCATCCTGATCAAATTGAACATCTCCAAACTGCATCAGACCACCCTGCATTTGCGGGGTGATCAAGGAAGGCCATAAACCAAACGGGATTTTCTGCTTCTCGACCATAGAGATTCCTTTTATATGTATAAATCGCCGGAAATTTCGGATGAAGATTCTTTAAAAATGAGCCGACATCCTGCCAACAAGCTTCTCTTTTGGCTGGTAGCCCGTCACCCGCTCAACCACTTGTCCATTCTTAAACATCATCACGGTTGGTATTCCCATGATCCCATATTGAATCAACAAATTTGGATTCTCATCTGCGTCACATTTAAGGACCTTAACTTTCCCGTCCCAATCCCTGGCCAATTGGATAATAATTGGATCAACCATTTTGCAAGGTCCACACCAGACTGCTGTGAAATCGACCATCACGGGAAGAGTGGAATTGAGTACCTCGCTGGGGAAATCTTTTTCAGTGATATAAGCAATTTCTGCCATATTTGCCTCCATTTTTAAATAATCATATCACGCAAGCCCTGCTAATTTAAGGATGCAACGCAACTCTTTTTCTTTAAAAATTCTCGACTATAGATGAGGTTTCAATCACCTGGAACCTTAAATAAAATTAAATAATTATATTTTTTAAGGTTTTGAGTTACAGGTCAAGCTTGCATTATTTGACTACTTGCGTTTATAATACCGTTCTACCCGGGCGGGTAGCTCAGTTGGTTAGAGCATTGCGTTGACATCGCAAAGGTCGTAGGTTCGAGTCCTATTCCGCCCACTGCTTCAAAATGCTTTGACCAGAACGAGTAAATAGTCTGGGAATTGACAGGGAAGACTGGCCGCTGACTGAGAGCCATCGCAATTCCAAGCTATTGAAAACCATCTGCGAGCATAAACCGGAAATCCTCGGAAAGTATGGTGAACGGTTGGCTGCGTTATAAGCCCAAAGAGATGCCAGTTTCCTGGTAATCTGGGTGGAACCGCGTGAACAGAATTCTCGCCCCAGCAATGGGTGAGAATTTTTTATTTTCCCCGGTGCGGAGAGCTAAAAATTACTCTCTCAGCTGATCAATGATTAAACTCACCCAAATTTGATCTGTTGTTTAAGTTACAAGTTTGCATTGTTTTGAAAGGAGATCAAAATGGCTCAGGAACATTACGAAGATACACTTTTATACCGTATTCGACACTCTGCGGCGCACGTTATGGCTGAAGCTGTCCTGGATTTTTACCCGGAGACCAAGTACACCATTGGTCCGCCAGTGGAAAATGGATTTTATTATGACTTCGATCTTCCCCAGGCGATCACCCAGGATGACCTGGAAAAGATCGAGAAGCGCATGCGTCAGATTGTTGCAGGTCATCACCCATTCTCGAAAAAAGTGATTTCGGCAGATGAAGCCCGCCAAATTTTCAAGGATCAACCCTATAAACTGGAGTTGATTGAAGGTCTTGAAAAAGGCGGTCTGGATGAATATGGAAATCCGCTCAAGGAAAAACCTGAAATTTCAATTTACCAGAGTGATACTTTCACGGACCTCTGCCGCGGCCCTCACGTGGAAAACACCAAGCAAATCAATCCTTCGGCATTCAAGTTAATGTCCATCGCCGGGGCTTATTGGCGCGGTGACGAGAAAAATAAAATGCTGACCCGCATCTACGGCACCGCCTGGGAAAAGCCGGATGACCTGAAAAACTACCTTCACATGCTGGAAGAAGCAAAGAAGCGCGATCATCGCAAGCTGGGCAAGGAACTGGATATCTTCTTCTTCGATGATGAAGTCGGACCAGGTCTACCGTTGTGGATGCCAAACGGCGGCATCATGATTGAAGAGCTGGAATCACTTGCCAAGGAGATGGAAGAAAAAGCTGGTTACAGCCGGGTGCGTACCCCGAACCTGACCAAGGAAGATCTTTTCCTGCGGTCTGGACAC
The DNA here is from genome assembly GCA_021795965.1 of Chloroflexota bacterium. Classification (GTDB taxonomy): domain Bacteria; phylum Chloroflexota; class Anaerolineae; order Anaerolineales; family Villigracilaceae; genus UBA5195. Next base: position 82,436 of record JAJYOU010000008.1, read on the forward strand.
CTCCCATATTATGCTGAAAGCATGTTTCCTCCGATGGAAATGGAAGGAGTGAAATATTACGTCAAGCCGATGAACTGTCCCATGCATCACAAGATTTTTGCTGCCCGGCCGCGATCCTATCGCGATTTACCCATCCGCCTGGCTGAGTACGGCACCTGCTACCGTTATGAAAAATCTGGAGAACTGTTTGGCTTGATGCGGGTCCGCTCGATGCAGATGAATGATGCCCATATTTATTGCTCTGAGGAGCAATTTGAGAGCGAATTCATGGGAGTGGTGGATCTATATAAGAAATACTTTGATTTATTCGGAATTGGGAAATATGTCATGCAGTTATCCCTGCATAGCAAGCAGGGTTTGGGTAAAAAATATGTTGACAACGAACGCCTCTGGTTAAAAACTGAAGACATGGTCCGCAGAGCGATGCTGAATGGGAACGTTCCTTTTGTTGAAGCCGAGGACGAAGCCGCATTTTATGGTCCAAAAATTGATGTTCAAATTTGGAGTGCGATTGGACGCCAATTTACACTGGCAACCAACCAGGTGGATTTCGCTGTACCTGAACGCTTTGATTTGAAATTTATCAACAAGGAAGGCGCCGAGGAAATTCCTCTCTGCATTCATCGCGCTCCATTAAGTACCCATGAACGCATGATTGGCTTCTTAATTGAGCATTATGCAGGCGCATTTCCCGTCTGGCTTTCCCCGGAACAGGTGCGTGTCATCCCGATCACCGATGCACAAAATGAATATGCGGCAGGTGTGGCAGCCAAATTGCGGGAGCAAGGGATTCGAACCAGCGCAGATCTAAACTCTGACCGGATGAACGCCAAAATCCGCAGTGCACAGTTGATGAAAGTTCCTTACATGTTGGTGCTTGGCGAAAATGAACGAAGCGCAGGTACCATCTCTCTGCGTGGACGCGACGGCAGCCAAAAAAATAACATTTCTTTTGAAGAATTCCTGGCGCAGGTTAAAGATCGCATCGCCCGGCGAGCCAGCGAATTATAACAATCCACTTATCGACCAATCCAAGCCCCAGCCTAATAAAAAGGCTGGGGCATCGTCAATTTTTTCGGAAATTTGTCCCCGGCTGCAGCTCAAAGAGCAAATTTACGGATGATCAAAAATATGCCGGGCAGATTTTATGACGGGATCGATTTCCTTAAATAAGGCAATACGGGGCTGGGTTGGTTCAATCTGATGGATTTCGGCAATTTGTTTTGGTTTAATGCTAATTAATGGATAAAAGTTGACCTTTAATAGGGTATGTGGTATTATCGACTAGCTAAAAAGCCAGCCGTGTGAGGCTGGTTACGTGTTGTACATTTGAAGGAGACGCATATAACTGAGCAAGAGTTCCGAGTAAACGAAAATATCCGCGTGAACGAAGTTCGACTCATTGGGCCGGCTGGCGAGAATGTTGGTGTCGTCCCAATTCGTCAGGCTCTTCAGATTGCCCGAGACGCTGACATGGATTTGGTGGAAGTTTCACCTAATGCGGTTCCACCCGTTTGTCGTGTGCTTGATTTTGGCAAGTTTTTGTTTGAACGCGAAAAGAAAGATCGCGAAGCCAAGAAGGCACAGGTCAAAATTGAAGTCAAGGAAATTCGGTTGCGCCCAAAAACGAACGAAGCCCATCGAGGTTTCAAAGTTGAGGATGCACGCCGCTGGCTCAATCAGGGTCACAAAGTCCGTGTAACAATTAAATTTCGTGGTCGCGAAATGGATTATCCGGAAATTGCTTTGGAAGATTTACGTGAGATTGCTTTATCTCTCTCAGATGTCAGCATCATCGAACAGGCACCCATGATTGAAGGTCGAACCATGTCAGTAGTGCTTGGCACTTCGAAGGCAAAACCAGTGAAAGAAGGAAAACCTGAATAATCAGGTCTCCCTGTAAAAAAACATCTCCATGCCAAGGTGATATCCCGCAGGAGTAAAACCAGCCTGCGGTTAATTTGTCTGAAAGGAGTAAGTCACAGTGCCCCAAAAGCCAAGATCAGGAAAGTTCAAACTCAAGACGCACAAGGCAACGTCGAAGCGGTTTCGCTTGACAGCGTCTGGGTTGTTGGTTCGTACGAAGGGTGGCAAGAGCCATTTGCGCCGTCACACTTCAAAACGAACCAAAGCACAATTTGTTGAAATGGTTCCAGTCAATGGACGCGGGATTATTAAACGCATCCACCGATTAGTACCAAATATCAAGTAGTTAATCCTATCCATTTTGTTTTTTGCAACTACCAGGTGTACTCAACTGGAAAGATGAGTTTTTCTCGACGTAAAACTTATCACCGACGCCTGGAGGTTTGCGGGAGGTAATGAAACATGCGTGTAAAAGGTGGTCCTCAAGGACATCTTCGCCATAAAAAGATTTTCAAAATGAGTAAAGGGCAGCGTGGCACCCGCCACTTCCTCTTTAAGCGCGCCAACGAAGCGATGCTTAAGAGCATGTGGTACGCCACCCGCGATCGCCGTGTTCGTAAACGCGATTTGCGCAAACTATGGATTGCCCGCATCAATGCGGCAGCCCGCCTGAACGGCTTAACTTACAGCAGATTAATCGCGGCGATGAAAAAAGCCAATATCAACCTCAACCGAAAGATGCTGGCTGATTTGGCTGTCCGCGACCCGCAAACATTTGCTGCGGTCGTCGCCCAGGCAACTCGCTAAACGTTATCAACACAAAACAAGAAGGGGCTGTCCAGAAAGTAAATCTGGAATAGCCAAAGAAGTTCAAAAAAAGCCAAGAATTGGCTATTACGCGCGAAGATAAAAAAACTGGCGGAAATCACCCCGCCAGTTTTTGCATATTATGTGC
>JAJYOU010000035.1 GCA_021795965.1 Chloroflexota bacterium
ATGACCGTGACGGCCGGTGAGATCGTACGGGAATTCCCAGGGCTTCCATCCGGCTCATGATGGAAAAACGTACCGAGTCGCCCAGGTATGGAAATAAAATCGCAATTTCGGCGGGATCCACGTTCTCTTCATCGATCAGGCGTTTGACTTCCCTGGCGGTTTGATCCAATAGATCCGGGTAAAAACGACTGGATATAATTGCCAAATTTTCTTCCAGTGGATTTGGGCGGACTGGTACTACATTCTGGGAATTGGCGAGCTCGAAGCTGTTTCCAAGCGAATCCGATAAATATCGAATCCCGGGCGTCGAAACGTAAGAATCGACAAATTCGATTGTCTCGTCAGAAAGGGTTTCAAGGAAGCTGGCACTGACCGGGTCTGCGCCCAGGAACATCCGGTATCCTGCATTTTCATCGAAAATGATCAGTGCCGAGTCAAAATCCGGCAGCCATTCAGAAAGAATATCATGGGCAATTGGGACATCCTCTTCGATGTTGTCATATATCAGGTGGCGGTAAGTTCTGGTTAAATAATTCCTGACGGTCGAATCGTTCCATAAAATCTGGCTAAATATTTCCATCTGCAGGGAAATGTCGAGCAGGTTATTCTCAAGGCAGTAGCTTCTGAATTCTGTTGCGCAGTTTTGTGCATCCTGGTAGACGCGCAATTGAACCCGGTCACCGCTCCATGCTGCGCTGAGCCGCTCGCCAATTTCCTGGTAGGGAAAACCGGTTAAAGCGGATTTATTCAGATTATCGAGAATCTGGCTGCACAACCGATTGCGGTCCATGACCACGGAATCAAACCAGCCTTCGTCCAAGTGTGGTCTCACGAGGGCTGCTATGTAATATTGGGCTGTTTCAAGGGTCAGAAAGACTGGCGGTTGGTCAGGATGGACAAATCCGGCTTTTTCTCCAGCCAGCGGCCAGAAAAGATCAACAGTTCTCCGTGCCAGTCCGCCAATCGTGGCAGGGATGATTTCGCCGCTTGCGAGAAGTTCCGGGCTGTGAATTAAATCCAGGTAGGGGGTTTGAAGTGTTCGCTGCGGCGCGAGGATCAAAACCTGGTCGGAAGGAATGTTGTTCTCAAGCAGGTACTGCATCCTGCCGACTGCTGCCGTGGTTTTCCCTGTCCCGGCAGGACCCCTCAAAAATATTTTCGAATTGAGGGGAGATTGGATGACCTTTTGTTGCAGGGGACTGAACATAAATCAAGAGTAATTTACCGCGGCTTTTTTGTCAATCACTCCATCCGGAATATCTAAATTAATCCCAATTTCAAAAAATGACTATGGTATGATTGAAAAATTAAAAATAAAAGGCTGGACCAATTTACTCGTATAAAACCGGGTCCAGGAATCATCACTACCATGTCACTTCCCTCTGCCAAAATCCTTGCCATCGAATCATCCTGCGATGAAACTGCAGCCGCAGTCATCCAGGACGGACGTTTTTTATTATCCTCAGTGGTCGCCTCCCAGATGGAAATACACGCCCGTTTTGGCGGAGTTTTTCCCGAGGTGGCTTCCCGCCAGCATGTCCTCAGCATCGCACCCGTGATTAACCAGGCATTGGGGGATGCTGGAATCCAACTCGCGGACGTGGACGCCATTGCCGTGACGCAGGGTCCCGGTTTGGCGGGCTCCCTGGTGGTCGGCTTGAATGCCGCCAAGGGTCTTGCATTAGGCGCAAACAAACCTCTGATCGGGGTCAATCACCTCGAGGGACATATTTATTCCTCCTGGTTATCTGAAAGTGGAAAAGATCAGGCTCCCGAGCCGCCGCAGTTCCCCCTCATGGCGCTGCTTGTTTCTGGCGGACATACTGAACTTAATTTAATGACTGATCATTTAACCTACCAGCGCCTGGGTGCCACCCTGGACGATGCAGCCGGGGAAGCTTTTGACAAAACCGCCCGCTTGTTGGGGCTGCCTTACCCGGGCGGTCCATCCATCCAGCTGGCAGCAGAAGGTGGGGATCCCACAGCATTTCAATTTCCCATCGCCAGGACCGAGCATCCCTGGGATTTTTCTTTCAGTGGAATTAAAACCGCGGTATTACGTGAGGTTCGACGGATGGAAGCGGAAAACAGGGCGGTTCCGGTGGCGGATATGGCTGCCAGTTTTCAATTTACCGTGGTGCAGACTTTATTGGTAAAAACTCTCCAGGCTGCGCGTGAATTCAACGCGAAGGAGATCCTGATCGCCGGGGGTGTTTCAGCCAATAAAGCCTTGAGAAACGCATTTCTCAGCCAGTCCGAATTCAAAGTCAATATCCCGAAATTTGTATATTGCACCGATAATGCAGCCATGATCGCTGCAGCCGGATTTTTTAAATTCGCGCGTGGGGATCGCTCCGGAATGGATATGGATGTGATTCCCACCTGGCCGCTTTTATAAATATCTTTGTAAAGTCTGTTTTTTTGCCAACAGATCGGGATTCCAGGGGATAAATCAAAAAACGTTATGATCTGGCTTGAGACAGGGTTTGAAGGATCTGAGCCAGGGATATCGGTCCTTCCCGGATCACGACCGGTTTTTCACTGTTACAGTCTACGATGGTTGACGGGGTGCCTCCCGGGGTGACTCCGCCGTCCAGGATCAGGGGGATTTTCCCATCCAGCTGAGATAGAACCCCTCCTGCCGTGCTGCAGCTGGTCTGACCCGATAAATTGGCTGAACTGACCGCCATGGGACCGGTCAGGTTGAGCAATTCAAGTGCGCTGGCTAAATTCGGAATCCGCACTCCAACGGTGGGCAAACTCGTGACGGCATCTGGTATGGATGTGTGGCGAGGCAGGATGATCGTCAGTGGACCTGGCCAGAAATGGTGCGCGAGAATCCTTTCAGAGGCGCCAACTTTCGCTGCAACCTGGTCCAATTGGGCGACATTTCCAATCAGGATTGGGATGGCTTTCTCGGCTGCTCTTCCTTTGACTTTATAGATCCGGTTGACTCCTTTTGCATTAAATGCCATGGCGCCCAACCCATAAACCGTGTCGGTGGGAAAAGCCACCAGGTTTCCGTTCAGGAGAATTTCCCGGGCAAAGTCCAGGCTTTTTGACTCGAAGATGGACAAGACTTTTGTTTTCATTTTCCCAATGATCCAATCTAAATGAAGCAGATTAATCAACCAATTTGTATCATCGCGAGTCGATCATGTCCAGCCAGGTCGCGTTTTATGCGTGTAGATGCACCTGGCAGGTAAGTATTAACTAAATTTTCCACCTGCTTTGCCTGTCTTTCTTCTATTTCCAGAAGAATTAAGGTTCCTCCAATTTCGGATCTTGATAAGAAAACCAATAATTTCCTGATCAAATCCAACCCGTCTTTTCCACCGTCCAGGGCAAGGGTTGGTTCCTTCCCAAAAACTTCCAGGTTTTCGAGAGTTTCCCGCGGGATGTAGGGCAGGTTCGCGCAGATGATGTCGAAATGAATTTTTCCAAATGCAACCGGCACAATATCTGCTTCGAAAAAGTTGATTCGATCTGACACATGATTGCGTTCCGCGTTCAAGCGGGCAATTTTCAACGCCAGGGGAGAGATATCCGTCGCGCTGAAGCTAGCCCCGGGTGAATTCAGCGCCAGGCTGATCGCGATGATTCCACTGCCTGTGCCCACATCCAAAATATGGATTTCCCTGCCAGGAATTGAATGGATATGTTCCAGCGCTGTTTCCACCAGCAATTCAGTCTCCGGTCGGGGGATCAACACATCCGGAGTGACGATGAAATCCAGCCCCAAAAATCCCCAGTGCCCAATCACGTAAGGCAATGGAATCCCGTCTTGCAATTGTTTAATGGCAGTTTCGAGTTTCTTTTCTTCCAATGCGGTTAATTGATCTTCTGGATGCGCCAGCCACCACGCCCGATCCTTTCCAGTGATTTCCAGCAAAAGAATCAGCGCATCACTCAAGCGGGAATCACCCGGTAATTGGCTTGAAATTGCATGGAGTAATGGGTTTGCCGTCATGTTATTTGATATGGGGAAGTGAAAAATAAAGGCGGCTCTCAGGAGCCGCCTTCGCTTTATTCGTCGTCTTCATCAGCGCTTACCGAAAGCTTGTCGGCTTCATCCCGGTTGGAGAGATGCTCAATGAATGTCTCAATATCCCCATCCATTACCATTGGCAGATTAAAGGAGGATATGCCGATCCGGTGATCAGTCACCCTGGATTGAGGATAATTGTAGGTTCGAATTTTTTCAGAGCGTTCGCCGCTTCCGATCTGTGATCTGCGCGAATCCTCCAGCTCTGCTCTTCGCCTTAATACTTCCAACTCATACAATCGAGCTCGCAGAATGGACATGGCGCGCATCTTATTTTGAAGTTGCGATCTTTCATCCTGGCAGGCAACCACGATTCCGGTCGGTTTGTGTGTAATTCGGACGGCTGTGGAGTTTTTCTGAACGTTTTGACCACCCGCCCCAGCCGAGCGGTAGACATCTATTTCGATGTCACTCTCAGGGATGGAAATTTCGACATCATCCACTTCCGCCAAAACTGCCACGGTCGCAGTGGATGTATGGATGCGTCCCTGGGCTTCGGTTGCGGGCACTCGCTGCACCCGGTGAACTCCGGATTCCCATTTTAATTTTGAAAATGCACCCTTGCCTTTAATTTCAAAAATGACTTCCTTAAAGCCGCCAATCCCAATTTCACTGGCAGACATGACTTCGGTTTTCCAATGCTGGCGTTCGGCATAACGGTTGTACATTCTGTACAAATCTGCTGCGAATAAAGCCGCCTCGTCGCCGCCTGTGCCAGCTCGGATTTCAACGAAAACATTCTTTTCGTCGCGCGGATCTTTTGGAACGAGCATCGATTTCAATTCTGCTTCGAGTGGAGGAATCATCCCTTCCAGTTCGGCAATTTCCATCTGTGCCAATTCCCGGATATCCGCTTCCTGATCAACCGAATCAAGCGCTCGCGCTTCCTCGAGACGTTGCAGAGTCTGGCGATATTCGCGCGCTTTTTTAACGATCGGTTCCAGTTCGGTCCGTTCTTTATTAATTTCACCCGCCCTCTGGTAATCGTCACCGACTTCCATTAATTGGCGTGTCAGATCTTCATAGTGATCTTCAATTCCTTCAAGTATTTCAAGCATAAATTTCTCAGTTAATCCACGGGCATTTAATTATTTACCGGGGATTGTTTAGAATAAAAGGATTTTCATTGAAAGGGATTTTGAATTTCATCCCATTTCCTGATCTCGCGGGATAGCATTCTCACATTCCGTGATGTCAGGTTTAACCATTCATGATTTCGAGAATGGGCTTTAGCTTTTTTTGACTAAAATTTGACCAGGGAAAGCGCCATGGACAGTATCAATATAACCGCAATCACTCCAAATATGATCTGGTTGCGTCTGACTTGTCGGGTGTGATAATCTGCCTTTTCCTGCTTATTGTTTTTCACCTTTGTTGCCATTGATTCACCTTCATACTAGTAGATTTTAACGATTTTTGAACTTTGGATAAGTGCATGAGTGCGCGCTACATTTTACCGTAAATCCTGAAAGCTTTCCCATGAATTTCACAAAAAAGATCAATCCAGGTGAGCTTTGATGCTTTCAGCCACTGCGCGGGAGATTCCGGGCGCAAGCACCAATTCATCAATGCTCGCTTTTTTGATATTTTCAATCGAGCCAAAGTGAGTGATCAGACTTTTTCTCCTGGCAGGACCAATCCCCGGAATCGAATCCAGCCTCGAAGCTAGCCCTTGTTTTGTTCGTCGCGCACGATGGGCGGTAATCCCGAATCGATGTGCTTCGTCCCGGATCCGTTGGACCAGGTACAACCCCTGTGAATGGCGCGGCAGCAGGAGCGGCTCAGATTTATGCGGGAAGAAGATTTCCTCTTCCCGTTTGGCTAATCCTACCACAGCCACTTTTTCAGAAAGATCAAATTTTTCAAGCACTTTGACAGCTCGTCCGAGTTGACCCTTGCCGCCGTCAACGATGATCAGATCAGGTAAAAACGAAAATGATTCTTCTGGTTTGGAACCAGGGGCATGCAGCGAAATTTCGCTGGCGGCATTCCAGCGGTTGAACCTGCGGGTCAGCATTTCTTCCATGCTGGCAAAATCATCCGGGGCACCCGGGGATAAGCTGTCGATGTTAAATTTGCGGTACATCCTTTTGGCTGGAACCCCCTGTTGAAAAACAACCATCGAGCCAACGGTCGCCACTCCCTGCAGGTGGGATACATCATAACATTCAATCCGGTTTGGCACATTGATCAGCCCGAATGCAGATTGAATTTCAGCCAGAGCTAATTCCTGTTTATGGGAATCAGCCTGCCATTGACTGCGGAGAGCCTGGAGGGTCTCAGTGGCATTTTCAGCCGCCATTTGGACCAGCTCTTTGGATTGTTTTTCCCTCGGCACAAACATTTTCACTTTTTTGCCGCCATGCTTGGAGCGCAGCCATTGGGATACGATTTTTGCTTCCTCGATCTGCTGCGGCAGCAGCACCTGGTCGGGAATGGTAGCCGCCTCCGAATAAAATTGCTGGATGAACTGCGTCATGACTTCATTATCACTTGTTTCTTCGGTGCCCTCGAGGACAAAATATTCCCTACCAATCAACTTGCCGTTCCTGACAAAGAATATTTGCACGCAGGCTTCACCATCACTGCGCGCCATCGCCAGCACATCCGAATCCAGGTAATCTGAAGGGAAAATAATTTTCTGTCTTTCAACGATGGATTGGACAGCTTTTAATCGATCCCTCAAACTGGCGGCTTTCTCAAAGTGGAGTTCATCAGCTGCCTGCGCCATCTCCGCTTCCATGCGCTGGATGATCGGTTCGCTGTGACCTGCCAGGAAATCCATCAGATCTGCAATCATCTGGCGGTAACCAGCCTGTTCAATGGCTCCGATACAGGGAGCGGTACAAAGTTTGATGTCGTAATACAGGCAGGCGCGTTTGTCGAGCCCGGTAATTTCACGGTCACAGGTCAGGTATGGGAATATTCGACGCAGCACATCCAGGGTTTGGTAGACCGCCCAGGCGGAGGTGTACGGTCCAAAATAGCGCCCGCCGTCCTCGCTCATCATCCTGGTCACTGTGACCATCGGGAATGGATCATTCCAATGGACTTTGATATATGGATAGCGTTTGTCGTCCTTGAGCTTGATGTTGAATTTCGGGCGGTGCCTTTTGATCAGGTTCATTTCCAGGATCAAAGCCTCAAGCTCTGACCCGACCAGAATCCAATCTATATGGTCAATTTCCCTGACCAACCTGCGGGTTTTATTGTCGTGCGTGTTATCACTACGAAAATAGGACCGCACGCGATTCTTGAGGTTGATCGCTTTTCCCACATATATGATGGTGCCGGCGTTATTTTTCATGATGTAACAGCCGGGTTTTGTGGGCAGGGTGTCCAGAATTCCCTGGAGATGAGTCGATAATTCCATGGTCTGAATTTTATCCCGATTTCATGAATTACTGGTTTATACTTAAAACTTAGTGGAAGTATAAAACCAAAATA
>JAJYOU010000036.1 GCA_021795965.1 Chloroflexota bacterium
CCTGTAAAATTATATATGACTATTGCAACATTCTGAAACCGGAGGCTCAATGGGTAATGACATATTGGAAATGAGAAATATTGTCAAAGAATTCCCTGGTGTGAAAGCCTTGAATAATGTCAGCTTTCGCGTAAAACAAGGGGAAATTCACTGTCTGGTCGGCGAAAACGGTGCAGGAAAATCCACCTTGATGAAGGTTCTGAGCGGTGCATATCATTATGGCACCTACACTGGGGATATTTTGATTGATGGACAAATTCAAAAATTTCACCAGATTACAGATAGCGAAAAAGTGGGGATCGCCATTATTTACCAGGAACTTGCGCTCTTCCCTGAACTGACAGTTTATGAAAATATATTCATCAGCCACTTGACCGAAAAAGGTCATATCGTCGACTGGAACTCAATCATCCAAAGATCGGGTGAAATGTTGAAGAAAGTCCGGTTGACTCTCAACCCAACCATGAAAGTGAAGGATCTTGGTGTTGGTAAGCAACAATTAATCGAAATTGCAAAAGCCTTAAGCAAAGATGTAAGAATACTGATCCTGGATGAGCCTACTGCTGCCTTAAATGAAGACGACAGCGAAAATTTATTTAATTTGCTGCGCGATCTTAAAAATAACGGCGTTACCTGTATTATGATTTCACATAAATTGAAAGAAGTCATTGAAATTGCGGATACGGTCACAGTTTTGCGCGATGGAAAAACCATCTGCACTTTGGATGCTCACAAAGGGGAAGTGTCCGAACAAATTTTGATTAAGCACATGGTGGGTCGCGAAATCGATAATATTTACCCCACTCGCGAACGCAAAACCCCGGGAGAAGTTGTTCTTGAAGTAAAAAATTGGAACGCCTATGATCCCGGACTTGGTCGCACCATGTTAAAAGATGTCAACTTCCAACTTCGCAAAGGCGAAATTGTCGGTTTTGCCGGGCTGATGGGGTCGGGCCGCACAGAATTGGCGAAAAGTATATTTGGCAACTCGGTCGGTTACCAGATTAAAGGTGATTTGTTTGTAAATGGGACGAAACGACAATTTACCAGCCCTGAGCAAGCCATCCTGGCTGGAATTGCTTATGTCACCGAAGATCGCAAGGGGGATGGTTTAATCCTGATTCAGGATGTCAAGCAAAATATCACGCTGGCGAACTTAAGAGAGTTATCTGAAAGAGGCGTGGTTGATGAAAATAAGGAAATAAAAATTGCAGGCGAATATAAAACCTCCCTGAACATTAAAACACCTTCGATTGAGCAGCTCGTTGGCAATTTAAGCGGTGGCAACCAGCAGAAAGTATCCCTGGGAAAATGGCTGTTCGTAAAACCAGATATCATGATATTGGATGAACCAACTCGCGGGATTGACGTTGGTGCGAAGTTTGAAATTTATACAATCATGAACAAGCTGGTGGACCAGGGGATGAGTATCATCATGATTTCCTCAGAACTCCCGGAAATTTTAGGAATGAGTGATAAGGTTTACATCGTTTCTGGTGGAAGAATAACTGGTGATATTCCGATTGAGGAAGCCACCCAGGAAAAAATTATGGCGCTGGCAACAAATTGAGGAGGTAAGAAATGTCGCTTTTCTTTAAAAACCTTTCCAAGGTATTACAGGAAAATGTTCGTGAATACGGTATGTTTATCGCACTTTTTGTAATTATGGCCATTTTTGCCATCACGACAAAAGGTGTTTTTCTTTCCTCGCGAAATATCAGCAACCTGATTAACCAGACAGGGTACATTGCTGTTCTGGCGGTGGGAATGACTATCGTCATCGTTATCAGGCACATTGACCTCTCTGTCGGCTTTTTGGCAGGCTTTCTCGGTGCAGTTGCGGCAATTGCCCTCAAGTACTGGGGACTCCCAACCATTCTTGTTGTTCCAATGGTACTGGCGCTGGGAATTTTGGCTGGATTACTCACAGCATTCCCGGTTGCCAAATTGGGGGTTCCGGCTTTTGTCACATCTTTGGCGGGCTGGTTAATCTACCGCGGTCTGCTGCAGCTTGTCACTTCTGGAACTGGAACTATCATCGTTTCCAATGACGCATTCAATGCCATCGGAAACGGGTTTATCCCTGATATTCCCAAATTCGGATTTTTGGACGATGTTCACAAAATTACACTTCTTCTGGGTATTATTGCAATAGTGTTTTTAATTTTTAGCGAAATCAACAGCCGCCGCAACAAGCAGGTCTATAACTTCGAAGTCCTTCCCAACGACCTTTTTATTTTGAAACTCGTTTTCATGTCCATCGTGATCTCTTATATCACCTGGACCTTGGCTAATTACAATGGATTATCCTGGACTTTTGTAATTGTATTAATTGTCGTGGCAATTTATGATTTCGTAACCAATAAAACTGTTTTGGGCAGGCATATTTATGCAGTGGGTGGAAATCCGGATGCGGCAGAATTAAGCGGTATCAGTGTCGAAAAAATCACATTTATTGCATTCGGCTCCATGGGGCTTCTGACAGCTCTCTCTGGAATTCTTTTCACCTCGCGTTTGCAATCAGCTACGACCACTGCAGGAACCCTGTTTGAACTCGATGCCATCGCAGCGGCATATGTCGGCGGTGTTTCGGCTGCCGGCGGAGTTGGCAAGGTTACGGGTTCCATCATTGGCGCCTTGGTCATGATGTCACTCATCAGCGGTATGAACCTGATGACCATTGATATCTCTTACCAGTACATCGTCAGAGGCGCAGTCCTCGCCGGAGCGGTTATCTTTGATGTGATGACCCGCACAAGCAACAAATAATTGATTCGGAAATCTCAATCGAAGGCTTTGCTTCCAAAAATTTTGGAAATAAAGCCTTCTTTGATATACTCAGAAAAAGTTTCCTGCATGGAATTAATTGGAGAAATTAAATGTCTGAAGAAAAAGAATTTGTACCAACCATCGCGATGAGCATCCATGCCCATCCGGATGATCAGGAATTTACGGTAGCCGGAACCCTGGCAAAGTGGGCGAAAGCGGGTTGTGAAATCATTTCAGTCATAATCACCAGTGGAGATGGAGGCTCGAATGATCCTGCTCATGATGCGCGCTATAAACCAAAATTGGCGCGTATCAGGGAAACGGAGCAAAGCTCAGCGAACCAGGTTCTTGGAATCAAGCGGACGATCTTTTTGTGCCATCCCGATGGAGAATTGGAACCTACGATCGCGCTTCGAAAAGAATTAACGAAATTAATTCGAAAATATAAACCCGATGCAGTTGTCACCGGGGATCCGCAAGGCGTGTTTTATGGAAACAATTACATCAATCATCCAGATCACCGGGCAGCTGCCCAGGCAGCCACGTATGCTGTTTTTCCGTCAGCTGGCTCCCGCCTGGTTTTTGCCGACCTATTGGCTGAAGGATATGAGCCTCACAACGTTAAAAGGTTGTATATTCATGGAACTGAAAACCCCGATACCTGGGTGGACATCAGCGATACAATCGATCTGAAAATCGCCGCCCTGCGAAAACACGCCAGCCAATTAAAGGAGTGGGATCCTGAAAAGATGATGCGAAAGTGGGCTGAGAACGAGGGAAAAGAGAAAAGTCTCCCGTTTGCGGAAGCCTACAAGGTGATGGTTCTTGACCAGGAACAGCCTGAGAATTAAAAATCCCGAACCCGCCCCGAAAAAGTCGGGGGATTTGTCATGGATAAGATGTGCTGCAGGAAAACTTACTTGATCAAAAAATAACCGAGCACAGAAGCAATTGTTGTTACCGTGAGGTTATCAATATCTTTCTGCGGCAGGGATTCGACGATCGTCGCTCCAATCGCGATGAACGTGATCGGCATCAGGTAGTTCACCATTGGTCCTTTAAAGACTCCAAGAACCACATAAATTCCCAGGATTAACACCGACAAAATCCACCCGCCCAGCAAAACACCCAGAGAACCAGCCACACTCTTCTGGGGGCTGTGAATCAATCTTGCAGATCGAAAACGCCTCCCCACAATATCGGCGATTCCGTCTCCGCCGCACATCATCATCAAAGCGATCATCCCCACCGGTGAATCTTTCCAAAAAACCAGGGTCACAATCACGAACATGATGCCGTAATAAAGGGGTCCTTTTAATATTTCCTTTGGATCTCCGCTGCGTGACATGGCTTTGACAGAAGCTTCATCCTTGATAATTCCAAAACCAATCAGGGCAAATTGAACTGTAATTGCCAGGGGCACCAGGACAGCCAGCCACCTGGCGTACCAGACGTTGTCGAATAACAACCAGCAGAGAACAAATATCGGTCCAGTCCCAATGTGAATGATTTTTCGGCTCAACCGGCTTTCAATCCATCCCTGGTGTGCAAAAAAATCCATCATGCGCAGCCAGCCAAGGGCGGCAATAAACGTTAAGATGAGGGCAAGAAAAGGATTCATACCAACTCCGAAATTTGGGATGGTCTATTTTACAATACTCATGAAAAAAATTAGGTTTTTGATGAGAAGTTGCGTATAATTGCACAAATTTATGGACAAAATCAGCAATCCCTCTTTTCAATTCTGGCTCGGCGTCCGTGAAGAGCTGCCCATTTTATTAGGGGTCATTCCATTTGGCATGATCTATGGGATCAGTGCTCTCAGTGCGGGGCTTAAACCGGCGGAAGCGCAAGCGATGTCTTCGATTGTCTTTGCTGGTTCAGCCCAGTTCATGACCGTCGAATTGATCAAATCGGTCACACCAGCCTTGGTTTTGGTAGTGACAGGCATGGTGATCAATCTTCGCCATGCACTTTACAGTGCCTCCATTACGCCTTATATCCAGCATCTGCCGCTTCGCTGGAAGGCTGCTCTCGCATACCTATTAACCGATGAAGCTTTCGCAGTCAGTATTATTAATTTCCAGCGTGAGGGGGATCAAAACTTCCGTCACTGGCACTTACTCGGTTCTGGTTTGGCTCTCTGGACCTCATGGCAAATCAGTACAGCCGTAGGCATTTTCCTGGGGGCGCAGATCCCGTCTGGCTGGGGTTTGGATTTTGCCCTCCCCCTGACTTTTATTGCGCTGGTCGCGCCAGGAATCAAGGACCGCCCGGGATTAATCACCGCAGTGATTGCCGGCCTGATTGCACTGGTGTTTTTCAAATTGCCCTTCAGCCTTTATATTCTTCTGGCAGCATTTTTTGGCATCACAGCCGGTTTGTTGAGTGAGAAAAAATGAATATCTGGCTTGTGATGTTGATATTGGGTCTAATTACATTCGTCACCCGGTTTAGTTTTATTGCCTTGTTGGATCGAGTCCGAATGCCAAAATTTTTTCAAAAGGCATTGCGTTTTGTTCCCATCGCGGTTTTGACCGCAATTATTGTTCCATCACTAAGTTATTACAACAATGCGCTTTCTCTGTCTCCAAACAACCCAAGACTGTTGGCGGGAATCATTGCAACTCTTGTCGCGTTCAAAACACGCAGTGTCCTTTGGACCATATTTGTTGGAATGGCTATTTTCTGGGTATTAAGAATCTGGTTGTAGGTGCATCCTGTTATTAAATTAAGAGAACCTGGGACGCCGACCCGGGTTCTCTCAATTAAGGAGGAGAAGAGAAACGTTACAGATATAATTTAGCACAAACCTTCTCATTTTACTTGACGATTAACCTATGCGATACCTACGATTCCCCAACTATATTCACTCAGACCTTCGTTTTCATTGGATTGATCCCTTTTAAATCAATTTGAACCATGATGGGGGGGGGGGACTAATCTCAAAAACCCCGCCTTGACAAGTTCCAGGGTCAATTCCAATTCCGCTTTGGTTTGTTTCGAGCTGCCCAATAAAATCAACCCTGCAATATTGAACAAGATAAAATCAGAACAAAAATTCTGCTATACTTGAAGCAACTATTGAGGTGAAACGTATGGCAAAAACACATTCCCGTTATGTCTGTCAGCAATGTGGTCGAGTATCTGCATCCTACATGGGGAAATGTCCTCAATGCGGCTCGTTCAACAGTATGGTGGAAGAATTGATCCAGGACGAAACCCCTGGCAAATTATCCAGTTTTGGGGCTGGAATTTCAAACCGGTCAATGGCTCGCAGGATAGGAGATTTTTCCGCACAGGCGGAGCCTCGAATGCTGGTTCCAATCGGTGAATTCTCGCGGGTTTTGGGCGGCGGCATCGTGCAGGGATCCATCGTTCTGATCGGTGGAGATCCGGGCATTGGCAAATCCACGCTCATGCTTCAGGTTGCAATGGAAATGGCAAAAACCCGGCGCGTTCTCTATGTTTCTGGCGAAGAATCTGAGCGGCAGATCAAGATGCGAGCTGATCGATTATTGACAAGAACTGGAACCTTGCCCGAAGATCTTTACCTCGCCACGGAAACGAATCTCACTTACATTTTGGAACATGTTCGTGAAATTAATCCTGCCCTTTTGATCGTGGATTCCATCCAAACGGTCTACCTGCCGGAAATGGATTCTTCAGCCGGATCAGTTTCACAGGTGCGTGAGTGCTCCTCCCGCTTAAGGGAGCTGGCAAAATCTAGTGGTCTTTCGGTTTTTGTCATTGGGCATGTTACCAAGGAAGGCGTGATAGCAGGACCGCGCGTGCTCGAACACGTTGTGGATACCGTCCTGTACCTGGAAGGAGACCGTTTCCAGTCTTACCGTTTGCTGCGATCCGTAAAAAATCGTTTCGGGGCAGTTGCCGAAGTCGGAGTTTTTGAGATGCAGGAGACTGGCCTGGTTGAAGTGATCAACCCCTCAGAAGCTTTTCTTTCGGAACGCCTGATCAATG
The DNA here is from genome assembly GCA_021795965.1 of Chloroflexota bacterium. Taxonomy (GTDB): domain Bacteria; phylum Chloroflexota; class Anaerolineae; order Anaerolineales; family Villigracilaceae; genus UBA5195. The sequence goes on from JAJYOU010000036.1 coordinate 6,751, forward strand.
CTGCCGGTTCTGCCATTGCCGTGACCATGGAGGGTACACGCCCGGTGCTGGTCGAAGTCCAGGGGTTGACCTCCTCCGCCCAATTTGGCAATGCCCGTCGAACCCCGAACGGAGTGGACTATAACCGCATGCTGATGCTGGCGGCGGTATTGACTCGACGCTTGGGATTGAGGCTGGGAGAGCAGGATATTTTTGTGAATGTGGTTGGTGGGATGAAAGTGGATGAACCTGCCGCCGACCTGGCAATTGCAGCTGCCATCGCCTCTTCCATGAAAGATATATCCATCCGCGCCGACGCTGTTTTGATTGGTGAAGTGGGGTTGGCTGGAGAGCTGCGTTTGCCTGGGCAAATGCCCATCCGTCTGCGGGAAGCGCAGAAACTTGGTTTTAAAACAGCCATTGTTCCAAAGCGCATGAAAAAGGCAGAGCCCTGGCCAGAAAACATAAATATCATCGAAGTCAGATCGATTTTTCAGGCGCTCGAGGCAGCCCTGGGGAAAGATCCGAAAGCACATGAAGAAACCTTACCAAAAGAATGAACAAAGGGGCTGTCCAAAAAGTCTGGGCAGTCCCTTTACAATTTAAAAGGGGAGTGATTCAATAGGGGCATGACAAAACGAAAACCATCCGCCCCCGTGTTCAAGCCGTATGTGATGAACCAAATAGCC
>JAJYOU010000009.1 GCA_021795965.1 Chloroflexota bacterium
GCGGGGACGCTCTCGTTTGTCCAGGTCTGCTCTTCTTCAGAACGAGACCTCTTCCTCAATGGCTTCACTATTATATTCATATCACCCCCTCTGTCAAGCCTTTTCTTATCCCAATTTCTAAACTAGTATGATATTTGACCCTTATCCATCTTCTTAAAACAATTTGGGGCGGTGGAAAACTCTAATTCATTTCCTGGCGTCCAGATAGAGCCCGCAAAAGCGTATTTTGATCAGCATATTCCAGATCACCGCCCGCCGGCAAACCTCTCGCCAGACGGGTGACGTGCACCCCAAATGGTTGAATTTGGCGACTGAGGTAGAGCGCAGTAGCATCGCCTTCCATGCTCGGATTGGTCGCCAGAATTATTTCTTTCACCACTCCCCCTCCAAGCCTGGATAAAAGAGGCTTGATTTTTAGATCGTCAGGTCCAATCCCCTCAATTGGGGATAACACCCCATGCAAAACGTGATACTTCCCTTTGTAAACCCCGATTCGTTCAATCGCAAGCACATCGAGCGGCTCTTCCACCACGCAGATGATTGTTTCGTCCCTCGACGGACTTTCACAAATTTCACAGTGATCCAGGTCAGCCAGCATGATATTAAAGCAGATTGGGCAAAATGAGGTTCGATCCTTATAAGATAAAAGAGCGTCTGCCAGTGAGCGCCCCACATCCTCAGGCGCACGCAGCAAATAGAAAGCTAACCGTGAAGCGGATTTTGGTCCAATTCCCGGGAGGCGCTCGAAGGCGGTGATGAGATTTTGAATCGGATCAGGTAGAATCATCGTTTACTCAATTTTTTTAATCACAATCAACAAATAACCGGATTAATTTTAACAATTTAGTGGATCCAACCCAAACGGGTTAGAACGGCAGCCCGCCAGCCATGGGTCCCATGGTTTTTTCCTGTAATTCCCGGGATTTATCGAGAGCCAGATTTACAGCCGTTAATACCAGGTCGTTCAGCATCTCGGCATCGGCATCTTTAAGGAATTCCGGATCAATTTCGATCTCCTTGCACTTTTGATCACCAGTCATGGTCACCTTAATCGCACCGCCCCCTGCAGTAGCGGTCACGGTTTCGATGGCAAGCTGTTCCTGTGCAGCAGCCATTTGAGCCTGAAGCTTTTGTAATTGCGCCATCATTGGATTGCCACCCATGCCAGGCATTTTGTTAAATCCTTTTGCCATATCAATCTCCTGATCAGTAAAATTTTAATAAATATTCAACGGTTCAGATGAAATATTTTTAGGTATGCCGCCAGCGGCTTACTGAATATCCACAATCTCTCCGCCAAGCTGACTGGCTGCGGCGACCATTCCATCTTGTTTAATATGAGATGGGAGCGCATTTTTGCTGCCAGAAACGACTGCCTGGATGGGAAGGTCCACTTTCAATAACTCAAAGAGAGCTTTTCTGGTAATTTCCAGATTTTCAGGGCGATTGAATCTGCCTTGAAGTATCTCACTGGCAAAGGAAATGATCAGGACGCCTTCTCGAATTTCGAGCAATTTTCCAGAATTAATCAAACCTGCCAGGGTGGGATCCTGTGGTTTTACCGCAAAGTGTAGTTGCTTCCAAACAGCGGAAATTTGTTCAATCGTTACCGTTGATCCAGTTGCAGATTTCACCTGTTTGATTCCCTGGTTTGGAGGTGTGGGGTCAATTTTTTCCTGCCTCACAGGTTGTTTTTCAGCCTCCACCGGTTTTTCTCTCCGCTCATAAACCGCAGCCTGAGTCTGAACGACAACCGGCGAAGGTTGTTCCACCGCTTCCACAACAGCCAATTCAAGACCAAGCGACGAGGAACCACCCCGTGAATCTGTCGTAGCGGCATTGAACAATCTTAAAATGCGCAGTGTTTCAGCCGAAGTTAAAGCATTGGCGTGTAGATTCATCACCGTTCGAATTTCCGAAGTCACATCAACTTGATCATTATTCCCCATTTGGAACAAAAGGATATTTCTCAAATACTCCACAACCTGTTTCGCCAGGTTTTGAACATCAGCACCGCCATCCAGCGCAGCCTGAATTTGATTTAACCCTGTTCCCGCTTCCATATCAATCACCGCTTGGATGATATTGATGACAGCCTGGCTGGGAGCTGTACCAAGAACAGTTTGCACCATTCCGATCGTGATTTTCTCTCCATTGGTCGCTAACTGATCCAACAGAGAGATGGCATCTCTCATTCCTCCCGAAGATTGGCGGGCAATCGAGATTAATGCTTCGGGCTCCGCCTGAATATTTTCTTTTTCGCAAATTGCTTTCAGGTGTTTGACGATATCAGCCATCTGCACACGCTGAAATTCGAAGCGTTGGCAGCGGGAGAGCACTGTTGCAGGGATCTTGTGAATTTCAGTGGTGGCAAGAATAAATATGGCGTGTGCCGGCGGTTCTTCGAGCGTTTTCAACAGGGCATTAAATGCCGGGGTGGATAACATGTGGACTTCATCGATAATGTAAATTCGGTATTGTCCTTGTGATGGGGAAAAATTGATCTTGTCCCGCAGTTCCCGGACATCATCCACCCCATTATTGGATGCCGCGTCAATTTCAACCAGGTCCATAAATCGATTTTCATTGACACTCTTACAATGCTCGCATTCATTACAGGGTCTTTTGGATGGATCCGGATTAAGGCAGTTGACCGCCTTCGCTAGCAAACGTGCCGCGGTAGTCTTCCCTGTCCCGCGCGGACCGCTGAACAAATAGGCGTGTGCGACCCGATCCGCAACTACGGCATTCTTCAGCGTGCGAACAATATGCTCCTGGGAGATTACTTCATCCCATAACTTTGGACGCCATTTTCGATAAAGGGCTTCAGACATGATCGGTAGTTCCTTCTGATCAATTTCTCAAGGAAATGAAAATACTATTAAGGCTTGGGCAAATCCTGTCGCTCTGTTTCGAATCATAGCATGTTTTCCGTAGATTCGCCTGAAAAGAAATGGAGATTGTCCCCTCTCTTTTTCTCAGATTCGAATGAGTTAATTAACGCTTCATGGTCAGCGCGACCCAGTCATTGATTTGAAGCCGGTCGACCAGTGTCAAACCAAATTTTTCTCCAGCAGCAATCACATCCGCAGCTTGATGCTCCAGGATTCCCGAAAGGATAATCACCCCATCCGGAGTTACCAGGTCAGCCAACCCGCCCTCAAAGAGACGAATCAAGACTGGAGCGAGAATATTTGCCATCACCAGCGGAGCGTGGCGAATGTCAAATTTTCCGGCTATGACCTCGGCGACTGAGCCCAAGCCAACCTGGAATTGTTCGGCGTTTACACCGTTATTCTCTGCGTTTTCCCGGCTATTTTTAACCGAAGCTTCATCGATATCGACCCCCAGGGCGAACACAGCCCCAAGTTTAATGGCTCCCACCGATAAAATACCCGATCCGCAGCCGACATCGATGACCGTCATGGGTTTTGATAAAAGATTGGGTGAATCAAAAACTCTTTCCATCAATTCCAGGCAGAGTTGTGTGGTGGGGTGCGTTCCCGTACCGAAAGCCATCCCGGGGTCAATTCGAATCGAGATCCGTCCTGGTTCGGGAGAATCCATCCAGACCGGGACAATGATCAGTCGTTTACCGATCGTAATGGGTTGGTATCGCACTTTCCAGGCTTCCATCCAATTTTGATCTTCGATTGGGCTGAAGGTGGGTCTGGGGAGTGGCTGGATCATACCAAGATAAAAAAGAGATTCTTCCAATTTTTGCCGGGTTTCTTCCAGTGTTTCGTCTGCAGCCAGGTATGCCCTGACGGTGATGTCCCCGCTGGGTGTGCCTTGATCTTCTTCGTCCAAAAACTTCACGGCTTGTTCAGTCATCACACCATTCGGCGCAAAGCGAGCCATCACATCCGCTACAGCTTCGGCCAGCTCGCCGTTCACAGTCATCGAAACTTCCAGCCAGTTTGTCATTTCCTCATCCATAATTCCAGTAAATTTCAATTAATCTTGCCCAATGTGACCAATTACCCGCCCAGGGTTTCATTCAACCAATCCAAAAAACCTTTTTGCTGAGGTCGGGGGGTTGTGCCCAGAGTACTGGCTAATTTTTCGAACAACTCCCTTTGCTCAGAGGTTAATTTTTTCGGAATGTCAACGTTGACAATCACTTTCTGGTCACCACGTCCACTCTGCCTGATGCGCGGAACTCCTTTTCCTCGCATATTAAAGACTTTTCCGGGCTGGGTTCCGGCTGGAATAGTTAAAGTTTCTTCCTTGGCATCGACGGTTGGAACCATAATATCAGCCCCCAATACCGCTTGGGCGATGTTGATATCCAGATCAAGAATGATGTCCTCACCTTTTCGTTTAAAATATTCGTGAGGTTTCACATCAACCGCAATAAATAAATTCCCGTTGGGTCCACCATTCGAACCCACCTGGCCCTCTGCGGGCAATCTGATCTGCATCCCATTATCCACACCCGCCGGGATGGAAACTGTCTTATTTATCTTTTTGCGCTCCTGACCGCGGCCGGAACATACATGACAGATCTTTTCGATAATCTGACCGCGACCCTGACAGGTCTGGCACGGCACCGTTTCCACCATTTGTATGATGAAAGTCTGTCTGACCTGCCTGACCTCACCCCTGCCGCCACAAGTGGGGCAAGTCTTTACGCTGCTGCCTGGTTCGGCGCCATTTCCATGACAGTGGGAACAAATTTCATCGCGCTCAAACTCAATTTCTTTTTCAACTCCGAAAATTGCTTCTTCGAAAGAAAGAGTCACTGCTATTTGGAGATCACGACCGCGATGTGGGGTGTTCCGGCGCGAACTGCTTCGCCCCCCACCCATCCCGAAGCCGAATAACTCTTCGAAAATGTCCTCAAAGTGGACGTTATAATCCTGGGAGCCACCCATATCCCCCAGCCCTGCTCTTCCATATCGATCGTAGCGGGCTCGTTTTTCCTGGTCGGAAATTACGCTGTAAGCTTCATTGATTTCCTTGAATTTTTCTTCTGCATCCGATTCTTTGCTGACATCCGGGTGAAACTGCCGCGCCAGCTTTCGAAAAGCTGATTTAATTTCATCCTGGGTGGCTGTTCGCAAAACTCCAAGAATTTCATAATAATCACGATTAGTCGTCATGCTTTAATTCCATTTTTTTTGGCGGATTGAACGTCCAACCAATCTCACATACTTAATCTTGCCTGGCTATTAAAATTTGAAATAGTCGCAAATTGTGAATTGCGCCCAACTGGATCAATCCCACAAAAACTATTGGGCGACCTTTACCAAGGCTGGACGTAAAACCCGATCGCCTTGCATATAACCCTGCTGCAAAACAGCAATCACCGTTCCTGATTCATACTTGTCAGATGGTTCCTGCATAATTGCTTCATGAAATTCCGGGTTGAAGGGCTGCCCCTCAGCGCGAATCCGCTCTACGCCTTCGGCTTCAAGAATCGTAAGAAATTTCCTGTACACCAGGTCAACCCCGTTGGACCAGGCGTCATCTGCGGGTCTATGTGCCAAGGCTCTTTCAAGGTCATCGATCGCTGTAAGGAATTTCTTGATGGTCGTACCTGAGGCAGTCCGGCTGACCTGGGCGTTTTCCTGCTCGATCCGGCGGCGATAATTCATAAAGTCGGCACGTTCACGTTGAAGTGCATCCAGGTATTCCTGCACTTTTGCTTTTGAGTCTGCTAATTTTGATTTTAATTCTTCGATTTCGGCTTCCGGGGAGATTTCTTCATCCGCTGGCGCTTCCATTTTTTTACCTTCATGCGCTTGATGGTTAGTCTTGAATTTCTTTTCAGTCATAATTATTTACTTTCTCAGTTTGATCTTACAAAAATAAATTTCGGAGGAGGGCTAATATTTCAAAACTCAAATAATGTCTCGTTGACGAGATCAGTCAATAGGTTTGCCACGTAACGAACTGTTGGGATGGTTTTGCTGTAAGACATTCTCATCGGTCCAAGCACGCCCAGCATCCCTGTCAAGCTGCCAATCACCCCGTAACGAGCCAAAACCATTGAAAATTGACCCAATTCTTCCCATTTTCCTTCTCCACCGATCAACACCTGCACACTCCCCAGCCCACTATTTAAGACCGTCCGGGAGAGTAAATCCTGTAAAGAGGATTGTTCATCAAATAACCTTAAAGCTTTCCGAGCATCATCCGGACCATTAAATTCAGTCTCGCTTAGCACGTTGTTTAACCCGTCGTAATAGAGAGTGCCCGAGACTCTCTCATCTGCCCGCCGCATTTCCTGTGTGATCAGGTTAAAAATATCATTTTCAAGCGCTTCGTGGTGAAAAGAATTGCTGTTCATCTCCTCAACCGTGCGTCCCTGAAGGTCCATATTGAGACGGTTAGCTGCTCTGGATAATAGCTCCTGGGGAACGGTCTCAGCCAAGGTTAAAACCTGCTGGCTCACTTCCCCCCCTTGCTTGACAAGCACCATCAAAACCTGGCGGCCTTGCGTGGAGATTAACTCAACGTGTTTAAACTGGGCGCGTTGTGCATGCGGGGCAGTCACCAGGGAGACCGCCTGGGACTGGTAAGCCAGGACAGATGCTGTCAGCGTCATCCATTGTTCCACGTTTGCACGCGACTGGTGGAACTGGTGGCTGATCGTGTTCTGGACTTCTTCAGGCAGCTCAGCCAGGTGCATCATGTGCCTGACAAAATACCGGTAACCTTCTTCGCTTGGGATCCTGCCAGCTGAAGTGTGCGGTTGGCGCAAGAATCCCAAGTCGGTCAAAGTTGCCAGCTCATTGCGAATGGTTGCGGAACTCATGTCCAAATGATAATGATCAACCAAGTGCATCGAACCCACCGGCAGCGCGGTTTCGATATAATCACGCACCACCAGCAGTAACAATGTTTTTTGACGATCAGTTAATTCAGAGTTCATTCTCATGCTTTCAATTAGCACTCACTTGTCCAGAGTGCCAAGATTTCAAAATTAATCATAACATGCGAAAAAAGGAGCGTCAATAAGAATAATGTTAGATATCTCTATGCTTTCAGAAAGCTAAGATTGACAATGGAGGTAAAAACGGCAGGTTTTTACCAGTTTGATATAAAATTCTGCGGCTTTCTGAGATCTGATTGGTTAAAAAAGAACCGGAAAAAATGTCCAATTTACATTCAATTCCCCCATTGAACATTATGTAATGAAAGGAATGGAAAAAAAGTGATCGATCCGCCCTTGAATTTGCTGGCAGTATAATATATTCCATGTTGATTTTCTAGCTCCGGAGCCAGACGTGGATTGTCCAAAATGCAGCAGGTCATTGACTAAAAAATATTATAAGGGGATGATGGAAGTGGATTATTGTCCGAACTGCCGCGGTTTGTGGCTTGATTACAAGGAACTTGACCGCTTGGAAGATGCTGCTTTTGACGAGGATCGTTTCAAAGGATCCTTGATCCATCATGAAGTAGAGGTTGGTTATCACTGCCCCATCTGTGATCAGCCGATGCGGGAATTTCAATATCGTCTTTATGACTTGAAACTGGAATTATGTCCGGAACACCATGGTTTTTGGCTGGATGCCGGCGAGGATGATCATATTTTGCAGATCATGACCAAAAAACGCTTGCAGCTTGCCCAACAAATAGAAACAGAACTTGAATGGAAGAAAATGTTGCGAGGTCTGCACTCCTTCGTCAAAAAATCATGAAAATCATTTCTCTCCTTAAAAAAGGTATCCTGCGTTTTCAAATCCCCCTCCTTCTATTAGGTGTGATTAGCTTGGCATATGGCTGGCAAATTGGTCACCTGGGCTTTTATTGGGATGATTGGGTTTTTATCGGACGATACCAATCCATGGGGATATTGAACACTATTTTTTACGGCGGTACCCGCCAGCTTGGTGTATATGCCCTGATGCCCGGATTTTTGTTGGCAGGTGATTCTCCGCTAATCTGGCATGTTTACAGCCTGCTGCTGCGCTGGTTGGTCGTAATGCTTTTTTGGTGGGTTTTAAACAAACTTTGGCCTTCCCAGAAAACTGCGGTCACTCTCATGGCAGCCCTTTTTGCTGTTTATCCGGCTTTCAGTCAGCAGTCGATTTCTGTTGTATATAGCTTGCAGTTTGCAGATTATGCAGTTTTCCTGCTTTCACTTGGTTTGATGATTAATTCCATACGTTCACCTTCCCGGCGCTGGTTTTGGTTTGTTTTTGCGCTGTTCGCCCAGTCTCTCCATCTTTTTATCGTGGAATATTTTGTCGGGCTGGAGCTGATCCGCCCTCTAGTGATCTATTTCCTTGCTGAAAACAAACCTGGCTGGATCCGCCTCAAAAGAACTTTCCTTTATTATCTTCCTTATTTGTGCATCCTTATTCTTTATGCTTTCTGGCGCTCGGGGGTTTTTGGAGGTGGTTTTGCAGATTATGGCTACAAAACCATTACCTCCTTTTGGCTTGCGGATCCAAAAATTGCACTGGTTGAAATCATCGAATATGGGTTGAAAGATATTCTGGTGCTCCTGGTTCAGACCTGGTATGCCACCCTCTCTCCTTCAATCATCGATTTTAGTCAACCTTACAATTTCTTTTCTATGATTGTTGCGGGGCTTGCAGGTTTTGGCTTGTATACGGTCGTAATGGCTTCTGGTTTTGATCAAGTGATTCCAGAAGATTCCGATGAAAAAAAATCCCTGACCCAGGCAGCAATCCTTGGATTATTTGCTGTAATCGTCAGCTTCATCCCTGCATGGTTCGTCAGGCGTCATATTTACGAGCCGGGAAATTTCGGTGATCGTTTTGCTCTCGCAGGTCTTTTTGGAGCTTCCATCCTGCTGGTGGTGCTGTTCCGTTTCCTGGCTGGAAGAAATGGCAAGTTCCAATTAATGGCAGTAATTTTTATTGGTTTGGCAATTGGCATTCAGATTCGTTTTGAAAATAATTACCGCTGGGATTGGGAACGTCAGCTTCGAACCTACTGGCAGCTCTACTGGCGAGCTCCAGCCTTAAAACCGGGGACTGTTGTGATTGGTTTTAATGCGATTTCTCCAACCACGGTTAATTATGTGGGTGCGTTTGCCATTAACGATCTCTATTTACCCGGGAAATTAACCTCTTCGCCTCCCGTCTGGTTTGTAAATTATCCCAAAACTCCCATCAGCGCGAATATGGATAAATTCTTAACTGGGAATTGGGTTTATGTGGATCAGTTTGACAATATTTCAGCCCCAGTTCGCCCGGATAACAGCCTTGCGATTGATTATTCAGAGGGTCGCTGTTTAAAAGTAATTTCTTCGGATGACCGGGTCAATCCTGATTTTCCGGATGGATATCGAACTGTTATAAACATTTCCTCTCCTGGCTTGATCCTTGGGGAAAGTACTCTCATTCCCTCACGGCGAATTTTCGGTCCCGCTCCAACCCCAAGCTGGTGTTATTATTTTGAAAAAGCAGACCTCGCCCGCCAGGAAGGTCAATGGGACGAGGTGCTCAAATTGAAGGAAAAAGCAGATAAAGCTGGCATGGAACCATTAAGCAGCTTCGAATTGTTCCCATTTATAGAAGCTTATGCGATGCGATCTGATTGGGTGCATGCTCAAAAACTCAGTCTCGCCGCATACAAGGCAATGCCAAAAACATCAGCAGGGTTGTGCTTAATCTGGAAACGCGTCGGAACCACTTCGCCGGCAGGTTTCAGTGCAGCTTTTCAAAACATCAGCGGGCAAATTGGCTGTCACTGATCACTCCTGAAAAGAGTACAATCAATTTATACTTTTTTCATTCATCAGGAGTGTTGTATGGAAAATCACTATATTCGAAGCATGTTAGGGGAAAACGAAAAAATCGTTCTGATAACCCGGCAGCACTGGTTTGTGCTTTTTAGCCACGTTTTTTTTGAAATCATAGTGATTCTGGTAATGCTCGTCGGTTTGGGTTTCGCCGTCAGCATCTACCCGATAGCAGGAATTGCTTATATTTTAATCATCATTCCTTTATTAAGCATTTTTTATGACTATCTTAATTGGAAAAACCATGCATACCTGGTAACCAACCGCAGAGTCATCCAATTATCTGGCATATTTAATAAGAAAGTGATTGATTCCACCATAGAAAAAGTAAATGACGTCAAATTGTCTCAATCTTTTTGGGGGCAAATTTTTGATTTTGGTGATGTGGAAATTATGACTGCCAGTGAACTTGGTGTTAATGTTTTTGAGAAAATCGGTGAACCTGTAAAATTTAAGACTGCCATGTTAAATGCCAGGGAAAAGCTTGGGACGGATGGAACAAACAGTGTTAATCCAGATCGATCCGATGAGATCCCTGGGATGATCGCAGAATTGGATGAGTTGAGCAAAAAGGGGATCATTACTGAAGCTGAGTTTCAGCAAAAGAAAAAGGAATTGCTCTCAAAGATCTAAACAGCCCGGCTGATATTTTAAAACAACGGCACGCAGTGTGAAGCGTGTCGTTGTTTTAAAATCGGTTATACTTTATCCGCTTAAATTTTCATCTTTTCATATTCCCAAATACACCCCTTGGTGTGGCTGTTTAACCGGTTAGATACTGTTTCCTCAAGTTAAATATGCTCTTGAACTTGAATTTTTGACGAAAGAATTTAATGTCAGCACATATCCGCAACTTTTGTATCATCGCCCATGTTGATCATGGAAAATCCACCCTGGCTGACCGGTTGCTCCAGGTCACCGGTACTATCTCTGAACGCGATATGACTGAGCAGGTTTTGGACAGCATGGATTTGGAGCGTGAGAAAGGCGTTACGATCAAAGCCTCGGCTGTCCGGATGAAATACAAAGCCCTGGATGGGAAGGAATACGAACTTAATTTGATTGATACCCCCGGGCACGTTGATTTTGGTTATGAAGTCAGCCGGGCACTCAATGCCTGTGAAGGCGCTGTTCTCGTCGTGGACGCCACCCAGGGAATTGAAGCGCAAACACTCGCAAATCTTTATTCGGCAATCAATGCCAACCTGGAAATCATCCCGGTCATCAATAAGATTGACCTGCCCTCTGCGCATCCTGATGACGTCGCTGAGGATATATCATCACTCATCGGCGGTAAACCCGAAGATGTGATCCGGATTTCAGCCAAGGCTGGAATCAATATCGAACAAGTTCTTGAAGCCATCGTTAAAAAGGTGCCTCCGCCTGCCGGTTTGGATTCCGATACTCCTCGCGCCCTCATTTTTGATTCTCACTATGATGCTTATAAGGGCGTGATTTGTTATGTTCGCGTGATTGAAGGTTCGTTTTCTGCAACTGAAAGTATTTATTTGATGGCGACCGGCATTCATGTGAAACCGATCGAAGTGGGTATCTTTGCCCCCATTATGAAGCCAGTCGAGCGATTAAATGCAGGGGAAGTCGGTTACATCGCGACTGGTTTAAAAACCGTTCATGAAGCACGGGTTGGAGATACGGTCACTAGCTCCAATAACCCGGCGAGCTCTCCTCTACCGGGTTATTTACACCCCAAACCGATGGTCTTTGCCGGCATTTATCCGGTGGATGCTGATGATTACACAGACCTGCGGGACGCACTGGAAAAACTCCAGTTAAATGATGCATCCCTCACTTACACCCCTGAGACCTCCCAAGCAATTGGATTCGGTTTCCGCGCCGGTTTCCTGGGGTTGTTTCACATGGAAATTATCCAGGAACGAATTGAGCGGGAATATAACCTGGACGTTCTTTTCACGGCTCCTTCGGTTGAATATGAAGTCATCTTGGCAGGCGGTGACGTCTTGACCATTGATTCACCCGCCCAACTGCCTGAAGAAGCAATGGTGGCCGAAATCCGTGAACCCTGGATGAATATTGAAATCATCACCCCAACGGATTATTACGGCACCATCATGGACCTAGTGATTAACCGCCGGGGAATTTACAAAGGTCAGGAATATCCAGCGCCTCACCGTGTACAGCTCAATTTTGAGATTCCTCTGGCTGAATTGATCGTGGATTTTTTCGACACTTTGAAATCCCGTACAAAGGGTTATGCTTCCCTCGATTATCAATTCGCTGAATATCGCACAGATAAGCTGCAAAAATTGGAGATCTTGGTGAATGGAGACCCAATCGATGCACTCGCATCCATTGTTCATGAAAAAGACGCCTATCACAAGGGACAATCGCTGATTACCAAGTTAAAAGAAATCATTCCCCGCCAGCTGTTTGATGTTGCAATTCAAGCCTCATCCGGAGGTCGCATCATCAGCCGCGCGAACGTCAAAGCTATGCGAAAAGATGTCCTGGCGAAGTGCTATGGTGGTGATATCACCAGGAAAAAGAAGCTGCTTGAGAAACAAAAAAAGGGGAAGCGTCGCCTCAAAATGATCGGAAACGTGGAGATTCCACAGGAAGCTTTCATGGCAGTTTTGAAATTGGAGGCCGAGTAACGAGCTGTTTGTGCGCACTCCCATTTTTTTGTCAAACCAGAAAAATGGGAGTGCGACCAGTATCGGAATATTTATGTCCAATTTTCTAAGAGATTTTCGCCGCTTGCTTCCTGGTCTGGTGACCAGTTTTATCCTGGTCGCCGTGATTTTATATTTCGTGGACCTGCGCAAGACCATCGAGGCAATCAAGTCGGCGAACTATTTCATGCTTTTGGTCGTTCTCTTCCTGGGGATATTGTGGTTGTTGGTCCGCGGATTGGTCTGGCGAACTTTGCTGAGAAATCGCGCCTCCTATAAGGATGTATTCTTCACCCTGATGGAAGGCTACCTATTAAACAGCTTTTTACCCTTCAGGCTGGGAGAAATTGGTCGGGCTTTTCTGCTCAGCCGTAAAACCTCGTTGAACTTTATCGAAATACTCCCGACTATCATCGTTGAAAGGGTGATGGACCTGGCATTTTCCGCCGCAATCTTTATCATGGCGGTACCCTTTGTCGCAGGGGTGGGCAGCGCAAACCAGATTGGTTTTATCGTGGCAGGAATTGTCCTGCTGGGAATAGCAGCCATGTATTTATTGGCGCGCAACCGACAATGGGCTCTCAATATTTTCCAAAAATTTGGACAGCGTTGGCCAAAAATCGGTGAGCTCGGTGGTAATCTCCTTGAATCATTTCTGAATGGTTTGGACATATTAACTGACCCGGTCCTTTTTGGTCGTTTTATTGGATTAATGACTTTGAACTGGGGCATGGCGATCGTCCAGTATTACCTTCTCACCAAGGCTTTTTTCCCACAGGCAACCTGGATCTGGGGCATGTTCGTGCTCGGAGCCGCTGCTTTTGGCGGGGCAATCCCATCCCTTCCGGGCGGAGTTGGCACCCTGGAAGGTGCCATGGCTGGGGCGGTGACCCTGCTCTCGGGCGATCAATCCGGTGCATTGGCAGTCGCCCTCAGCAGCCGTTTCCTTAATTATCTTTACAGTGGAGTATTTGGCTCAATTGGATTGTCCAAAGAAGGACAGACCATTTCCAGCATCTATCAACAATTAAAAAATTTGACCACTCGTTCTGAAGAAAAATCTTCCGGGACGGATTCCAAACAGGAGTAAAAATGTCTGCCAATTATTTTGTAACCGGAGGAGCCGGGTTCATTGGTTCTAATTATGTTTCTCGCCTGATCAAGCGCGGCGAAAAAGTGACGATCTATGATAATCTGAGCCGGGCAGGTGCTCCCCGAAATCTAAAGTGGCTCCAGGATACTTACGGCGCAAAATCTTTTAACCTGGTAGCCGGGGATGTTCGCGATGCTGGTCAATTGGTCGTTTCAGCTCGCGAGGCAGATGTCATTGTCCACCTTGCCGGGCAGGTTGCTGTCACCACTTCAGTGGTCAATCCCCGGGAAGATTTTGAAATCAATGCACAGGGCACTTTCAATGTGCTGGAAGCAGCCCGGCTCAATCAGCGCAACCCGATCTTTTTGTTCGCCTCCACCAACAAGGTCTACGGCGGCATGGACGATGTCAAAGTCGTAGAAAGAGGTCAACGCTGGGAATATGAGAACCTGCCTTTCGGCGCAGCTGAGAACCAGCCACTCGATTTCCATTCGCCTTATGGATGTTCCAAGGGCACTGGCGACCAATATGTGAGAGACTATCACCGAATTTATGGCTTGCGTTCGGTTGTGCTGCGCCAGAGTTGCATCTATGGTCCGCGACAATTTGGTGTGGAAGACCAGGGTTGGGTAGCCTGGATGGTAATCGCAGCTCAAACCGGCAAGCCCATTTCGATTTATGGAGATGGCAAACAAATTCGAGATCTTTTACATGTCTATGATTTGAATGACGCTTATGACGCTGTCATTCAAAATATCGATCAGATTCAGGGGGAAGTCTTTAACCTGGGCGGCGGTCCCGAAAATACCATGTCCGTCTGGACGGAATTCGGTCCGCGGCTTGAGAGATTGCTGGGCAAAACCATTCCAGTCACCTATGGCGACTGGAGACCAGGGGACCAGAAAGTTTTTGTAGCAGATATTCGCAAAGCAGCAAAACTATTAGGTTGGAAACCACAATATTCGGTCGAAAAAGGTGTCAAACAGTTATTCGACTGGGTCAGCGAAAACAAGGATCTGTTTTAAGGTTTTCATGATGAAAATTCTGACAGTTCTCACCTATTATCGTCCACATACCTCCGGTCTGACAATTTATGCTGAGCGGTTGGCTGAAGCTTTTGTTCGTCGTGGACACGAGGTGACCGTACTTACCTCTCATTTCGACCCCTCCACTCCTGCCCAGGAATTTCGAAACGGCGTAAAAATCGTCAGGGCACCGGTGGCACTGCGCATCAGCAAAGGCGTGATCATGCCCACCTTCGGACTGCTGGCATGGAAATATGTTGCTGAAAATGACCTCATCCAGTTGCATTTGCCCCAGTTTGATGCTCCCGGGTTTGCATTACGTGCGCGTTTATTTGGAAAAGTGTCCATTCTGACTTACCACTGTGATTTACAGCTCCCAGGTGGATTTTTCAATAATTTGGTCAACAAAGTTGTGGATTTTCAGAATTCCTCGGCTGCAGCTTTCGCGAACCACATCGTTACCTACACACAGGATTACGCGGATAACTCTCCTTTCCTGTCGCGTTACAAACATAAATTGACACCTATTTTGCCGCCAGTTCAATTACCGCCTGCACCCAGGGGTGCAATCGAAACCCTCGCGGGGGAAAATCAAATTTTCCCTGAGGGTCGTTGGCCAGTGATCGGCATGGCCACCCGCTTTGCTTCCGAAAAGGGCGTTGAGATCCTGCTTGAAGCCCTGCCTGAAATCCTGGCGAAATATCCAAATGCCCAGGTTCTTTTCGCTGGCCAGCATCTGAATGTGATGGGCGAACAGGCTTATTTCAACCGTCTGAGTCCCATCATCCGCAAATTTGAAGAAAGTGGACATTGGAAATTTTTAGGCAACTTGAAACCGGAGCAAATGGCAGCATATTATCCCAACCTGGATTTGCTGGTTGTTTCGAGTCTGAATTCCACCGAAGCCTTTGGACTGGTCCAGATCGAAGCCATGCTCAATAACGTCCCCTGCGTGGCATCTGCGCTGCCTGGTGTCCGTCGACCGGTGCAAATGACGGGCATGGGTCTGGTAACGCCAATTGGAGATGCGAAAGCTCTTGCAGATGCGGTCTTGCAGATTTTGAATGAACCGCAAAAATATCGCCGCGATTCTGCGGAGATCGCCACCGTTTACGATCCGGATTCAATCGCTTCGGAATATGAAAAGCTTTTTGAAAAACTTAAAAAACAAAACCCGTGAGCAAATTTTTCATCCATTAATCTTAATTAAACCAACAGTGAGTCCTTCCAAATATGTCTGAAACCAGCACCAAGGATTTTTTATTTCTTCACACCCGAGATTTGCCTTATTTTCGCGCTTTTTTACGGGCGGTCGAATCGCGTTTTTACCAGAACTTGGATTTGCCATCGCCCACCCTGGATATTGGTTGCGGGGATGGGCATTTTACCGAGTTAACATTCGACCGGAAACTTGAAGTCGGGCTGGATCCCTGGACAGGTCCGATTCATGAGGCGGGTACCCGCAGGGTCTACAACCTGCTCACCGAAGCGAATGGCGATGCCATGCCATACCCGGACGCTTTTTTTTCAAGTGCGATCAGCAACTCTGTCCTGGAACATATCCCCCAGTTGGACGCAGTCTTACTGGAAACCGCGCGCGTACTCAAACCCGACGCGATTTTCGTTTTTTGTGTGCCAAACCAAAATTTTTTACCGAACCTGTCAATTGCAAAATTTTTCGACCGACTGGGACTAAAACCGCTAGCCAGGGCATATCGCGGGTTTTTTAATAAAATTTCGCGCCATATTACCTGCGAAAATCCAGATCAATGGAGGGAGAGGCTAGAGTCCGCAGGCTTTTCTATTGACAAATACTGGAATTATTTTTCCCCGAATGCCCTGGCGACCCTGGAATGGGGACATTATTTTGGCGTTCCCTCCTTGATCCTCCATTTTTTAACCCGCCATTGGAACATCACAAAAGCCAAGTGGAATTTTGTGCCCATCATGTCCATTTTGCGCAAATATTACAATGAACCAGTCCCGCAGGAAAAAGGCGCTTATACCTTTTATGTTACTCACAGAGTATAAAGATTCCACCGCCTTTTGGTCTGAAGAGAGTATGCACGCATGAAAGAACCCAGCGTTCTTGATTTTATAAAATCCAGGTTAAATCCCTGGCAAAAAGAAAAAATTCATATTCCTGCGGCTGCAATTGGAGCATCAGAACCAAATATTTTAATTCCAGAAAACGCTTCTCAGGGCGAATCTCAATCAGCCAGCAGCTCTGGTAGGGAGCTAAATCCTGCTTCAAATGGTGACTTGTTTAAGCTTTTCCCCTGGCGAACTTTAATTGCTCTTTTTCTTGCCCTGGTTGCCCAAAAAATGTTGGAACCACCTTCGCCTTCAATTCCAATGGCTCTTGGCCTGTATGTCATTTCGTTGGTTTTCCTTGTTTGGGCAAATTTTCGTCAGGAATTTGTCCTGCCCGGCAGGGAATCTGTACCGGAAGCTGTCGACCCGCAAACCTTCCGTACTCGCAGCCTGACATTTTCCATTTTTTTGGCATTGCTGGCATTCCTTTTATTTTCAAATAATTTATTTACAGCCCTGAATGTCACCATCTGGTTGCTTGCCATCCTGATGTTTTTACATGGGCTCTGGCTGGGTGGATCATGGAAAACAGTTTTAATGAAAGGTTTCTCTTTCTTAAGGCAGGAAAACTGGAACCTGAAAATTTCGCGCCAGGCTCTGCTGCTGATCGCAATTATCCTAATCATACTTTTTTTTCGTTTTTATAACCTGAGCGGGGTCCCGGGTGAACCATTCAGCGACCACGCCGAAAAACTGCTGGATGTTTTCGATATCACACAGGGGCAAACCCACATATTCTTTCCCCGCAACACAGGGCGCGAATTTATTCAATTTTACCTGACTGCCCTCATTGCTGGCTGGTTGGGTACAGGTCTTTCCTTCCTTAGCCTAAAAATTGGGACCGCCTTGATCGGTCTCTTTACTCTACCTTTCATTTACTTGTTAGGAAAGGAAATTGGTGGCAAGCGGGTTGCAGTTTTCGCCCTGTTTTTGGCTGGCACATCTTACTGGTTAAATACAATCAGCCGTATTGGCTTGCGGTTCCCGCTTTACCCGGCTTTCACTGCCCCGGCGTTATATTTTCTGATTCGCGGTTTACGGCGCCAGACTCGTAATGACTTCATTCTCTCGGGCTTATTCCTCGGATTAGGCTTGAACGGGTACAGCCCCTATCGAATAGTTCCGTTTGTCCTGGTACTTGCTGCTGGTTTATTCCTGCTCCACAAGCAATCCAGCGGGAAGCGAAAGCAAACCCTGATATTGTTTGCAATCCTGGTTCTGGCTTCTATCTTCTTATTTCTCCCGCTGGGCAGATACGCTCTCGAAAATCCGCAAATGTTTTCATACCGTGCCTTGACGAGGTTGACAGGTGAAGAGCAGGCGTTTACCGCTCCTGTCTGGAAAATTTTCCTTGACAATTCTTTCAATGCCATGCTGCTCTTCAATTATAACGATGGGGAGATTTGGGTTCATTCCATTCCACATCGCCCTGCCCTGGATGTCATCAGCGCCGTTCTATTTTTGTTCGGTTTCATCTTCCTCCTGGTTCGATATTTTCAAAAACGGGACTGGTTGGATTTATTCCTTTTACTTTCAATACCAATGCTTTTATTGCCTTCCACCCTATCCCTGGCATTCCCCAACGAAAACCCATCTCTTAACCGGACCGGTGGAGCGGCGGTGATTGTCTTCATCATCGCTGCCATGGCGCTCGACGCGATTTACACCAGCCTGATCAGGCAAAAGAGGCGGATCTGGCAGATTTCTGCTCTGGTCTTGGTTGGTGGAATGTTAACCATTTCAGCCAATCAAAGTTATGATCTCGTTTTTCATCAATTTTCTGATGAATTCATGAACGGCGCGTGGAACACTTCGGATATCGGGAATGTGATTCACGCATTTGTCGAAGAAGGTAACAATCCTGACAATGCCTTCGTGGTTCCCTACCCTTACTGGGTGGATACCCGCCTGGTGGGCATCCAGGCTGGATATCCAACCAAGGATTATGCGCTCTGGAGTAAAGACCTCAGTCAAACCCTGGCTGTAAGCGGAAATAAACTCTTTATCTTCAAGGAAGAGGATCAGGAAACCATGGATATCCTCAAAAAACTCTATCCGTCTGGCATGCTGGGACACTTTAACGCATCCTTGCCGGGCAAAAACTTCTGGATCTTTACGGTTTCCGAAAACCTGCCACCAGCCTCCTGAATGGATTAATAGACATGAAAAAATCAAACAATCGGCTCTGGCTTTACAACTTACTCTTCTTATTGATCCTTGGCTCGGCGGGCTATTTTCGTTTAATCGGTTTGGATTGGGATCAGAGCCAGCATCTGCATCCGGATGAACGGTTTATGACGATGGTCGAATCGGCATTGGAACCCGTAAAAAGTCTTTCGGATTATTTCAATACCAAGATTTCTCCCCTTAATCCGAACAACCGTGGTTATTCATTTTATGTCTATGGTGACCTCCCCCTTGTGATTGTTCGGTACGCAGCCGAAGCGATGACATCCTTGTCCAAAATGGTGGATGGTCCGGCGTTTGTCAATTGGGCTGGATATGATCAAGTCACACTTGTGGGACGAGTCTTCTCTGCATTGTCTGATCTGGGTTCATTAATATTATTGTTCCTGATTTCCAGAAAATTATACGGCGAGAAGGTGGCTCTCCTTGCATCCGCCTTTTCAGCCTTGGCTGTGATGCAGATCCAGGAATCACATTTCTTCACGGTAGACATGTTCGCCAATTTTTGCATGTTTTTGGCAACATTTTTTGCCGTTGAAATCATGCTTTTCCCTGAGAAAAATTTGATCGATGAAGACCAATCTGTACCGTCCAATCCTGAAACTCGGTTTATACATAATTTGCAAAATTATTTTCACAATCCACTTTTTTGGAACGTAATCGGCTTTGGACTGTCATTGGGCGCCGCGGCGGCATCCAAGCTGAATGCCGCACCGCTGGCGATCCTGCTCCCGGGCGCATTTTTGATCAGGTATTTCAAACAAAGCAAGCTCCCAAAAATCAATGCCGAGGACGAATCCCAACCTGATGATGAATCTGAACCGGGGAATGATACTGACAATGCTGCAAATCAACCTCAAAAAGCATTAAGCCTGGAAGCCATCTTCGGATTCCTCGTTTTGGGAGGAGTGGTTTCCATCCTGGCGTTCAGAATTTTGATGCCTTATGCCTTCAGTGGACCTAGCTTTTTGGGTGTCACCCCCAATCCCCAATGGGTATCGAACATTACGGAACAACGCGCCCAAGCCGGAGGTGATGTGGATTTTCCGCCCGCCCTGCAATGGGCGCGGCGCTCCATCCTGTTTTCCGGCTATAACCTGGCTGCCTGGGGCTTGGGTTGGCCTCTCGGCTTATTGGCATTGGCTGGTTTTCTATACATGGGTTGGCGCATCCTTAAAGGAGATTGGAAGGATCATCTCCTTTTATGGGCTTGGACAGGTTTGTATTTTGCCTGGCAATCCACCCAGTGGAACCCCACCATGCGCTACCAGCTTCCGATATATCCACTTTTGGCATTGCTGGCAGCCTGGTTCATATTTAATGGTCCCCGATTTATTTTCAAAAAACGAAATCAAAACCCGCAGACCCTTCCGGAACCGGCCAAGGCAGTTAATGTTTTTTATTTCATTCTTGCGAGTGTCGTCCTGATCGCAACAATTGCCTGGGCTTATGCCTTTACACGAATATATACGCGCGACCACACGCGAGTCCAGGCTTCGCATTGGATTTACCAGAATGTCCCCGGACCCTTTAACCTCAAAATCAAACAGGCGGATGGTTCAACTTATACCCAACCCATGCCCATCCCGCAGGGATTTGTTCTTGCTTCCTCTGCTCCTTATGAGGTTCAATTTACAGCGTTCGCAACTGGGGAACTTTCCGCTATTTACATTGCCCATGCAGCAAACGTTGGAAATCCAGGCATGGTCAATCTCACTGTCGAACTTTACGCCACCCCCAATTTAAAAACTCAACCATTGGCGAAAGCCAGTCTTACCGCAGATTTTGGCGTCACATCCGACTCGCGCGGTGGAGATATCACCCTTAACCTGGATAACTCCGTTCCAGTTGCAGTCGATACAAATTACTTCCTAAGATTTTCAACCACTGGAAATCTTTCCATCTCAGGGTCCATCCCTGTTCATGAAACTTCCTGGGACGATGGCTTGCCTTTACGTATGGACGGCTACGATCCGTACGGTGGAATTTACGAAGGCGATCACAACTTTGAGATGTACTGGGACGATAATGCCGATAAGTTGAATCGCTTCGAATCCAACCTGGATAGTGGGGATTACATTTTTATCACTTCTGATCGCCAGTGGGCGACCACCACGCGGGTTCCTGAGCGCTACCCTCTTACCACGACTTATTACCGCGACCTGATCGGCTGCCCGGATAACATGGACGTAATCTGGTGTTACAACGTGGCCAATCCCGGTCAATTCAACGGCAAACTAGGCTTTGAATTGGTAAAAACGTTCACATCTTACCCTGAAATCTTTGGGATTCAATTTAATACACAGTTTGCCGAAGAAGCATTTACTGTCTACGATGCGCCCAAGGTGCTTATTTTCAAGAAGACGAGTTCATATAATTCTCAGACCGTTCGAAAATTACTGGGCGCGGTGGATTTGACGCACGTTGTCCACGTTACACCGAGGCAGGCAGGCCGCTTTCCCGGCGACCTGATGTTGCCAGGGGCGATGCTGGCAGCCGACCGTGCGGGCGGCACCTGGAGCGAGTTATTTTCCTACGATTCCCTACAAAACAAGTACCCTCTCCTGGGGTTGCTACTTTGGTATCTCGCAATTGGGATTCTGGGTTTGTTCACCTGGCCGATTTTGCGTTTATTTTTGCCGGGTTTATCCGACAGGGGTTATCCCCTCGCCAAACTGGGTGGCTTATTATTCCTCGCTTACCTTGTCTGGATGTTCGCCTCACTGGGCGGGACCTATTCCCGCACCACGATCGCGATTGCATACGCGGGGATCATGGTGGTCGGAGCGGTCGCGTTTTTCCATCAAAGAGATTCAATCCTCAACGATTTGCGCACCAATGGGAAATATTACCTGATTGTTGAAATCCTCATTGCTGTTTTCTTTTTAATCGATTTTGCCATTCGCATGGGAAATCCTGATTTATGGCACCCTGCCCGTGGCGGCGAACGACCGATGGATTTCTCCTATTTAAATGCGGTCATCAAGAGCACTGTCTTTCCGCCCTATGACCCCTGGTTCGCCGGCGGTTACATCAATTATTATTATTGGGGCTTTGTACTGGTGGGCACACCCATCAAATTGCTCGGAATTGTGCCTTCAATCGCCTATAATTTTGTCTTACCAACCTTGTTTGCCATGCTGGGAATAGGTGGTTTTTGTGTGGTCTGGAACCTGACAAGCGGTTTCAACCTGAAGGAAACACGGACTTTTACACTTCAGTTGCTGGCCGGGCTGGCAGGTGGAGCAGGCTTGGTCTTAATCGGAAACCTGGGTACCATCCAGTTAATTTTCCACGCTTTGCAAAAAATGGTCATGACGAATGAGATTGTTGACGCCCAAAACGTCTGGATATTCCAGCGTTGGCTTTGGGCTGCCCAGGGTCTGGGTAAAATGCTTTCTGGTATCCCTTTGCCAATCGGCTTGGGGGAATATTATTGGGCTCCCAGTCGTGTGATGCCTGTTGGCGATCTGGCGATCACTGAATTTCCATTATTTACTTTTATTTACAGTGATCTCCATGCGCATATGATCGCTTTACCTCTGACGGTTATGGCAATTGCCTGGTCCCTTTCCACCCTTCGCGCCCGGAATCTTAGTCGCCTAGCCTGGCTGGCAACCATTGCCTTTGGTGGTCTGATCATCGGTGTGTTGCGTCCCATCAATACCTGGGATTTCCCAACATATCTGATCTTCGGTTCAATCATCACGGGTTATTCACTCTTCCGATATGGGAGTCTGGATTTATTGCCAAAGATCAATTTAAACAATTCCATCCGCAGGGTTCTATTAGCCCTCTTAGGCATGGGTCTCCTGGTCGGTTTTGCTTTCCTTTTCTTCCAGCCTTTTGCACATTGGTATGGGTTGGCTTATACAAAAGTCAGCCTTTGGACGGATAACAAGACCCCAATCGGCTCCTATTGGACCCAATTTGGCTTCTTCCATTTTGTCATCATTTCATGGATGCTATGGGAAACACGTCAATGGATGGCTCAGACTCCAGCCTCGGCGCTTTTAAAACTTAAACCTTACCAACTTTTGATCGAGATCTTCTTCGCCGTAATGACCGGTTTATACTTGGCTCTGCAGTTTATTTTGAATGTCCCGATTGCCTGGTTCGTCTTCCCGTTTGCAGTTTGGGCGCTCATCCTCATGCTGCGCCCTGGGCTACCCGATGTCAAACGATTGGTTCTGTTCATGATCGGCACAGGACTGGTATTAACTCTTATTGTCGAGTTTATGGTTCTCTCGGGTGATATCGGGCGCATGAATACCGTATTTAAATTTTATTTACAAGCCTGGGTTTTGTTTGCCATCAGCTCCGCTGCCGCCCTGGGTTGGATCTTCTATGAATTTGATGAATGGGGTCGGGTTGGAAAAATCGTTTTTCAGATCATTTGCAGCCTCCTGCTGGCTGGGACAATCCTTTTTACATTTACCGCAAGCATGGATAAAATTCGGGACCGAATTTCACCAAATATTCCTTTCACACTTGATTCTATGACCTTTATGCAGTATTCCACATACCAGGATCAAACCAATATGGATCTCAAGCAGGATTATCTTGCCATCCGCTGGATGCAGGATAATATCAAAGGATCCCCGGTCATCGTAGAAGCCAACACTCCCGAATACCGCTGGGGAACCCGTTTCACAATTTATACTGGACTGCCCGGAGTGGTGGGTTGGAACTGGCATGAACGACAGCAACGCGCCTTGTTCCCGCCAGAATGGGTCACAAACCGTATACAGGAAATTTCCAATTTCTATAACCTGCCCGATTCATCCTCCATTAAAAGCTTCCTGGAAAAGTACGACGTAAAATATATTGTTCTGGGACAACTTGAGCGAGCGATTTATGATCCAACCGGCATTGCAAAGTTTGAAACATTAAATGGCACACTTTGGAGTACGGTTTACCATGACGCAGACACGACCATTTACGAGGTGATGCCTTGAGTCTTATTTATCACATTGCTCCTCGAAGTTCGGTTAAAGCAGCCCAAAAGGTGGGAGAATATCAAAATGAAAGCCTCCTGCGGGACGGTTTCATACACTTTTCCCAGCACAACCAGGTCCTGGGTGTGGCGACTGCGTTCTACAAAAACCAGAAAGATTTGGTCATCCTGGTCGTTGAGACGGACCTTCTAAAGGCTGATCTGAAATTTGAAGCACCGGTTCACCCAGGTCAATCCACTGCCTCCACTACTCCTTCAGCCGGCCAGCTTTTTCCACATCTCTATGGACCGCTAAATTTCGATGCTGTCTTGGATATTGTGGATTTTCCTCAAAAAGCGGATGGAAGTTTCGAATTGCCTTTCTAATTAACGACGAACCTGCGAGCCTATGGAACACTTTCTTTTCTGGTACCTCTTCATCACACTATTAGGATGGTTAACTTTCCCCCTATCCTACAAATTATTTCCTGCGCTCGCGGATCGGGGTTACAGCCTGAGCCGGGCTCTCGGATTTCTGCTCTGGGGTTTTGTATACTGGATTGCCGTTTCATTTGGCCTGGTTTTGAATGAAATTGGAGGCTTGTTATTTGCACTGATCCTGGTGATTGGTCTCTCGCTTTGGGCATTACGAAAGCAAGCGGCAACACCCGGCGATAATTTCCTCGACGGTTTTCAATGGAACGAAGTTCTTGAATGGCTCAAAACCCACCTGAAGCTGGTTCTTTCCATTGAGGTCCTTTTCCTGCTGGCTTTTGCAGCCTGGACATTTGTGCGAGCCAATAACCCGGATATCGTTGGTACCGAAAAGCCCATGGAAGTCGCATTCATTAATGCGATTCTTCATTCTCCATTTTTTCCACCGCATGATCCCTGGTTAAGTGGTTATGGAATTTCATATTATTACTTCGGCTATGTGCTCACCGCCATGCTGGCAATGCTTACCGCTACCGAAGGAAATATCGCTTTTAACTTGATGCTGGCGTTGATTTTTGCCCTGAGTGTCATAGGTGCATATGGGCTGCTCACAAATTTATTGGCGGCTCACTGGAAGCACAATCACCGGGAAGATCGGGATTTTTCAGTCATTTTTTGGTCTCTATTCGGTCCGCTTTTCCTAGTGCTGCTTGGAAACATGGAAGGATTTTTGGAATTGTTATATTCGTTGGATATCGGCTGGAAAAACAAAACCACTAATTTCTGGCTCTGGCTGAACATGAAAGATCTTAACTTTCCACCTGTTTCTTCTTTATCCTGGAACCCGAGATTCTGGTTTTGGTGGCGTGCCTCGCGCGTGCTCCAGGATTTTGATTTGCGCGGAAATTTTGTCGAAGTGATAGATGAATTCCCCTTTTTCTCATATTTATTGGGAGATCTCCACCCTCATGTACTTGCAATGCCCTTCGGATTATTGGCGGTCTCACTTGGGCTCAACCTTTATTTGGGCGGCTGGCAGGGTGAAACGTCTTTTTGGAGTCTTTTTAAGATTAAAGTTTCCAGGGCTGGGCTCATCTTATCGGCGGTTGTGCTTGGGGGATTGGCTTTTCTCAACACATGGGATTTCCCGGTTTATCTGGCAGTCATCAGCAGTGCCTATATCCTTTTTCTGGTTAACCAGGACGGTTGGGATTGGAGTCTGATCGAAGAATTTCTCAAGTTTTCGATCCCTCTCGGTCTGGCAAGTATTTTGTTGTACCTGCCTTTTTATGCCAGTTTTTCTTCGCAAGCAGGTGGCATTCTGCCGAATATCATTTTCCCAACACGTGGAATTTACATCTGGATCATGTTTGGAACCTTGCTGATTCCGATGTTTATGTTCATGATCTTCCAGCAAAACCTGCGCCAGGCGAACTGGAAGAAAGGGCTTTTGATCGGATTTGGATTAACCCTCGCGTTGTTTTTGTTCTCCCTCATACTGGGCGTTATCGCTGGACAAACCGAAAGCGTTCAGGCTTATATCCAGGCTCAGGGATATTCGACCATCTGGAATTTGCTTCCCGCAGCCCTGCTGCGCCGGGTTGAATTCGGGGGTGGTTTAATAATCCTTATCCTTTTGGTTTCCGCTTCAATCGCTTTTTTGAGTGCCAAACAATCCACCAGCGAAGCTGAACCATCCGAAACCCCTAATCCGATGCCGTTTATTTTCCTGCTCATTTTATTGGGCGGATTACTGGTCATGGCACCTGAATTTTTTTATTTGCGGGACCAGTTCGGCAATCGCATGAATACAGTCTTCAAGTTTTATTATCAAGCCTGGACATTCTGGGCGCTTGCCGCGTCTTTTGGTTTTGTTGTGATGATCACTGAGCTGCGCAGGTTTCGATCCTTAATAGTCGGATTTACGATGATTTTGGTTCTCTTTGCAGGACTGACCTATCCCATCCTCGCCCTGCCCAACAAAACAAATAATTTCAATTTTGCCAATCCACAGCTACGAACGTTGAATGGGGCTGCCTTCCTTGAATCCTCCAGCCCGGATGATTACCGTGCAATCGAATGGCTTTCTCATGCAAATGCCGGCATCGTGGCTGAGGCAGTCGGCGGCAGTTACTCCGAATTTGCACGTGTCTCCACCTTTTCTGGACAGCCCACCGTGCTTGGCTGGCCTGGTCATGAAGGTCAGTGGAGGGGCGGCTATACCGAAGTGGGGAATCGTGAAAAAGATATCGCCAAGCTTTATGTAACACATAATTGGTCAGACGCTGCATCAATTTTAAATCTTTACGATATCCGCTACGTTTACATCGGTACATTGGAACGTACAACCTATGCCATGGATGATCGGAAATTTAAAGATCATTTAACAGAAGTTTATAATCAGGGTCAGGTGGTCATCTATGAAGTACCTTAGATCCGATTTGCATTTCATTTTGATCCAAATTTTGGAAGTAAAATAACTCTCATGACGGAACAATCCCGGGAACACAATTTTGAATTTGCGTTGTTCGGCTTGGCGTTTATTCTCGCGCTTGCGCTTCGTTTGTTTCGCCTGGATGTTTTACCCATGGGGGATGTTGAAGCTTCCTGGGCTTTGCAGGCTTTGAACCTTTCAAAGGGTCTCAGACCAGAGATTGGCGCTCAACCCGCCTATGTGATTTTTACTGGATTGTTGTTTTACATTCTTCCAGTCACCAACTTTACCGCGCGATTGGTACCCGCAATTTCTGGCGCACTCCTTTGCCTGATCCCATTCCTTTTCAAGGATAAATTAGGCATTAAAGTTTCGGTGATCCTGGCTTTTTTCCTGGCTCTTGACCCAGGTTTTCTGGCTCTCTCCCGCACAGCCGGCAGTCCCATTCTTGCGCTTGCAGCCTTTCTTTTTGCACTTGGATATATTTATCGTGGTCAATCAGCCCAGGCTGGGGTCTTGCTCGGTATCGCCTTGCTAAGTGGACCAATCTTGTGGCCAGGTCTGATTGGGCTGGGTCTTGCTGCCAGTTTACAAAAAGGATTGTTCTCGAAAAATCTTTCCGGTGATAACCAAACCCCCGCTCCAATCCTGCACGCTCACGGGACACTCAAGAAATGGACAACAATTGCACTTTCTGCCGCGGGAACCTACGTCCTCCTGGGAAGCTTATTCTTTTTGGTACCAGGCAGCCTTGGATCAGGTCTCGATTCGATCCCTGCTTACCTGAAAAGTTGGGTCAACGTCAGCGATGTTCCTATCACCCGCCTCATCCTGGGTCTGGTCTTCTATGAAATCCTGGCATTGGTTCTCGCTCTGATCGGCTTGGTGCGTGGAATAATCCAACGTGACAGGTTGGTAATTTTTCTCGGATTCTGGTTGTTGACCTCAGCCATCCTGGCAATCGCCAACCCCTCGCGTACCACTGCTGATCTTATCTGGCTTCTCGTCCCTCTTTTGACCCTGGCTGCCCAGGAAGTATCCAGAAACATGCTTCCTGTTTTGGATGGCGCTTTGGAAACAATTGGAATGATGGTTTTCACGGTCGCAATTCTGGTTTTTTCATATATTAATTATTCAGCCATCGCATTGACCTCCATGGATCAAGTTGCGTTCCAATTGCGTGTATGGGTTTTGATTGGAGCGGTCAGCCTCCTGGCAATCAGCATCGTCCTGATCGCTTTTGGATGGTCTTTTCCAGTCGCTTTCCAGGGAAGCACCTGGGGAGTATTTCTTGTTCTGTTTTTCTACACCATTTCCACAGCGATGGCTGCCGGTGAACTTCGCTCGTATCAGACCCTTGAATTATGGCACTCAGGTCCTTATGCCGGACAGGTTCAGGTTATGACCAGGCAGCTGGATGATCTTTCCCGCTGGAAAACCGGGGTTGCCAAATCATTGGATGTGACATTGGCAGAGATCGATTCCCCGGCAATTTTGTGGGCATTGAGAGATTGGCAAGTCAAAACAATTCCAGATGCCAATCTTTCAGATCAAACTCCTTCGATTGTGATTGCTCCAGATCAATTTACCAGCACAGAAATTGAATCTTCTTACCGGGGAAAAGATTGGATCTTGAGCACAAATCCTGCCTGGAATCAGGGTTTAATTTCTGATTGGTTGCGCTGGAGCGTATTGCATGTTTTCCCTCAATCAAACGAAAAAATTATCATGTGGGTGCGTAGTGATTTGTTTTTAGATTTTCAAAATAACAGGTAATTTATAATTTTGACCTTGTTATTTGGATCAATCCCTGAGTTAAATTTAAATAAACTCAG
The DNA here is from genome assembly GCA_021795965.1 of Chloroflexota bacterium. Lineage (GTDB taxonomy): Bacteria > Chloroflexota > Anaerolineae > Anaerolineales > Villigracilaceae > UBA5195. The sequence continues at coordinate 28,418 of JAJYOU010000009.1, forward strand.
ATAACCTCTTTCTCCAAAATATTTACCTGAAGGATTTATTTTTAATATGCCTAAATTTTCTATTATTGCGATCGATGGCCCGGCAGCGTCTGGAAAATCTACACTTGCTTTCCGCCTGGCTGCCGCGCTCGGTTTTCTTTATTTTGATACAGGTCTCATGTACCGTGCAATTACCTGGGTGGCAATCAATCGCAAACTGAATGTGCTTGACGAAATTGGAGTTTCCAGGCTGGCTGAAAATGTCCAGATCGAGGTCTTGCCGCCTTCACTTTCAGATGGTCGTCCCTGTGATGTCGTCGTCGAAGGTCGCGACATCACCTGGGAAATACGAAATCCGGATGTCGAAGCAAATGTCTCCATCGTTTCCGCCTATCCAGGTGTACGCCGAGCACTCACTCAGCAGCAGCGCCGGATTGGGCTGCACGGGCACGTCGTCATGGTGGGTCGGGATATCGGAACGGTTGTTCTACCCGAAGCAGATTTAAAAATTTACCTGGATGCTTCAGCCGCAGTAAGAGCACAGCGTCGCTTTAGCGAGTTAATCGGTCGCGGCATGAAAGTTAAATATTCTGAAGTTCTGGAAAAAGTGATCGAGCGAGATCGAATCGACACAAATCGCGACATTGCTCCTCTCATTCCTGCCAAAGACGCGGTGATTATCGATTCAGATAATCTGGATGCGGACAAGGTTTTTGAAAAGATTTTTGATTTATGCAATGATTAACAGGTTTGATTGATGCTCAACGAGACAGGACGCCCTTACAGAGTGCCTTTGGTCAATCGAATATTGCGGGTATTAATGAAACCTGTATTCCAGGGATTGTTTCATATCTTGGCAGATATTCATCTGTTTGGCCGCGGGAATGTCCCTTTCGGTCGTCCTTACCTGGTGGCAATCAACCATGTTTCCACTTTTGATCCTCCCTTCCTCCTGGCTTTCTGGCCAGAAATGATCGAGGCAATGGGTGCTTCAGATATCTGGAGCCGCCCAGGTCAGGCACAACTGGTGCGGATGTACCACGCGATTCAAGTCCATCGCGGTGAATATGATCGGGAGGTTTTCAGCCAGGTAATTAATGTCATTCGTGCGGGCAAACCTTTGCTTTTGGCTCCAGAAGGCGGTCGATCGCACGTCATAGCGATGCGGCGTGCCCAACCAGGAATTTCTTATCTTGTGGAAAAAACCCAAGTGCCGGTTCTTCCAGTTGGGATCACCGGGACAACGGACGATTTTTTTACTCGGGCATCGCGTGGAGAACGCCCAACCCTCGAAATGCACATTGGAAAGCCCCTGATTCTTCCCCAGGTTTCAGGGAAAGGTCTCGATCGCCGGTTAATCAGGCAGCAAAATGCAGATTTGGTCATGGCACACATCGCCGGATTACTCCCCGAAGAATACCGTGGCTATTATGCGGCAGAAGCCATTTCCCCGGAGCAATGAGCATTTTGCCGTCACAAATATTCCTTTTTCATTTTCCGTCTGCTTTCCTGTCCCGGGCTACCTCATCGGATTAACCACACCGTTCTGCTAAATTTACCCGATCATCAACAGATGCCAGGTTAATGGTTGGCAGGGAAAAGGAAACAGCGGTGGCGTTTGGGTAAATTCAATTCTTGGGTCGAAATATGCAATTGATTTGAGTCCTTGTCTGCTAAAATACAACCATGGATTTCATCTTATCTTTGTTTGATACTTACCCCACACTCCTTGGACCGGCGACCTTAATCGGCTGGCTGGGGTGGTGTGTTTTTTTGGGTTTTATCATCAGGTTAATTTGGATCAACCGAAAAAGCGAGACGACCTGGAATAAATCTAAATGGAAAATCTTTGGCGGTTTGTTGGTCCTGGTCGCTTTCAGCAACTTGTTTATCGGATTTCGGCTGCCGCTTGGATCCACGCTGCCTTTGCCCGGCATTCCCCAGGATATCCAGGGCTCAGCCGTCATGGTTTTTTCTGCAGTTCCAATCCTCCTGGCTGGTGGAATTCTAGGTCCAGTTTCTGCTGCCCTTTTGGGCATGTTTGCCGGTTTCATCCGTTTTTTTTGGGATAACCAAAGTATTTTTTCTCCCCTGGAATTTGCATTATTATCATTATTTTTCAGTTTTCTGGTGCGCCAACGCTATCGTTCCAGATTTTTTGCCATCCTTCGAGAACCCCTGCTTGCGGTCCTGGCACTGCTCCTGGTGTTCGTACCCGTTTATATAGTCGATGGATTCCTGGTGTCCTCGGGCTCGATGGCTGTCCGTCTGGATTTCGCCCTCGCCAGTTTTGGTATGCGAATTGTTTCAACAGGGATTGAACTTCTCATCGCAGGTTTGATGATGCAAATTCTGGTAAAGGTTTCCCCCACGCTTTGGGGGCGCTTTTTACCCTTAACGCCATCTCCCATTGAAAGAAGTCTCGAATCACGCTTTTTGTTCGGAACCGGGACACTGGTTATCCTGCTTTTGATAGCCCTGCTTGCCGGGGACTGGTTGGTTGCCGGCGCCGCTGCCCGTGAAATGCTCCATGCCCGCCTGGCTGCCACAGCCGAGTTATCCTCTGAGAATGTACCTTTTGTACTTGAAACAGGTCAAAATCTTGCCTCCCAGATTGCAATTCTTCCTGAATTGGCAGTTGGGTCAGGAGAAGAGCTAAACAATTTCCTGAAAAACGAAATTAATATCACTCCCTTTTTCGATGAATTATTGGTTTTTGATCAAAATCGAAATCTCATCAGTTCTTATTCACTCGATCCCACTGTTAAACCCCGCCTTTTTCCCGAAGAAAATTCTGGACTGGATTTGGCATTTAACAACGTCCTCAGGCAAATTTATACAATTCCACCCGCTGTTCAGAAGCAGGATGTATCTGCTCGGATTTCTTTTCTGATCACAATATCTGATGCCGTTTCCAGTCAACCGGTCAGGGTTTTGATCGCCCGGACTGATCTGATCAACAATCCATTTGCCTTGCCCCTGCTCACCAGTTTGCAATCCATGTCAAAACTGGGGGGAAGCGGAATCCTGCTCGATGAAAACGGGAGGATACTGATTCACCCGGCTTCTTCACTGGTGATGACTCTTTACTCAGGACAACAAAAAAACGCCCCAGCTTTTTTTGACGATACCGCTCCAAATGGCACACGTAACCTTGTATATTACCAACCCGTGGAGGGTCGCGCCTGGTCGGTAGTGCTCACAGTTCCTGCCCAACAGACTCAAGAGCTGTCCCTATCGATTGCAGCACCTTTGACGTTGATGATCTTGTTATTGGGAATCATTGCCCTGATCTCGTTGAGGCTGGGGCTGAAAACAGTCACAACTTCTCTCCACAATCTCGCCGAAGAAACAGTCCGCATTGCACAAGGTCAATTGGATCACAAATTGACCGAAGAAGGTGTCGATGAAGTTGGGCAGCTCGGAAGATCTTTTGAACAAATGCGGATTAGTTTGCAGGCTCGACTGGACGAGTTAAACCGGCTTCTGTTGGTAAGCCAGGGAGTCGCTTCCAGTTTGGATGTTCGAAAAGCGGTCCAACCTGTGATGGAAGCAATCCTGGCGACGGGTGCGAGTTCGGTTCGAATGATTCTGCCCTCGGTTGATGAGGATAGTGAGCCAGGTAAAATCATATCGGTCAGCCTGGATCAAAGTAAGCCGGCTTATTCACACCTGGATGAACAAATAACCCTCCTGGCAGAACAAAAAGAAACCATCTTCGCTTCCAATTCTGATAGTGTTCTCGGACGCAGAAAAGAAGCCAGATTGAGTTATCCAAAATCGCTATGTGCCATCGCCCTCAAACATGAAAATCATAAATTTGGCGTACTTTGGGCTGGATACGATCAGAAGCGCCAATTCTCCGATTTGGATATCCGTTTCTTAACAACCCTGGCGGGGCAAGCCGCCCTGGCGGCGTCAAACCATAATCTTCTTCAAACTGCTGAAACCGGCCGGCAGCGACTTGCCATTATATTATCTTCCACACCCGACCCTGTCCTGGTGATCGACCAGAACAACCATCTTTTGCTCGCAAACCCTTCAGCATCCCATGCGCTTGGCGTGGACATGGTTTCCGCCAAAGGCAAGCCGGTTGAAAATTTCATCACCCAAGAGCCTTTGCTGAATATTTTAAAAACCTCTTCGAAAGAGAAACTTTCAGTAGAAGTCATCCTGCCCGACGGACGGGTATATTTTGCATCCTCCTCGCTTGCAGTCGCAGAAGGGCGATCAGTGGGTCGTGTTTGCATCCTGAGAGATGTGACTCATTTCAAAGAACTTGACAAAATGAAAACTGATTTTGTTAATACGGTCAGCCATGATTTGCGGTCGCCGTTGACACTGATGCGCGGGTATGCCTCCATGCTCGATATGGTCGGAAGCTTGAATCAACAGCAGCAGGATTTTGTGAAGAAAATGATTTTAGGGGTCGATAACATGGCAAAATTGGTCAACACCCTGCTTGATCTTGGACGAATTGAAGCAGGTGTTGGCTTGCAGCTTGAAATTATTCCAGTTGTGCCCCTGATTGAAAAAGTTGTCAACCAGCTTCAATTGCTGGCTATCCAGAAGAAAATCGAACTAACGCTTGTCACGCCGAAAGCCTCAAAATCATTAATAGAAGTGGATCGGGAATTATTTGAACAGGTGATTTACAACCTGGTGGAAAATGCCATTAAATATACGCCGGTCAACGGGAAGGTCCTTGTCAGACTTCAAATAACGGATGATGACATGTTATTCGACGTCAAGGATACCGGAATTGGGATTGATTACAAAGACATGCCGCATCTATTTGAAAAATTTTATCGTGGCGGACAAAGGGAAAGCCGTTCACAGCGAGGTTCTGGCCTAGGTTTGGCTATCGTTAAATCAATTGTTGAGCACCATGGCGGTCGGATTTGGGTGGACAGCGAAGTGGGCATTGGCAGTACTTTCATCGTGAAATTACCTTTGCGCCAGGTGAATATCAATCATCCCCGATAGCATTTTGACATAATTCCATTTCCCTGAGATTCAACCTTTTAGATTTTTCAACTTTACGGTATAATGCCAAGCCGCTCATACGATTGAACGGCTTGCTTTTTGTAATTATCACGGTTTGCAGAGGTAACCAAAATGTCTACGAAAAGAACGTATCAACCCCGCATTCGCCGCCGCATGCGCGTACACGGTTTTCGCGAACGAATGTCCACTTCCGATGGTCGCGAAGTGTTGCGCCGCCGCCGTTTGCGTGGTCGCATCAAGCTCTCGGTTAAAATTAATAACCATGTCAAACGGGTTCGCTGGTAAGCCGAATTGCTCATAGCTTATAATTTTCGCCTGCCAGGCATCATTTTTAACTCATTTCAAAGGTGAAACATCGCTTTCGCCTGACTCGATCCAAAGATTTCAAGCGGGTGCGTCACCAGGGAAAGTCCTTCGCGCACCCGTTTGTAGTGTTGGTAACATTTCCTTCGAGTGAAAATCGATCCCGGGTCGGAATCAGCACCAGTCGTGCAGTCGGTAATGCGGTTCAACGTAATCATGCCAGAAGAGTGTTGCGAGAAACATTGCGACCGCTAACCAGCTTGATTATCCCGGGATGGGACTTGGTATTGATCGCACGTAATAATATAATTACCGCAGAATTCAAGGATGTCCAGACTGCAATTGAAAAACTTTTGCAGCGGGCAAATTTGTTGTTGCATGAAGAACAGAAAAACAATGAGTGCTGAACACTTTTTACCACAGGAATATCCAAATGAACCCCGCTTGCGTGATTTGCCGCGAACCGTTTGGAATTTTCCTCGACTAATCCTTTTAGCTTTAATTCGCCTGTATCAGATGACCATTTCGCGGGGTTTACCAGCCAATACCTGCAGATTTTACCCTTCGTGTTCACATTACGGATACCAGGCAGTTTATAAGCATGGCGCTTTTAAAGGCTTTTTTATGGCTGTGTGGCGCGTTTTGCGGTGCAATCCGTTTAACCCTGGTGGCTTTGACCCTGTTCCTTAGCCTCCGGTTTTCGTTGGAACGGATAAACACTTAGCGCGTTGGCAAATAGGAGATTTTATGAAGATCAACCGCATATTTTTATTTTTTTTGTTGGCAGCCATTCCCTTGTTTACCGCCGCCTGCGGTGCCGCGCCTGCGTCCACCTGGCCAGGGCTTGCAACAGACGGTAAATTGGCATACCTCGCTTCTGCCCAATATGTCTACAAGATTTCTGTCAGCGATGGCGTGGAAGTAACCACTCCGACTGTCGATGGTCCCGTCCCGGCACGATTTCCCCTCAAGGCAGAAAGCACCAAATCTTTTTATGCCACACCTGTCATATCTCCTGATGGTCAGCTTTTTATTGGTAGCGCAGCCACCAGCGACGCATCGTTTTACAGTGTTGACCTGAAAACAAACACCGTCAAATGGACCTTCAAGGACGGCAAGAATCCCTGGGTGGCAGGTGCTTTTGTTTCAGGTGACACGGTTTATGCAGCTGCTGGCGATGGCATTTTGTATGCGCTTGGGTTGGCAGATGGTCAGGTGCGTTGGCAGTTTAAAGCTTCCGATCACAGTTTATGGAGCACACCGGTATCAGACGGCAAGTTAATCTTTATTGTTACCCTCGATCACGAGGTCTATGCTCTTGATCCAAAAGGAAACAAGGTTTGGAGTAGCGCTCTCGATAATGCCATAATGGCGCCTCCTTATATCGCCGGTGATACAATAATCGTTGGAACCCTTTCGGGTAAACTGTTTGCATTGAATGCCGCCAGTGGAAATCAAAAATGGGTCAGTTCACTGGATGGCAGTATTTGGGGTTCCCCGGCTTCTGATGGAGAAAATGTTTATATCGGAACGGTTAAGGATAAAGCTGGCAAATTTTATGCCGTCAATCTCCAGACAGGTCAAATCACCTGGTCCAAAGATGACCCCGGCGCAATAACTGCCAGCCCATTGGTAACCCCGACACAAATTATTTATGTAACCGAAGCTGGCAAGATCCAATCCATTGACAAAAGTGGTTCGCCCAAATGGCAAGCGGTTATAGAAAACGCTAAACTGTATACTCCCCCGGTGCTTGCTAATGATTTGATTTTGGTAGCTCCGATGAACGCAACCTTTCTTCTGGGAGCCTACGATTTGAACGGCGCCCAGAAGTGGACCTTTACGGGCAAATAGGAAAAGGATATGGGTAATATTTTTGATCTGCTAATTGTGACACCCTTTACCAATGTCCTGCTCTTGATTTATGCATTTGTGGGCAATTTTGGTATATCAATTATTTTATTTACGATTCTTATCAGGCTGGTAACCCATCCCATCATGGCCCAGCAGATTAAGTCCAGCACCGCGATGCAAGAACTGATGGCTTCGGATGAATGGCATAAAATCCAGGAAAAATATAAGAATGATAAGGAAAAGCTGGCGCAGGAACAAATGCGCATTTACAGCGAAAAGGGCGTTAGTCCCTTTAGTTCTTGTCTGCCGACCCTTATTCAATTCCCAATTCTGATCGGTTTTTACCAGAGTATCGTACGGGCGATTGGTGTCTCTCCTTTACAGCTGCTGGGACTGGTCCGAAGTATTTACCCGGGATTGGAAAATATTACCCATATGGCCAGTCTTTCCGCCCTGATCCCGATCAAGAGCCAATTTTTATGGATGAATCTTGGGCAGCCAGAAGGTATCCAGCTTTCTTTCCTGCCCTTCGCAATTCCAGTTCTCGCCATCATCGTGGGTTTGACAACTTATATTCAGACGAAATTAACCATTCAACCTGCAGCCAGTCCAAATGATCAATCTGCTCAAATGAATAAAATGATGAGCCTTTATATGCCCCTCTTGCTCTTTTATTTTGCATTGAACTTCGCATCAGGTTTGGCTGTCTACTTTATCGCCAGCAACCTGGTTGGTATTGTTCAATATGCAGCATTGGGTAAAATTGATTTCAAAAATGTTTTTTCAATTGGACCTGCAAAGAAGTCCGATAGCCGGGCAAAACCTGGTAAACGCTCCTAGGAAAATAAAATGAAAAAAACAAACTTGGAAGTTATTGCCCCCAGCGTCGATGAAGCCATTTTTAAAGGCATGACCCAGTTGGGCGTTCCCCGGGAGCAGCTGGATTTCGAAGTGTTGGACGAAGGCTCAAAAGGCTTTCTGGGAATTGGCAGCCGGCAAGTTCGTTTGCGATTATCCATCAAAGGGGATGATTTAACTTCAACGGATCAAACACCGTCTGCTCCAGTTGAAGAAAAACAACCAAATTTGATCGAAGACGACCTTTTGCAGTTCACCACCCGAACCGCCATTGAGTTGCTTTCCAAAATGAAAATTCAAGCCAATGTCACCGCTAAATATGGTGAAGCGGATGGAAACAACGAAATGCCGGTCCTGGTGGATATTACCGGGGATGATTTAAGTGTATTGATTGGGCGCCGAGCTGAAACCTTGAACGCCTTGCAATACATTCTGGCGTTGATAGTCAGCAAGGAATCCAACAAATGGATGCAAGTCATCGTGGATGTGGAAGGATACCGCGTTCGCCGCGAGCGACAACTTCGCCAGCTGGCTGTTCGCATGGCGGAACAGGCTGTTCGTACGGGCAGGCGCCAATTATTGGAACCTATGTCTGCTTCAGAGCGCCGCATCATTCATCTTGAATTACGCGATCACGAGGCAGTCACCACCGAAAGTGTCGGCGAAGAACCGAACCGTAAGGTGAGCATCCTCTTAAAAAAATAGCGAAACTCCCACAAACAGCCCGGTGCTAACGCCGGGCTGTTTGTTATTTCTCGGATTATAATTTGGATATGTTTCACATTGTTCCACCACAACCGGTTGATTATCTTGTCATTGGTCACATCACCGTTGACCTCACTCCCACGAGCCTGACCCTGGGAGGTTCTGCTACATACGCAGCCCTGACTGCCCGCGCACTTGGAATGCGGGTTGGGATTGTAACCACCAGGGGTGACGAAATCCCTCTCGACCTTCCGGATGGCATCCAGGTTGTATCTGGGAAAGCAGAACACAGTACAACCTTCGAAAATATTTACACACCTGATGGGCGAATACAATATCTTCGTCATTTAGCTCCAAAAATTGATTTTTCTTCAGTTCCGGAAGCTTGGCGCCGTGCGAAAATTATTCACCTTGGACCAGTTGCCCAGGAAGTGGAACCTCAAATTCCTGCCGATTTCCACCCCGAGCTGGTCGGGCGCACTCCACAGGGTTGGATGCGAACCTGGGGTGATGACGGCAGGGTTAAACCTAGCCCGTGGAAACCGCTTGGGGACCCTTTGGATCAGGCTGGGGCGGTCGTTTTCAGCGTGGAAGATGTCTTGAACGATGAAGAATATATTGAGCGCATCGCCCAGGTTACCCGTGTCTTAGCCGTTACCGAGGGAGCATCCGGTTGCCGTTTGTTCTGGCATGGTGACAGTCGCCGTTTTCGACCACCATCAGTCAAGGAAGTGGATCCGACCGGGGCAGGTGATATTTTTGCTGCCGCTTTTTTTATCCGCCTCTTGAACACCCGCGACCCCTGGGAAGCTGCTCGATTCGCGAACCGCATCGCTGCAATTTCCGTTACTCGTCCTGGAATTTCGGGCGTCCCAAGCGCCAGAGAAGTCCAGGATTGTTTGACCGAAGTGCTGGATTGAATTAATAAAGGTTTTTGGAGGCAGGAATTTGACGGCTTTTATTTATACATTGGTCAACCAAAAAGGCGGCGTAGGTAAAACAACAACTTCAATAAATCTTGGAGCTTACCTCGCTAAATTTGGCCAAAAAGTCTTGATTGTTGACCTGGATCCCCAGGCAAACGCAACCTCCTGCCTGGGAGTGGATAAATATACCGTCAAAAATAGTATTTATGAAGCGCTTTTAAATACAGAGCCCGGGTCGGTTGGATTATTAACCAATCACACCCTGGGGTTAACCCTCTTCCCCTCCTCTCCTGCTCTGGCTGGTGCAGAAGTTGAATTGGTCAATGAGCCTGAGCGGGAGACTCGCCTGAAAAAAGTGCTGGAACCTTTGATCGAGCGTTACGATTACATCCTGATTGATTGCCCGCCTTCACTCAGCGTTTTAACCGTAAACGGGTTGGTCGCAGCCAAAGACGGTGTGATCATTCCGGTCCAATGTGAATACCTTGCCCTGGAAGGGGTGGGTCAATTAATGCAAACATTGCAGCGGGTAAGACACTCTCTCTTTCCTGGTTTAAAGGTTCGTGGAGTTGTCATGACCATGTTTGAAAGTCGGGCTCACCTATCATCAGATGTAGTCGGAGAAATTCGAAAATATTTTTCCGACCAGGTCTTTACAACGGTCATCCCCCGCAGCATACGCCTGGCCGAAGCTCCCTCCTATGGATTACCAATTTCAATGTATGCACCTTCCTCAACCGGCGCACAGGCTTATTCAGCCCTCGCAGCAGAATTAATGCTTGGCGATGGCAAAGAATTGCCTCAGAAACTTTAACTGAATTTCGAAAAATTATTAGGAGTTGTAATGCCAAAACATTCTGGCCTTGGTAAAGGACTTGACGCATTGATTCCATCCGGGTTCCAACCCGAAACCGTTCAACTTGACAATGCCCAAATCCCGGCAAGTGTGTTAATGATTCCCCTTGATCAGATTCTCCCCAATCCGCACCAACCCCGTGCGCGCTTCGAGGATTCTGCCTTAAGCGAACTGGCAGATTCAATCCTGGAGCATGGAGTGATTCAACCCCTGATTGTGAGCCGCAACCCCAAGGACGATCATTATACGCTCATCGCGGGCGAACGCCGCTTACAGGCATCTCGGCGAGCCGGTTTGACCACCGTTCCAGTAATCATCCGCCAGACTACAGATCAACAGCGCTTGGAATTGGCGCTGATCGAAAATATTCAAAGAGCCGACCTCAACCCACTTGAAGAAGCCAATGCTTTCAGACAATTAGCAGACGAATTTCATCTTTCACATGAAGAAATAGCAAAACGTGTAGGTAAAAATCGGGTCACCATCACCAACACCCTCCGGTTGCTGAACCTGCCGGCTGAAGTTCAGCGATCCCTCATCGAAGGTGAAATCACAGAAGGTCATGCACGGGCGCTCCTGGGCTTGAACAACCCAAGGGCAATTGAAGCAGCAACAAGAACTGTCATCCTGCGACAATTAACCGTGCGCCAAACCGAAGACTTGGTAAACCGGTTGAAGGGGGAGAAAACAAGTTCCATTCCGATCATTGAACGATCTCCAGAAGAAAAAGCCCTCGAGGAGTTTATTCAAGAGAACCTTAGCCTGAAGCTCAGTGTAAAAATCAGAAAAGATCAAAACAGTGGTACAGTAACTTTGCATTTTGGCTCGGAAGAAGAATTCCAGGATTTAATGGTTCGATTGACCGGTCAAAAATATAATCCGTAGATTTTCTTTCCTGGATGTTCTCACATCCTTTAATATTTAATTTAATTGATTCATGGTATTTCAAAGGAATTATGGAAATCTTATTTAACGCTCAAGTTTATGGCTTTGATCAAAATAATCAGGATCACACTGCGCTGGTTATAGACCAAGGCAGAATTAGCGTCTCACTGCAGCCAATCCACGCAACCTTGGATAGGTACGCGACTGAAAAATATTGGGGGGAACGTGCCGCGCTGGCATATGCCTGGCACGCACAACTCAACGCTGGAGCAGCTCTTGTGTTTGGTTCAGATGCCCCCATTGAAGCTCCAAATCCCTTTTGTGGTTTCTATAGTGCAGTCACTCGCCGCCGGTCTGATGGAAACCCCGCAGTAGCAGGCTGGCACCCGGAACAATGTCTTACCATGGCAGAAGCCTTGCAAGCCTCCACAACCGGGGCTGCTTATGTGGCAGGTCGTGAAAATGAACTGGTAACATTAACACCCGGTTATTTTGCTGATTTGATTGTTTTGGATGAGGATCCATTTCATTGCCCTCCAGAGAATCTATTGATCATGGAATCAACTGGAACCATGATTAACGGAGAATGGGTTTGGCAGAAAAAATGAATCCGGGTTGAAGGAAATGATGCAACTCATCAGTCCTGAGGTTTTGGTGCCGCGATTGGGAGACCAACTCGTAGAAATGGGCTTGCTAACGAACGATCAATTATCCGAGGCACTTGCCCTCCAGGATCAATATAATCAAAAAGAAAACCCAATTCTCCTTGGGCAGGCTATTTTGGAGCTGAATTTCCTTGATCGCCCAAAACTCGACCAGGCCATTACGGAACAGATATTTCGTTTACGCCAGGCACTGGAGGACTCTAACTCAAGCCTTGAATTACGGATCCAGGCACGCACCCTTGAATTGCAGGAAGCCCTTCGGCATCTTTCCGAATTGAGCCAATTAAAGGAAAATTTGATTGCCAATGTTTCGCACGAGCTTCGCACACCACTGACCCACATCCTGGGTTATCTTGACTTGCTGATCGCTGAAACACTTGGGAGTATTAACCCGGAACAAAAAAAAGCCTTGGCGGTCATTTTAAGAGCATCAAAACGCTTACAGACTCTGATCGATGACTTGATTCTATTTTCACAGGCATCCAAGGGACAAATGACTTTGAACATCGCTCCCTTGGATGTAAAAACAATGACAGCCAAGCTTTTAACCCGTTTTCAACCACGAGCTAATGATCTCCAATTAAGTTTAGAAACAAATATTGATGAGAACTTACCCTCCATTCAGGTGGATGAAGATAAAATCACATGGGTCATTTCTCAACTCTTTGATAATGCCTTCAAATTTACAAATCCAGGAGGCAGGATCAATTTAACGATCAGGAAAAATGAAACTATTCCTGGGTCAATTCTTATCATCATTAGCGATACGGGGATTGGAATTTCTCCAGAACATATAACTGATATTTTTGAGCCTTTTCACCAAATCGATGGTTCTGCCTCACGTCGATACGACGGAACCGGACTTGGCTTGTCCCTGGTGTTTCAGATCCTTAAAGCGCATGGATCTAAGATCAATATTCAATCCGAAATAGGAAAAGGTACTTCCATCTCTTTTCCCCTAATGTCAACAAAGGCATCCTAAAATTGACCTCACGTGACGGAACATTTGATTACCTGAAAATCGCTGAAATTGTGAACCAAAAAGGTGATTGGAAACAAGCTCTTGATGAGATCCTGGAGTGTATCTTTCCTTTTTTTATTTTTGATAACATCGCCTTATTTTTACATAATCAAACCAAAAGCGATTTAACCGATATTCTTTACGCCAGGGCGGTAGGGCGGGGAAAATCTTCGGGACCAGACCTGGCATGGGGATCAGATATTGCCCGGCAGGTCATCCAAAATAACACGATCGTGCTCGAAGAGCCATCCAACAATCCACCAAATTCCGATCGACTTAAAGAATCTTATTTACTCGGTCTGCCGCTAATTACTTCAACCGGAGTGCTGGGTGCCCTGGTCTTTGTCCGCTTCGCCGGACCATCTTACAGTGAGACACACCTCATCCAGGCTCGGTATATCGCCTCACAATTTGCTGGTTTGATTGAACGCAAAAATTTAAATGAGGAAATTAATGCATTACACGAAGCCAGCAGCATGATTGCGTTACAGGATGATTTCATCTCAACTATATCGCATGAATTGCGAACACCCCTCGGGTTTATTAAAGGCTATTCGACAACTTTATTGCGAAAGGATGCAGTGTGGGACGAAGCCACCCGTCACGAATTCCTGAGCATTATCGAAAACGAAGCCGATTACTTGACGGGTTTAATTGAAAACATCCTCGAATCATCCCGCCTGCAAAGCGACACTCTCCCCATGCAAACACACTTGACCCAACTTGACACCCTGATTATCGAAACCTCGGCTCGGATACAATCAGTGGTGAAGGATTTACAAATTGATCACGATTTTGAAGTTCGCCCTGTAATCCGGATAGATAGTCTTCGAATTTCTCAAGTTTTAACCAATCTATTTAACAACTCGATAAAATATGCACCTGGCTCACCCATCAAGATATCTTTAACGGAAAGCCCTGATTTTTACATCATAAAATTTTCCGATTCCGGCCCAGGCATTCTTCCCGAATATTTGCCCAATCTTTTCCAGCGGTTTTACCGGGTGCCGGGCACGGGTGGGAGTGGCTCAGGGTTGGGGTTATTTATTTGTAATAAGATTATTGATGCTCATGGTGGTAAGATGTCAGTGGAATCTCAACCAGGTATGGGAACAACCTTCCTTATCAAATTGCCAAACAATCACGCCAGTAACCATGAAAGAGAAAACCATGACCACGAAGATACTGATAGTTGATGATGAACCCCGCTATCTTCGTCTTTTTGAAGCAAACTTACGCACGGAAGGTTATGAAGTCTTAACAGCGGCTAATGGACTTCAGGCTGTTGAAACCTTCTCTTCTGAACCGGTTGATTTGATTCTGATGGATGTCATGATGCCTGAGCTGGATGGTTTCGCAGCCTGTCAACGCATCAGACAATTCTCCAACGTCCCAATCATAATTTTGACCGCAAAAGGTGAAGAACAGGATCGGGTGCGCGGTCTTGATCTGGGCGCCGATGACTACCTGGTCAAACCTTTTTCAGTTATAGAGTTGTTGGCGCGTGTTCGCTCAGTTTTACGACGGTCTCAATTCTCAAAGGATATTAATCAAAGTCATTTCTTTGCGCATGCCAATCTGCGAATAGATTTTGCCCGGGCAGAAGTATGGAAGGGGAACCAACTGGTATTTCTTTCAGCTACTGAATATCGACTTTTATTACAGTTTGCTCATAACGTGGGTAGTGTTATGAGTGCTGAAGATTTACTCGCCAGTGTTTGGGGGGAGGAATATCGAAACGACAAGGAAATATTATGGGTCAGTATTGCCAGGCTGCGACAAAAGCTTGAGGATAACGCCCATAATCCCAAGCATATTGTTACCCGATCCGGCCTTGGTTACCTGATGCCACCCATTGAAAGCGGTGATAATATTTAGTTTGGTCGGTAGATTTGAAGAAAGAAAAACAATTTGGTGTTTCAATCCCTGCATTTCACATTAGGAAATAATTTTTTAAAACCAATGATTTAGGAGAGGATGTTATGAACCTTGAGTTCAACGAAAAGGGAAAATATTATACAGATGTCATTTCCAAAGCCACAGTCCCAGCGATCATTCAAACCGCCACCCACAGGATTGAAGGTTTTGTTCATGTTCGATTGAACGAAAGATTAAAGGATGAATTGGATCGTGGCGAGGCTTTTTTGGCGGTAACTGATGCAAAAGTGTTTTCAAATGCCGGATTATTAGTATACCAAGCTGATTTTTTAAGCGTCTCTCGGGCACAAATTATTTGGGTAATCCCAGCTGGAGACGAAAACAAATCAGGAGATCAATAATGACGCTTAATTCATCTTCAGGTTCCGCTGGTATCGCTCCAGCTGAACTTATCAGATTGAAGCATTTCCTAATCGATAGCATTTCGCGGGAATTGGAAGTTGAAAATCCAGAAATATCTCAGCGGGAATCATTCCTTAATAATAAAATAACCAGCCTGCTTGCTCGTTTGCCGTCAAGCATTCCTGCGAATGTCCGGCAGAAAATCATTCTGGAAGTGCGGGATGAAGTGCTTGGCTTTGGACCTATCCAACCTTTACTTGACGACCCTGAAATAAGTGAAGTGATGGTCAACGGTCCAAAACTCGTATTTGTTGAGAAAAAAGGAAAACTAATTAAAACATCTGTCACCTTCGAAAGCAACGAACAAGTTTTACGTGTTATTGATCGTATTATCCTGCCATTGGGACGTCGTGTTGATTTTGATTCTCCAACCGTTGACGCTCGTTTACCGGATGGTTCCCGTGTAAATGCAGTCATTCCTCCGGTTGCGATTGATGGCCCCTCAATCACCATCCGAAAATTTGCAAAAGATAAACTCAAAATGCAGCAATTAATTGACCTTGGTTCTATTTCCCCGATGATGTCTGAGTTTTTAAAAGCTTGCGTCATCAGCAAGTTAAATATTGTCGTTTCTGGGGGAACAGGATCCGGTAAAACCACTTTTCTGAATATCCTTTCCAGTTTAATTCCTGAAAGTGAGCGTATTATCACCATTGAAGATGCAGCCGAATTACAGCTTCAACAGGAACATCTTGTCCGGTTGGAAACAAAAACTGCCGACATTGAGGGAAAAGGTCAAGTGACCGTTAGAGATCTTGTTAGAAACTCTTTGCGAATGCGTCCAGACCGTATTATCGTCGGTGAGTGCCGCGGCGGAGAAACCCTGGATATGTTACAGGCTATGAACACAGGCCATGAAGGTTCGCTCACGACCCTCCATGCCAATTCATCACGCGATGCCCTCTCCAGAATGGAAACCATGGTTCTGATGTCAGGTATGGATTTACCAATCAAGGTTATTCGTCAACAAATCTCTGCTGCAATTGATCTAATCATTCAACAAACTCGTTATAAAGATGGCTCCCGAAAAGTTTCAGCAATTACAGAAGTGGCGGGGATGGAAGGTGATACTATCGTGTTGACAGATATATTCCGTTTTGAACAAACAGGAATTTCCTCTGAAGGAATGATCGCTGGAGAATTAAAACCGACCGGTATCCGCCCGCTTTTTACGCCACGCCTTGAAGCAGCTGGCTTCAAACTCGCCCCAGAAGTTTACGGGGCGAATTTGAGCGCTATCCTCAAAAGACGCTAAATCACAACCCGGATGGGTTGTTGAAATAATTCCGTGATTTTTTGTCGAGTATAATCATCCTCACGGGCTGGTGCTGGCTCGAAAAAGGGAATAAATTAACGAGATGCAAAGATGAGCGGTCAAATCCAGATTAATCTTCAAGCCCAAAAATTAGGAGCATTGATCAGCGCTGCGAGAATGATGGCACACAAAACAGTTGGGGAATTAGCAGGAGCAATTGGAGAGATGCCAGCGGTTCTTCTTGATTACGAAGCGGGGCGTAAAACCCCGTCCTTACCCGAACTCGAAGTCATCGCTTTTTCTCTTAATTTACCAATTTCTCGTTTTTTGAGCGAGGAACCAGTCGAGTACGACACAACAAGCATCGATCCTGCCAGGCTTCCTCAACTCATCGGGCTTCGTCAAAGAATGATCAGCGCATTAATCCGGCAAAAACGCCTTCAATTGAATATTTCTATCGACCAACTTTCAGAAGAAACCGGAATTTCTAAAAACCAGTTAAATAGTTTTGAATCCAACAATAGCGCTGTACCACTCTCCGATTTGGAAGCCGTTTTAAAAGTTCTTGGCGAAAGCACAGAAAACTTGTTGGATAAAAATGGACCAATAGGCAAATGGATTATTGACCAGGATGCCATTCAAAAATTTGTAAAACTGCCCCCTGAATTGAGAAGTTTTGTTATCGCGCCGGAAAATCAACCTTATCTAGAGCTTGCAGTAAATTTAAGCCAACTTTCAACCGAAAGGTTGCGCGCGATTGCGGAAGGATTGCTGGAAATCACCTTATAAATGTTTTTTCAGGAATAATGTTACAAAAAATGCAGCCGCATTGTCTCCTGAATTCACTGCCTTTTTTGTTTGGATGTTGCTGATCTTGGGCGGGAGAAATGATGAATAATTTGAGTGTCGCATCAATTCAGGAAAGAGGTCCAAAAGCTTCCTTTGAAGAAGCAAACGAACCAGGACAAATACCTTATGAACATGGCAAAACCCAAAAACAGGGAGGGGCTTATGGGAATGAAGCCACACCCTTGCTAAATCAGGTCGACTGGATGAAACCCCAAAAATTAATCGACTTTCCATCGAAACCTTGAACGGGATTGGTTCTGATCAATCCTTTTACATTATTTCTTATGCCCACTCAAGAAACCTGTAAAGCAGGGGCTATTGAGGCTGTTTTCTCCATTCGATATTCGCTTTCTTCCATTAAACATCCCTCGTTTATCAAACAAAATATTTTTAAAACCTTGATAAAAATCCGCCCATGATCCCTCCGCAAATTTTTGTTCGTCAAGCTAAACAGACCGATTATCACTCCATCGCAAATTTGATTTATTTCGAACCAACCGTTCATCGGCACCTCGATTGGCGCGGTCCGCTTGAATGGCTGGGTTCACCTGAGTATTGGGTCCTGATTCAATCCGGGACAGTACTCGCCACCTTGGCTTGCCCACCAGATCCCGAGGGGGTTGCATGGATTCGCCTGTTTGCACACTCAAAATCTATTTCCACACAGGATGCCTGGAACACACTCTGGGAGCCAGCTAAAGAAGCCCTGCAGTCTCAAAAATTAATCGCTGCAGCTATTTCAGTGGTTAATTGGCTTGATCCATATTTATACCAGGCAGGTTTTGTCGTCAATCAGAAAATTGTGGTCCTGGAACATGACATGACTGTCACCCCGCAGATCTTACCGTCTCCAAAGGTCATCCTTCGTACCATGAACGAATCTGATTTGCCAACCGTTGAGGAGGTGGATAAATCCGGATTTGTTCCTCTCTGGAGAAATTCAAGACCAGCCTTGATTTCCGGTTTCACCCAGCCCGGTTATTCCACAGTTGCATTGCTTGACGGTGAAATCGTTGGTTATCAGATCAGCACGAGAAGCACCTTTGGAATTCACCTGGCGCGGCTGGCAGTTTTACCCCGCGTGCAGGGCCTGGGAATTGGCTATTTATTGGTTCAGGATTTAATCCTATATTGTAAAAGGTTGGGCATGCGTCGCCTGACTGTTAACACCCAGAATGATAATTTTGCTTCCCTCTCACTATATAAAAAAATTGGATTTGAATTAACCACCGAAGCGTACACCGTTTTTTCTCAACAATTTTAATCCCTGGGAATTTTTGCAAAAACCCACTCCTGATGCATTCCTCGCTTCTATGATCAAACAATCTTTATCACAGCGGGGAACCTGGATAATAACCTGATGGATGGCAAAATCAGGTTGTGATGTTGAGATTACCTTTGCTTGATCGGAACGATGCTAATTTGGAGCCGGGTGATCGTTTTATTATGAAAGGATATTATGATCATGAGTGAGCTGCAGGAACATTCAGTCAAAAAATCCCTCGATCAGCGCAACCAGCGCATTATGTTGATCGTGGGTACCACCCTGATCGCCCTTGCGGTAGCAATCTGGCTATATTTCGGCAGCTCAAACAATGGACAGCCAATAAAAATTCAACGCCCCATGATCCAGTTTAATGCGATGGGTGATCCAAATGCATCAGTTCAAATCATAGAATATTCAGACTTCCAATGCCCTTATTGCGCCTTGTTTGTTCGTAAAACTGAGCAGCAGATCATTGACTCATATATCAAAACGGGGAAAGTTCATTTTGAATACCGTTCTTTCGGTGGATTTGCCGGGCTGGAATCTGTCCGCGCAGCCGAGGCGGCTTATTGTGCGGGAGATCAGGGGAAATTTTGGAATTTCCATGATTTTCTCTTCGAAAATCAAAAGGGGGAAAACTCTGGCAATTTTAGTGATGATCGCCTGACTGGCTTCGCCAAACAACTTGGATTGGACATGAATCAATTTGACAACTGCTTCAAAAACAATCTGTATTTGGATCAGGTAACCCAGGATGGAAAAGATGCAGCTGCCGCTAAAATTCGGGCAACACCTTCCTTTTTGATTAATGGGGTTTTATTGGAAGGGGCACAGCCATTTTCCGCCTTCCAGGCTCAGATTGAGCCCTTATTAAAATGACTATTCGATTGTTTTTATTTCGAACTGTCTTCCCCGCCTAGATCAATGCCCGTGCAGAAATGGTTGAATCAGGTTTCCTGGAATGATTTTGGATCGCGGTTGGAAAATACAACCCAATTTCTTAAAACCACAATTTCAGGTTCCTGAGAATTACGGCAGCGCGGTTTCAGTTTTTTATTTTCCTGGGATTAATTTAATCAAAAATACCACTAAAGGAGCGATCACCAGCGCAGGTAAAAAATTCCCCACCCTGATTTTCTTAATTTCAAGAAGACTGCTCAAGCCAATTCCGATCAAGAGGACACCCCCGGTGGCAGTCAGTTCATTCATCATGCTGGTGGTAATGATTGAATTCAATTGAGCAGCCAGCAGGCTGATTCCCCCCTGGTAGAAAAGCACCGGGAAGGCAGCAAATGCAACTCCGATCCCAAGGGTGGATGAAAACGCGATGGAAAATAATCCATCCAACATTGACTTGATCGACAAAGTTAAATAATCGCCCCTCAACCCATCGCTGATTGCGCCCAACACGGCCATCGGACCTGTGCAAAATAAAACAGTGGCAGTCAGAAAACCCCTGGCAAATTTACTGGATCCTTCTTCTGAGCTTTTTGAAAATCTTTTTTCCAACCAGATTCCCAGACCTTCAAGTCCGTCTTCGATTTGCCACCATTCGCCCAGTATTGCTCCAGCGATAAGCGAGCCTAAAACGATCAACGAATTTTCAGTATTGAAAAACATTTGCACCCCAACTGCTGTTGTGAATAAACCCATGCCGTTGATCACTGTATGTTTTAAATTTTCAGAAATGCGTGAACCAAACAATATTCCAATAAAACTGCCTAAAATAATCACGCTAAAATTTATTAACGTTCCAATCATTTTTGTTTTGCCATCCTTGTTGATTTTCCTGCCTGTTGATTCTCAAATAATTCGAGCACAAAACAAAGTGAGGATAACCTGTTGAGATAAGCCAACAGCGCGGGATTATCAAGACCGCCTGCATAATATAATTCCACCACCCGCCTTTCAGCTCGCCGGATAATTGTTCGCGCCATGCCAACCAAGGCACCAACCGAGCTTTCACCTGAGAGGATAAATTCGTGAGGAATTTCCACTTTTCTGGTGATCCAATCCGTTTCATTCTCCAACCATTTGACCTGTCCATCTCCAATGGTCCGAAATTTTTTGGAATTTTCCGGAGTTGCACCTACTTCGGTCATTAATTGGTACAAATCTTTTTGAATTTGCAGAGTAATTTGGTTCGTTTCAACCAAACGCGTGTTTGATCTCACCAGTCCCAGCGCGGCTGAAGCCTCATCAATTGCTCCGAGAGCTTCGATTCGAAGATCAAATTTCTGAACGCGACCTTCTCCAAGCAGACCTGTCAATCCTTCATCACCTGTTTTTGAATAAATTGGAGACATGGGCGTTATTATAACCGAACCCTTGCTGCACCTGTAAGCTCAAGCCAGGCATTCCGGCTTTGATGATTTTCAAACCAAATCTGAAGCGCTGAATTAGAAAATAACAGCCATTACGAGCCTGATTCCAGAAGATCGCAAATATTTCGAAAAAGATCGTTTGCCGTTAATCTCTAAATTCCTCCCGGTTTTGATTAACCTTTGGGTTGACCATTTCGAAATTGGTGGGATGTTTTGATTTCTGTCCGTAGCGTATAATTACAAAACTTAATGTTTTCGACCTAAATCTGGAAAAATGATGGATAAATGATTTCATGAAGACACGTTACCACCGCGAAATTACGGTTCAGGCGCTCGGTCCATATTTTCATCCGCTCGCACTCGAAGAAGTAATTCATGCCAACCTCGGTCAGGACGCCTGGTACTATCAATTGGGTCATGATCGTTATCATTTTGATAACAACTCATTTGTCGCAGGTGATCAATATTGTGAAGAACAACGCCAACTGGTCATCACCAATTTAACGAATGGAATGATTTCAAAAGCACGGCAGGCAATGGGTCGATTGACTCATACCGTTCAGGATTTTTATGCACACAGCAATTATGTTGATCTCTGGCGAGCGCGCTTTCCAGATTCGCCAGCAAAAGACATCGACCCATTGGATGCTGAGATTTTGCGTAGTGCCTTGCTTCGATCCGGGAAAATAGTTTACCCGCTTGAAGCACTGTCATTTATCGACATCTTTAAACCTCTTGTACTCCCTCTTCTTCCAAAGGATTCGCATGCCGGGATGAATATTGACGATCCCTCACGAAATAATTTTGATTGGGCATTCAATGCATCAGTGAACAGAACTGTAAAAGAATACTCTAATCTTTCCCAAAAAATGACTCAGGAAGAGATTTTTTGCCTGACGGGTCTAACCCAGGCCGCTGAAAAGAAAAATCTTATAACATAATGGTCTGCTATGGAAATAATTTTCGATAAATTTGTTTAAAAAGATGAAAAGGTTATAATCATAAAATGGATATGAAAACTCGGCTTAATAATGCAGTTATAGAAGCAATGAAAAGCGGTGATGAAGTCACTAAACGCACGCTGCGAATGGCTCTTGCCGCCATCAAACAGGTGGAAGTAGATCGACGAATTACCCTGGATGATCCTGCAGTCCTTTCCATATTGCAAAAGGAGATAAAAATCCGCAGAGAAGCCTTTGACGAAGCGAAAAAGGCGAACCGGACAGATCTGGCTCTGGAAGCACAGGCGGAAATAGATGTTTTGTTGAAGTTTTTGCCAAAAGGACTCAGCCGGGAGGAAATTGTCGCTCTCGCTCAAGAAGCTATTGCAGAAAGCGGAGCCACCGGTTTACCAGATATGGGTAAAGTGATGAAATTACTGGTTCCGAAAATCTCAGGCAGAGCGCCAGGCGACCAGGTTAGTGCGATCATCCGGGAATTGCTGCAAAATTAAAACGTGAACACAAAACCGAATCACTCGCGGCAAAAGATCGCCCGACGCGATCTACTTTTATTCTTATTATTGGTTTTAACCGGCCTGGTTACTTATGCTGTGCTGGTAATACCTCTTTCCCTGCGACCATCAAGTTTGCCTTTAGTGGAAGGTCAGGTTTCGCCTCAGGACCTTCAAGCACCCATCAATGTTGAGTACATCAGCAGCGTCCGTACGAACCAGGCCAGGGATGCAGCGGAACGGGAAGTTCAGCCAGTTTATTCAGAACCCGACCAAAGTATCGCTCGACAACAAATAACCAAGTTAAGATCTACTCTGGATGCCATAAGCGCCATCCGTAGCGATGCAAAAACAACCTATGGCGAAAAATTTGACAAGATTTCTTCTTTACCTGAAGTAAATCTCGACGCCAAGACTGCAGGTTTACTCCTCCTGGTTTCAGATTCTCGCTGGTATGCCCTTCAACAGGATTCCCTGCGTGTATTGGAACAAATTGTTCGATCTCCAGTTAGACAGGACTCCATTTCCTCCTACCTGGATGGAGTTGCATCAATGGTTAGCTATGTCTTCAACGACAGCGAGTCTGCAGCCGTGGTGCAGCTTGTAACCCCATTTATCGTCCCCAATAGTTTTTATAGTCCAGATCTAACCGATGCCGCTCGCCTTCAAGCCCGTCAAACTGTTGAACCAATTACGCAAACCTACCTCGCAGGAGAATTGGTAGTTCCCCGCGGAAAAGTTTTAACTGAAGCAAATATAGAAGCCCTGGAGATGATGGGTCTGGTCAGGATTTCCAATCCATTCTATGAGTATTTAAGTACGGCAGCCATGGTGTTGGTGTTGATGACCTTTATCGGGTTATATTACCAGCGTCGCAAGCCGGCTTATTACAATGATAAATTCAGCCTGGTGCTCATTTCTGTTTTATTTGTCTTATTCATCGTTTCAGCCCGCCTGGTTATTCCCAACCGCGCAATTCTGCCATATATCTTCCCATTGCCCGCTTTTGGTCTATTGATCGCCACCTTGTTTGGACCTGGTGGAGCGATAATTTTATCCATTGCCATCAGTATTCTGGTTACTTTTGGTTTACCCTCTGCCAGCACGCTGATGGTATTCTATTTGCTGGCATCCCTGACCGGGATCCTGTCTTTAGGGAAAGCACATCGCATAAGTTCATTTGCCTGGGCTGCCATTGTGTCAGCTGTTTCAGGAATGGCGGTGATCACAGCCTACCGCTTATCGGCAAATGATTTGGATTGGATTGGTTATATGACTCTTATAGGGGCAACTTTGTTGAACGGGATTGCCTCTGCAAGTGTTGCTCTCTTGCTCCAATATTTTTTAGCTGAGTTTTTTGGTCTCACCACCAGTCTAAGGCTGCTGGAAATGTCACGCCCAGATGCTCCTTTACTGAAATATTTTTTGAACCATGCCCCGGGAACTTACCAGCACAGCCTGATGGTTTCAAACCTGGTGGAGCAAGCCGCTGAGAGACTGGGAATGGATACCATGCTGGTCAGGGTGGGAGCGCTTTATCATGATGTTGGAAAGGCTGCCAACCCATCCTTCTTTATTGAAAACCAGCTTCCGAACAACCTGAATCCACATGACGATGTGGCACCTGAAGTTGCAGCCGCGACGGTGATTAGCCATGTCACCGATGGAGTTATTCTTGCGCAAAAATACCGCCTGCCACGCCGGATCGTTGATTTCATCCTCGAACATCACGGCACCTTACTTGCCAGGTATCAATACAACCGGGCAGTGAGTGATGCGGGTGGAGATGCGACCAAGGTGGATGAGAAGAAGTTTCGCTACCCGGGTCCGGAACCGCGTTCCAGGGAAACCGCCTTATTGATGCTCGCAGATAATGTTGAAGCTCGCACCCGTTCTGAACGACCCCGAACCGAGGAAGAAATTAAACAGGTGGTAATAAAAGCCATTGATTTTTGCCAACAAGAAAATCAACTGGTAAACACCCGCTTCACCCTGAAAGACATTTCTGTGATTACAGAAGTGTTCGTGACCACCCTCGTTGGTTTATATCATCCTCGAATAGCTTATCCTGCAGTCGAATCACTCCCCAGTGAGAATAATTGAACCTGTTTCAATCATAGCCACGGAGAAACCATGATTTTTTTGGAAAAAATCGAGTCCTTACATCCTGAAATTTCCACCGAGTTGATTGAAACTTGTGCTTTGACTGCATTAAAGCACCAGGCAGCACCTGAAGATTCAGAATTAACGATCGTTCTTTCAGATGATGACCAATTACATGAACTCAACCTTCATTGGATGGGTGTTGATGCTCCCACCGATGTCCTTTCCTTCCCCTCCGAGGAAATCGACCCGGAGACCGGAAATCGATATCTCGGCGACATTATTATTTCGGTCCAGCGCGCCGCTGAGCAAGCCCAATCTGCCGGGCATTCCGCCGAAGATGAAGTCCAACTGCTGACGGTACACGGCATCTTACATTTGATGGGTTACGATCACGGTGACCCGAAGGGAAAAGCAATAATGTGGAAATCGCAAGCTGAGATATTATCTCTCCTGGGTTTACCAAACCTCCAGATAATGGAATAAAACAAAAGAGCATGAAAAACTTTTTTCGAACCAGGATCGAATCTTTTGGCCATGCCTTTCGAGGTTTGGGGTATGCCATTCGCAATGAGAAAAATGCCTGGATACATGCAACAGCAACAATTCTTGCCATTATTTTCGCATTTTGGCTTGAAATTTCACTCACCAAATGGGCAGTCTTGGTCTTAACCATCGCGATGGTCTGGTCGGCTGAGATGATTAACACCTCCATTGAAGCGGTTGTTGATTTAGCCAGCCCAGATCACCACCCGCTGGCAAAGG
The DNA here is from genome assembly GCA_021795965.1 of Chloroflexota bacterium. GTDB lineage: Bacteria > Chloroflexota > Anaerolineae > Anaerolineales > Villigracilaceae > UBA5195. Next base: position 53,833 of record JAJYOU010000009.1, read on the forward strand.
TCGGGAAAGATGTTGGCGCAGCGGCAGTACTCATTGCGGCATTCGCAGCTTTAATCATTGGGATGATTATTTTTGCTCCCCCTCTCTGGGGAAAAATTACTTCATTTTTTAAATTAACCTAATTAACCAGCGGTTATTCTCTTAATTTCCTGAAAGGAATAAATATGACCCTATCCTTTCGCTTTGGCACGGTCGGATCTCCGATTGGCACCCCCCGGAAACCGGGCGGTTCGCTCGGTGCGGTCCAGTTCAGCAATTCAATCGGCTTGAACGCGCTGGAATTAGGCTGGGTTCAATCTGTCAGAGTTTCTGAAGAAACCTGCGAATTAATTAAGCAATCTTCACAATCTGAAAATGTCGCCATCAGTGTGCATGCGCCGTATTTTATTAATTTAAATGCAGGTGATGACGAATGGCCCAAATCACGTAAAAGATTAATGGATGCTGCGCACTACGGAAACCTGGCTGGGGCGACGGATATTATTTTCCACCCAGGGTCCTACTTTGAGAGAATGCCCGAGGAAGTCCTAAAAATTGCGATTCCGCGCTTAAAGGGCTGTGTTGAAGAAATTCGAAACCAGAATAACCCGGTTATCCTTCGACCAGAAACGATGGGAAAAAGTGCGATGCTGGGATCGCTGGAAGACACCTTGGAAATGTCAAAACAAATCAAGGGTGTTATGCCATGTATCGATTTTGCCCATTTGCATGCCCGCCCGGGGAATGGTTCAATGAATTCGTATACCGAATGGTCTCAGCGGTTGGATCAATACGGGAAAATGCTGGGAGAAGCTGCACTCAAACGGCTCCATATCCATCTTTCAGGGATTGAATACGGCCCGAAAGGTGAAAAAAACCATTTACCCATTGCTGAATCTGATTTAAATCTAAAAGACCTCTTCCGTGCATTGTTAAATTCAAAAGCCGGCGGGCGGATTTTATGTGAGAGTCCCATAATGGAAGAGGACGCATTGTTTATGAAGCGTGTTTGGCAGGAGCTGAGTGGGGAAGAATCCTGATTAATCCAGGTGAAATGAAGGTTATGCTTCGACATCCTCCCGGTCAATCGAATAGATGACGGCATCATAAACTTTATTTTTTACGACGATACCATTTTTCCGTTCGCAAACAAAATGGGCACCTGCCTTTAGTGCGGCGCGTTGGCTGGCTTTATTTTCAGTGGCAATCACTATATCCAGGCGAAGCAGCCCCGCAGTTAAAAAAGCATACTTTGCCGCCAAACGAATAGCCCGGCTCGCGACACCCTTCCGGGTGGCACTCGTTCGGACCCAGTATCCCAGGTTGCAAGTTTTCTGGTTTTCATCCAGATTGTCAAGCGAACAATTCCCCAGGTAAACACCGGATTTTGAATCGATTATTACGAAATAAAACGCCCGTGCATGCTCCCATGCCAGGCTGGCATGTTCGACCCAGCGCAAAGCGGATCCCTCATCAAATGTATCCGTTGCCCAATCCATCCATGGTTTCAGTTCATTGAGAGATTCCCGGACAGCCTGGTAAATTGAAGAAATATCTTCGGTTTTGGGAAGTCGAAGATTTATTGTTCCATCTGTAATTTGTAAACTTTGATTCATGAGAATAGTTTCGCGTGCTGATTCCTGGTCAAAATCAATCTTCCAGGTTCATCTGTTTGATTCTTCCCGGTCATACCTTCGCCTGAAATTAAAAACAAAAAGTGCGGATTGCTCCGCACTTTCTTTAATTTTGAATGTATTCCTTCAAATTATGCTCTACGGCGTAAGCCGCAGCCTCTGCCCTGTTGTTTACGCCGAGTTTGGACAGGATGCTGCTGACATAATTCCGGACTGTCCCTTCCCCCAAAAATAATGCCTTTGCAATTTCGCGGTTGGTTCTCCCTTCAGAGACCAAAAGAAGAACATGCTTTTCCTGCTGGCTCAGATGTGCAAAAGCAGAAGCTTCTTCTTCTTTCACTGCTTTTCGAACTTCCTGGAACACTCGTTGGGTCACAGCCGGGTCAAGCAGGGCTTCGCCCCGTCCAACTGCTTCAAGCGCACGAATCAAATCTTCGCTGGCGATTTGTTTGAGAATATACCCTGAGGCACCTGCTCGAATGGCAGAAAATAACATTTCATCCTCTGCATAAGAAGTAAGCATGATTACCTTTGTTTCCGGATAATATTGGATAATTTCTTCACAAGCCTCAATTCCAGATGTGCCCGGGAGACGAATGTCCATTACGACGACATTCGGCAAAAGATTGGCCACCTGTTCAAGTGCCTCACGTGCAGAACTTGCCTCACCAACAACTTCAAAATTTGGGTGACGATCCAGGAGAGCTTTTAAACCCAGTCGTACAACTTCATGGTCATCCACCAGCAAAATACGCTGCTTTGACATAATATCTCCAACCTCCGCAAAAATAAAAGTATAGTCGAGAGGTTGATGAATGGCAAGGGCAATCTGGATAAACATGGTTTAACCTACCTCAAATATCCTTTTCTGGATCCCGCAAACCATCAGCTGATACAGTTTTTGGCATGAATAACCGCAAAATCCTTGACAGGTGCGGCAAAAGCAACCTGCGAAATTGTTCTCAAGCACCAAGATTTCAATCACTTCGACCGTTCCCACCTGGTTTTCCCCCTGAAAAAGCGATGCTTTCAAGCTGTTGTCATCATTGGTCGAACACTTATTTCCTGGTTCAGGGCTGATCAGTTCAATTTTGTTGCTTGTCATGTAAATATTTTTATATTCCTACCCGGGGAAGCGTACAGGAGTGTTAAAAATAATTTTTCCTTTCCACGATCAACAGGAATAATTTAACCCGGTTTATAATATTCCTGTATTCCAATTAATTTCTCGCAAAAAAATTGAAAAGTCTATAGTTAAGATACCCTGATTTAAGCTTTCCTATTTCGTACAGGAGTAAATATGAGCATGAAGAAGAAAGTAGTCCTCGTTACAGGCGGTGCAAATGGAATCGGCAAAGCGACTGCCCTCAAATTTGCAGAAGCAGGCGCTGCGGTCGTTATTTGCGACCTGAATGAAACCGCCGGTGAGGAAACAATCAGGCTGATTGGCGAAAAAGCTGCCTTTTACAAAGTCAACGTCGCCAACCGTGCCGAAGTCCAGACCTGGGTCGATGATGTTGTCACCAGATTTGGTCGAATTGACGTCCTCGTCAATAACGCCGGGATCCTGCGGGATGGACAATTGATCAAATTCAAGGAAGGACAGCTGGTCGGGCAGATGTCTGAAGAAAATTTTGATCAAGTCATATCGATCAATCTCAAGGGAGTTTTTAATTGCACCCAGGCTGTTGCTCCGATCATGGCGCGGCAAGGTGGAGGGGTCATTCTTAGCGCGACCTCGGTCGTCGGGCTGGATGGTAATTTTGGTCAGACCAATTATGTCGCCGCAAAATCTGGTGTTATCGGCATGACAAAAGTTTGGTCGCGTGAATTAGGTAAATTTGGCATCCGGGTAAATGCAGTTGCCCCAGGTTTTATCGCAACCGATATGATCAAAGGCATGCCTGAAAAAATCCTGGAAGGATTGAAAACCCACTCACCCCTTGGGCGGATGGGGGAGCCGCGCGATATAGCCAATGCGTATTTTTTCCTGGCGTCAGATGATGCATCATTCATAACCGGTGAAACTTTGCGCGTGGATGGCGGTGTCGTTGTCGGAACGTAATTTCAGATCAAACTACCATTGGATTGATGATCAAACCCCGGCAAGGCCTCATTAAGGCAGCTGGGGTTGTTTTTAAATGGTCCAAATTTCCCCCTGGGTGTGCGTCCCAACGATGTGGATTAACGATCCTGAAAAAACGCTATTCAAAGGTTGCCAAAAAAATCAGGTTCTATAAATCGAGGATTTCCTAAATTTCCCGGTTGTGAGCGACCTCGCTCTGGAATTGGGCTCGCCTCACCGTACTTTGGAAATCATGAATGACGGTTTGATCCTGTAGGTAGTGAGCAGGAAAATCCGCCTGTAAATGTATCCAATCCTTCGCTGGCGGAAAAATTTTCCTTTCAACTGCCTGAACTCAGGATTTGAAATAAGCAGATTTTATGGGAATTAACCCTCCACGGACATTTTTAGCCCTGCTTGACATTCCCAACTGCTTCAGATAGAATAGTTGGGCTAATAAAATGGGCCTGTAGCGCAGTTGGGAGCGCGCCTCAATCGCACTGAGGAGGCCAGGGGTTCGAATCCCCTCAGGTCCACTGGTTGACGGATTGCCGTTTATCATGTAGAATAGCCGTCGCATTAGGGCCCATAGCGCAGTTGGGAGCGCGTCTCAATGGCATTGAGAAGGCCGAGGGTTCGAATCCCTCTGGGTCCACCAAAACAGGGCAGGTCTTTGACCTGCCCGAATTTTTTGGAACTGATCGTGATATAATATTTTTAAAGTTTTTCAGGAGTAGTAGGTTATCCCGTCAGCGAGCCGGGAAAGCAAGGTGGAAGCCCGACGCTGTGCCCGCGGGAGCACGTTTAAACCGAACTCGCCTGACCCCTATCAAGGGAAGCTGCTCTGGTGAAATTAAGTAGTCAGAGCCGGGATGCCCGTTACAGCAGCTTGAGTGGTCAGCGGGATATTCCCTCTGGCAAACCGGGTGGTACCGCGGAGTCATACCTTCGTCCCTGTTATGTGGATGAAGGTATTTTTATTATTTTTTGCCTGACCATTTCATTTTTCAACATAATTGAGCTTGTTGAATAACAATAATAAAATTTCAAAAATCTTCTGCCATATAACCTTTTCCACGTAACCTGGGGCTGCCGTCATCCATTATTAATTTACAGGAAGGATCGTGATAAGACGGTGACCTGGATATTCATGATCAAAGGTAAAGTTTCACCATCAGTTTTGGAGTGAGGAAAGAATGAACAAACCGTACAACTATTCAGCTATCGAGAAAAAATGGCAAGAAAAATGGGAAAACGATGGGTTGTACCACGCCGATATCAACCCGAACAAACCCAAGCATTATGCCTTGACCATGCTGCCTTACCCGAGTGGCGACCTGCACATCGGGCACTGGTACGCCATGACACCTTCCGACTCGCGGGCTCGTTACATGCGCATGAAAGGCTTCAACGTCATGTTCCCCATGGGTTTCGATGCCTTTGGTCTCCCGGCTGAAAATGCAGCCATCAAGAGTGGCATCCATCCCATGATTCGAACACGCGATAACATCATCCGCATGCGCAAACAACTCAGGTCCATGGGAGCGATGTTCGATTGGAGGCGTGAAATCGTATCCAGTGAGCCAGAATATTACAAATGGTCTGAATGGTTTTTCATCCAGTTGTATAAAAACAACCTGGCTTATCGCAAGATGTCACCTGTTGATTTTTGCCCTCATTGCAATACCACCCTGGCTCGTGAACAGGTTTGGGGGGATGACCGCCACTGCGAACGCTGCGGCACGCCTGTCATCAAGAAGGACCTGGACCAGTGGTTTTTCAAGGCAACCAGTTATGCGGAAGAATTACTGAATTTTGATGGAACCGACTGGCCGGAAAGATTAAAAACCCTCCAGACCAACTGGATTGACCGGTCTGAAGGTGCGAGTGTCATCTTCCAGACCGAGATGGGAGATCCCGTCGAGGTTTTCACGACGCGACCCGATACGCTCTGGGGAGCCACTTTCATGGTATTTTCCCCGGAACATCCCTTAGTGGAAAAGATCACTACTCCTGAGAACCAGGCAGCCGTCACTGCTTATAAAGCCCAGGCTGCCCGCCAGTCCGATATCCAGCGCGGTGCCTTGGACAAAGAGAAAACCGGCGTCTTTACGGGCAGTTACGCTGTCAATCCGGTGAATCTAGCGCGCATCCCAATCTGGATTGCGGACTACGTCCTGATGAGTTATGGCACGGGAGCCATCATGGCTGTTCCCGCCCATGACGAAAGGGATTTTGCTTTTGCCCGCAAATTTAATCTACCAATTATCCCTGTCTTCCAACCGGAAAATGGAATTTCACTGGACGGGAACAGTATGGAAGCTGCCTTCATCGCCGAAGGTTTGATGATCAATTCCGATCATTTCAACGGAACCAGGGTCAACACCGAAAAAGGACGGAAGAACCCGGCTATAGCCGCTGTGATTGACTGGTTGGAACAACAGGGCATTGGCAAAGAAACAGTGAATTACCGTTATCGCGACTGGTTGATCAGCCGGCAGCGATACTGGGGATCACCCATTCCGATGATCTATTGTAAAAATCATGGCTGGAACCCGGTGCCTGAGGATCAACTGCCAGTCCTGCTGCCGGAAGATGTCGCATGGAAACCAACCGGTGAAAGCCCTCTCAAGCTGCACCCGACCTGGTCAAAGACCACCTGCCCCATTTGTGGTGGTCCCGCCACGCGCGAAACAGACACCATGGATACCTTTATGTGCTCCTCCTGGTATCACCTGCGCTACTTGAGTCCACACTATGCTTCAGGTCCATTTGACCCGCAGGAATACAAGTATTGGATGCCCGTGGACACCTACACAGGTGGAATCGAACATGCCACCATGCATTTGCTCTACACCCGGTTTTTCCACAAAGCCATGCGGGATATTGGCATTACCAGTGGAAAAGAACCCTGGATTCAAATCCGCAACCAGGGCATGGTCCTGGGTGAAGACAATGAAAAAATGTCAAAGAGCCGCGGAAATGTCATCGCTCCTGATATCCTCGTGGAAAAATACGGCGCGGATACAGTCCGAGCTTACCTGATGTTCTTTGCCCGCTGGGAAATGGGTGCCCCCTGGGACAGCAAAGGAATCGAAGGTTCTGCCCGCTGGATTCGTCGGACCTGGTCGTTATTCACTGATGACCCCGTCAGTGGCAAACCGGATCCAGAAATGTTGCGAAGTTTGCGCCGGAAAGCGCATCAGACCCTCAAGCGGGTCACCCGCAATTTTGAGCAGTTTGAATTTAATACAATTATTTCGTCCCTGATGGAATTCCTGAATGAAATGTATAAAGCTCGCGAAGCAGGCGCAGTCGGCACAAAAGAATGGAAGGAATGCCAGGAGCTCTATCTGAAAATGTTGGCACCGGTTGCTCCGCATATCAGCGAAGAGTTATGGGCAGAAATTGGGAAACCATACTCCATCCACACCGAGACCTGGCCAAGTGTTGATGAAGAAGCTGCAAAAGAAGACGAAATCTCGATTGCAGTTCAAATCAACGGCAAAGTCCGTGACCATGTAATTGTTTCAGCCTCAGCGGATGATGAAATCGTCAAAGCCACTGCCCTGGCAGCCGAAGGTGTTGTCAAGACCCTGGACGGTAAAACACCCAGAAAAATCATCGTCGTTAAGGGAAAACTGGTCAGTATTGTTGTCTGAGATCAACCCCAAATTCAGAAAAGAAAGAAGCCCTTTCCTCACAAGGATCGGGCTTCTTTTTGTGATTGCCAAAACTTCAAGCGTTGGATTTTAACGGCTAGGGTGTTGTTGCGCTGGGTTGAACCGTGGGCGAAATAGTGTTGGTTGGGTTGACCGCGCTCGTGGGTGTGCTGGTTGCGGGAACAGCAGTGGATGTGGCTTCGCTTGTTCCACCAGGAGTTGGAGTGAAAGTAGGCGCTGTATCAGAAACCGTAATGATCACCCAAACAAACTGTCCGAACGACTGTCCCTTGCTGTTTGCGAGGATCCAACTGCCCGTATAATCTCCCGGCTTGGTGGGTGCCGTAAGTCGGACGGTGATATTGGCTTCTTCTTGAGGCGCTACAGTCACCAGGATGGACCTCTGCTCACCATTCATTTTATCGCCGCTGTAATATGTGATCGTGTAACTTTGAGTCCAGGTGCATGAACCCGTATTTTTAAACTTCCAGGTTTTATCAAACACCTGCCCTGGCGCCATGACGGTATGGTCAGGGATCGTTACATCGCTAATATACAGCGAATTATCACAATAATTTTGCGTGACCGGGGTCGAGGTAATTTGTGTGATAGTTGCGGTTGGGGTTGCTGAAGGTATCGGTGTACTGGTCGGCAGGGGTGTTTGTGAGGGAACCGGGGTGGCGGTGATGTTTGTCGCCCTTGCAATAATCGTTTCTGCTGCAGCGGTGTAAACCGCATTAACCGCTTCCGTCGGACTTCCTCCCGCGCCAAAACTGCATGCGCCTAGTATCAGCACAGCAGCCATCAAGCCTGGCAAAATAACCAAAAACTTTCTTTTTTTCATAATCTTGTTTCCTTATATATCCTTTGTCATTATCCTGGCTGCTCTGCGCCCGATCTCCACCGCGAAATTAGTTCCACGATCCCACGGATACACCTGACTCATCGAGGCAAAATAAAGACCCTCAACTGGTGTTTCTATAGCAGGAATGTTTTTTGAATGATTTACAAATGGTACGGGCTGCCCATAGGCGGTGCGGTACAGCCAGGATTTGTTTACCCAGCCTGGTTCAAAATCCGGATTAAATTTCTTCAGGCTGGGTAAAAATTTTTCGAGTAAGTCTTCCTTGGTGAGCTGGAAATATTCATGCTCCGGTTCCAGGTAATCACCGATATACAGGATGTGCTCACCGGCAAAATGATCCGGTGATACGTAGTTGGTATGTTCAACCACCGCAAGGAATGGAAACCCTGCGCTTTTAGGGATGTTGTACCAGTAATAACCTTCCCTAGACAATTGATGTTTGAGCGACAGAGTTAATACAACCGCTCCCATTGACTTTAAATTAAGCAGGCCATCCAGGTAAGCCTTTGGTATTGATGGTACCACATTTGCAAAAGCCCCCGGAGAAAGGGTCACCAGCACCTTGTCCACAGTCTCCAGCCCGTTCGCTGTCGTGAGTTCAAGGCTTGCTGTCTCATCATTTCGCTGAATGTGAGTGACCGGGTTGGAGAGTTTAATTTCCACCCCCGCTGTCCTTAATTTTTCAGCAAACTGGTCCGCGAAAGCCTGAAAGCCACCCTCAAAAGTTCCCAACCGGGTTGTTCGTGCATGCAGGCGAGCCCACATCCAGGCCATATTAACTCGTTTGTAATATTTTTCCCCAAACTTGCCCATCACGAGTGGTTCCCACATCAGCTCGTAAACTTTATTCCCGGTCCATTTACGCATCCATTCATCGACCGTAAATTTCTCCAGCTCTTTCCAGTTCGCCGTTAACCTCAAAAACAATCCCACCAGGCCAAAGCGGATTTTATCAATTCCCCAGCCCAAACCCGGGAACATGATCGCCTTTAGAATCGAATCAAGCGGGTAAAACTTGCCCTTGTAATACATCACGGTGTAAGGACGGGGAAAGATGACTTTATCGCTCAGTCCAAGTTCTTCAATCAGCCCCAGCATGTCTTTATCGGATGCAAACCAGTGATGGTAGAATTTTTCCACCGACCAATCCCAGCCAGGTTCCTTGAAACCGCTGGCCAACCCGCCCACAAAGTCTGCTGATTCGTAAATGGTTACAGTATGACCCGCCTTGCGCAAGTCCCATGCGGCAGCCATGCCGGCATGACCTGCGCCGATGATTGCAATTTTCATTACTTTCCTCCAAAAAGCTTAACGCTCATGATCCCAAGGAAGTTCCCTCGAAACCTGTTGTTTCTTAAATTCCCCATTTTTTATTCAGCTTCCTTGCGCAGAGCGTCACTCCAGCGAATGCCTTCCCGGGCAAGGTAATAAGCGCCCAGCAAGGTAATGGGAATCCATAAGGCAGCATGTAATGTCAGCGTATAGGCGGCGGCAGTCGCCTGGTCCACACCATATGCCACCAGGACCGCAATACCCGGAGCATCAAAAGTGCCAATATACCCGGGCGCGGATGGAATGGTTGTAGCCAGGTTGACAATACCATTCATCAGCATGAGTGCAAAGAACGAAACCGTAAAACCAAAGGCATGCATCACAAACCAATATTTAATTGTTTCCAGCAGCCAGATGATGACGGAAGTGACAAAAACCATCAGGATGTTGACGGGTGAACGCAGTGATGCCAACCCGTCCAGAAAAAGATGCATAATGTTGGACACTTTTCCGTGAAACCTGTCAGGCAGAAAGCGATCAATCATCCATTGACCGACTCCGATGGTCCAGGTTGGAAACATGGCGGCGACCAGGAAAATGATCAAAGCCGCTGAAAACGCAGCCGTCCCGTAAAGAGCCACTTGCTGAATATTCCCCAAAAATCCGGAGTTGCTGGTCAGGAGTGCCAGTTCGGGCAGATTAATAAAAACAAATCCAAGCATTACGACCCCGTCAAATATTCTTTCCACGATGATGGTCGCCAGGGATGCGGAAACTGGCACCCCTTCACGTCTTTTCAGGATGACCGCCCGCAACACTTCCCCTGCACGCGCCGGGTAAATATTATTCCCCATATAACCAATGGCTGTGATTGGGAACATCTTTTGGGTTGAAATCGACTTGACCGGCTTGAGAAGGTAATGCCAGCGCCAGGCGCGCGCCCAAACAGCCACAAAATACACCGCGATTCCCGGTAAAATCCACCAGTAATTCGCACTTTTGATGACATCCCAGAATTCACCCAGCCTTAAGCCCCGCAGGGATATCCAAACGAAAAAAACGCTGATTAACACGCCGAGCCAAAAATGCCATTTTTTCATCGTGAGGTGATTTTATCATGTCCAACTCTCAGAAGACTAGAAATTAGAATTCCCCACATTTTCCCATCCGGGGTTTCAGCAAACAAAAAAATGACAAGTGCAAGTGAAGGCACTTTAGTTTTTTGATTAAAAAGGGAAATGCAGTGATTGCCCTCCTGATCAAACTACCGAATTTGTATCCTCTATCTTCTCAGGCTATAATTCAGGCATGGATATTAACCAAGTTGCCGCTGATTTCAGCCTACCTGATGAAGCGGGTTTTCTCCATTCACTCGCTTCTTTTCGCGGAAAGATCGTGGTGATCAATTTCTGGTCGGCAGAATGTCCCTGGAGTGCACGCGCTGACCAATATTTACATCATGTTGGAGGAAAATATCCTGGGAAGGTCGCCATCCTGAACATTTCATCCAACCAGAACGAGACGCTTGAACAAATCCAACAATCCGCCCGGGAGCATGACCTGCCTTTTGTCCTGCTGGATCAAAATTGCAAGGTGGCTGATGCTTGGGGGGCGTTGACGACGCCGCACATTTTTGTGTTGGATGAGCAGGGCTTTCTCCGGTACCGCGGAGCAATCGATGATGTCACCTTCCGAAAACGAACCCCGGATCATTTTTTCGTTGAAGATGCAATTAATTCCATTTTGGATCAGCGCATCCCTCAAACTCAGGAAACGCCTTCCTATGGTTGTACAATCGTTCGCATGGTTTGATTTTTAGTTAACTTATCCTCTTTAGAAGAAAGCGAAGTAGAATCAAAGCATGTTGGATACCAATACCAGGGTTGAATTTCTCAAAACAATACACCTCTTCATCGGACTTTCAGATTTGGAGCTGGTTCAAATCGCCTCTGAATTACAGGAATTATCCGTCGAACAGGGAGGGATCATCTACACTGAGGGCAACCCTGCAGACTCAATGCAGATTGTTTTCCAGGGCCTGGTAAAAATCTCACGCCTTAAAAATTCCCAGGAAATGAATGTTACCGCATTGGTTCGCGGAGAATATTATGGCGGAGAAGGACTTAGCTTATCAACCACTCGTGAATTCACTGCAACCGCTGACCCGGGTACCATAGTCTTGATTCTTTTCCGTACCTCCCTCGAGCGCCTGCTCAAAAAAATCCCTGCCTTGCACAATAATATTGAAATAATTTTAACCAGCCGCCGTCTTGCACAAAAATTAAATTTTGATTGGCTGGCCGAAAATGAATTTATTTATTACCTTGAGCGCAAACACACCTTCCTGTTGTTTCAAGAATTAAGTTTGCCCTTCCTGTTTCTTTTACCAATTTTTGGCTTCCTGACCCTGGCGTTTATATTCAACAGCTCAGTTTTTGGGATGGTTGGAGGATTTCTTTTCGTTATCAACCTCCTTTGGGGAATATGGCGCTATGTTGACTGGGGGAATGATTATTATATTGTTACCAACCAGAGGGTTATCTGGCTCGAAAAAGTGATCGCCCTCTATGACAGCCGCACCGAAGCCAGTATGGATACAATACTTTCAGTGGATTATGACACCAGCTACATCGGGCGGATTTTAGCCTTTGGCACCGTCATTGTGCGCACTTTTACCGGTCAAATCCGAATGAACTTTATCCGCCATCCCAGTCTGGCAGCCGCAATGATAGAAGATTACTGGGGACGCTCCAAGAACTCCAGTCGAAAAGCAGATGAAGAAACCATCCAGGAAACCCTGCGAAAAAAACTGGGATTGGTTTCGATCGATTCTGATTCGATTCCAACGCCAGAAACTGTTACACCTGCCGTACCCTATAAACCCACCCGGCAATCTCCTCTCTCAGCCTGGTGGAATAATGCCTTCCGCATGCGGACCATCGAGGGGACAACCATCACATACCACAAACACATCCTGGGATTCGTGCGGGATGCATCCCCCTATGCCGTGGGAATCATATCCCTGGTGTTCCTGGTCATCATTTGGCCATTTATCTTCGATTACTTCGTTCCCCTCTGGCTCAGCCTGCTCATCATCTCGGCGGTGATTATTCTCTTTGGATATATTGGGTATGAATACCTCGATTGGCTGAATGACATCTACCAGGTTACCAGCGATCAGATCATTGATATTTACCGGAAGCCGTTTAGCACCGAAGATCGAAAGACTGCCCCACTGGAAAATATTCTCAGTACCGAATACAAACGTAACGGGCTTATCGGGATATTGTTCAATTTTGGCACTGTATATATCATGGTCGGCACCCTGGAATTCAACTTTGAGGATGTTTTTGATCCCCCATCCGTCCAGCAGGATATCATCCGGCGCCAGCAAGCCTGGTTGAAAAAGAAAACCGATGGGGAAATCGCCGCCGAACGGGAGCGAATGGCGGATTGGCTTTCGGTGTATCATCGCACGGTGAATGATGCGAATCAAACTGATTTAAAGGGCACACCACCAAAACCAGAGTAAAATCAGGTTCCTTTCCAAAAAATTAATTTTTATTTATAGAGGTTGTAATGACGATCCGAGAAGTTGTTTCCGTTCCCAATCCTGTTTTAAGAAAAAAAGCGAAACAAGTTAAAAATTTTGATGATAATCTCCAGACCCTGATTGACGATATGGTCGAAACCATGCGCAAGGCTCCGGGCGTTGGTCTGGCTGCTCCTCAGGTAGGAGTATCTGAGCGTGTCATCGTGGTTGAATATTTTGAAAATGAAGAAGACGAAAATTTAGAAAACTCTGACCTGGCTCCCAAAAAACTATATACCCTCGTCAACCCTGAAATCTCGCGGAAATCTGTGGATGTCATTGAAGGCGTCGAAGGCTGTCTTTCCGTGCCTGGCTACCAGGGAGAAGTTGACCGCCATGTGATGGTTACGGTAAAAGCGCAGAACCGGCATGGTCAGCCAGTCACCCTCAAACTCAAAAACTGGACTGCGCGCATTTTCCAGCACGAAATAGATCATCTCAACGGCATTTTATTTACCGATATCGCCACCAGCATTTGGAAGCCCGAAGAACAAATCGAGGATAATGTTTAGCTTAAAGACCTGATTCACCTTTCACTCAAATGGCCTTCGAAGTCTTCAAATCAACTCCTCAGATCTTCCGCTTAAGTACAATCATGTTTCTAATCCTCTTTAGGGACGCGCCCTCAAACACGCCATCACAATTAAGCCATCCAATCTGGATCCATGCATTTAAACCATCTCTCCCTGACTAATTTCCGCAATTTCACCCGCCTCGACATGGATCTTCCAAGGCGGGCTGTTTTGCTCGTCGGAAACAACGCCCAGGGAAAAACAAGCCTGCTGGAAGCGATTTACTTTCTGGCAGCGTTTACTTCGTTCCAGACCCATTCAGACCGCCAATTAATCAATTTTCTGGCGGCCAAGGAAAACCCGGCCGTAGCCCGTATAGTTGCAGAATATGAAAAAGGAAAAAAGAAACACAGGCTGGAAATTCGTATCATTCAGGAAGCCGTTGGACCGGTTGGTTGGCGGACACGCAAAGAGATTCTTCTGGATGGCGTAAAACGCAGTGCGAATGATGTGATCGGGCAATTCAATGCCGCCCTCTTCATTCCGCAAATGTCGCAGGTCCTCGAGGGGGGGCCTGAAGATCGCCGGCGTTACTTGAATCTGGCAATTGCGCAGGTGGTCCAGGGCTATGCCAAAGCCCTTGGAGATTATCAACAAACGATCACCCAGCGCAACGCCTTGCTTAAACAACTTTCAGAAAGAGGCGGGGATTTAAACCAGCTGGATTTCTGGGATCAAAGCCTGGCAGGCGCAGGTTCACAGATTATTTACTGGCGGATTCAATCCATACAGGAACTGGAACGTCTGGCGGTTCAAAATCATTTGGACCTGACCAGGGGAAAAGAAGTCCTGCGAATAGCTTATGACCCTGCCTTCGATCCGATTCCACGTCCAACCGGGCAGTTCAACCTTAGAATGGATGTGCCATTGGATCGAACTGCTCTCGATCTGGAATCCATCAAGCGCGGTTTTATTGCCGAATTAAAAAAACTTCGCAAAGAAGAAGTAGCCCGCGGCGTGACGACCATCGGTCCGCATCGGGACGACCTGCGATTTCTCGCCAATGGGGTTGATATCAGTGATTATGGCTCCCGCGGGCAGGTCCGCACCGCCCTCCTGGCGCTGAAGCTTGCCGAAGTAAACTGGATGAAAGACAGGACGGGAGAATGGCCTGTCATCCTCCTGGATGAAGTCATGGCTGAATTGGATTCAGAGCGTCGTTCTGATCTCATGGCGACGCTCGAGAAAAGTGAACAATCACTGCTCACGACAACAGATTTCAACCACTTTTCTCAGGATTTTTTGAACGCCTCCACACTCTGGCAAGTTCAAAGCGGAACGGTCATTTTTGCATTGGATGACCCAAAGAAATCATAAGATAAAATATTGATTTTCAGCAAGTATTTCAAATGGAGGAATATATATGTCGGTCAAACATGCTGTCGATGTAAAATCTGAGATTGTCGCAGGCGGAGAAAAAGCCTCCAAACAGGTTCTGATCAC
The DNA here is from genome assembly GCA_021795965.1 of Chloroflexota bacterium. Taxonomy (GTDB): domain Bacteria; phylum Chloroflexota; class Anaerolineae; order Anaerolineales; family Villigracilaceae; genus UBA5195. The sequence continues at coordinate 68,917 of JAJYOU010000009.1, forward strand.
CCCGAATGAAGGTCCTAATTTTGCGATGCGTCGTTTCGCCATGGAGACGGGCGGTGGAATGCCTCGTCACACGAATACAGTCGAACATGAACAGTATGTGCTGGGTGGGAAAGCCCGCATCGGGATTGGTGATGAAATTTTTGAAGTAAAAAAGGGGGACGTTGTCTTCATTCCCGAAAATGTCCCGCATTGGTACGAGAACATCGGGGACGATGTTTTTGAGTTTTTATGCATCGTGCCAAACAAAGAGGATAAAACCACCATACTTCCTTCTGAACCTGAATGTTGATCAGGATAACCAGCCTGAAATGACCTCAACTTTTCCCCGGGGAGAGGTCTTTTTGTCAGTGTCATTCTTCACTTGACCTGCTTTCTTTAACGTCCTAAAATTTAAATTGGTCTGACAATTGATCTCGGCGCTTTCCTTTCCAGGCTGAGATTAAACCACCTATCCAGGAGATAATCATGTCTGATTTTATTTTTCGCGGCTCCCTGGCTGATCTCGACCCAGCTGTCTATGAATTGACTCAACTGGAAGCCGAGCGCCAGGCTCGAAAATTGATTCTGATCGCATCTGAAAGTCAGGCGCCCCTGGCAGTCAGGGAAGCCATGGGGTCAGCTTTCCAAAATATTTATTCTGAAGGATATCCGAGTGACGAGATGCGCCAAATGGCTGAATCCGATATCTTGGATTACAAAAAACGCCTGGCAGATTACCGTCGCAATTCGGACCCGCGCTACTATAAAGGTGTCGAATATTCAGACGTGGTGGAATCTCTTGCAATCCGGCGTTGTGCCGAAGCATTTGCCGCCAATGGATTCAGCGCTGATAAGATTTTCGTCAATGTCCAGGCGCTTTCCGGTGCACCGGCAAACAACGCGGTTTACCATGCGCTCATGAACCTCGGAGATACCGTTCTGGGGATGAACCTGCTCCATGGCGGACACCTCAGCCATGGTTCATCCGTCAATCGCTCGGGTAAATGGTTCAAAGCCGTCCATTACAATGTTGATGAAAACGAAAAAATTAATTATGAAAATGTTCGCGCGCTGGCTCTTGAACATAAACCAAAATTAATCATTGCCGGCTATTCCTCCTATTCATGGGTGCCAGATTGGAAAAAATTTCGCGAAATTGCCGATGAAGTCGGTGCCTACTTCCTGGCGGATATTTCTCATATCGGCGGATTGGTGGCGGCGGGAGTGGTTCCTTCACCGGTCGGTGTAGCCCACGTGGTCATGTCCACCACCCACAAAAGCCTGGACGGTCCCCGCGGTGCAGTCCTGATGAGCACCGATGCTGCCATCGCCAGGAAAATTGACCGTGCAGTTTTTCCCGGTGAGCAGGGCGGTCCGCATGTTCATATTTTCGCCGCGCTCGCGCTAACTTTCAAACTGGCAAAAACTGAACAGTTCAAAGAGCTTCAATTACAGACGATTAAAAATGCCGCTGCCATGGCAGACCAATTTGTCAAACGCGGTCTGCGGGTTCCTTTTGGCGGCACCGATACCCACCTCATCAATGTAGATTGCACTGGGATCAAAGGCAACGATGGCACTGCACTCAGCGGAGATCAGGCTGCGCGCATCCTCGATCTGACTGGTATCGTTGTCAACCGCAACACCATCCCAGGCGATAAAAACTCGATCGATCCCAGCGGGATCCGCCTTGGCACCCCGTGGATCAGCCAACGCGGTTTTGATGAAACCAAATCCCGCGCCCTGGCAGATGTCATCGCCGATGTCCTCTTAGCCTGCGCCCCTCACAGCGTCGAAACGGTTCGGCACGGCAAAGTGCGCCGCGCCAAATTGGATTTCAACGTCCTGAATGACGCCAGGCTAAAAGTAAGAAAAATGGTCGAAGAAGCCGGTTCTGATTTTGAATACTCTCCCCATTTGTACCCTCATTTCTATTACGTGGATGACAAAACGACAACCGCTGTCTTTGACCTGTCTGGTTCACGCGTTCGCCAGTTCCTGGATTTTGCCGTCAGCGCTGATTTAAGCGCTCTCAAACCTGGCAAATCGGTTTCAACCAGCCTGGCAACTCCCCGTTTGGTCGTTCAGTGCAGTCTGACCAATTTAGATGGTTCCGCTTATCAACTGGCAGTTCCCTCAGGTGATGCAACCGTTGTTAGCACTTGGTTGCGGGATTTGTCCGATGGATATATCTCCTTTATGCTCGATGGTTCCAAAGACTTTGACCCACGCCGTCTGCCGGGACCCGTGGTCGTAGCTGAAGCCAAAAAAGATGCCCGCACCGAAAAACATCTTCCCGCTAAAAGCCAGGACAAACCCTGGTATATCGGCAAAACTTCTGGAAGCGGTGCTGCTTTGCCGGTTTTCGAATGGATTGAAAGCGAAAGCCCGCTCAAACGCACGAAACTGTACGATGTACACAAGGCACTCGGTGGCAGATTAGTCCCCTTCGCTGGGTGGGAAATGCCCGTCCAGTACACTGGTGTCAAAGAAGAGCACCTTGCCACACGCCAGGCTGCCGGTCTTTTTGATGTCAGCCACATGGGTGTCTACGAAGTCCTCGGTGCAGACGCTGCATCTTTCCTCGATACGGTTTGCGGGAATGATGTAGGCGGGTTGGCTCCAGGTGAAAGTCTTTATACACACTTCCTCACTCCCGACGCAGATGTGATTGATGACACGCTCGTCTACCGGCGTGGCTCGGAAAAATTCCTTGTCGTTGTGAATGCTTCCAATGATGATAAAGATCGTACCTGGCTCGAAAATATACGAGACGGTGTCATCAGGATTGATCATGCTCAGCCCTGGGTCAGAACCTATGGGTATGAAGCCGTCATCCGGAATCTGCGAGATCCGAAAGCCGGGAACGATATGCGGGTGGATATTGCTTTGCAGGGTCCGCGCAGCCGCGACATATTACTCGCCATGGGCGTGGATGCTGCAACCAAAGCTCGCATCATGAAGCTCAAGCGAACCGATCTTTGCGATGCTGTTGTGGGTGGTTTTGATTTGATTGTCTCGCGCACCGGTTACACCGGCGAAAAAATGGCGTTCGAATTATTTGTGCATCCTGACCGGGCAGTGGATTTCTGGAACGCCGTCCTTAAAACTGGTGAGCCCTTTGGTGTCAAACCCATCGGGCTGGGTGCCCGCGATTCCCTGCGCACCGAGGCTGGTCTGCCGCTTTACGGTCACGAAATGGGTCTCGGCTCAGGCAAGGGCGAGCGCGACCTGGGTGTGGCAGAAGGAGGTTTCGGCTCTTACGTCAAACCCTACAAGCCCTGGTTCATCGGACGCGATGCCTTCATCTCGCGTGAAAAAACCCGCAAGGGGGTGGTCGTACGTTTCACCTTCAGCGAGCAGGGGCAGCGGATGGCGCATAACGGCGACCCTGTGGTGGACAAAAAAGGAAAGGTGATTGGCTGGGTGACGTCCTGCTCCCTCGACAGCAGCGGGTCTCTTACTGGTCAGGCCTACCTGGCACTCAGCGCTGCCGTGGAAGGAACTCCAATCTTCATTTACCAAGGTTCCCCCAAGGAAAGCGGGAAAGCTCCCGCCGATTTGAAAACTGGTGACAGGGCAACGCTACCAGGCGCAGCGGTGGTTGTCAGCCGCTTTCCGAAGCTTTAAATCTGCCTATTAAAACAAAAACCTGGAGCGCTCCGGTAAATCCAGATTGCCCCAGGTTTTTTCATTTAATCACCAAACGAGTGTCAATTGTGCGTTCTGTTCCGCATTATTCAAAATTTGAAACAGGTAAAACCTCAAAAGTTAATGGTGCCCTCAATACCTGCTATGCCTGACTGCGCAGTTTCGCGCCGATTTCGCGGTCCAAGCGTTGAATGATTCTGCCGCGGATCTGGGTGGCTTCTTTATCCGTCAGTGTTCCCTCAAGGGACTGGTACACCAGCGCATATGCCAAGGACTTCTTGCCAACGCCAATTTGCTCTGAACGGAAGACATCGAACAGCTTTACCGAAGCCAACAGTTTGCCGCCGGTTTGGCGGATGAGTGCTTCCACCCGTTCCGCGGGTACGGATTCATCCACAATCACGGCAATGTCTTCCAGCACAGGCGGGAATTCGCCCACTGGTTTCACATCAAAAGCATCCTTCATCCCGGCAAACATAATTTCCAGGTCAAAATCCGCCGCGATGACCGGTGCATTGAAATCATAATTCGCTTGCACCTGGGGATGGAGTTCTCCAAAATAGCCCAGGGTCTTGTTCCCAAGGACCACCGCAGCACACTTTCCTGGATGAAAGGTGGGATGATCAGCCGGCTCGTAACTTACTGCAAGGTGCAGCGCTGCCATCAATCCCTCAATTACGCCCTTCAAATCGAAGAAATCAAGCTTTTGGGTTAATTTTGTGTCCCACGTCTGCCCATAGCACCTGCCGCTAAGCGCAATCGCCAGATGTCTTGGCTCAAGCGGCAAATCTGCAGCCTGGGGCAGGAAAACAGGTCCTACCTCAAACATCGCCAGCGTCTCGGCGAGGCGGGCATTATGTTCGATCACATTTAGCACCGAAGCCAGCAAACTCCTGCGCATGACCCGTTTTTCAGGTGCGATTGGGTTTGCCAGTCTGACATAATCCAATTCCGGACCCGGGGCGGATTTGGGTAATAAGCGGCTCTCATTTTCAGGAGAACTCATCCGGTACGTAATCACTTCCTGCAACCCCAGCTCCACCAGAATATCGCGAACGCGTTCCTCCCTTTCCAGGGACAGGTTGCCACTTTGCGGAGGCAGGGGGTCTGCCATGCGTGTTTCAGGGATGCGGTCCAGCCCGTACAGGCGCGAAACTTCTTCCATGATATCTGCCACACCCACCAGGCCTTCACCGATGTCAGTGCGGAAGGGCGGTGTCTGAACAAGAATGGTCTTGCCCCGAACCGTGCACTTGAATTCGAGACGTTCCAGTAATTCCGCTACCTCATTCGCCGGGATATTGATTCCCAGCGACCGTTTGATGTCCTGCTCTGTGATTTCCACCAGCGGGTCGATTGCAGGGAGTGGATATTCATCCACCAGCCCGGGAGCAACTTTTCCACCGCTCCAGGCTTGCATCCAGTACAAACAGCGCCGGATGCCTTCCACTGTCAAACCTGGATGAACCCCGCGGGAAAAACGATATGCAGCTTCGGAGTGCAGATTATGACTGTTTGCAGTCCGGCGGATATTGATAAAATTCCATGCTGCGCCTTCGAGCAGAATATTGGTTGTGCTCTGTGTACGGCTGGATTCCGGTCCGGCTTTGGTATTGTCGTGGATTTCGCTCTCCAGCCCGCCCATCACACCCGCCATGGAAAGCGCACCTTTTTCGTCACAAACGAGGACATTGGTCGGGCTTAGCGTTCTTTCGTTGTTATCGAGCGTGACCAGTTTTTCACCCTGCCCGGCAGCGCGGGTGATGATCTTGATCGGTTTGCAGCCAGCGCGTTGCTGAAGAATATCAAAATCAAAGGCATGCAGCGGTTCGCCAATTTCGATCATCGTGTAGTTGGTTGCGTCCACAATATTGCTGATGGGGCGCATTCCTGCTAGCCGCAGACGCCGCTGCGCCCAGTATGGGCTTTCCTTGATTTCAACATCCCGGATCAAGCCCACCGTAAAGCGCGGGTTTAATTGCGGATCGCGGATTTCAATACTGACCTTGCCCTTGATCGGTTCGCCGGATTCCTTCAGTTCGTAAACAGGCTTCTTAAGTGGTTGACCAGTCAGGGCTGCCACTTCGCGGGCAATCCCTAAAATATTCGCGTTTCGAGCGTTATTGGGCAGGATATTGATCTCGAGGACCACGTCGCCGATATAATCAGCCAGCGCCATCCCAACCGGCGCATCATCATCCAGGATAATGACACCTTCATGTTCAAGTGAGATCCCGAGTTCTTTCTCTGAACACACCATCGAATATGATTCGATGCCGCGTATCTTTGTCCGCTTAAGGGTCGCCAATACCAGTCCGTCCGCATGACCATCGTATAAAGTGGACCCTTCTTTTGCGTATGCAACTTTGAGGGGTTTCGCTAGCTTTCCCTGTCCTTTAAATGGATAGAGGTTTGGCGCACCGGTCAGAACCGTATGCTGCTGCTTTCCATCATACAGGTCACACAAGGTCAGGCGGTCTGCATTAGGATGCGCTCCCACCTCTCGAATCTCAGCGACAACTATCTTTTCCTTATCCCATGATAGACCGTTGATCTTGAATCCATATTTATTTTCCTTCGGCATTTCCCAGCCCACATAGTGAATTTCATCCACTTCGAGGCCTGAGACGGTCAGCAGGCGCGCCATCTCTTCGATCGGGAGCTTGATATCAACAAAATCTTGCAGCCAAGAAACAGGAACTCTCATTCTGGCCTCCTAAAACTGATTAAGGAAACGAACATCGTTTCCCCAGAAATAGCGAATATCATTCATGCGATGCAGCAGCATTGTCTGACGTTGCGGACCCATCCCAAAAGCAAAACCTGTGAATCTCCTCGGGTCATAGCCGCCATTTTGTAATACCACCGGATGCACCATTCCGGACCCGAGAATTTCGAGCCAGCCTGAATTTTTACAGACCGGGCAGCCTTTTCCACCACACACAAAGCATTCCACATCCATTTCAGCGGAAGGTTCGGTGAAGGGAAAATATGAAGCCCGGAAGCGAACTTTGGCATTCAAACCAAACATTCTTCGCGCAAAATCTGCCAGGGTTCCTTTAAGATCACCATAGGTGATATTCTCACCAACCGCCAGGCCTTCTATCTGGTAAAACTGTACTTCTGATCGGGCTGTGATCTGTTCGTAACGGTAGCACATTCCGGGCAGCGCAATCCGGATCGATGGCGGATTCTCAGGATTTTCTGCCGAAAATTCGCGCATCGCCCTGATCTGCCCCGGGGAGGTATGCGTCCGCAGTAGAACCGGGTTGTCCCCCCGTTCGCCTGCATCAATATAAAGCGAGTCCTGCATTTCACGCGCCGGGTGATGCGGCGGAAAGTTGAGTGCCTGGAAATTCATCTCATCCGTCTCCACATCGCGCGAAGTGTAAACCTGAAAACCCATTTCAGCCAAAATTCCCAGCATTCGCCTCAATACAATGGTTGCCGGGTGTAGCCCGCCCCTTCGAACAGGCCGTCCGGGAAGAGTTATGTCCAACTTCTCGTTCGCCAGCGATTTCGCCAGTGCAGCCGTTTTAATGGTCTCCACGCGTTCTGCAAAAGCTTTTTCAAGTGCCGTTTTTACCTGGTTGGCTTTCTGCCCAACAAGGGGGCGTTCTTCTTTTGAAAGTCCACCCATCTGGCTGAAAACATTCATCACAGCAGAGCTGCGGCCAATATTCGCGATTCGCCAGGCTTCGAGCGATGCTTCATCTTCAACCATCGCCAGTAACTCGAGTGCCTTCTTTTCAATCTCATCCAATTTTTCCAGCATATCTACCTCCAGAAATATCTTCCCAGTAACCTTGACAGGTTTCCAGGAACCAACAAAAAACTCCCGTCCACTCTGGGACGAGAGTTAAATTCCCGCGGTACCACCCAAATTGACTGTGAATCCACAGTCCTCTTAAACCGACCGACATCGGTTTCCCTGATAACGCCAGGGTCGCGGCTTGAACTACTTTACAACCAATTTTTCACTCAAGCGGCTCGAGAGGGAACTTCGATGGGGTTGGGTTGAGTGCAGGTCACAGCAAACCCTGCACCTCTCTGGCAACTTCTGCCAATCTACTTTCCTCTGTCAATGCCATTCGGAAAGGCTCGCCTGTTAATGATAATTATCACCACTTTTCCCGACCTGTCAAGACTGGATCCGGTCAAGGTTCCGGAGGAGCACTCCAGGGCAGGTAACTGCCAAAGGTTTGTAAATCTGTCCCGTAATAAACCGGTCTTCGCCAGAGAAAGGTTACATCTTCACGCCTCTGCGCAAAAGAAACACCCAATCCCAACCCAGCCTGGTAATTTTTCATCACCGTGCTGTACATATTGTCTGTTTTTTTGCCAAATGGATACGCAAAGGTTTCGACAGGCAGCCCAAGCATTTGCTCCAGCCTGAGGCGAGAATAGACAATTTCATCTTCAACATTTGTGCTGGAAGTTAAATCAGTGTGGGTCAAACTGTGACTGCCCACCTCCCAGCCGGAAGCTGCCAGTTCTTTAATCTGATCCACATTCATGTAACCGTCTGCACCTACATACTTCACCACCAGGTAAATGACCCCTTCAAAACCCAACTCCTGCAGGATCGGATATGCCGTTGAATAAACCGTTTCATCTCCATCATCGAAGGTGATGACCACCGGTCGTTCGGGTAAATCCGCGCCTAGTTTGATGGCTTTTACCAAAGTGGTAATCGGGATGGCAGTATACCCCCAGTTTTTTAGAGCCTCCATTTGGGTCCGAAATTCCTCTGGCGTCACATAATAAGGATCATTACTCGCCGAAAAAGCAATCCGGTGATAAAGCAGGATGGGGCACAGGATGGTACCCGGGCCAACCTTGATCCAACCTTTTATCAACCTGGTGAGTGTTGGCAAGGGGACATTGGTTTCATCAGGCGGCGCCAAAGTTTGAACCGGTTTCGCAACTTCCGGAATGGAAGAAGACATCGCCAGGGTTGGAGCAAGCGAATCTTTGGTCACCGTTGGCGCGGAAGAAGCCAGGGGCATCAGGGATGAGCGCGGTTCAGAAGTATTTCCAGCTCCCGAACAGGCAACCATCGTCAAAAGGATCATCAATGAGAAAGCAAAATTTATTTTTTTCATCATGGCGCAGTGAATATTAAAATTTACCATTAATTAAAAAAATCAGGGCGATGAAAACTCGCCCTGATTTTTTAAGATCGGTTTAGTAATCCATTCCGCCGCCCGGAGGCATCGGCGCTGGTTTATCTTTTTCAGGAATATCCGTGATCAACACATCAGTGGTCAGGATCATGGCAGCGATGGAAGCGGCGTTTTCAAGCGCACCGCGTACCACCTTGACAGGGTCGATGACTCCGGCTTTGATCATATCGGTGTATTCGCCGGTCAGAACATTGTAGCCAATGTTCTTGTTCTTCTTGGCAGCTGCTTCGCGGCGGACACCGTCAATAATAACGGAGCCATCCTGCCCGGCATTTGCGGCAAGCTTGCGAATGGGGGCTTCGAGTGCACGCCGAACAATTGCAACACCCATCTGGGCATCATCGGTTTCGAGTTTAAGACCATCCAGAACGCTACCTGCATTGATCAGGGAGATTTCACCGCCGGCAACGATGCCTTCTTCCACAGCCGCGCGGGCAGCAGAAAGTGCATCTTCAACACGGTGTTTCTTTTCCTTCAATTCGGTTTCAGTTGCAGCACCCACACGGATGATTGCGACACCACCGGCAAGCTTGGCCAGGCGTTCCTGGAGCTTTTCCTTATCGTAGTCGCTGGTGCTCTTGTCAATTTCGATGCGGATCTGATCGATGCGTCCCTTGATGGCGGAACCATCACCGCGTCCACCGATAATGGTGGTGTTGTCTTTGTCTGCGGTGACCTTTTCAGCACGACCCAGGTCAGCCAGGGTGGTGGTTTCGAGCTTGCGGCCGGTCTCTTCGGAGATCACGGTGCCGCCCGTCAGGATGGCAATATCCTGGAGCATGGCTTTGCGGCGATCACCAAATCCAGGCGCCTTGACTGCCAGGACGTTGAGCATGCCGCGTAATTTGTTCAGAACCAGGGTTGCAAGAGCTTCGCCATCGATATCTTCAGCGATGATGACCAATTCGCGCTTGCCAATCTGGACGAGTTTTTCAAGAATGGGGACGATATCCTGGGCTGCGGAGATTTTCTTTTCATTGATCAGGATATAAGCATCAGAGATGACAGATTCCATGTGCTCGGTATCAGTGACAAAATAAGCGGAAATGTAACCGCGATCAAACTGCATACCTTCCACATACTCAGTTTCGAAAAGCATGGATTTTGATTCTTCAACCGTGATGACACCGTCTTTGCCAACTTTGTCCATCACATCGGCAATCAGGTTACCGATTTCAGCATCAGCAGCTGAGTTAGTCGCGACGGACGCGATTTCCTCGCGGGTGTCGATGCTGACAGCACTCTTGCGAAGCTGGGCAACAATTTCATCAGCGGCTTTTTCAATCCCACGCTTGACCAGCATGGCGTTGTAGCCAGCGGCCAGAGATTTCAGACCTTCGGTCACGATGGCATGAGCCAGGACCGTGCTGGTGGTGGTGCCGTCACCAGCGATATCGTTGGTCTTCTGGGCAGCTTCTTTCAAAAGCTGGGCGCCCATATTTTCAAAAGGATCTTCGAGTTCAATTTCCTTGGCAACAGACACGCCGTCGTGAGTAATGGTGGGGGAACCAAACTTGCGGTCGATGGCGACATTGCGGCCCTTCGGGCCAAGAGTGGTTGCAACCGCGTTGGCGACTACATCCATACCGTTCTTAAGCTTACGGCGGGCTTCCTCAGTAAATACTAGCTGTTTTGCGGCCATATTTCTTCACTCCAAATGTTACTTAGATTCGACAATACCGAGCAAGTCGGTTTCGCGCAGGATGAGCAATTTCTTGCCATCCAGTTTCAATTCAGTCCCTGCGTATTTGGCAAACAGGACTTTATCGCCAACTTTGACGTCCATCGCAACGCGATTACCTTTTTCATCACGTTCGCCGGGACCGGCGGCCAGGATCATCCCCTGTTGGGGTTTTTCCTTGGCTGTATCGGGCAACACGATGCCGAGCGCAGTGACATCTTCCTGTTCGATCGGCTCGACTACCACGCGATTGCCAAGGGGTTTTATTGAAATTGACATACTCGCCTCCTGCTAAAAATTTTTGATGATGGTTGAAATTGTTAC